>PABA01000089.1 GCA_002699025.1 Sandaracinus sp. | reverse complement strand
GGTCTCGATCTTCTGCGCCAGGGACTCGGTTGTCGTCGTCATGAACTCCGAGTCGCACGGGCAGGATCACGCGCTCAAGCAGGGGGCTGAACGGTTACCCGTCAGGAGACGACGGAGAGGCGGCAGATCTGCGACGCCTCACGGCGGGCAGCTACGAGTTGCTTCAACGGTGCCGCCGTCAGGAGACGACGGAGAGCGCGCGCCCTCGACCTGCTGATCCGCCTCGACGGCCTGGCGCTTCAACGGTGCCGCCGTCAGGAGACGACGGAGAGGGTCGGCTTCAGGCGGATGCGGGGCGCGTCGTCGCCGCTTCAACGGTGCCGCCGTCAGGAGACGACGGAGAGTGGCTTACCAAAAGTGGAACCCTCCAATCGTGATGTGCTTCAACGGTGCCGCCGTCAGGAGACGACGGAGAGCACACATACCCGGGCCGCCCCGAGTGAGAGCAACACTCGCTTCAACGGTGCCGCCGTCAGGAGACGACGGAGAGGGAGGGGGCCAGAAGACGCGGACCGTGTCACACTGCGCGCTTCAACGGTGCCGCCGTCAGGAGACGACGGAGAGTCGCCGGTCGCATGGGCGCCGAGACGATCTACGCGACGCAGCTTCAACGGTGCCGCCGTCAGGAGACGACGGAGAGCTCGGGGAGGCCGATGAGGCCGAGGAAGAGGTTCAGCTTCAACGGTGCCGCCGTCAGGAGACGACGGAGAGCAACGTCGCCGACGCCTACGCGAAGGTCCGGATCGTGCTTCAACGGTGCCGCCGTCAGGAGACGACGGAGAGACCGCCCGGGGCGGGGCCACGAGCACCTGTTCCTTCTCTCGCTTCAACGGTGCCGCCGTCAGGAGACGACGGAGAGGCTACTAGGGAGCGGCGCCGGGCTAGCCTGTAGACGGCTTCAACGGTGCCGCCGTCAGGAGACGACGGAGAGCCGCAATGAGTAACGTCGTTCTCCCAGACCAGGTGAAGTGGCTTCAACGGTGCCGCCGTCAGGAGACGACGGAGAGCTGCCCTTGCTGACGGCGCCCCTCGACCACCTCCGCTCGCTTCAACGGTGCCGCCGTCAGGAGACGACGGAGAGCACCACCGCGTCGTCGCCGCCGTACCAGGCCGGGTCCACGCGCTTCAACGGTGCCGCCGTCAGGAGACGACGGAGAGGAGCGCACACTGACACGGTGCGCGATTGCGCGCATACCTAGGGCTTCAACGGTGCCGCCGTCAGGAGACGACGGAGAGGGCGCCAAGGCCCCGCGCGCCCTCGAACTGCGCGCTTCAACGGTGCCGCCGTCAGGAGACGACGGAGAGCCTGGATCGTGGAGCGGCGCCCGAGTACGCCGCGGACCAGGGCTTCAACGGGGCCGTCGTCTGGAGACGACGGAGAGCGGGAGCCGTGCCAGCGGACCAGCTCGAGCGCCATCCCGTCGCTTCAACGGGGCCGTCGTCTGGAGACGACGGAGAGCGCCCGAGTGCGGCACCGTGAGGGTCACGAATCGCTCGCCCGCTTCAACGGGGCCGTCGTCTGGAGACGACGGAGAGCGGGCCCGCTGTAGCCTCGCGACCGCGCCCAGCGGACCAGCGCTCGCTTCAACGGGGCCGTCGTCTGGAGACGACGGAGAGCACACGGAAACCTGCTTCGTCCAGATCGCGGACGACCGCGTCGCTTCAACGGGGCCGTCGTCTGGAGACGACGGAGAGGGCCTTTACCAGACGAATCTCCCTGTAGGGAGCCACTCCGCTTCAACGGGGCCGTCGTCTGGAGACGACGGAGAGCGGCCATTTGGTCGCCGTCCTAGGCGTGCGCACACGTGCGCGGCTTCAACGGGGCCGTCGTCTGGAGACGACGGAGAGAACGTCAGAACACGGAGCGGTCGCCTTGACCTCATAGAAGCTTCAACGGGGCCGTCGTCTGGAGACGACGGAGAGCGACAGGCTATCAAGTGTGTGGGCGCCGGGGAGACGGCTTCAACGGGGCCGTCGTCTGGAGACGACGGAGAGTTAGCTACCAGCTACAGCACCGCGACGCGGAGGGAGCTTCAACGGGGCCGTCGTCTGGAGACGACGGAGAGGGCGCACCCCCTTCGGGACCGGGGCCCACTGCCACCGCAGGCTTCAACGGGGCCGTCGTCTGGAGACGACGGAGAGATGCAATACAGGCGGCGAGTCGCGCCGACTGATAGGGCTTCAACGGGGCCGTCGTCTGGAGACGACGGAGAGGCGTTCAGCGCCTCAACGGGGCCGTCGTCTGGAGACGACGGAGAGGCCTGGGGCCGCCCCGGGGCCCGCTGCCGCGGCACCTGGCTTCAACGGGGCCGTCGTCTGGAGACGACGGAGAGAGTCGAGCTCCGCGAGGGCCTCCCGCTGACGCACGTCGTGCTTCAACGGGGCCGTCGTCTGGAGACGACGGAGAGCCGCCCGCCCCCTCGGCTGCCTCGCGAGGCTCTTCGCATGAGGCTTCAACGGGGCCGTCGTCTGGAGACGACGGAGAGAGGCCGAGGACCTCGCCCTCGAGCTCTACTACTCCGACGCGTTTCAACGGGGCCGTCGTCTGGAGACGACGGAGAGTCGCCCCTGACGAGTACGTGGACCCGAAGAGCCTGCTTCAACGGGGCCGTCGTCTGGAGACGACGGAGAGCCGAGCTACCCACGCCGGTGGTGCCGTCGTACTCACGGCTTCAACGGGGCCGTCGTCTGGAGACGACGGAGAGATGCCGCGGCATCATGGGAGCACGGCCGCCGAGGCCTGTGCTTCAACGGGGCCGTCGTCTGGAGACGACGGAGAGCTGGGCTGAGGAGGGAACTGGAAGCCGGGCAGACGAAACGCTTCAACGGGGCCGTCGTCTGGAGACGACGGAGAGTCGGCGCTGGGCCGGTGCGGCCGCCCGGAGCTCGAGGGGCTTCAACGGGGCCGTCGTCTGGAGACGACGGAGAGACCAGCCTGATGTTCGCCGCGCGCTCGGGGTCCTTCTTGCTTCAACGGGGCCGTCGTCTGGAGACGACGGAGAGTCCACGGGCCCAAGCACGCCACGTTCGCCGCCGGTAAGCTCGCTTCAACGGGGCCGTCGTCTGGAGACGACGGAGAGTCGTGGGGCCCATGAATTCTGACTATGACATCCCTGTAGCTTCAACGGGGCCGTCGTCTGGAGACGACGGAGAGGCTCCAGCGCGTGCTCGACGCGCTCCGCGACACGCAGAGGCTTCAACGGGGCCGTCGTCTGGAGACGACGGAGAGAGTCCAGTCTGCGTCGTGTAGCTGGTCTATTTTCTTGCAGCTTCAACGGGGCCGTCGTCTGGAGACGACGGAGAGTGGCCAAGCTCACCGAGGACGCCGCCGAGCGTCTGCGAACGCTTCAACGGGGCCGTCGTCTGGAGACGACGGAGAGCTCCGAGCTTGCGACTCATCTCGCGGCCGTACCAGGATCGCTTCAACGGGGCCGTCGTCTGGAGACGACGGAGAGTCAGGTAGGTGACCTCTGCCTCGGTGACGGCGTCGGTCGCGCTTCAACGGGGCCGTCGTCTGGAGACGACGGAGAGGGGGCTCCTCGAGGAGGCCGTCGAGGAAGGCGCCGAGCTCGCTTCAACGGGGCCGTCGTCTGGAGACGACGGAGAGGAGCCGATGCGTCCGCTCGAGAAGCGCGCGGCCATCCTCACGCTTCAACGGGGCCGTCGTCTGGAGACGACGGAGAGGCGCTCCAACACGCCGAGCACGGCGTTGGTCATCCGGATGCTTCAACGGGGCCGTCGTCTGGAGACGACGGAGAGCGCCGAGCCGCGGGGTCAGCAGCGCGTGCGACATGATGAGGCTTCAACGGGGCCGTCGTCTGGAGACGACGGAGAGAGAGGATCCACTGCCGCTCTCTCGACCGCGTCACGGGCACCATGCTTCAACGGGGCCGTCGTCTGGAGACGACGGAGAGGTGTGGGATCCGGACACCTACCAGTGGTGGCAGGAACAGGCTTCAACGGGGCCGTCGTCTGGAGACGACGGAGAGGCCGGGCGGGGCGCGGACGGCGATCTCGTGCTGATCGACTGGCTTTAACGGGGCCGTCGTCTGGAGACGACGGAGAGTCAATGTCCGCGGTCTGACTGGCGGCGGAGTAGGACCGCTTCAACGGGGCCGTCGTCTGGAGACGACGGAGAGTCGTCCGCCGCGAGGCCAGGGGGTCTACGACCGGGGGCTTCAACGGGGCCGTCGTCTGGAGACGACGGAGAGGTTCCCGGTCGCTGATGAGCCAGCCACCGCTCGTTGAGCTTCAACGGGGCCGTCGTCTGGAGACGACGGAGAGCAGCCAGGACAACCCGGCCTTCACCGCGGCGGCGGTCCGATGGCTTCAACGGGGCCGTCGTCTGGAGACGACGGAGAGGATGGCCGGCTCGGTGGCCGAGCTCGCGAAGATCCTCCTCGGGCTTCAACGGGGCCGTCGTCTGGAGACGACGGAGAGGTCGGGTGGTGGGCGGACGCCTGCCGTTCCGACGAGTGGCAGCTTCAACGGGGCCGTCGTCTGGAGACGACGGAGAGCGCGCACGCCCGAAGCCTCGGGGTCAAGGGGTACGGGGAGATGCTTCAACGGGGCCGTCGTCTGGAGACGACGGAGAGCTCGAGGGTGATGTTCGCGTCGCTGGTCCTGTTGATCACGCTTCAACGGGGCCGTCGTCTGGAGACGACGGAGAGTCGTCGGGCCCGAACTCGCGCCCCGCGAAGCGCTCGGTCATGCTTCAACGGGGCCGTCGTCTGGAGACGACGGAGAGCCGATAGGCGCCGTACCTTGCGGGTGAAGGCCAAGGACCGCTTCAACGGGGCCGTCGTCTGGAGACGACGGAGAGAGATCGTAACCGGCATTTCCAGCGCGGCGGCGGTGCGCTGCTTCAACGGGGCCGTCGTCTGGAGACGACGGAGAGGTCAGGAGGTCGCGGTCGTCACGCGGACGATGCCGGAGCTTCAACGGGGCCGTCGTCTGGAGACGACGGAGAGAGCGCCTGACCATGGGCTTCCCGCGAACCCCCCCGCTCTCGCGGCTTCAACGGGGCCGTCGTCTGGAGACGACGGAGAGTCGGGGAGCTCGAGCTCGATGTCGTTGGGCGTGCGGCGGAGGCTTCAACGGGGCCGTCGTCTGGAGACGACGGAGAGTCGTCGTGCGAGCCGTGCGGGAACGCCGCCACCTCGTCGAGGCTTCAACGGGGCCGTCGTCTGGAGACGACGGAGAGAACCTCCTGGTCGAGGCCTCGGTGGTGTCGATCGAGAAGGCGCTTCAACGGGGCCGTCGTCTGGAGACGACGGAGAGCGACGACGCGGTGGTGCAGCCCGTGCGCGGCCGCTACGCCTAGCTTCAACGGGGCCGTCGTCTGGAGACGACGGAGAGTGCCAGGCACGCTTCGAGGCCGTCTCCGCGACGTGCGCCCGGCTTCAACGGGGCCGTCGTCTGGAGACGACGGAGAGGCTTGGCCGGGATGAATCTGCGGCCTTCTCGACGCTCCACGCTTCAACGGGGCCGTCGTCTGGAGACGACGGAGAGGCACTCGCTCCGTACCGTCGGCCAGCTCACTCCGGCGCTTCAACGGGGCCGTCGTCTGGAGACGACGGAGAGGCCAGGTGGAGAAGATCCGGAGCGGCAGCGCCGGCCGCAAGCTTCAACGGGGCCGTCGTCTGGAGACGACGGAGAGCGCGCTGCTCGCTCACGACGTGCGCGCCGAGCTGCTTGACGCTTCAACGGGGCCGTCGTCTGGAGACGACGGAGAGGAGGATGGCGCGGAGCTCGGTGTCGAGCGCCTGGACGTCGCTTCAACGGGGCCGTCGTCTGGAGACGACGGAGAGGGCGCATGGACCGTGCACCCTCGGTACGGCCGCCAGTTGCTTCAACGGGGCCGTCGTCTGGAGACGACGGAGAGCACCAGGCGCAGCTGCGGGCGCTTGGCCAGATCCACGGGACGGTGCTTCAACGGGGCCGTCGTCTGGAGACGACGGAGAGACGACAGGTGGCCAAACGGTGGCCGAATAGCGTCAGGCTTCAACGGGGCCGTCGTCTGGAGACGACGGAGAGGACCGGTCAGATGGTGAGGTCACAGTTCCCGCCGACTCTGGTGCTTCAACGGGGCCGTCGTCTGGAGACGACGGAGAGAAGCGGTCACTGAGCGGCCCTTCCAGCGGTCGGATCTGGCAGCTTCAACGGGGCCGTCGTCTGGAGACGACGGAGAGCCGGTCGTGGACGTGAGGGCCGTGCGCAAGGGCGTGGCTTCAACGGGGCCGTCGTCTGGAGACGACGGAGAGTCCGCCGTGCGCCACCCGAGGATCTCCGCCTCCGACGCTGGCTTCAACGGGGCCGTCGTCTGGAGACGACGGAGAGGACTGAAAGAGTGGAAGCGCAAAAGCGCAATCGCCAGTGGTGGCGGCTTCAACGGGGCCGTCGTCTGGAGACGACGGAGAGTCGTGAAACTCGTCCTCGAGCCAGCCCTCGCGCTCCTGCCGGCTTCAACGGGGCCGTCGTCTGGAGACGACGGAGAGGGTGAGAACCGCGACGTGACCGGCGCGACTCTTGACCTTGCTGGAGCTTCAACGGGGCCGTCGTCTGGAGACGACGGAGAGCCCGACGAAGAGTTCCCAGACGCCGGCCGGACCGCCGATGCTTCAACGGGGCCGTCGTCTGGAGACGACGGAGAGGCAAGGGCGTGGAGGCGGAGCTCGTCAAGTACATGACGCTTCAACGGGGCCGTCGTCTGGAGACGACGGAGAGGAGGGCGTCGCGGGCGACGTCGAAGTCCGGGCCGATGACGCTTCAACGGGGCCGTCGTCTGGAGACGACGGAGAGAGCGACACCGTGCACGCGGCGGGAACGTCGAGCTGCAGGCTTCAACGGGGCCGTCGTCTGGAGACGACGGAGAGTCGCGCAGGGGACCTCGCTCGTGCTCCGCGACCTCGGCATGCTTCAACGGGGCCGTCGTCTGGAGACGACGGAGAGACCCGTCCTCGAGCTCCCACTCGGGCGGGCACTCGCACTCGCTTCAACGGGGCCGTCGTCTGGAGACGACGGAGAGCGGAGGTACCAAGCCCCCGAAGGGAACGGGCCGCCTGCTTCAACGGGGCCGTCGTCTGGAGACGACGGAGAGCAGCAGCCAGTTGACCCGCTCGCGCTTGGCCTGACTGGTCGAGCTTCAACGGGGCCGTCGTCTGGAGACGACGGAGAGACTAGCCGAGCATTTCGTGACGGCGAGAGTCATTGCCGGCTTCAACGGGGCCGTCGTCTGGAGACGACGGAGAGCGCCCATCCGGCATTTCCACGACAATGTGATACAAGCGGCTTCAACGGGGCCGTCGTCTGGAGACGACGGAGAGGTATATGGTAGGAGTGGTAAGTACAAGGGTGACTTGGCTTCAACGGGGCCGTCGTCTGGAGACGACGGAGAGTGCCGATGAACGCATCCTCGTCCGCCTTCGCGAGCTCTTCGAAGCTTCAACGGGGCCGTCGTCTGGAGACGACGGAGAGCCTACCAGCGGGCCACCGGGCAGTGCGACGGCGGCGGGTGGCTTCAACGGGGCCGTCGTCTGGAGACGACGGAGAGGACCTGCTCGACGAGTGGGAGTCGGCGCTCGCTCTCCCGCTTCAACGGGGCCGTCGTCTGGAGACGACGGAGAGGGCTGAAGCTCATCTGCCGCAACGACGAGACGCTGGAGCTTCAACGGGGCCGTCGTCTGGAGACGACGGAGAGGGCCGGCTGACGACCGCGCTGGCCGGTGAGTGGGTCACGGCGCTTCAACGGGGCCGTCGTCTGGAGACGACGGAGAGCACGGCGCTCACGCGCGCTCGCGAGGGGGTGGTGCTCGTGGGGCTTCAACGGGGCCGTCGTCTGGAGACGACGGAGAGGAGTATGAGTGGGTTCCGCAGAAGAGCATCCAGACAGGCTTCAACGGGGCCGTCGTCTGGAGACGACGGAGAGTTCGCGTTGTTCGAATCGACGAAGGCGCCGAGAGGTCGCTTCAACGGGGCCGTCGTCTGGAGACGACGGAGAGCGGGGCACTGGCTGGACACGTGCTCCGGGCTGCACGCTTCAACGGGGCCGTCGTCTGGAGACGACGGAGAGATCACGAAGGGTGGAGCGCCGAGCCACCCGCTCTACCTCAAGCTTCAACGGGGCCGTCGTCTGGAGACGACGGAGAGACCTTCTGAGTCGGCATCTTCCAATGGAGAAAGGCGTTGCTTCAACGGGGCCGTCGTCTGGAGACGACGGAGAGAACAGTTGACCGTGTTTCAACGCCTAAGGTCGTGTCGTGCTTCAACGGGGCCGTCGTCTGGAGACGACGGAGAGACCGGCCGCCCCGTCGACTGCCCAGGTTGACGTGATCGCTTCAACGGGGCCGTCGTCTGGAGACGACGGAGAGCGGTGATGCTCGATGGCGCGCGCTCTGGAGCGTCGTTCTCTGCTTCAACGGGGCCGTCGTCTGGAGACGACGGAGAGCAGCCAGGCCGATCGAGTCGTGCGGTCCGCGAGCTCGTCGCTTCAACGGGGCCGTCGTCTGGAGACGACGGAGAGGCTGGTAGCTGCCCTTACGAGTCGCCGTCTCGCTGTCCACGCTTCAACGGGGCCGTCGTCTGGAGACGACGGAGAGAGCACGGGCTCTGGCGGAGCGTCGGCCGAGCCTACATCACGCTTCAACGGGGCCGTCGTCTGGAGACGACGGAGAGGCCATCGAGGCCCAGGTCGTGGAGCTCCGCCGCGAGGTGCTTCAACGGGGCCGTCGTCTGGAGACGACGGAGAGCCGCGACACTCGGCGCCAGCGGCACCACGACACGGCGCGCGCTTCAACGGGGCCGTCGTCTGGAGACGACGGAGAGGGCGGGTGGAGGTTCGTCACGGGCGCGCCCGACAGCATCGGCTTCAACGGGGCCGTCGTCTGGAGACGACGGAGAGCCTCGGGGCTACCGACCGCAGCGACATGCGCGCACTGCGGCTTCAACGGGGCCGTCGTCTGGAGACGACGGAGAGTCCACCACCTCCAGCTTGCGGAAGGGCGGCATGTCCTCGCCGCTTCAACGGGGCCGTCGTCTGGAGACGACGGAGAGCGCATAGGCGTTGTAGCTCGCGGCGGTGATGGCCGCGCTGCGCTTCAACGGGGCCGTCGTCTGGAGACGACGGAGAGCACAAGAACGAGATCCCACCCGCCCGTCTCGGGATAAGCTTCAACGGGGCCGTCGTCTGGAGACGACGGAGAGGGCTTGTTTGGAAGCACCCAGGGACGGTAGACAACATCGCTTCAACGGGGCCGTCGTCTGGAGACGACGGAGAGGAGTTCGACCGCATCGAGGTGCGGGCGCGAGACCTCCTCCGCGCTTCAACGGGGCCGTCGTCTGGAGACGACGGAGAGTAATTTCCCAGATCATCTATCACTCTATATCTGTCTTCTAGCTTCAACGGGGCCGTCGTCTGGAGACGACGGAGAGGAGTCTCTCGAGACCCGAGTGATCTCGAGGGGCTGGGGCGGGGATCGCGAGCGGTCCGGAGGGAGCCGGGCTCGGGGGGCTCAAAGAACGGGTGGGCTGAGGGGAGGAGAGCAATTTCCTATTCGATTTTCAAGAGTTGCGCGGCTGCGAGCGGTGACCGGGGTCGGGAGCGCACGGGACCGCTCGCGCGGGGGGTCACAAGATGACCGGCCCACCGTCAGGGGGCGTGTAGGGCTTGCCCATGGCACGGACGCACCACTGGGCGCGGCCCTCCACAGGCCCGAGATCGATCACGAGGATCTGGTCCTCCTCGTGGTGGATCGCCTCCGAGAGCGCGCTCTCGAGCTCGACTCGCTCGGTACGGCTCATGTCGCAGCGGAAGACGCTGTACTGGAGCCGCTCGCCGTAGCCTCGGCACAGCTCGTGGATGTGCGTCCGCCGGCGGTCGTCGGCGATGTCGTAGCTGACGAGGTAGGCGTGACGGCTCATCGTGTGCGGAAGCTGGGGTACTCGTCGAGCTCCCCGAGGAGGTGCCGCCCGAGCAGGCGGGCCTGGACCTCGAGGATGCGGCGGTAGCTGATGCGGTAGCCGAAGGTGGGGTGCGTGATGGTTTGGCTCATGCGCCGCTCGTAGGCGCCGATGAGCTTCCGGCGCCCGCGAGCCGTCAGGCTGCAGCCGACCGTCGAGAGGAGGAAGTCCCGCGCACCGACCTCGCCGTTGTTGATGGCGCCGATGACGGCGCTGTCGGCGATCAGCGGGCGGAACGGCTCCATCAGGTCGAGCGCGAGCGCGGGCCGGCCGAAGCGTGGCTCGTGGAAGAAGCCGAGCAGCGGGTCGAGGCCGACGAGCTGGCAGGTCAGCGCCCAGTCCTTGGTGAGGAGCGCGTAGGCGAAGCCGAGCAGCGCGTTGATGGGGTCCTTCGGCGGGCGCCGGTTCCGGCCGTTGAAGTCGAAGGTGGCGAGCACCTCGGGCGCGCCCTTGAGCATGCCCGTCAGCTCCGCGAAGTAGCGGCGCGCGGCTGTGCCTTCGATGCCGAGGAGCGCGCGCCGCGAGGGCGCCTCGGCGGCCTTTCGCGCGAGCTGCTTCAGCTCGAAGAGCGCCTCCTCGGAGGGGCTCGCGTGGTTGCGGCGGAGGAGCGTGCGCGCGTTGAGGATCTTGTCGCGGACGAGCTGGCGGGCGAGCCGCAGACGCCACGCCTCGTCGCCGGTGGCCCGGTACTGCGCTACGCGGAGCTCCACGTTCTTGGAGTCGTGTGGGAGGGTCCGGCCCGAGTACCAGCCGCCGCTGGTGAAGAACGCGATGGGGATGCCGCGCGAGAGCAGGGCGCGCATGGCCTGCGTGGAGACCTGCACGTTGCCGAAGAGGCAGACGTGCGTAGTGTTCGGGATGCGCACCTCGGCCTTCGAGCCGTCGCGGCTCTTGACGACGAGGCGCTGCTTGCGGACGCCGACCTTGGCGCCGTTCTCGGCGACGTAGAGCGGCGCGCGGTCGTCGCGCGAGGGGTGGAGGCGACGCAGGCGCCGGGTGACCCTCTCCCGGAGGGCGTGGACCTCGTCCGGCAGGCAAAGGGAGGCCAGCGAGCAGCCCCGG
The DNA here is from genome assembly GCA_002699025.1 of Sandaracinus sp. GTDB lineage: Bacteria > Myxococcota_A > Polyangia > Polyangiales > Houyiibacteriaceae > Houyiibacterium > Houyiibacterium oceanicum. Next base: position 100,488 of record PABA01000089.1, on the reverse strand, counting down.
CACTTCGGGCTGTCGACGAGCGGGTCCGGCAGCCGAGCCTCGGCGACCACCCGGCGCACGCGCGCGATGGCCTCGCGTGTCGTCTGCACCAGCGCGTCGTCGATGGCGATGGCGACCTTGGCCCGGCTCCCGGCGAACCAGATCCAGGCCTCCTCGCACTCGTACCCGTGCGCACGAAGGAGCAGCACCTGCGCGCATAGCTGGGCCCGCTCGGGCAGCCAGGCGCCCTCCTCCAGGTCCGGCTTCTTGCCGCGCTTGTACTCGACGGGCGCCACCTTCCCGCCGTCCGCCTCGACGAGGTCGACCTTCGCCGTGAGCCCGAGCTCCTGCGACGAGAGCCAGACCGAGCGCGCCTCCCAGGGAGCCTCCGCCGACGGCGCCTCGGGTGGCTTGCCGCCCTGGTCGACGCGGCGGTGCGTCACCGCGCGTCCCTCCACGGTGTAGAAGTTGTCGGCGAACTCCTTCTGCGCCCACTCGAGGTACGCGAGCCGCTCGCAATAGAGCACCTCGTTGACCATGCGCGCCGGCACCAGCTCCGGCGGCGCGCCGACGAGCGGGAGCTTCCCCTTCAGGTGCTTGGCCCGCGGGGCGGCGGAGCGGGCAGCGGTTGTCTCGCCCTTCTCGGCGGGGTCGGTCACGGCTCCTCGCCTTCGTCCGGCACGAAGAGGCCGAGGCCGAAGTGGGCGCCGAAGCCGAGGCTCAGGGGGCCGCGGATGGGCTCGCCGAGCTCGATGCGGAAGCCGTAGGGGCTGGGCACGGCGGGGCTGTGGCGGCCGCGCCAGCGGCGGTACTCGAGCCAGCGCACGCGGGGGCCCCGGAGGACGGGGGCGTCGAGGCGCTCGATGCGTGTGGCCTCGGGGAGCCCGCGGTGGGCGAGCTCGCGGCGGAGCTGGTCCTCGGGGCCGTCGCGGAGCTGCCCCCCGCGCCGCTTCGGGTGCCGCATCAGGAGGAAGGGGGTGTGGCTTCGCCAGCGGCGGGCTCCCCGCGCCGAGAGGAGGGGCAGCGCGTCGAGCTCCTCGAGCGGACCGACATCGAGCAGCTTCACCTGGAGGGCGTCTTCCCGGTCGCGTGCCCGCCAGACGCGTCGGAGCGCGCTCATGGCCTCGAGCGCCGGCGCGTCGAAGCCCTCCTCGGCCCAGAGCAGCAGGTGCGTGATGCGCCCGTCTCCCTCGAGGTCGAAGGGCAGGTAATGCGCGTGGCGATGGCCGCTCTCCCGGGCCTCTCGTCCCTGCTTGCCGGAGAGCACGGGGGCGGGGCCGTCGCCGCGCTTCGAGAGGAGCGCGCGCCGGAAGCGATGGCCGATCTCGACGGCGTCGAGGATGCGCGGCCGGGCGCCGGCGTCGAGCTGGAAGAGCGCCGCCGTGGGGCGCTCCCGCGCGTGTCGAGGGGCGCGCACGGGGCGGGCCGCCGGCTTCACGAAGTAGCGCACCCAGGTGGTTCCGGGCGGAGTCGCGGCCTTCTTCTTCCGGAGCAGGTCGGTCCGCGTGTCCAGGCTGGCGAGCACGTCGTCGCAGTCACGGGAGAGGGCGAGGAGGGACACGGGCTCGCCTTCTCCCTCCCCCGGGCCGACGGCGCCCTCGACGGGCTCCCCGAGGACCGCCTCGCACCAGGACTCGGCGCGGCCGAGGTAGGTCAGCGAGCCGGCGAGCGCGCCGAGGAGCGCCTCCTCCTCTGGCGAGAGCTTCGCGTCCCACTGGGCGACGAGCGTGTCGGTGGGGCGGACCGCAGCGAAGGCGTCGAGCACCTGCACGCGCCCCTTCTCGATCGGGATCGTCTGGGTCGGAACGTAGTGGCGCGTGTGTCCCTCGGTGTAGTCGGGCAGGCGGTAGGCGGGCGGCCGCGCGAGCTTGCCGAAGAGGCTCGCGAGCCGCTCGCGCTCCGGGCGCTCGGGGAGACGGAAGGCCTGCGCGTAAAGGGCGCGGAGCAGGCGGAAGGGCGCCGGCGGCCAGTCGAGCGCGGCCTCATTGACGTGGTGACCCCAGCCGGTCGCGTGGTAGCGGCCGGCGGGGAAGCGGAGATGGAGGGCGACCGGCATGGCGGCCTACTTCTTCGACTTCTTCTTCGCGGTGTAGGTCACCTCGGTCACGGCCGGGTCGGCGAAGCAGCCCTCCGCGGCGCACTTCGCGATGGCCTTCGGCAACGCCTCCTGGAGCGCCTCGACGCTCGGCAGCTCGAAGCTCTCCGGGCGCACCTTCGGCGTCGCCTCGGCGTCGCGTTCGAGGTCGCAGGCGGTGCGGAGCCGCTGCGGCGCGTCCAGGAAGCGGGCGATCTTGTAGAGCGCGAGGAGGAGCACGACCTGCGCGCCGCAGGCCGGGAGACGAAGGCCCCGGAGCCCGGCCAGGTCGACGCTGAAGGCCGCGAAGATCCGCCGCGCGACGTACTCGCTCCGGTGGAAGGGCACGTTGCCGAAGCCCTCTGCGGAGCCACCGGCGTCCTTGCCGGAGACGTCGTTGCGGTCGAACTTCACCCCGCCGCTGGCTGCGATCTGCACGCCCTCGGCCTCGATGAAGGCGCTGAGCATGCGCTCGAGGCGGGCCGTGCCCTTCTTCACCATCGACATGAAGGAGCCGTGGACGAGCGAGTTGGGGTCGTAGTGGAGGAGCGCCCGGGCGTAGGTGGGGCGATCGACCTGGCCGCTAGTGAGTTCAGCTGCGTCCTCGAACGCCGCCTTGAAGTCCTCGTCTGCGAGCACGTACGGCGAGTTCAGCCGATGCGCCTCGAGGACGGAGGCGCTCGAGACATCGCCCTTCACGCGCACGTAAGGCAGGCCGCGAAGCGGGGCGACCAGGTCGTCCTCGACGTCGTCCCAGCAGACCTTCTCGAGCCGGTTCGCCATGGACTGGGCGGACTCGACGAGCAGGCGGTCTTCGCCGGTGTGCGGGTCGGGGTAGAGGGCCGCGCCGAGATCGGGGAAGCCGGTGGGCTGGAAGCGGCTGCCGGTGAGGACGCGGAGGTCGGTCTCGTAGAGGAGCCGGGCGGTGGAGCCGCCGAGGAGCTGGTCGGCGAGGGCGAGCGGATCGGTCACGGGGTCATCTCCTTGGGAGTCGGTTCGTCACGCGCGGGGCGGGCGAGGATGAGGTCGGCCATGGCGGCCAGAAGGGGCACGGGGAGCGGGAGGGCGAGCGAGGCGAGGACGCGGGGCGTGGGCGCGCGCTCGAGCACCCGGTCGAGGCCGCGCGCAGTCGGGGGGCGGCCGGCGGCGCGGAGCACGTGGGTGGCGCGCTCGACGGCGCGGCGCGTGTTGCGGGCCGACCACGCCTCGAGGAGGCCCCGGGGCGGACGGACGGGCGCCCGATGGACGTCGGGGAGCGCGCCCTCGACGGCGAGGCGGAGCAGCATCCAGCCGCGCGAGAGCGTCGGCGGGAGGGCGCGTTCGACGGGCTGGCGGCGAAGCCAGCCGTGGAGCGCGGAGGCCGGGAGCTCCGCGAAGCACCAGAAGAGGTCGAGGCAGAGCGCCTCGTCGACGCGGCCCTCCTGCCAGAGCACGACGTCGCTCGCCCGGACGGCGGATTCGCCCCCGGCCGGCCTGCAGAGCTCCCGGGGACCGCGGTCTCGGGGGGCGGGGTCACGATGGTCGAGGAGCCGCCGGCGGAGCAGCGCGGTCGCGAGCTGCGCCAGGTTCGAGCGGGGCGCGCCTTCGATGGCGTGATCGGAGCTCGGCCAGAGGTAGGCGCGCGTGCGCACGAACGGGCCGCCATCGTCGAGCGCGGCGAGGGCGGTGGCGATGCGCAGCTCGGCGCTCTGTTCGGCGCCATCGAGCCACTCGGCGCTCCGGAGGGTGAAGCGGGGCAGCCGGCTGTCGTCTGGCAGGCCGGCGGCTTCTTCGCGGCGCATGCGCCCGAGCGCGGCGAGCAGGGCGGTGACGCGGGCCGGCGCCGGTCGCCTCGCGAGCTCGAGGGTCGCGTCCTCGAAGCGCCGGAGCGCGCTGCGGAAACGGGCGGGGGCGTGGTCACCGCCGGCGAGCGATTGGTAGCGGAGGATGTAGGGGTCGAGCTCGCGCAGCCGGTCGACGACACGCGACGACTGCGCGTAGTAGACGCCCGAGTGGATGGCGATGTTGGACTGGCCGGCGCGCTCCAGGATGGCGAAGCGGTGGAAGCCGCTCAGGCCCCGGACGGCGCCGAGGCCGGTCACGGCGCGGGCGTAGTCGAGCCCGTTGCGCGCTCGGCGGCGCCCGACCTGCGCGCGGGCCTCGCCGAAGAGGCGCTCCACCTCCGGCGCCGAGGTCGGCCGGTTCCACAAGGGCAGCCAGAGCTCGTCCTTGCCCTTCTCGTGGCTGGCGGAGCCGAAGCCCGCCTCGATGCGGTCCGCGTGGAAGGGGAAGGCCGCCTTGGCGCGGCCGTGGGAGCCGAGGCGACGGGTCGTGGCGCCGCGGAAGAGGAGCGAGCCCTCGACGGCCCAGAGGAAGAGCCAGGGGTTGAGCTGCTTCTTGCCCTCGTAGGAGTTGCTCCCCGAGTCCGAGTTGGGGGCGGCGCGACCGGAGGGCGCGAACTGGCCGGCGGAGTCGTTCAGCAGGCCCACCGCGCGCTCGCCGAGGAACGCGCGGAGCAGCCCCTCGGACCAGGCGGCGGGCTTCTTCGGTCGGTCGATGAGGCCGCCTTCCAGGTCGAGCAGGCGGCAGAGGTGGATCATGTAGTTGTTGCCGAGATCGAGGCGGCCGTCGTTGCCGCCCGAGCCGAGGAGGGCCAGGAAGCGGGCCTCGCGGCGGCCGTCGCGGTCCTCGACGACGCCGATGGCGTCGATCCACGGGAGGAGCGCTTCCGGAGCCTCATTGCGGAGCTGCGCGAGGAAGGCGTCCTTCTCCATCGCGTCCGGGTAGCCGGTGGCGCCGAGGAAGGCGCCGCACCAGGCGAGCACGTTCCGGTAGGTCGCGAGGCGCGCGTCGGTGGTGGCGGCGACCAGCTCCGCGCCGTTTCGCTTCGCGCCGTCGGTGCACTTCACCGACTTGCTCGAGCCGTAGAAGCCGGCGCCGCTGTTCCAGGGCGAGGCGATGGGGCTCGGCTGCCACTCGTCGAGCACCCAGCGCACCCAGGCGTCGGGCTCGAGGCGCGTCTCGAGGATGGGCACGCCCGTGCTCTCGAAGCGGAGCGTGGCCTCGGGGTCGGCCTGCTCGGCGAGCGCGCGGAAGACGCCGAGGGCCGCGAGGTAGTTGGCGAGCACGGGCTCGGCGAGGCCTTCCAGGCGTAGCTCAGGCATCGGTCGGCTCCTGCAGCTCGGAGGGGTCGGCGCTGGCCCGCCAGTCGGCGACGCGGACGAGCGTCTCGAGGTAGGCGAGGCGGAAGGGGCCGAGCGCGTCGAGGAGGCGGAGCGCGCGCTCGGACCAGCTGGGGCCGCTGGGGCCGCGGCCGAGCTGGGCGAGGTCGAGCGGCATGGCCTCGAGCGCCTTCGAGGAGCCGGTCGGGGTCTCGACGGGCGGCAGCGCGTCGTCCGCGCACACGCCGCGGAGCTCCTCGCTCTCGCCGCCGTCGGCCCACTGGAGCGGTCGCAGGCCGAGGCGAACCTTCCCGTGGTGGGTGGCGGCGAGGTAGGCCACCAGGTCGCTCTCACCCGAGGCCACGGCGGCCAGGGCGCTCACCAGCTCGTGGCGGAAGCCGCGGCGCTCGTAGCGGCGGAAGCTCACGGCCTTGGCGAGGAGCGCGTTGGGTCGCCCTGGGCCTCCCGCAGCGAGCTGAAAGACCGGGTGCGCCTTTCCGAGGTCGTGCCAGCCAGCGGCGCGGGCGACCTGCTCGGCGCGCTCGGCGTCCAGCAGATCGAGCGCTTCGACGAGTGCGCGGGCGGCCTCGTGGGCGTCCTGGAGGTGGACGTTGAGGCGGACGTAGCCCGCCAGCTCGGAGCGCCGATCGTCCTCGAAGGCCTGCTCTGGGGGCGCGGTGGGGACCTCGACGGGCGGGGTGGGCTTGGCTTTCTCTTCCCAGCCGAGCTCCGGGTCGTAGCCGCCGGCGGCCGCGTCGACGAGGTAGCGCTTGCCGGCGGTGACGAAGCCCGGAGCCGGTCCGCCGGGGTCGATGTGGGCGCGCGCCCACCTGCCCTCGAGGGGGTCCCACTGCCAGACCGAGCCTCGGTGGTTCTTGACGAAGCCGGCGAGCGCGGGGACGGCGACCGGGCAGAGCTCCTCGGGGCGAGGCGCTGGCTCGTCGGCGCCAGGGCCGGCCTTCGGGAGCGTACGCCAGTAGACGCTGGCGTCCGTCGACCCGCTGCCGCGGATCCAGCGCGAGACGTCGACGAAGTTGCCGTCGAGGTCCGGGTCCGTGTCGAAGAGATCGAGCAGGTCGCTCGCGCGCGGGAGGTCCGTGGAGGGCCACTCGGTCTCCACCTTCGGGAGGCCCGCGATGCGCGCGTCGGCGAGGCCCTCGAGGTGCGCGCGTGCGGCGTCGAGCTCCTCCGGGGTGTAGGGCGCGGAGGCGTTCTTCTTCGTGGTGTCGAGGTCGAGCCAGAACACCTTCGCGTCGTCGACCTCGCCGCGGCGGTTGCAGCGGCCGAAGCGCTGCACGAGCGAGGGCCAGGGGGCGAGGTCGGTGATGAGCGTCGTGGCCGAGAGATCCACGCCCGCTTCCACAGTCTGCGTCGCGACGACGATGCGCCCTTCGCTTTCGGTGGGCGCTTTGAGGAGGCCCTCGACGATCCGGCGTTCGGCGGGCCGGAAGCGGGAGTGGAGGACCTGCACGTCGGCCTTCGAGGCCTTCCGGAGCGCCTTGGCGAGTGCCTGGCAGCGCTTCACTCGGTTGACGACGACCAGGGTCAGGGTACCGGGGCGGTGCTGCTCGGCGATCCACTCGGCGAGGGCCTTCTCCTTCGGGGACTCGAGCGGGCAGCGCGCGAGCGGCTTCGAGGCCTCGGTACGGCGCTTCAGCGCGGGCTTCTCCCAGTCGGCGGTGTCGAGGGCGACCGCGTCCTCGGGAGCCGGGTGGTCCGGGGTGGCGAGCCACTCGGGCCGGAGGGTGGCGCTCATGAAGGTGGTGCCGACCGGGCCGTAGGCGCTCCAGCGCCGGCGGAAGCCCTCGAGCTGCGCCGCCGTACGGAGCCCCGCGCCCATGAGCTGGACCTCGTCGAGGACCCACCAGGCGTCGTTGTGGAGGAGCGCGAAGTGCATCGGCCACCGAAAGCGGCTCATCGCGAAGCCGCGGTTCAGGGCGCGGGAGAGGAGCTGGTCCTGCGTGCCGACCAGGACCGCGTCGCGCTCGGGTGCCGCCTCCCAGCTCTCGTCGACGTGCCCGCCGCGAAGCACGTGCACGCCCACGTCCTCCGCGAGGTCGAGCTTCGAGAGCCAGCTGCGGACCTCGTCGGCGACCTGGTCGACGAGCACGCGCATGGGGAGCGCGTAGACCAGCCTCCGCGGCGTCCGGGCCTGGAGCTCTGGGCCCGCGAAGCGCCGCTGCCAGAGCCAGGCCAGGACGATCGCCGCGGTCTTGCCGCTGCCCGTGGGCGCCTCGAGCCGGGGAGGCAGCCCCGAGCGCTCCCCGAGCCGCTCCTGGAATGGGAAGGGCGCGAACCCCGTCGCGCGCTCGAAGAACTCTGCGTAGCTACTCACCCCGACCCCTGTCGCGCTGCGCCGTCACACCCACGAGACGCAGGGTCGCCGACGGTACTGACACCCGCGTGGTGCCGAAACCCCGATTTGGGGCATTCGTGCTCGCGCCTCCCGGCCGGTTAGTCTGTGTGCGCGTGAGCGCACTCAGTACTGAGACATGGCTTCAACGGGGCCGGCCGGGAGGCCGGCGGAGAACGACGAATGGGGCGCTACTTGGACTACCCGGGCCCACCGAGCGCTTCGTTTCGAGCCCCGTCGCCGCTCGAGCAGAGAGTAGCCTCCCTCCAGAAGAGGCGCAAGCGCTCTTAGTACTGAGACATGTAAGTTGATATTGTGGCAGGCGCCCTCATTGCCGCGGAAGCTTGGTCGCGCGCTCTCGGGACGGCCCTTGCGATGAGTTCGTCGCTGAGGGTGGGTCCGGCGAGGCGGCTCGCAGGAAGACGCCGGTCCGGCGAACGGAGCGGTCGCGGGGGAGCGGCTGCGGCCGGAGTCAGAGCTCGTCGAGGAAGGCCTGGAGCTCGCCGGCGGCGTGGGCGTCTCCGGCGGCCTTCGCCTTCTCGATGCCGCGCTCGGCCCAGCTTCGCGCGTCGTCTTCCTGCGCGAGCTGCTCGCAGACCTGGGCGGCCATCAGGTAGGTCGGCACGTACGTGGGGAAGCGCTCGGCCACCTCGGCGAAGGCGGCGCGGGCGTCCTCCAGGCGCTCGAGGCTCCGCAGCTCCATGGCGCGGGCGTAGTGGACGAAGGGGTCGTCGGAGCCCTTCGCGATCATCTGGTCGAGCATGTCGAGGCGCTGGCTCATGGTGCCGAGTCTCTGCGTCGCGAGGCCGCGCTCCGCAAGCGTCGCCGGCCATTCGCGCGGGTCATCCTCGCCGTCCGTCCCCGCCGGCCTCCTCGTCGCCCACCCTCGCCTTCAGGGCGTCGGCGGCGTGAAGGGGTCGGGCCGGGTCAGCGCCGTCCGCACGTGGTCGCGCCAGGCGCCGTCGATGAAGAGGTAGTCGCGCGAGTAGCCCTCGACCACGAAGCCGAGGCGCCGGAGCAGCCGCCCGCTCCGCTCGTTCGTCGGCTGGTAGTTGGCCTCCACCCGGTGCAGCTCGAGCTCCTCGAAGACGTGGCGGAGGGCGCGCTCGAGCGCCTCGGCCATCAGCCCCTTGCCCTGCTCTTCGCCGTCGAGGGCGTAGCCGAGCTGGCAGCCGTGGAGCACGCCGCGGCGGATGTTGGTGAAGTTCGCCGAGCCGACGATCCGCCCGCCCTCGCGCGTCTCCAGGAAGAGGCGCAGGCTCCGCCCCTCGCGGAGCTCCTCCCGGTTGAGCCGCAGCCGCTCGCGCCAGGTCTCCTCGTCGTAGAAGCCCTCGGGGCGCGCCGGCTCCCAGCGCTCGAGGTGGTCGCGGTTGCGCGTGAAGTAGGCGACCACGGCCGGCGCCCGGTCCGGCGGGGGGAGCAGGAGCCGGAGCCGCGCGGTCTCCAGGACGGGGTAGGGCGGCGCCATGGGGCGGCCATCGTGCACCGGCCTCGGCGGCCGTGCCAGGGGCCCCGGCTCCCGCTGCGCGGCGGGTGAAAGAAGCCGTCATCGACGATGGCCCGGCGCCGACTACACTGCGCGCCATGCGCCCGGGCGCGGCCCTCCTCTTCGCCTCCCTCGTGCTCGCCGGCTGCGGCGGCCGCACGGGGCTGAACCCCTTCGTGGACGCGGACGTGCTCGACGGGCCCGAGCCCGGCGAGGAGGTCTGCAGCGGCGTCGACGAGGACCTCGACGGGCGGGTCGACGAGGGCTTCCGCGACGAGGCCGGCCGCTACGTGCACCCCGATCACTGTGGCGGCTGCGGGCTGCCCTGCGCGCCGAGCGGGCGCGCCCTCGAGGCCGAGTGCGCGGTCGTCGAGGAGAGCGCGCTCTGCGTGGCGACGCGCTGCGAGGAGGGCTTCGCGCCCTCGCCGACGGGCCGCTGCGTGCCGATCTTCGACCGGCTCTGCCTCGCCTGCACGGACGACGGCGACTGCGGCGACCTCGCCATCGCCGCCTGCGACGAGGTCGGCGGCGAGCGGCGCTGCGTCGTCACCTGCGCCTTCGGCTGCCCGGACGGCTACGCCTGCATGGAGGACCGCTGCATCCCCGCCGGCGGGAGCTGCGCCTGCGAGCCCGGCCAGACCTTCGACCTCGCCTGCGCCCTCGACGACGGCATGGGCGCTCGCTGCCCGGGCCAGGCGCGCTGCGAGGACGGCGTGCTCTCGGCCTGCGGCGCCTTCGAGGAGGTCTGCAACGCGAGCGACGACGACTGCGACGGCACCGTGGACGAGGGCTTCGTCGACGCGCGCGGGGCCTACTCGGTCGACATCCGGAACTGCGGCGAGTGCGGCGTCGACTGCACCGAGAGCACCATCCCCGAGGGCGACCTGGTCTGCGGCGGCGACCCCTTCGCGCCGACCTGTGTGCTGGCCTGCCCGGACGCGGCGGACGGCATCATGCCCGGCGATCGGATCGACGCCGATCGGGACATCGCGACGGGCTGCGAGTGCACGGTCTCGGCGCTGAGCGACGCGCCCGGGCCCGTGGGTGCCGTGGGCGAGGACCTCGACGTGAACTGCGACGGGGCCGACGGCATCGTGCTCGAGAGCTTCTACGTGGCGCCGGACGGGAACGACGCCGGGCCCGGCTCGCCGACGCGGCCGCTCCGCACGATCCAGGTGGCCATCGACCGGGCCGCCGAGTCGCTCGAGACGGACGCGCCGCGCCCCCACGTCTTCGTCGCCTCGGGCGCCTACGCGGAGAGCCTCGAGCTGCGCGACGGGGTGAAGCTCCACGGCGGCTACCGGCGCGACTACCTGGCGCTCGAGCCGACGGGCTTCCGCGTGGAGGTGCGCGCGCCGAGCGACGCGCCGAGCCCGGGCGGGGCGGCGCTGACGGCCGAGGGGGTCGGCGGCACGGACACGGTGGTCGAGTGGATCACGCTGCAGGGTCGGGACGCGCGCATGCCCTCGGCGGCGGCGTTCGGGGCCGTGCTGGTCGACCCGGGGCCGCGGCTGCGGATGAGCGAGCTCGAGCTGCGCGCGGGCGTGCCGGGGAACGGCATGAACGGCGTGGACGGCGAGCCCGGGGCCGAGCCGGAGGCGGCCGCGCCGGGGGAGCCTCCGCGCGGGGCCGTGGAGGACGCCGCGAACGCCTGCATCCGCGGGCCGGAGAACGTCGTGGCGGGCGGCGAGGGCGGACGGAACACCTGCGAGGGCGTGGACGTCTCGGGCGGGCGCGGGGGGGCGCCGACCTGCCCGACGTTCGCCAACCGGCAGCCCTCCGGCGAGCCGGGGCGGGGGAGCGGCGCCGGCGGCGGCGGCGCGGGCGGGCAGGACAGCCAGGGCCCGATCACCGGCTCGAGCTGCACGCGGCCCGTCTGCTGCGGGCTCGCCGACTTCAGCGTGCCGACCGAGTTCACGGGGCCCCAATCGGGCACGGCGGGCGCGGACGGCCGCCCCGGGGGCGCGGGGGCGGGCTGCCGGGACGCTTTCGGGCGTTTCGTCGCGGGCGACTGGGTGCCGGCGGGGGCGAGCGGCGGATCGGCGGGGCGGCCCGGGAGCGGCGGCGGCGGCGGCGGCGCGGGCGGCGGCGCGGAGATGCGATGGTTCGACGGCGTCTGCGAGTTCGCCGATGGGCTCGGCGGCGGCGGCGGCGGGGGCGGCGCGGGCGGCTGCGGGGGCGCGGCGGGCTCGCCGGGGAGCAGTGGCGGCCCCAGCGTGGCGCTCGTCGTGCGCTACACCGACGACGGCCCGGTGCGCCCCTTCGTGCTCCGGGACGCGACGCTCCGCGCCGAGGACGGCGGGCGCGGCGGGGATGGCGGCGCGGGCGGCGACGGCGGTCGTGGCGGCGCGGGCGGCCTCGGCGGCGAGCTGCCCCGGGAGGACCGCTCCATCCCCACGCTGGCCGGGCCCTTCCCCGGGGGACGCGGCGGGCGCGGCGGCACCGGCGGGCCCGGGGGCGGCGGCGGCGGCGGCTGCGGCGGCGCCTCCGTGGGGCTCTGGGTGACGGGGAACGGGCTCGTCGACGTGGGCGGCTGGGAGAGCGAGAACACCTTCGGCGTCGGGATCGGCGGGCTCGCCGGTCAGGGCGGGGGCGGCGGCGCGGCGGCCGAGGACGGCGAGGCGGGAGGAGCGGTCGATGTCCTGGTTCGCTGAGTGGCGGTTCGCTGAGTGGCGGTTCGCTAGGCGCTTCGCTGGGCGGCGGTTTGCTGGGCGGTTCACTGGCCGGCGGCTCGCTGGGCGGCCGCTCGACGGCGTCGCACGGCTGCTCCTCACCGCGCTCCTCGAGCGGGGCCTCGGGCTTCGGCTCACCTCCCGGCTGGGCGCGTTGACGCTCGCGCTCGGGGCCGCGCTCATGGGCGGCTGCTACGAGCACCACCTCTGCGGCGCGCCGGAGAGCTGCAACTTCGACGACGACGACTGCGATCGGCGCATCGACGAGGACTTCGTCGACGAGGACGGGATCTACTTCACGGCCGAGCACTGCGGCTGCGGCGTGGCCTGCGCGGACGTCTTCCCGACCGCGGCGGAGACGGCCTGCGAGGTCGATCGGGTCGCCGGCGAGGCGCGCTGCGTGCTGGTCGCCTGCCCCGAGGGCTGGCACCGGGCCGGCGAGGGCGCCTGCGCGCCGGACGTGCCCGCGCTCTGCCTGCCGTGCACGGAGGACGCCGACTGCGCGCTCCGCCAGCCCGGGGCCGCCTGCCGCGAGATGGAGACGGGCGAGCGGCGCTGCCTGACGCCCTGCATGGAGGTCGGCTGTCCGGCGGGCTTCGCCTGCGAGGCCGGGCTGTGCATGCCGACGAGCGGCATCTGCGGCTGCACGCCGGAGACCATCGGCGTCGAGCTCGCCTGCCTGGTCGAGCGCGATCCGGAGTACGCCTGCGCCGGCGCGCGCGTCTGCACCGAGGACGGGCTCGGGGAGTGCGAGCCGGTGCTCGGCGAGACCTGCAACGAGCAGGACGACGACTGCGACGGGCAGCTCGACGAGGACTTCCGCGACGAGGCCGGGCGCTACGTGGATCGGCTCCACTGCGGCGGCTGCGCCATGCCCTGCGTCGAGCCGGGCCCGAACATGGAGGCGCGCTGCGAGCCGCGCGGGCCGAGCGAGGTCGAGTGCGTGGTCGAGTGCCTCGAGGGCTTCGTGGACGTCGACGGGATCCTCGCGAACGGCTGCGAGTGCGAGCGCTTCGACGGCGTCGGGCCGCCGCCGGCCGTCGGCGGGGACACGGACTGCGACGGCGCGCCGGACGAGACCGACGACTACGTCTACGTGACGACGACCGGGAGCGACACGAACCCGGGCACGCTCGAGCGCCCCATGCGGACGGTGCAGGCGGCGCTCGAGCGGGGCGACGCCGAGGGCAAGGACGTGCTGGTCGCGCGCGGCATCTACGAGGGCGCCGTGGACGTGGTGGGCGGCGTGTCGCTCTTCGGCGGCTACCGGCCGGACTTCCGCGACCGGGACCTGGCGCTCTTCCCCGTGGTGCTCGAGAACCGCGGCGCGGAGGCCGGGGCGCCGGTCCTGACCTGCCACGACGTGAGCGCGCCGACGCGGGTCGAGGGCTTCACGGTGCAGGGGACGGACGCGACGCGGCCGGGGGCCGGGAGCACGGCGGTCTACCTGGACGGCTGCGGGCCCGACGTGGCCTTCGCCGCGCTCACCGTGCTGGCCGGGCGCGGGGCGGACGGGGTGCGCGGGCGCTCCTCGAGCGACGCGCTGGCCGCGCTCGGGGCGAGCCTCGAGGATCTCGACGGCGTGCCGGGCCGCGAGGGCAACCCGGGGACGCTCGCCGGGCGCTGTGGCCGCGTGGCCGCGGGGCGGGGCGGCGGGCACGTCTGCCCCGGCGGCAACGACGTGAGCGGCGGGGTCGGCGGCGCCGCCGACTGCCCGGACACGGGCTGCTTCAACGGGAGCGCCTGCGGCAACGCGGGGTGCACGGACTACACCGTGGGCGGGGTCTGCGACTTCACGGCCGTGCTGCGGGACGCCGTGCCCAACCCGGCCGCGCAGGCGGGGCGGGGCGCGCTCCCCGGGGAGGCCGGCGAGCTGACCTACAACGCCCCGACGAACCGGAACGTCTGCAACTTCTGTGACGACAACCCGACCCTCCCGCGGAACGGCGGGCGCGGCGGCGACGGCGCCGAGGGCATCGACGGCACCGGGGGCGAGGGCTGCGCCGCGGCGCCGCTCTTCGACCCGGCGACCGGGCGGGCCGGCGGCGGCGACGGCGAGGCGGGCACGGGCGGGAGCGACGGGAGCGGCGGCGGCGGCGGCACGGCCGGCGCGGGCTACGCCGTGATCGGCGGGACGGGCCCCGGCTGCGAGGACCGAAGCGGCGGGAGCGGCGGCGGCGGCGGGAGCGGCGGCTGCGGCGCGCCGGCGGCGCGCGGCGGGACCGGCGGCGGGGCGTCGATCGGCGTGGTCGTGCGGCTCGCGGCGCGGGCGACGGCGGGGCCGACGCTCGAGGAGACGGTGCGCGTCGTGACCGCGAGCGGAGGCCAGGGCGGCCCGGGCGGGCAGGGCGCGGCGGGCGGCACGCCGGGGAGCGGCGGCAACGGCGGGGGCGCGCGCTTCTGGTGCGCGCGGACCGGCGGGCGCGGCGGGGACGGCGGGCGCGGCGGCGTGGGCGGCGGCGGCGGCGGCGGCTGCGGCGGCGGCAGCCACGGCGTGGTGCTCGTGCCGCGGGGCGGCGACTTCGGCGGATATCGCGACGCGCTGGAGAGCGTGGAGATCGACGAGACGGGCGTGGCCGGTCGAGGCGGGCCGGGTGGGTTCGCGCCTGGGGCCGGCGGGACGGATGGGGGAGACGGGGACGACGCGGCGGTGGCGGTGTTCTGAGCGCGGGCGAGCAGTGGCGCGCGAGGCGGCTGCTCCCGAGCTGGGAGCTGGAGCCATAGCAGGCAGCGCGAGCCCGAGCGCGGAGCTCGAGCAGGAGCCTCGGCAGGGAGCCCCCGACCCCAAGCCCGAGCGGGGAGCTCGAGCCCGAGCCCCCGAGCAGCACCCCTTCGCCCGCTCGAAAGCGTCCCCCGACATGCGCCGGCTCGACGTCCGGGCCTCTGCTCGAGCACGGGCTGCCTGGCTCGGGCTCGGGCTGCCTGCTCGAGCTCGGGCTGCCTGCTCGAGCACGGGCTGCCTGCTCGAGCTCGGGCTGCCTGCTCGAGCTCGGGCTTCTCGCTTGGGCTGGGGCTTCCTGCTCAGGCTGCGGCCCTGCTGGGGCCACAGCACCCCCAGCGGAGGAAAGCGCCGGTTCCCGTCGATGGAGCGGAGCACCGCGACCGCGCGAAGCGAGGCCGAGCTGGCCCCGCGCGGGTGAGCCGCGCAGGGAGCAGCGCAGCGACGACCGGAGCGCAGTAGCGAGCGCCAGCGAGCGGGTGCCCTCAGAAGAGCTCGAGGCTGCCGCACTCGGCGACGTCGTCGCCGCGGGTGACCTTCACGGTGCCGCCGCGCGTCGTGCGCGCCTGGATCTGCGAGGCGGTCCGCAGGCGGATCTCGGCGGTGCTGCCGCCCACGGTCACGACCACGTCCTCGGTGAAGCCGTGGCCGGCGACGGTGAAGTTCCCGGCGCTCCGGGGCACGCGCGCGACGGTCAGGCTGCACGAGAGCGCGACGGTCTGCGGATCGGGCTGGGTCGCGTCGGGGTTCGGGTTGGTGAGCTCGCCGCCCTCACCCTCGCCTTCGCCGCCCTCGCTCTCGCCCCCGGCTTCGCCCTCGCCGGCCTCCTCGAGCCGCGGCGTCGGCGCCTCGGGATCGTCCTCGCCGATGCTCGCCTCCGGGCGCTCGAGCTGGCTCGGGTCCAGCGTGTCGCGCGGCGCCGGCTGCGCGGGCGAGACCACCACGCGCGTCGGGAGGTCCCGGTTCGCGTCGATGGCCGCGGGCACGTGCACCTGGATCTGGTCGGGCTGCCGGTACACGGGCGGCGGCGCCTCGTCCCGCGGCCGGAAGTAGCCCGGGTAGTAGCGGTAGCGCCCCTCGACGGCGGCCACGACCGGCGGCTCCCAGACGTAGCCGGGGTTCGGCTTCTTCCAGCTGCCGGGCTGCCAGACCCAGTCGCCCCCCTGCCAGAGCCAATGTCCGCCGACCCAGATCGCGGCCGGGTCCGGTCGCTCCCCGGGCTCCTCGTCTTCGCGGAGCGGGGGCGGCGGCCGGTCGGTGGTCTCCCAGCTCGTCGGCCGCGTGTAGGCGGAGCCCGACACCGTGAGCGAGACCGTGCAGCCGGCGAGCAGCGAGGTGGCGAGCAAGGGGACCAGGAGGCGCGCGCGCGTCATGCGCCGAGGCATAGCACGGCCCCCTCCGCGCGTCGGCCCCGCATGCGCCGCCCCGCTCCCACGGCTATGCTCGCGCGCCATGGCGCACCGCATCTTCGACGGCGTGCTGGACCTCGTCGGCGGCACGCCCCTGGTCCGGCTCCCGAAGCTCCGCCCCGAGGGCGGCGCCGAGGTCCTCGGCAAGCTCGAATCCGCCAACCCGGCCGGCTCCGTCAAGGACCGCCCGGCCCTCTGGATGATCCGCCGCGCCGAGCGCGAGGGGAAGCTGAAGCCGGGCGCCACCATCGTCGAGGCGACCAGCGGCAACACGGGCATCAGCCTCGCCATGATCTGCGCCGTCCGCGGCTACCGCTGCGCGATCATCATGCCCGAGGACATGAGCCAGGCGCGCCGCGACATCCTCAAGGCCTACGGCGCCGAGGTCGTGCTCACGCCCGCCGAGGAGGGCATGGCCGGCGCGGTCGAGAAGGCCGAGGCGATGGTGCGCAAGAAGGACGCCTTCTGGGTCGGCCAGTTCGACAACCCGGCGAACCCGGAGGCGCATGCGGAGACGACCGCCGAGGAGATCTGGGAGGCGACCGGCGGCGAGCTCGACGCCTTCGTGGCCGGCGTCGGCACGGGCGGCACGCTCACGGGCGTCGGGCGCGTGCTCCGCGAACGGAAGGAGGGCCTCCGCCTGGTCGCCGTCGAGCCGCGCGCGAGCGCCGTGCTCAGCGGCGGCAAGCCGGGCCTCCACGGCATCCAGGGCCTCGGCGCGGGCTTCGTCCCGGAGGTGCTCGACGAGTCGCTCATCGACGACATCGTCACCGTCACCGACCTGGCGGCCGACCGGATGATGCGGCGCCTCGCCCGCGAGGAGGGGCTGCTCCTCGGGCCCTCGGCTGGCGCCAACGTGCACGCGGCCCGCGAGGTGGCCCGGCGCATGGAGCCGGGCCAGCGGGTGGTCACGATCCTCTGCGACACGGGCGAGAGGTACTTCTCGTGAGCGCCGCCCGCCTCGCGCCCTTCGCCCTGCTCCTCGCCTGCGTCCAGGCGCCCGAGGCCCCCGTCGGCGAGGCGGAGAGCGCGGTCGTCTACGGCGACGACGACCGGCGCGACGTCTGGGACCACCCGAGCGCCGACTGGCGCGCGCGGGCCGAGGCCTCGATCGTCGCCCTCGTGCCCTCCCGGAGCCTCGACGAGAGCGACCCGACGGACGTGCGCGTCCTCGGCGAGACGCTCGGGAGCCGGCGGAACCTCTGCGAGGGCGAGCGCTTCCGCGACCAGCCGACGGGCGCGAACTGCTCGGGCACGCTGATCGACTACGACCTCGTGCTCACGGCCGGCCACTGCGTGGAGACGGCCGCCGAGTGCGCCGACACGCGCTTCGTCTTCGACTACTTCTACGAGGCCGACGGGCGCCTCGCGAACATCGCCGCGAGCGACGTCTACGGCTGCGCCGAGCTCGTCGCCCAGCAGAACGGCGGCGGCGTCGACTACGCCGTCGTGCGCCTCGACCGGGCCGTGGACGCGGCGCGGGCGCCGGCCTCCGTGCGCCTGGAGGACGCGCCCCTGACGGTCGACCAGCCGCTCGTGGTCCTCGGCTTCGGGAGCGGGCTGCCGCTGAAGATCGACGACGGCGGCGTCGTGCTCTCGCCGAACGAGGGGGACCTCCGCTGGTTCGGCGCGAACCTCGACACCTTCGGGGGCAACTCCGGCTCCGGCGTCTTCGACGCGGAGGGCAACGTCGTCGGCATCCTGGTGCGCGGCGAGCGGGACTACACCCGCCGGGGGGACTGTCAGATCGTCCGCGTGCTGCCCGACCGGCCCGGGGATGGCTCGGAGGAGGAGTGCACCTACGTCGCGCGGGCGCTCGAGGGGCTCTGCAGCGCGGGGGCGGCCACGGCGCTCTGCGAGGGCGTCGACGCGACCTGCCGCGCCTGCCGGGGCCCGGCGGACTGTCCGGCGACGCACGCCTGCGCCGCCGGCGCCTGCCAGCCGCGTTGCGAGGCCGGCGCCTGCCCCGACGGATCGAGCTGCTCGGCCGAGGGGCTCTGCCTGCCGCCCCTCGAGCCGGCCTGCGAGGGAGACGTCGTCGTGGGGCTCCGCTGTGGCCGCGTGAGCGAGACGCTCGAGGAGTGCGTGCCGGGCGAGGTCTGCGACGCGGGCGCGTGCGTGCCGGCGGCCGAGGGCGACCGGTGCGCGACGGCCATCGCGGTGCCGACGGTCCCGCGCCAGCGGCTCCGCGGCACGCACGGCGCGCGGAGCACCAACGCCGGCGAGGGCAGCTGCGGCGGCGAGAGCCTCGACACGATCTACACCTTCACGCTCGACGGGCCCCATCGGCTGCGCGCCGACGCGAGCGGCTTCGACACGCTGCTCCACCTGCGGAGCGCGTGCGACGACCCGGCCAGCGAGCTCGCCTGCGACGACGACGGGGGCCCGCGGCGCGACGCGCGCATCGAGACCGAGCTCGAGGCGGGCACCTACTTCCTCTTCATGGACGGCTGGCGCGACAGCGTGGGGAGCTACGAGCTCGACCTGCGCCTGACCGCGCTCATGCCCGACGCCGGCATGCCCGACGCGGGGCCGGTCGACGCGGGCGCGCCGAGCGACGCGGGCAGCCCCGGCGACGGCGGACCGATCGGTCCGGTCGACGCCGGTCCCATCGGCCCGAGCGACGGTGGCCCGATCGGTCCGGTCGACGCGGGCGTGGCGCGGCCCGACGCGGGGGCGCCGACTCGGGACGCGGGGGCGGACGCCGGGGCCGGAGCGGATGGCGGTGCGGATGGTGGCGTGGCCCCGATCCACGTGCGCTTCGCGTGGTGCCACGCGAGCGGCGCCGGGCTCGGCGGCGAAGGGGGCGGCGCGGCGAGCGCGCTCGCCCTCGGCCTGCTCGCCTTCGGCCTCCGCCGTCGGCGGCGCTGAGCGACTCGCCGAGGAGGGGGTCGGAAGCGGCCATGGCTGGGGGCGCGCGCGCCTGGGGCAGATGGGGCAGACTTCGCCCATGCTTCTCCGCGTCCCCGTGGCGTCCGCGCTCGCCGTCTTCGCCTCCGCGGCTCACGCGCGCGCCGACGTTCCGCCCGACCCTGGACGGCCCGAGTGGCACGACGCGCCCCTGCCGCAGCCGGAGCCCCTCCCGGAGGTCGCCTGGCTGGTGTTCGCCGGGCTGCTCCTCGCGGCCCTCGCCGTATCGGTGGTCATGCGCCGACGAGAGGCGGGATGAGCTGGCGCGCGGAGCTGCCCGCGTGGCTGCGGATCCGCTTCCTCGACGACCTCGCCATCGAAGCGATGCTCGAGCGCCTCGATGGCTTCGAGGACCCGCGCGTGCAGCTCTTCGACGTCGGACCGCTCCCCTCGTACGAGGTCGCCGGCGACTTCCGCGTCGAGGAGCTGGCGGACGCGGCCCTCGAGCTGCTCGACGTCGCTTCCCGTCTCGCCCGGCGCGGCGTGGTCGCCTGGACCGAGTGCGCCCAGCCCGTCCGAACGGAGGAGGGCGTGAGCATCCGCGTCCCGGCGCCGGGGCCCATCGGACTCCACCTGGGCGCGTCGAACCGGGTCTTTCCGGCGCGCTGCGTCCTCGAGTGGTTCGAGCTCGCGACGCGGTTCGAGCCGTCCGGCCTCGCCCTCTACACGACCCTCGCAGAGAGCGGCGGACGCGCCGATCGGGCCCTCGAGCGGCTCGCGGCGGTGGCGTCGCTGAAGGGGCGCGCCCGCGCCCGGCGCATGGACGCGCCCTTCGAGGGGTGCGTTCACGTGCCCATCGATCCAGACCTCGCCGTGGCGCGAGGCCGAGCTGCCGTCGCGGCGTTCGACCACGAGGGTGACGCCGTCGACGAGGCGTGGAAGCGGCGTCGGGAATCGGAGCGCCAGTATCTCACCCTGCCCCTCGCCTCGGTGCTCCACCGCCGCGCCATCCTGGCCGGCCCCGGTGCTCCCGAGGCTCTCGCCGACCTCGCGGAGGCGATCGGCCTCGACCCCTGCGCCGTCTACCTCACGACGCGCGCGCTCTTCGCCGAGCGTCGTGGTGACCTCGAGGCGGCCGTCCGGGACCACGACGCGGCGGTCGCGGCGCTGTCCCGGGAGCCGGTGCCGGGGGGCGCGCCGCCGCTGCGCCCCGAGGAGTGCGCGCGCACGCTTCACGCGCGGGGTGTCTTCCGGGCGCGGCGCGGCGATCTCGGGGGCGCGGAGGCCGACCTCCTCGCGGCCATCGCGCGCCGAGGCACCTCGGCGCTCTGGGAGGAGCTCGCCAAGGTCCGGCGCCTGCGCGGGGACGCGCGGGGGGCGGAGGAGGCCGCGCGGGAGGCGCAGCGGATGAAGGAGGCGCGCCCGGGGCGCGATCGGTGAGCGTGGGCGCGGGGCGTCTCGCTTTGGCCGGTTGGCGTCGAGGGGGGCGCGCCGTGGGCTCGTTCGGGCTTCGACCGCGGGGGTCGCGGCGTGGCGGGTCGGGGGCCGGGGCGGCGAGGGCTCGGTGGGCAGGTGAGGGCAGCCGCTGGTTCGAGCGGGCGGGGCTTTCGGTCCTTTGGCCTGCGGGCAGGGGCAGGGGCAGGGGGTGGGCCTGAAGGCTCGCCCCGTGGTTCGAGCGGGAGGGGCTTTCGGTCCTTTGGCCTGCGGGCAGGGGCAGGGGCAGGGGCACGGGCACGGGTCGTCTTGGTCAGAGGAGGCCGGGGCACATCTCCGTTCCCATCGCCGTGTTGTCGTCCTCGACGCACTCGGTGATGGTGCTCGTCGCCTCGTCGCCGTCGACCCGCGCCTCGAAGGTGAGGTCCGTGTCGGAGGGCACCTCGGTCGCCACCGCCGTGAGCCGCTCGCTCCCGCCCGGCAGGAGCGGCACGGTCGTCATCAGCATGGCGATCGACGCCTCGGGCGCCGGCGCCGTCTGCACGATCTCCACGGGCACGCCCGCCGGCACACCCCGGCTCCCCTCGTTGCGCACCAGCGCCGAGATGCGGATCTCCCCGCGCCCGCATGCCGCGACGATGTCCAGCTCCACCGTCAGGTTCGGTGCGTTGAAGACGCCCTCGCCCTGCACGTTCTGGCGGAAGTTGTTCAGCCCCTCGACGCTCCAGTTCTCGGGCGGCGCCGCCGGCACATCCCCCCGATCGCCGACGTGCGTCACGGCGTAGGCGTACTGGTTCCAGACCGGCCGCGTGCGCACCCAGCGGTCGGCCGGATCGCCGAGCGCGTAGATGCCCTGCGTCCCGTCCCGGAAGCGCTCGGGGATCTCGTCGTCGCTCGCGTAGCCGAAGACGTCCCGCCAGCTCGCCCGGCAGTTGTCGCGCGCGATCTGGTCGTTGTTCGCCGGCACCACGATCTCGCTGTTCCCGTCCCGGTCCACGTCGACCACGAGCGGATACTCGGAGCCGGTCCGCGAGCTGTTCGCGAAGGGCTCCATCAGCAGCTCGTCCCCGCGCCGCCCGTCGAAGACGTGCAAGAAGCACTCGTCGTTGTAGACGACCTCGGCGACCCCATCGCCCTGGAAGTCGAAGAGGCTCGAGCCGGTCCGCGAGCTCGAGAGATCCTGCACCGGCGCGGACCAGCGGATGGCGCCCGTGGTGCCGTCCATTCGATCGCAGGTGCCGGCCTCGCGCCCGGCGATGGGCGTGTCGATGCAGTCCGGGTCGTAGACGGCGTAGGCGCCCCGCCCCGCCGCGCTGATCTCGGGGAGCCCGTCCCCGTCGAAGTCCGCGATGGTCGGCGGTCCCCCGACGCCGCCCGCCGGGATCGGGAGCTCCCCATCGAACCAGCTCCCGCCGGTGCCCATGCGGAGCGCGCCCGTCGCCCCGTCGCGCACGCTCACCTGCCCGCTCCGCACCATCACCACCTCCGGCGCGCCGTCGAGGTCGAGGTCGGCCACGGCCGCGAAGCCGACCGTCCCGGCCGAGCCCCAGAGCAGCCCGCCGTCCGTGTCGTAGGCCACGCCGCCGCAGGTGATCTCGAGCTCCGGGTCGTCGTCGAGGTTCGCGACCACCGAGTCGATGACGCTGCCCGAGAGGCCGCAGTCGTTCGAGGTGAAGCGCTCGCGGAGCGTGAAGCCGCCGCCCATGGGCTCGAAGGCCCAGGCGTTCGCGCCGAGCACCACGTCCGGCGTGCCGTCGCCCTCGAGGTCGTGCACCGAGGGGTTGCCGTAGTTGGGCCCCGCCGCGTCGACGACCCGCGCGAGCTCGGTCATGCCGTCGCCGTCGAGCACGACCAGGTCGTCGCCGTTCGTGTAGGCGACCACCTCGAGCGCCTCGTCGCTCGGGTCCAGGTTGGCCACGGCGGGCGTGCTCTGGGAGCCGGCCGCGAGGCTCCCCTCGGCGGCCCAGAGCGTCTCGCCGGTGCGCCCGTGGATGGCGACCAGCACCGTGTCGCCGAGCGAGCTCGATCGGTAGACCGGCACGACCACGTCCGGGATGCCGTCGCCGGAGACGTCGCCCACGACGGGGGCCGCGATGATGTTCGCGTAGAAGGCGCCCCCCACGTCGACGCCCTCCCAGTGCCACTCGATGTCGAGGGCCACCTCGTCGAAGTCCGGGCGCACCTCGCAGAGCGGCGGGCTCGGGTTCGCGAGGCAGCGGCCGATGGTCGGCTCGCAGTAGGTGTCCTCCTCGAGGCAGTCGAAGTCGTCGCCGCACTCGTCGCCCGGCGTCACGCAGGCGTCCTCGACGCAGACGTCGCCGGCCTCGCAGCAGAGGTCGTTGTCGGCGCCGCAGAGGGCCTCGTCGTCGGCGCAGTCGGCGGCGCAGACGACGCCGTCCAGGCAGATCTCGCCCGCGTCGCAGCAGATGAGCCCGTTGTCGCCGCAGCGGGCGTTCTCGCAGAGGGGCGCGCAGGTGAAGTCGTCGACGCACTCCTCGCCCTCGGCACAGCAGAGGCGCCCGCCCGCGCACTGGCTCGCCTCGGGGCAGGGGCCGCCCGAGTCCATCTCGGGCATGGAGGCGTCCGGGGCTGGGACGCACTCGCCGTCGATGCAGCTCTCGCCGACGGCGCAGTCGTCGCGGGAGGCGCACTCGCGCATCGGCGTCGGGTCGTCCGAGCAGTCGCAGGCGCCGAGGAGGGCGACGAGGAAGAGGTGGAGGGGGAGGGCGGAGCGCGAGAAGCGGGGGGAGCGCATCGGCTCCACTCTAGCGTCGGCGCCCGGCCGACGAGGTGGATTTTTCCGCTGCGTCAGGCTTCGTCGGGGCGAAAGGGGCGCGCGGGCTCGCGTGGCCCCCGGGGATCGACGGGCGTGGCCCCCGGGCATCCCCGGGGGTCGCCCTGTGCTGCCTGCTGTCGCCCTGTGCTGCCCGCTGTGCGGCCCGAGGGCGCGACCCGCGAGAGGGGCCGTCGCGGCGGCGCCGGAGCGACAGGCCGACGAGCGCGAGCAGCAGCCAGGCTCCACCGGTGGGCGTCCCGGCCGTGGAGCAGCCTCCGCTCTCTTCGTGGCTCGCGTGCGCGGGGCCGGGGTCGTCCGCGGGCGCCGCCGCTCCGGCGCTCTCGGTCGCTTCGCCGGCGGACGACGCGGCGGTCTCGCCGGCGCCGTCCACCTCCGTGCCGTCCTCCGCGGTCCCTTCTCCGGCCCGCTCTGCTCCGCTCGCGGCCGGGGCGTCGGCCGAGCCCGGGGCGACGCAGCGCCGTGCGCGCACACAGCGCGGCGGGCCGAGGGGCTCGCCCCCATGGCTCCCGCGGAAGCGCACGCCCGTGCCCTCGACCGGGGCGCATGCATCGCCTTCACCGCAGACGCCGGTGGCCACGCGGTGGGTCACGACGTTCCCCCGGCTCCCGTAGGTCGCGTACTCGACGCGCACCTCGCGCACGCAGAGGGGCTGCTCGCGGCACACGCGCCCGTCCTCGCACTCCGCGTCCGCGGCGCAGGTGCGTGCCTCGCAGAAGGTGCCAGCGTGGCTGGTCGTCCCGAAGGCGCCGGGCGGGCAATCGGCGGGCGGCGCGAGGATCGCGTCGGCGGCGGCCCCCGAGGGCGAGGAGAGCAGCGCGGCGAGCGCGAGGAGAGCGACGTGAGCGCGCGACATGGGGCGGACCGTAGTCGGCCGGGCCCGCCGCGGGGAAGGGCCGCGAGCGCGCGTCGTAGACTCCGCGCATGGGACTCCTCGCGGGCACGCTCGCCCAGGCCTACGACCGCACGCAGCAAGCGATCCGGCAAGAGATCGCGGCGCACGGCTCGAGCGTCTTCGGCTTCGAGGAGCGGCGCGCGGAGAGCGCGACGGTCGGCCAGCTCGTCGGCGGCGCCATGAAGGACGCGCTGAAGTCGAAGGTGCTCGGCCCCTTCGCGGGGAGCCACCACGTCGTCGATGGCGTGCAGATCTACGGCATCGAGACGGGCGGCGTGCGCCAGCTCTACGTGCAGCCCTTCGCCCAGCAGCTCGCGCTCCCGGGCGAGCACCACGTCGCGCTCCCGGGGGCCATGCGCTCGCCGATCGTCTACCGGCAGGCCACCGTGCGCTGGGGCTGGGACGCAGGCGGCGACGAGGAGCTCGCCACCTGGCTGAACGGCGAGCCGAGCCTGAAGGCCGCCGCGAAGGGGCTCGAGGACGTCTGGGTCTGTGGCAAGGAGAGCTGGGCCCACGACTGGACGGCCCAGCTGATGGCGCTCGGCGACGGCCGCTCGCACCTCGTCGTCCAGGCGGGCAGCCACGGCGGCATGCTCGGACCGATGCGCGTCGGCGTCGGCCCCTTCGTGCAGCTCGGCGGCGCCCTCGGGCGCTGGCTCACGGGGCAGCCGACGGCGCCGCACGCGCCGCTCCGCCCCGTGCGCTACTCGGACCTCTTCTACGAGTACGTGCTCGGCGGCGCGCCGGCGCCGGCAGCGCCGAACCGGGCGGGCGTGGACTTCAGCGAGGTGCTCCGGGCCGCGGGCGCGCCCTTCGAGAGCGCCACCATGCAGCTCGCGCCCATCGATCCGAAGATCGAGGCGAACGTGCGCGCCCACGTCCTGCCCCCGCACCGGGCCGAGGCGCCGCTCGTGGCCGTGCTCGACCTGACGGCCCTCGGCTCCGGCAAGGACGCCGTCGCGCTCACGCCGGACGCGCTCTACGCCAAGGAGTTCGACGAGACCTGCGGCTTCGCCTTCGAGGAGCTCCAGGCCGCGCACCCGCCGAAGGGGCTCATGGGCAAGACCGTGCGCGCGCAGCTCCAGAGCCGCGCCGTGAAGGTGCCCTGCGGCGGCGACGGCGACGCGCTCCACGCGATGCTGAGCGCCGTCCTCCAGGCGCGCGGCTGACGCCCGGGCCGCGGGGACCGCGGGCCCGGTCGGCGCGCGAAGAGGACGCGCGACGAAGAGGCACGCGAAGAAGAGACGCACGGAGAAGAGACGCGCGGAGAAGAGACGCGCCTGCGAGAAGCGCGGAGAAGAGACGCGCCCGCGAGCAGCGCGCGAATAAAGTGAGGCGCCCCGATGGTGTGTGGATCGGGGCGCCTCGTGTGGATGTGGTGGTGTGGATGCGTGGTGGTGTGGATGGGGAGAGGGGGCGTGGGTGCGCGCCCCTCATGCGTTCCGTCGGAGCGGGCAGGTGCTCGTTACGGTCGCCCGTGAGAAACGTGTTCCACGCGCTCCCCACTCTCCGCCCGCGCCGGCTCAGCTCTCCGCGCGCGCCCCCGGCCCGCTCGCCCGCGAGCCCCGCGCCTTCACGTCCTCGACCAGCGCCTCCGGGAGCGCGCCGTTCTGCTGGAAGTGGCGCATGTGCAGGATCGGCTCGCCGCCGAGCTCCGCCGCCGTCTGTCCGTCGATCCGCTCCACGTACTTCTTCGGCTCGAAGGGCGCGAGGTCGGCCCCCGGCGCCACCTCCACCCGCCGGCAGAGATCCAGGAGCGCGTCGAGCGTGTTCATCTTCATGTAGGGGCACGTCGCGCAGCCCCCGGCCGTCGAGCAGCCCTCGCCCCCCTGGACGCCCGGCACGATGGGCAGGCTCGGGTCCGCCGTCTCGGCCACGGCCTCACTCGCCACCGGGAAGACGATCTCCGCGTCGCACTTCGCGTCGTGCGCGTTCAGGATGCGCTGCACCTCGCGCACGATCGGCGTGATCATCCCCGCCTCGGTGCCGAGCACGAAGCGCAGCGTGCCCTCCTCGCCGGCCTCCGCCGCGGCCTCCACCTTCTCCGTGATGAAGGCGAGGATGTTCGACGTGCTGCCCACGACGCCGTCCCCGTGCCGCTGCTTCTCGAGCCCGAGCGCGAACATCTCGCCGGGCACCTCGAGGTGGGCCGTCACGAAGGCGTCCGCGTACTCCTCGCGCACCCGCTCCACGACCTCCTCGCCGAACATGTGGTGGACGATGCAGGTCCCCTCGCGGAAGTAGTGGTAGCGCTCGAGGAGCCCGCGGATCGTCTCCCGGTCGTGGTCCGGGTGGATCGCCCGGATGGCCTCGTCGTCCATCTTCGCGAGCGCCTCGAACATGGCCTGGAGGTTGTGGCCCATGTAGGTGTCCGGGCCGAAGAAGACGTTCACCCCGTCGATCTGCGAGGCCGCCTGGAGGATGGTCTGCACCACGTTCGAGCTCGTGCAGGTGATCGTCGGGACGAGCGCGTGGGCCTTGGCTTTCGTGGCCAGGCTCGTGTTGATGTAGACGACGTGGAGCGGGTTCGGGTGCTCCTTCGCCTCCATGAGGTAGGCGCCGTAGGCCTGGGCCTCCGCGCTCTCCGCGAGGGAGCAGCCGATGGGGTCGGCGGCGACGCGGTAGACGGGCGTGCCCTCGAAGCCGGCCGCGTCGAGCATGGCCCGCGCGTTCTCGCTCATGAAGTCGACGCCGAGCACGACGATGGTGCGGCAGCCCGCCTTCGCCATCTCGATGCCGCGGGCGGCCATGACGAGCGAGTCCGAGACGCCGACGTGGGGCCAGTCGCAGGCGGCGAGGACGCCCTGGAGCTCCGGGTCCATGTAGTAGTGGGCGACGACGCCGATCTTCTTCTCCGTGAGGAGCCGATCGAGCTCGGCCACGATCGTCGGGTCGGGGCGGAGGTAGGTCGCCTGGGTCTCCGCGAAGCTGCCCTCGGGGACGAAGTCGTCGCGGGTGATGCGGAGCGTCGGGAAGGTGCCGGCCATGCGGGCGACCATAGGACGGAAGGGCGGCTTCCGTCAGTGGGCGCGCGGGGCGGGCGCCGGGGGCGTGGCCCGGGCACGCCGGGAACGCGGGCTCGCTCGTGGCGCGACGGGTGCGGACGGGGGGCGGTCGCGGAGGGACGACGGGTGCGGACGGCGGTCGCGGCGGGCGGGACGGGGACGGTCGCGGGAGGTAGGCGCCAGGGCGATCGTGGTCGTGAGTTTGCTCTCGGGGCCGATGCGCTCAAAGATCCCCCGCATGAGCACGAGCGAGAGCAGCGCGGCCGCGGAGCGGGCGGCGACGAAGGACCGGGGCGCGTGGACGCCGACGTCCTGGCAGGCGCGGCCGGCGGCGCAGCAGGTGCCCTACGAGGACCCGGGCGCCCTGAAGGCGGCGGTCGAGATGCTGGGGCGGCTCCCGCCGCTGGTGACGAGCTTCGAGATCGAGAAGCTGAAGCAGCACATCGCCGAGGCCCAGGAGGGGCGGCGCTTCGTCCTGCAGGGGGGCGACTGCGCCGAGAGCCTCGACGACTGCCGGCCCGATCCGATCGCGGCGAAGCTGAAGATCCTCCTGCAGATGAGCATGGTGCTCATCCACGGCGGCGGCCGGCCGGTGGTGCGCATCGGGCGCTTCGCCGGGCAGTACGCCAAGCCGCGGAGCAAGCCCCTGGAGACCCGCGACGGGCTCTCGCTGCCGAGCTACTTCGGCGACCTGGTGAACCGCCCGCCCTTCGAGCCGGAGGCGCGGAAGGCGGACCCGACGCTGCTCGTGGAGGCCTACCAGAAGAGCGCGCTCACGCTGAACTTCATCCGCTCGCTCGTGGACAGCGGCTTCGCGGATCTGCACCACCCGGAGTTCTGGGATCTCAGCTTCATGGAGAGCGCGACCCTCTCGGCCTCGCTGCGCGAGGACTACGCGCGGACCGTGCGCGAGGTGGAGCAGGCGCTCTCGTTCATGGAGTCGCTCGGCGAGCGGACGGTGTCGAAGCAGCTCCAGCGCGTCGAGTTCTTCACGAGCCACGAGGGGCTGAACCTCTGGTACGAGTCCGCGCAGACGCGCCAGGTGCCGCGGCGCGAGGGCTGGTACGACCTGACGACGCACATGCCGTGGATCGGCGAGCGGACGCGGCAGCTCGACGGGGCGCACATCGAGTTCTTCCGGGGGATCCGGAACCCGGTGGGCGTGAAGGTCGGGCCGACGGCGACGCCGGAGACCGTGCTCGAGCTGATCGGCGCGCTGAACCCGGACGACGAGCCGGGCAAGCTGGTGATCATCACGCGCATGGGGGCGAGCCGGGTGCGCGACGGGCTGCCGCCGATCCTCGAGGCCGTGGAGCGGAGCGGGCGGCGCGTGCTCTGGATGTGCGACCCGATGCACGGGAACACGGTGTCGACCGAGTCGGGGCGGAAGACGCGCGACTTCGAGAACATCCTCGCCGAGGTGGAGGGCTGCATGGCCGTGCACCAGGCGGTGGGGACGTACTTCGGCGGCGTGCACTTCGAGCTCACGGGCGACGACGTGACGGAGTGCATCGGCGGCGCGGACGGGCTGACGGAGCAGGACCTCGAGCGGAACTACGCGACGCTCTGTGACCCGCGCCTGAACTACCGGCAGGCGCTGGAGATGAGCTTCCGGATCGCGCGCCGCATGCCCTGACGCCCCCAAGAAACCCGTGCCCCTGCCCGTGCCCCTGCCCGTGCCCGCAGGCCGAAGGCCCTGACGCCCCCAAGAAACCCGTGCCCGCGAAACCCGTGCCCGTGCCCCTGCCCGTGCCCGCAGGCCGAAGGCCCTGAAGCCCCGCCCGCTCGATCCGCCCCCCTCAGCGCCCCCCGCCCGAACACGGATGCCCCGCCGGCGCCGGCGCCGCCACGACCGTCTCGTCCTCGGCGAGCGTCAGCGGCTCCGACTCCCACGCGCGCCGCATCAGCGCGCAGTAGGGCTCCACCAGGTAGTCGAGCTCGACCCGCCACTCGTCGCCGAGCGTGCTTCGCGCGACGAGCACGTCGCCCTCCAGCGCGAGCTCCCGGACCGAGCCGTGCAGGTGGTGCGTGCCGATCTCCGCCTGCGCCTCGAGGTGCACGACGCGCACGAGGCCCGAGTCGAGGCCGACCATCACCGTATCCGCCGGCCCCGGGCGGAGCGATCGGACGCGCGCGCCCCGGCGGATGGACATGCGCGCCCGCTCCTCCCCCGCGGGGAGCTCGAGCAGCACGACGTCGCCGCCCTCCGTCCCGAGCAGCAGCGCCTCCTCGCCTCGCGGCACCAGGGTCGTGACCCGGTCCCGGAGGGGCAGCTCCCGGCGCACCTCGCCGGCGAGCGTGACCTCGTGGAGCCCCTCTCCGTCGGCGTACCAGAGGCCCACCGTCGCCGGGGCGATGGCGCGCACGCCCTCCGCGAGGCGCGTCGACCCGCCCCCGGGCCGCCAGACGCGCACCTCCCCGGCCCCGTTGGCGGTCACGCAGGCGTCCTCGCGCCGCAGCACCGCGCTCGGCGCGCCGGCCAGCCGCCCCTCGATGCCGGGGCCGAGGAGGCGCCGATCCGCCGAGACCTCGCACGCCTCCCCGTCGACCTCGTCGCGCGCCACGACCTCGGGCGCGTCCGGGGAGAGCGTGTGGCGCCAGAGCGGCGCCAGCGAGCTCACGTCGATCAGGTGCACGAAGCCCGCGTCGCCGCCGATGGCCACGGCCCCTTCGCGGCAGCGCACGGCGTTGAGCTCGCGCTCGGAGAGCGGCAAGCGCGCGTAGCTTCCGTCGCGGAGGTTCCAGCGGTGCAAGGCGCCATCCGTCCCGGCGGCGACGAGGTACGCCCCGTCGGCGCAGAGGTCGGCGGCCAGCGTGCGCACGCCCGCGTCCCCGAAGGGTCGCCAGGCGCCGTCGTCGACGTCGTGCCGGCCGACCTCCCCGCTCCGGAGCATGACGGTCAGGCCGCCCAGCGGGTGCGGGGCGATGGCCTGCACGGTGTGCTCGAAGCGGTGGCGCTCGAGGACCTCGAGGGCTCGCCCTTCGTCGTCACCCTCCACCTCGCGGACCTCGAGCAGCCGACCGTCGCGTCGCCCGACGAAGGTCCGGCCGTCCACGCGCGCGAGGCTCGTCGCGACCCCCGGCTCGGGGGCGCGGGCCGAGCGGCGCGGCCGCAGCGTCTCGGCGCCGAGCACCTCCACGCGCCCGTCCGGTGCCGCGTAGAGGAGCTCCTCATCCGACGACCAGAGCACGGGGATGCGCGCGCCCACGGCCGGGGTCGGGAAGAGGCCGCGCCGGGCGCCGTTGGCGGCGTCGGCCACGACCAGGCCCCAGGCCGGCTCCCAGATCGCGAGCCGATCTCCGGCGGGCGCCCAGGCGAGCGAGCGTAGCTCCTGGGCCACGTCGAGGAGGGGGCGGGCCCGGCGGAGGAGCCGCCCGTCTTCGCGCGCACGCATGACCAGGCTGCCGCCCTGGGAGGCGACGACGCGGCGACCGGCGGGGTCGAAGGCGAGCCCATAGATCGGCTCGAGGGGCTGGCTGGCCGCTGGCGCGCGGCGCGTCCAGTCGAACAAGACCGCTCCATCGCGCCCCGTGAGCAGGGCCCGGGAGCCGGCCGCGTCCAGGCCGACGACACCTCCGGGGACGTCGGCGACGCGCCGGCTCGCCCCCGTGCCGAGGTCGAGCCAGGCGAGGCCGCCGTTCAGGTCGGCGGCCAGCACGCGCTCTCCGTCCACGGTCAGCGCGCGCACCCGCCCGTCGAGGAGCTCGTGCGCCTCCACCGCGCGGCGGGCCCAGTCGACCGCGAGCACGGTCCCGCTCGAGGTGCCCAGCACGAAGCGCGCCCCGTCGGTCGCCATCGCCTGCGCCGAGCCGTGGTCGCCGAGCGGCACGACCGACGCCACCCGATCCGTGCGCAGGTCGACCACGTGGAGCTCGCCCGTCTCCCCGGCCACGCCGAGCCAGCGCCCGTTCGCCGTCGCGGCCAGCCCGAAGACGCTCGCGAGGTCGGGGACGAGCGCCCGGTCCGCGCGCTCGCCCCGCGGGTCGACGAGGAGCACGCCCCGATTGCGCAGGGCCACGGCCACGCGACCGTCCGCCAGCGCGACGACCCGGAGGATGGGCCCGGGCAGGGTGCGCCGGAAGCTCGCCGCCTCGTCGAGGGCGTCCGGGTCGAGCACGCTGAGCGTCCCGTCGTAGCCACCGACGACGAGCCGGTCGCCCTCGAGCGAGAGACAGGTGGCCTGGTCGTCCTGCACGCGGACCCGCCGCTCGGCCGCCGTGAGGAGGTCCAGCTCGGCCAGCTCGCCGGACTGGAGCGCGACGAAGGCCCGCTCCCGCTCGGGGTCCAGCGCGACCTCGTAGCCGATGGCGGCCCAGCGCGTCCGCCAGCGCACCGGCTCCCGGCGGGTGCGCTCGAAGGCGAGGCGCCCGGAGAGCGTGTCGTGGCGCTCGAGCGCGGCGCGGGCGCGGGCGCGGGCCGAGCGGATCCGGCCGGCTTCGAGCTCGAGGATGGCGCTCTGGGCGAGGAGCGCCGCGCGGCTCTCCTCGGCGGTCTGCTGGGCGGCCCGCGCCTCCTCGGCCCGCTCCGAGTAACGCAGCGACACGGCCCCCGAGATCGCCGCGGCGACGACGGCGCCGAGCACCACGCCGCGCCGACGCCAGCGCCGCCGCCGGGCCGCGCGGCGCGCCTGCTCCTCGCTCTCGAGGACGAACTGGAGCGTCTCCGGGGAGAGCGCCCGCCGCTCGGCCAGGCCGACCGCGCGCTCGAGGGCCCCGCCCGTCAGGAGCGCCTCCTCGCTCCGGTCCCGTTCGCTCCAGCGGCGCGCCGCGTCCTCGAGCTCGAGGGCGAGGTCCGCGTCCGCGTCCGCCTCGGCGATCCAGCGCGCCAGCCGGGGCCAGAGGCGCGGGAGCGCCGGGTGGGCGAGCGTCAGCGCGCCCTCCGTGCCGGCCGGTCGGAGCACCCGACCCTTCACGAGCGCCTCGACGGCCGCGCGCTCCTCGGCGTCCGGCGCGTCGAGCTGGAGGACCTGCCGCGACATGGGCAGGCCGAGCTCGACGAGCCAGCTCCGCGCCTTCTCGCGCTGCGTGGGCGAGAGCGCGTCGAAGACGCCGTCGGCGTGCCTCGCGAAGGCCGTCCGGGCGAGCCCCTCCCGCGCGGCCTCGCCCGTCCCGACGACGCGGCGGCTCGGATCGCGGCGGAGCCAGAGCTCGGCGAGGAGGGCCTGGAGCATGAGCAGGCCGAAGGGGTCCTGCGCGAGCGGCGCCACGAGCGCGTCGAGCGCCTCCGCGTCGTCGACCTCGTAGCCCCAGGACGCCACGCTGCGCCGGAGGATCGCGCGGAGCGTCTCCGGCCCCGGAACCTCGACCTGCACGAGCCCGGCCCGGCGGCGACCCTGCGGTGAGAGCGGGAGGGCACCGAAAGCGTCCGCGCGCACGGAGGCCACGACGCGCCACCCCTCGTCGCGCCCGAGCGTGGCGAGCTCGAGCGCCTCGAGGAGCGTGCGCGCGTCCTCGTCCCCGACGACCCGCTCGAGCCCGTCGATCCAGAGGAGGACCTCGCGCCGAGGCGTCTCGGTCTCGCCCCGGCGGGGGCCCTCCTCCGGCCAGGTCGAGGCGAGCGTCTCGAGGGCGAGCGCGAGCACGCCGGGCTCGCGGCGGAGGTGCGCGCCGAGGTCGTCGGCGTCGAGGAGCAGGCCGCCGTGACGGGCGCGCGTCGGCTCGCCGTGGATGGCGTCGACGACGGTGCGCTCGGCGGGCAGCTCGCCGCCGGGATCGACCTCGGTCACCTCCTGCCGTTCGACGCGCGTGGCGTCCGCGGCGCCGCGGGCCTCGGCGACCAGGGCCGAGGCGAGGTCGCGGAGCGGCCGATCCCCGAGCGCGCAGCGGACGACGCGCTGCCCCCGCGCGCGGCGCGCCGGGAGCAGACCCGCCTCGACGAGCGAGGTCTTGCCGGCGCCGGGCTCGCCGACCACGAAGCAGAGCGCGCGGAGCGCGAGCGCCTCGTCGAGGGCGGCGAGCTCCCGCTCCCGGCCGAGGAGCCGGTCGGTGTCCTCCGCGCCGAGGGGAGCGAGGGCGTCGCCGGGGAGGGGGGCGGGCGCGTCCCGTTGCGGGCGTTCGGCGAGCTCCTCCAGCGCCTCGAGGACGCTGGACATGGCCGGTCGCGCCTCGGGCTCGAGCTGCAGGCAGGCGCGAATCTGCTCCTGGAGCGGCCGTGGGAGCCGCTGGACGGCGCTCGGGAGGGCGATGGGCTCGCCCGTCGTGATCATGCGCAGGATCTCGACGTGGGAGCGGCCGCTGAGCGGGGGCTCGCCGGTGAAGAGCTCGCAGAGGATGAGCCCGAAGGCCCAGACGTCCGTGGCGATGTGGTCTTCGTGCCGCCACTGCTCCGGCGACATGTAGCCGGGTGTCCCGAGGAAGGCCTCGGCGCTCGCCTCCGCCTCGCCGCCCGGCGCGTCCGCGTCCTCCGCCCGGCGGAAGAAGCGGGCGATGCCGAAGTCGAGCACGCGCGTCCGTCCGTCGCGGCCGATCATGATGTTCGCCGGCTTGAGGTCGCGGTGGATGAGCTCCTTGTCGTGGGCGGCGACGAGCGCGGCGGCCACGTCGAGGGCGATGCGCATGGCCTCCGGTCGGCTCGGGACACCGTCGCGGAGCCGGCGCGCCAGCGTGCGGCCCTCCACGTACTCGTAGGCGGCCCAGGGCACGCCCCCGTCGTCGCCGACGTCGTAGATGGTGACGACGTTCGGGTGCGCGAGCTGGGCCGTGGCCTGCGCCTCGAGGAGGAACTGCTTGCGCACCTCCGGGCGCTCGGCGAGGTCGAGGGAGGCGCGCTTGACGGCGACGACCCGGCCGAGGCGCGTATCGCGGGCGAGGTAGACGTCTCCCATCCCACCGCG
The DNA here is from genome assembly GCA_002699025.1 of Sandaracinus sp. GTDB lineage: Bacteria > Myxococcota_A > Polyangia > Polyangiales > Houyiibacteriaceae > Houyiibacterium > Houyiibacterium oceanicum. The sequence continues at coordinate 66,845 of PABA01000089.1, read as the reverse complement.
CGCCAGGAGATGGAGCACCTTGTAGTGGCCGATCTGGCGAGGCTGCCGGCCGGGGGGTGCGATGGAAGACGAGCGCATCGAAGCTCCCATCGACGCTATCACGGGGGCGGGAGCGGCGTGACGAGGGCGGGAGCGACGCGCGTTCACCCGGCGACCGGCCCGTCGGCTCGCGCTTGCGCCCGGCGGCGGGCGGTCCGACGATTCGGCCCATGCGGGAGATCCACGAGCAGGCGGAGCTCGAGCGCTTTCTGGGCGAGGCGCGCGCCCTCGACAACGTCGTCCTCCAGGCGCTCGACCTGCGCCCCCACGAGGAGGCGCTCCGGCGGCTCGACGTGGCCGACGGCGTGCTCCTCGGCTGCACGCTCACGCCCGAGGCGGCGGCGGATCTCGTCGCCCGCGGCGCCATCGTCTTCCCGCGCCTCGAGGGCTTCGTCTTCGACCCCTGGCGCGCGACGCTCTACACGCCCGAGGAGCTCTTCGCGGGCTTCGACCCGGCGGAGCCTTGCACCTACTGCGACACGCTGGACGCGCGCGTCTACCGGCACTGGGTCGAGACGGGCCGCGCGCACCCGCACTCGATCCGCGAGACGCTCGCCCGGCGCCTGCACGACCACGGCGTCACCGACGCGCTGGAGGCGCTCCTCGCGGAGCAGGAGAAGGTCGTCGCCATCATGGGCGGCCACTCCATGCGCCGCGACGAGCCGCGCTACCTGGCCGTCGCGCGCATGGCGCGGGCCCTCGCCGAGCGCGGCCACTTCCTCGCGAGCGGGGGCGGACCGGGCGCCATGGAGGCCACGCACCTCGGCGCCTTCTTCGCCGGCCGCCCCGACGAGGACCTCGTCGCCGCCGTGCGCATGCTCGCCGAGGCGCCGCTCTACAAGGACGAGGCCCACCTCGCCGCCGCCTTCCGTGTGCGCGCCCGCTGGGGGAGCCCGGCCGCCCCGAGCCTCGGCGTGCCCACCTGGTTCTACGGGCACGAGCCGCCGAACGCCTTCGCCTCGCACCACGCGAAGTACTTCGCCAACAGCGTCCGGGAGGAGGGCCTGGTCAGCCTGGCGACCCACGGCATCGTCTTCGCGCCGGGCGCGGCCGGGACCGTGCAGGAGATCTTCCAGGACGCCGCCCAGAACCACTACGGCACGGTGAAGGGGCTCGTCAGCCCGATGGCCCTCTTCGACGTGAAGTACTGGACCGAGGACAAGCCGGTCGTGCCGCTCCTCGCGAAGCTCGCCGACGGTCGCCCCTACGCGAAGCGCATCGCGGTCTCCGACGATCCGGAGGGGCTCATCGCCTTCCTCGAGGCGAACCCGCCGATCGAGGTCGGCGGGGGCTGGTCCTTCTGCGGCGCGCACTGCGGCGAGGGCTGCGGCGACGGCGAGGCCGCGGCGCGCGAAGGCGGAGACGCCGGCGAGGGCGCTTGAGCGAGAGCCTCCGGGACGCGCTGCTCGTCGCCCTGGCCGCCGTCGCCGCCGGCGCCGTGACCTCGCACGCGCTCTGGACCAAGCGCGACCCGCGGAGCACCGTCGGCTGGGTCGCGCTCGCCTGGCTCTCGCCCTTCGTCGGCGCGTTCTTCTACCTGCTCCTCGGCATCAACCGCATCCGCCGGCGGGCCACCCGGCTCCGCTCCCGCTTCGGCGTCCCGACGGAGGGGCCGCCGTCCATGGCCGCGCCCGCGCATGCGCTCACGCCGGAGGCCGTCGGAGCGGAGCTCGCGCCCCTCGCCCGGGCCCTCGGCCAGGTGTCCCGGCGCCCCCTCCTCGGCGGCAACTCCGTCACGACCCTGCCGGACGGAGACGCCGCCTACCCGGCGATGATCGCGGCCATCGAGGGGGCGAAGGAGAGCGTCGCGCTCCAGACCTACATCTTCGAGGCGAAGGGGCCGGGCGCGCGCTTCGTGGAGGCGCTCGCGGCGGCCGTCGAGCGAGGCGTCGAGGTGCGCGTGCTCGTCGACGCGGCGGGGACCCGCTACGGGCGACCGGCGATCCACCGGGTGCTGCGGCGGCGCGGCGTGACCGTGGCGCGCTTCCTGCCGGCGCTGTTCCCCTGGCGCTGGCCCTACGTGAACCTCCGCCAGCACCGGAAGGTGATGGTCGTCGACGGCCGCGTCGGCTTCGTCGGGGGTCTCAACATCCGCCCGGACCACGTGCTCGCCGACGAGCCCGCGCACCCGACCCGCGACGTGCACTTCCGCCTCGAGGGGCCCGTCGTCGCGCAGCTCAGCCAGAGCTTCGCCGAGGACTGGTTCTTCATCGCGCGCGAGCGGCTCACGGGGCCGAGCTGGTTCCCGAAGGACCTCGAGACGCCCGGGGAGGCCATCGCGCGGGTCGTCACGGACGGGCCCGACGAGGAGTTCGACCGAGCGTGGCAGGCGATCCACGCAGCGCTGGTCACGGCGCGCGAGCGCATCGCCGTCTGCTGCCCCTACTTCCTCCCGGACGCGCCGCTCCTCGCCGCGCTGCAGACGGCCGCCCGCCGCGGCGTGCGGGTCGACGTCGTCATCCCCGCCGAAGGCAACCTGCGCTTCATCGACTGGGCCATGGCGCACCTGCTCGACCACGCCGGCCTCGACGAGGTGCACGTCTGGCGCACGCCGCCGCCCTTCGACCACGCGAAGCTCTTCGTCATCGACTCGAGCTGGTCGTTCGTCGGGTCGGCGAACTGGGATCCGCGGAGCCTCCGCCTGAACTTCGAGACCAACGTCGAGCTCTACGACGCGGCGCTCGCCACCGAGCTCGAGGCGCTCATCGACGCGCGCATCGCGACGGCCCGCCCGCACGCGCCGACGAAGAACGTGCTCGCCCGCTTCTGGCACAGCTTCATGTTCTTGTTTCAGCCGTATCTCTGAAGGCCCACCCCGGAGAACGGCCACCCGTGCCCGTGCCCGTGCCCCTGCCCGTGCCCGCCGGCGAAAGGGCCGAGCGAGGAGAGCACTCGGTACGGGAGCCGCCTCGAGGACGTGCCCGTGGCCAGAAGGGCAGAAAACCCGTGCCCGTGCCCCTGCCCCTGCCCGTGCCCGCCGGCGGAAGAGCCGAGCGAGGAGAGCACTCGGCCCCTTCAGGCTGCGGGCAGGGGCAGGGGCAGGGGCAGGGGCAGTGGGGGCACGGGTCTTCGCGGGTACGCCCTTCAGCCCCTTCAGCCTGCGGGCAGGGGCAGGGGCACGGGCACGGGCACGGGTTTTCGCGTGCGCCCTTCAGCCCCTTCAGCCCCTTCAGCCTGCGGGCACGGGCAGGGGCACGGGCACGGGCACGGATTCTCGTTCGGTGATCAATTCGGGTAGCTCCCGATGTACACCCCGCACTCGGCGTCGTGGACGCGGCAGCTCGTCGGGACCACGTCGACGCCGGTGAAGATGCCGTCGAGGTCGCAGCGGTTCGGGTCCGTGCTCAGCCGCACCCGGCCGATGCCGCCGTCGCCCCCGTTGCAGCCCGTGCGCCCGCCGATGCCCCCGGCGACGTCGAGCTCGCCCTGGAGCTGGAGCTCCGGGGAGCTCAGGTAGATGACCCCGCCGGACCCGCCGCCTCCATCGCAGCTCCCCCCGCCGCCGCCGTTGCCGCCGCGCGCCAGGATGGCCCCGCTGATCTCCACGACGATCCGCACCGGCGAGTGGATGCGCACGGCCCCGCTGCCGCCTCCGCCGCCGCCGTTCGCGCCCGGCCCGGCCCCGCCGCCGCCGCCCGAGCCCGGGTAGAAGGTGCTCTCGACCGCGCGGTCCATGGCCGCCGCGTTGCCGATCGTGCCTCCGCCTCCGCTGCCGTAGCCGACGGTGCCTCCGCCGAAGGTGCCGCCGTAGCACGCGATGTCGACCCGACCCGGCAGGCCCTGGTTGCGCGTGTTGCCGGGCCGGTCGCCGCCGAGCCCGCCGTCGGGCCCGCCGCCGTCGCCGCCATCGCAGCTGCCGCGCGTGCCGCCGCCGCCGCCCGCGTAGCCGCCGCCGCCGCCGCCCCAGCTGCCGCCGCCGTTCTGGCCGCCCCAGCCCGTGCAGTCGGGCGGGCTGCCGGCCTCGCCGAGGCCGCCCCGGCCCGGCTGACGCACCGGGCGCGTCCCGTCCGGGTAGCCGGTGTCCCCGCCGCCCCCCGGGTTGCCGTCGACCGCGTCGCCGCCGCGCGCCCCGGAGAGATCGAGCACGCCCGCGATGACGACCTCCTCGGTCGCGCGGATGTCGAGCACGCCGACCCCGTCCTGGTTCGTCGTCACGCGCACGCCCGCAGGGATCACGACCCGCCGGAACTGGTGCACGCCCGCGGGCAGCACCGTGTCCTCCGTCGGCATGAAGTCGCCTTCGCTCTCGTCGCTCGTCCAGGGCGGCGCGACGCAGGCGCCGCCGACGCAGACCGGGCTTCCGTCCGGGCAGACCCGCCCGCAGCTGCCGCAGTTGGTCGCGTCGCCGTCGACGAAGACCTCGCAGCCGTCGTCCACCTCGCCGTTGCAGTCCTCCCAGCCCCGCTCGCACTCGAAGCCGCAGCTCGCGTCGACGCAGGTCGGCTCGGCGTTCGCGGGGATGTCGCAGCGCCGAAAGCACGCGCCGCAGTGGTTCGGGTCTGCGGGCAGGAGCACCTCGCAGCCGTCCGCCGGATCCGCGTTGCAGTCCGCGTAGCCGCCGACGCAGCCGACACCGCAGGCCTCCGCCGGGATGCCGGGCTGGGGGAAGCAGCCGGGCGCCGCCATGTCGTCGGGCATGTCGTCCTCGCAGACCACGTCGCAGCCGCCGCAGCTCATGGGCGAGAGGGCGTCCGTCTCGCAGCCCGGCGACTCCGGGTCGCAGTCGAGCCAGTGGTTCTCGCAGACTCCGATGGCGCAGGCCCCCTCCTCGCAGAGCCCGGTGGCCCGCGGGAGGGCGCACTGCGGGTCCGCGAGCTCGTCGATCTGCCCGTCGCAGTCGTCGTCCTCGCCGTTGCAGCGCTCGGCCGCGCCCGGGCGCACGGCCACGTCGCCGTCGTCGCAGTCCCCGGCCCGCGGCGCCGTGCCCGCCTCCTGGACGCAGCCCCGCGGCGCCTCGCTCGTGCCGTAGCCGTCGCCGTCCTCGTCCACGTACCAGGTCGCCGCCTCACAGCTCGCGTCGGGCGTCTCCGGGTCGCAGTCGTTGTCCGCCCCGTCGAGCTCGACCTCGCTCAGGTCCGGCGCCGCCCGCGGATCCTCGTCGTCGCAGTCCGCCACCTCGAGCCCGCAGGCCGCGTCCGGTGCGCCGTCGAGGTCGTCGTCCTCGAAGTCGCCGGGCCCGACCTGGAAGCCGCGGATCCCGTCGCAGTCGTCGTCGACGCCGTTGCAGCGCTCCTCGGCGCCCCAGCGCACCTCCGGGTCCCGGTCGTCGCAGTCGAGCGGCAGGGGCGAGAAGCCCTCGGGCGCGATGCAGCCGGTCTCGGTGGCGCCGTCCGGGTCGCCGAAGCCGTCGCCGTCCACGTCGGGCCAATAGGTGAGCTCGCCGACGTTCTCGTCGATGGCGCCGTCGCAGTCGTCGTCGCGCCCGTTGCACTCCTCGGCGCGGCCCCCCCAGACGCCCGGCTCCGTGTCGTCGCAGTCGTCGCCGACCGTCGAGAAGCCGGCGCGGCCCGGGCAGCCGCTCGTCGGCGCGCGCGGGTCGCCGTGCAGGTCCCCGTCCGCGTCCTCGAAGCCGTCCTCGAGGAGCTCCTCGTCGACCATGCCGTCGCAGTCGTCGTCGAAGCCGTTGCAGATCTCGAGGCCGTCCGGCTGGATGAGGCGCTGCCCGTCGTTGCAGTCCTCGCCGCAGCGGAAGGTGTCGCCCTCGCGCGCGCAGCAGCGGGCGCCCACGTAGCCGTCCCCGTCCGCGTCCGGCCCGAGCGTCTCCGGGTCACAGTCCTCGTCGTGCCCCTCGAGATCGCAGACCTCCGGGTTGCCGGGGAAGCGGTTCGGGTCGGCGTCGTCGCAGTCCTCGCCGCCGCAGCTCGCGTCGGCGAAGCCGTCCTCGTCGGCGTCGGGGCAGCCGGGCATGCAGGCGTCGGTCTCCTCGTCGCACGCCACGCCCTCGCCGCAGGTGGGCTCGGCGGGCACGCACCCCCGACCGTCCGCGAGCGGATCGGCCGGCCGGCAGAGCTCGGCGCCGTTGCAGAAGAGCCCGTCGTCGCAGTCCGCCGCCGTCAGGCAGCCGCCCGGTCCGGCGTCGCCCCCGGGCGTCGTCATCCCATCGTCATCGCCGCACGCCGCTGCCCAAAGGCACGCCGCGACGGCGCCCACACGCATCCATCCCCTCACCCGGCGAGGGTATGCCGAGCGCGCCGGCCCCTCAAGCGTGCCCCGCGAGATGAGGACGGCTCCGGCCGGGCGCCGAGGTCGAATCGGCGCCCCGGAGTCACTCCGCCGGCGAGGCCGTGGCCCAGACCCGATCGAGCTCGTCGGTGAAGGCGCTCGCGACGTCCGCGTCCGCGATCCAGAGGCTGTTCTCGCTGTTCGACCAGGCGTTCATCGACCAGTTCGCTGACCCGGTCGCGACGGTCTCCCCGTCGAGGATCATGACCTTGTGGTGGACGTCGGCGACGCGGACGTCGATGCCCGCGTCCTGCAGCGTCTGGATCGCCGCCTCTCCCCCGAAGCGGAAGCTGCTCAGCACGCGCACCTCCACGCCCCGCTCGTGCGCCGCGACGAGCGCCTCGCTGATCTCGCCCCGCGTCAGCGCGAAGATCATCACGTCCACGGAGGTCTCGGCTTCAGCGATGGCGTCGGTGAGCGCCGTGAACCAGCCCGAGGGCGAGCTGATCGGCGACTCGGGGCTGAAGTAGAGCCGGTAGGGCGCGCTCTCGGTGACCCCCTCGGGCTCCACCGGGCCGAAGCTCCCGTCCGTGAACATGCGCTGGAAGACCTCCTCGAAGCGCCCGACGATCGTCGCGTCGTCGATGACCACGCTGTTGTTGAGGTCCTCGCAGAAGCTGTCCTCGGTCATGTTCGCGCTCGAGACCCAGACGCTCGTACCGTCGGCGACGATGTACTTGTGGTGCATCAGCGCGGACCGGTCGTCGTCCACGATCGTCACGCGCGGGTGATCGGCGATGCCGCGGAGCATGTCGCAGTCGCGCGTGCCCCCGAAGGTCGGGCACTGGTCGTCGTCGACGACGATCTCCATGACGATGTCCTCGTCGGCCTCGAGCTTGTCGGCGAGGGCGTCGCCGATGCAGTCCCAGCCGGGCAGGTAGAGCGCCATGTGGAGCGACTCGTCGGCGCAGGCGAGCACCTCCATGAGCTGCTCGCCGAAGGCCGGATCCTCGGGGCTGAAGACCGGGCCGGCGACCGGGCCGGTGCAGGTCGTCGGGAGGGTGGGGCACGCGCAGGGCGGGCCCGCGTCCATGCCCGCGTCCGTGCCGCCGTCCGGGGCCGCGTCCGCCGGGGCGCCGGCGTCCGGCTCCGTCGCGGCGTCCGCCTCTCCCCCGCCGCCGTCGAAGGGCGCGCTCGCGTCGACGCCCGGGCCGGCGTCTCCGGTCGGGCCGGGGCCGTCGTCGTCGCCGCAGGCGCCGAGGGCCAGGAGGGCGAGGGCCAGGAGGATGGAGAGGGGGGACGGGGCGGGAAAGGAAGCGCGTCGATCCGACATCGGACGAGAGGATACGACGCGTGAGGGGGGTTCTCTTCCGTCTTCGTCGCCCGGGAGGGTTCTGTGGCCCGTTCCGAGGCCGGTCTCGAGGCCGGTCTCGAGGCCAGTATCGAGGCCAGTATCGAGGCGGGTCGACCGCCGCGTCGCGTTCTCGTCCGGGTGGCGTATGCTGCGCCCGTGCCGCGCTCGGTCTCCTACGGCGCCCTGCTCGCCCTCGTGGCCTGCGGCGCGGCGACGCCCACGCTCCTCGGGCCCAGCGAGGCGGAGCGGGAGGAGCTCGAGGCGGCGCCCGATCTGCGCCGGCGCCTGGCCCGGAGCGAGCACGACTTCTTCCGTTTCGCCAACCGCCCCTTCGCCCGCCAGGTCTGCGCGGATCTCGGCGGCGCGGTGCGGGCGGCGCCCACCGTGAACCTCCACGGCGACGCCCACGTGGAGCAGTACGCGGTCACGCCCGAGGGGCGCGGCCTCGCCGACTTCGACGACGCGACGGAGGGGCCGGCGGCGATCGATCTGGTGCGCTTCGGCGTGAGCCTCGAGATCGTGCGGCGGGCGCGCGGCTGGGACGAGGGCGCGGGGCCCTTCGCGGCCTTCCTCGAGGGCTACCGGGATGCGCTCCGCGAGCCCGAGGCCGAGCAGCCCCCGCCGGCCGTGGCGGCGCGCATGCAGGCGACCTTCACGGCCGATCGGGAGCCCTTCCTGCGGGAGGTGGAGGAGCTCATGGAGCCGGTCGAGGACGCGCGCGTGCGCGCGGAGATCGAGGAGGGCTACGGCCGCTACCGGCGCATGATGGAGGTCGAGCACCCGGAGCTGCCGGCCCACTTCTTCGAGCTCCGGAGCTACGGGCGGCTGCGGGGCGGGGTCGGGTCGCGGCTGGATCCGAAGTTCCTGGCGCGCGTCGAGGGCTGGACCGAGGCGCCGAACGACGACGTCGTGCTCGAGGCGAAGGAGGTGCGCGAGCTCTCGATGGTGCCCTGCGTCCAGAGCGGCACGGGGCGCGGGGGCTTCCGCGTGCTCGTCGCCCACGCGCGGCTCACCGCCAACCCGAGCCCCTTCCTCGGCATCGTGCCGCGGGCGCCCTCGGAGGCGCACGACGATCCGCCCTTCTGGGTGCAGGAGTGGTCGCACAACTACCGGGAGCTCGAGCTCGGCGCGCTGCGCGACGGGGGCGAGCTGCGGGAGCTGGCGCGGGACGTCGGCGTGCAGCTCGGCCGGGGCCACGTGCGGCTCATCGCGGCGCCCTTCGACTCGCAGCTCCGCTTCGCCCAGCTCGAGTGGCTCCGCGAGCGCGAGGGCTGGCTGCGCGAGGAGGTGCGGCGCATGACCGCGTTGGTGGCGCGGAGCTGGCGCGCCTACCGCGACGAGTGAGGGCCCGAGCGGCGTGGCTTGGAGCGGCTGGCGTGGCCGGCGGCGTGCCCCGTGCCCAAACCGCTGAAACCGCTGGCGAGGAGGTTCCGGGAGACGCCACGACGCTTCAGGCGAGTGGCTCAGGTTCGACTCCACCGCCGAATCGAGCAGAGTGACGCTCGGAATGTCCCATCCGCCCGCGAAGGAATCGCGGGACGGGGAGACGATCAAAGGTGTCGAGAAGGTGGAGTGTGCGACGCCGGAGGATGCGAAGAGCAAGAAGGTCTCGAACTGCACGTGTCGAGAGACGGACGCCGAGGAAACCACCGACCATGCCAAACGCGACGCAGATTCCCGCCGATCTCGAGCTGCGATACGACGACAGTATCGCCACGCGCTTGGTCTTCACGCTCAGCTTCTTCGCCAAAGAGGCCGTCAGTGAGCTGGGGCTGCCCCTGCTCGATACGTTCACGCGCTACAGGGACATCGTGGGAGAAGACGCGCTGCGCTTCTATGCCACCGCGAACATGAGCAAGCACCGCAAGGTCACCAAGCGTGCTCTGGCGATGCTCGAGACATGGTTGCAGCCCGGGGCCGCGCTCGACGACTACGTGTTCATCTCCTTCGAGGACGCCGAGGCCTACAACGACGCTCCGTCCAGCCTGTTCCTCCTGGCGGGGGCCGAAGAAGTCGACGGCGAGCGGGTGGAGGATGCAACGCTCGTTCGAATCTCCCTGCCCATCGATTTCGCAATCGAGGACCCGGCCCAGATGCAGAGCTTCGCCGAGGAGATCTGGTCCACGGTGCCGTTCCAGAGCGGACAGGCCGGATTCGGACTCGAGTGCTCTCGTTATTTTCTCGACGAAGCGCACGAGCACGCATACGCCAAATCGATGCGTCATCGGGGGTTGGACATCCCCGACGCTGTCAACGACGCGACGAACTCCGGCCACGACCACCTCCGCGGCATCGGTTGGCTGACGTTCCTCGACGACGACTTCACGATGCGTCTCGACGGGGCCGAGGCGATCGCGAGCAACGTCGACGCCGAGGTCTCGGTCACGAAGCCTGCTCGGGGGGTGGTGCTGCGCGCCGGTGATCGCCCCGCGTTCGGAGACGTGAACCGCAAGGACGACCTGCCGGAGTACGAGTCGGTCTTCGCTGCCGTCCGACCGCTGCTCGTCGACCCGAGCGACACGCCGGCGCTGAACCTCTCCGGGGACTACACCGGTCGCACGGAAGCTTGGCTCACGCGGTTCGATCCATGAGCCTGCTGTGTCCTCTCATCGTCCCGGCGGCCGGCCCGAGCGGCGCGGCGTGGAGCGGCTGGCGTCGCCGGCGGCGGGCCCCGCTGCCGCTGCCCGCCGGGCCGCTCACCAGTCCGTGTGCACGGGCGTGTCCGGGTCGTCGACGCGCCGGTAGGTGTGGCTGCCGAAGTAATCCCGCTGCGCCTGGATGACGTTCGCCGTGCCCTTCGCCGTGGTCAGCGTGTCGAGCCAGGTCAGCGAGGCGGCGAGGCCCGGGATCGGCAGGCCGGCGGCCGTGGCCGCGCTCACGACCCGTCGCCAGGCGGGCGCGCGACGCCCGAGATCCTCGGCGAAGCTCGGCGCGAGCGCGAGGAGCGCGAGCTCCGGATCGGCGGCGTAGGCCTCCCGGATGCGCCCGAGGAAGCGCGCGCGGATGATGCAGCCGGCCGTCCAGATGCGCGCGATCTCGCCGAGGTCGATGCCGTAGCCGCGCTCCTCGCTCGCCGCCCGGAGCATGGCGAAGCCCTGCGTGTAGCTCGCGATCTTCGCTCCGTAGAGCGCGTCCCGGAGATCCTCCACGCTCACGCCCGCGAGGCTCTCCGGCCCGGGGCGCTCGAGCCCGATGGCCTCTTCGGCCCGCTCGCGGAGCGCCTTGAAGGAGCTCAGCCCGCGCGCGTCGACGGCGGCCGCGATGGTCGGGACGGGGATGCCCATCTCCACGGCGGCCATGACGGTCCAGCGCCCCGTGCCCTTCTGGCCGGCCCGGTCGAGGATCTGGTCGACCAGGAGCCGCGCCGGGTCCTTCGGGTCCGGCCGCGCGAAGATGCGCCCGGTGATCTCGATCAGGAAGCTCTCGAGCTCGCCCTCGTTCCAGACGCCGAAGATCTCGGCCACCTCGGCGCCGCTCTTCCCGAGCCCACGTCGGAGCAGCATCGTCGTCTCGGCGATGAGCTGCATGTCGCCGTACTCGATGCCGTTGTGCGTCATCTTCACGAAGTGGCCGGCGCTGCCGCTCCCGCAGTAGGTCACGCAGGGCCCGTCCTCGCCCACGGCGGCGCTCGCCTCGAGCACGGGCTTCAGCCGCTCCCAGGCCTCCCGATCCCCGCCGGGCATCATCGAGGGGCCCTTCAGGGCGCCCTCCGCGCCGCCGCTCACGCCCATGCCGACGAAGCGCCAGGGGCGCCCCTCGGCGCGCGCGTTCCGCCGATCCGTGTCCTCGTAGAGCGAGTTGCCGCCGTCGATGACGACGTCGTCCTCTTCGAGGAGCGAGTCGAGGGCGTCGAGCACGGCGTCCACGGCCTTGCCGGCGTTGACCATGAGCAGGATGCGGCGCGGGCGCTCGAGGCTGGCGACGAAGGCCTTCGCGTCCGCGGCGATGGCGAAGTCGCCGCTCGGCTCGGCGGCGACCAGCCGCGGCCCCGCCTCCGGGTCGAGGTCGTAGCCGGCGACCTTCTGCCCCTGGCGCGCGAAGTTCCGGGCGAGGTTTCGCCCCATGACCCCCAGGCCGATCACACCGACGTCGCAGAGCTCCATGGGGACGGGAGTACCACGGCCGGCGCGCGCGGGGCGTGACGGAAAGCGCGAGGCCGCGCCCCCGAAGGAGCGCGGCCTCGCGGCGTGTTCGACGGGCTCTCGCTCAGCGCTCGCAGGCGCCGACGTGGTCGAGGGGCACGTAGGCGGCCCGACGCCAGCAGTCGTTCGAGTAGGTGCGGCCGTCGCAGCCGCAGACCGGGTCGTAGAGGGCCGTGCAGAAGGTCGGCTCGTCCACGACGCAGGTGCCCGCGAGGTCGGCGCCGCAGAACTCGTTGGCGCTCATGTCGCAGACGAGGCCGTCGGCGCAGACGAAGCCGGCGATGCCGCCGCAGAGCTCGCCCTCACCGGCGCCCGCGCCCTCGCAGGTGCCCGCGTGGTCGAGGGCCACGTGGGCCGCCCGGCGCTCGCAGTCGTTGGAGTAGGTGACGCCGTCGCAGCCGCAGACCGGCACGTACTCGCGCGTGCAGGCCGTGGGCTCGTCGACGACGCAGGTGCCCGCGAGGTCGGCGCCGCAGAAGTCGTTGGCGCTCATGTCGCAGACGAGGCCGTCGGCGCAGAGGACCCCGGCGATGCCGCCGCAGAGCTCGCCCTCACCGGCGAAGGGATCCTCGCACTCGCCCTCGCTGGCGACGCTGATGCCGTGGTTGGCCGCCATGCAGGCGTTCGAGTAGGTGCGGCCGTCGCAGCCGCAGACCGGCGCGTACTCGCGCGTGCAGGCCTCGGGCATCGGCTCGCAGGTGCCGGGGATGTCCGTGGCGCCGCACATGGCCTCCGGGGCCCAGGCACAGAAGGTGCCCTCGGGGCAGGGCTCGAGGCCGCGGCTGCCGCAGAGCTGCTCGGGCTCGGGCTCGTCCTCGCAGGGGCCCTCGTGGAGGACGCTCGTGCCGGCGCCGTTCGCCTCGCAGCTGTTGTTGTAGGTGCGGCCGTCGCAGCCGCAGACCGGGATCACGACCGCCGGGCAGATCTCCGGCGTCGGGCGGCAGATGCCCGTGGCGTCGGCCCAGCCGCAGGTCGCGGAGGGCTCGAAGTGGCAGTACTCGCCCTCGTCGCAGCTGGCGCCGCGGAAGCCGCCGCAGACGACCTCCGTGGGCTCGTCCGGGTCGACGCACTCGCCGGCCCCGTCGCGGCAGACGACGCGGAGCGAGTAGGTGGCCTCCTGGCGGATGCCCCAGCGCATGAACGGGTAGGTGGTCGCGGCGACGACGTACTCGCCGGCGGGGAGCTCGCCCTCGATGCAGCTGTTGAGCGTGCCGTCGTAGCAGTCGTCGTTCGTGGCCACGAGCTCGTAGCTGGGCCGGCCGCCGTGGGCGGCGGGCACGACGCGGTAGAGCAGGGCGTAGGTGTCGAAGCCCTCGCGGCTGGCGAGGTCGACGAGGAGGTCGTCGCAGCCCGCCTCGGTGGAGAAGGTCCACAGGTGGTAGGGGGCGCGGCGGCTCAGCTCGCCGTCGACCCAGTCGCACCAGGCGAGCGCGCCCTGGTCGATGGGGTTGGCCGAGTCGGCGGCGCCACCGCGGCGCAGCTCGAGCTCGGTGGTGGTCAGCTCGCCGCCGTCCTTGGCGGGCTGCGCGGCGCAGCCCACGAGGGCGAGACAGAGAGTGAAGCGAAGTCCGGTGTGCATGTTTCCTCTTGGAATGAACGGGGCCCTCGGCCCCTCCTTGCGCTGGACTTCGGGAGCAAGGTGCGTGCCTCACCTACACCGTGGGGAATTCCCTTTCATCTCGTGCATGCGTCCCCCGGCTGTGGAGGCCGCGCGATTTGCCATGGCTGGGCGCCTTTCCAGTACGACGCCTGCACACGCGGCGGCTGCGCCTAGCGGCGCCGCCGTCGCGTGGGGGGGTCGCGGCCGGCCGCGCCTCTGGCGCCGCCGTCGCTCTTCTCGGGGGCGGCGGTCGGGGGGCTTCGGGGAGGGCGGGGTGGGTGGCGTGGCGGGGGCGGAGCAGGGAGGCCGGGGCGGATGGGGGTCGGGGAACTGTGCCGAGTGGGATCGCGGTGCGGCCGCGTGTTCGGATCGCGGCGCACGTGAGGCGCGCGTCGGACGCGCCGCAGCTCCCCTTCCCCCATCGCTGCCTCCCCCGCAGCCCCACCGTCGCGCGACCTCGGCCCCGGCTCCGCGGAGCGCCGGACCCCCACCCGGCCCGGCGGCGCGCGCCGCAGCTGCGCGACATCGACCCCATCTCCCCGGAGCGCCCGAGCCTCTCCGGGCCCCTCGGCACGTCGAACGCGCCCCAGTTCCCCGACCCCCATCGCCGCCGCTCCTTCGAAGCTCGGCTGTCGCGCGACCTCTGCCCCCATCTCCGCGGAGCGCCGGACCCCCACCCGGCCCCGGCGGCGCGCAACGCGCGCCGCTCGCCGATTCTTCTTGCGGAAGCCGCGCGCCCTGCACATACTCCCGCTCCCTTTGGCGCCGATGTAGCTCAGGTGGCTAGAGCGGGCGTTTCATACGCGCTAGGTCGCTGGTTCGACTCCAGCCATCGGCACCGTCGCCGCCGTCCTCTTCGGAGGGCGGCGGATTTCTTTGTCCGTCCCGCGATTCGCGCTCCGGCGCGCGCTCCCTGCGCGAGAGCCGTCCCGGCGCGGCCTCGCTCCCGCGCTCAGCGGCGGGCGTACTCCTCGACGAGCTCGCGCACCTGCCCGAGGTCGAAGGGCTTGTCGAGGACCGGCCGCTCGGAGGCGTCGAGGAAGCGGCGCGCCTGGGAGCCGAAGGCGCCGCCGGTCATGAAGACGAAGCGCTTCGCGAGCGCCGGGTCGTGCGCGAGCACCGCGCGGTAGACGTCGATGCCGCTGGTGCCGGGCATCATCACGTCGCAGAGGATGATGTCGAGCTCGGGCGCCGCCGTCCCCGTGAGCCGCTCGATCGCCGCCGCGCCCGCCTGCAGGACCTCGACCTCGTGCTTCATCAGGGCCCGCGCCAGCGAGCGCCCGACGAGCTCCTCGTCGTCGATCACCAGCACGCGCGCCTTGGACTTCTCTTCGCGCCGCGGGGGCGCGACCTCGACCGCGGGCCGCGCGGGGCGGCGCTCCGCCGGAGGCAGGCGCACGGTGAAGGTCGAGCCGCGCCCGGGGGTGCTCTCGGCGGCCAGCTCGCCCCCGGCGGCCAGCACGATGTCGTGGCAGATGGCGAGGCCCAGGCCCGTCCCCTCGGCCTTCCGCGAGAAGAAGGGCTCGAAGATCTGCGCCATGTCCTCCGGCGCGATCCCTTTGCCCGTGTCGCGAACCGTCACCAGCGCCCAGCCCTCGGCGTCGGTCTCCGTGCGCACCTCGATCTCGCCGCCGCCCTCGAGCGCCTCCGCCGCGTTCATGAGCAGGTTCAGGAACACCTGCCCCATGCGCGACTCCGTGATGTCGACGGGCGGGACCTCGCCGAAGCGTCGCTCGAGCGTCCCCTGATGCCGGATGGCGTTCCAGCAGAGATGGATCGACGAACGGAGCACGCCCTGGAGGTCGGCTGCCCGCGGCCCCTCGACGTCCTCCTCGCGCACCGTGAAGGTGCGGAGGTCGCGCAGGATGTCCCGCATGCGCCGCCCGCCCTCGGCGGCCTCATCGAGCTGCGCGCGGACCAAGCGGAGGCGCGCGTCGGTCGGCGCCCGCTCCAGCTCCTCCCGGCTCAGGCCGATGTTCGAGAGCACGTAGGCGAGCGGGTTGTTCAGCTCGTGCGCGATCGCCGCCGCCAACGTGCCGACGCTCGCCAGCCGGTCCGCCGCCATCAGCCGCGACTGCGTCGCGCGCCGCTGCGTGAGGTCGCGCATCAGCAGGGCCACCGAGGGCTCGCCGCGGAAGCGCATGGCCACGGCGGCCACCTCGATCGTGCGCACGGTGCCGTCCCGGTGGAGCAGGCGGAGGGTGGCATCGTCCTCCAGCGGGAGCTCCCCGAGCAGGCCGTGATCGTCGGGGAGCACGAGGCTCGCGAGGCGCGCGCCGACGACGCTCTCCGTGGCCCGATCGAGAAAGCGCAGGAGCGCGCGGTTGGCGTAGACCACCTCGCCGCGGCGGTGAACGAGGATCGCGTCCGGCGCGGCGTCGACGAGCTGCTCGAAGGCGCGCTCGGCCTCCTCCAGCGCGCGCCGGTCGGCCCGGGCGCGCTGCGTGCGCTCCGCGTGGCGCCGCGCGATGAGCAGGCGGCGCTGGAGCTGCTCGGGGTCGACGGGCTTGGCCAGGTAGTCGCTCGCGCCGGCGTCCAGGACCGCCCCGAGATCGTCCGGCTCCCGCCGGCCCGTCACCACGAGGATGACCGGCACGTCCCCGTCGGGGCGCGCGCGGATCAGGCGCGTGAGCTCGAGGCCGGACATGCCGGGCAGCGTCCAGTCCACGAGGAGGAGCTCGGCCGGGCGGTGCGCGAGCAGGGCGAGCGCCTCCTCGGCGCTGCCGACGGACTCCACGTCGAAGTCGAGCTCCCGGAGCTCCTCTTCCAGCAGGCGGCGCATGGACGAGGAGTCGTCCACGACGAGCGCACGGAGAGCGGCCACGCGCCGAGCATACCCCAGCGCCGATGCCTCCGCCGCTTGGGCGTGGGGCCCGTCGGCGGTAGCCTCGCGCGGTGCGAGTCGTCGTCGCAGCCGCCACCCACACGCTCGCCGAGGCGCTCGCGAAGCCGCTCCGGAGCGCCGGGCACGAGGTGCTGCGCGCCCGGGATCGGGCGGCCCTCGACGCGGCCCTCGAGGACGGCGCCCCGCCCGCCGCGGCCTTCGTCGCGCGGCGCCTGCCCGGCGGCGACGCCCTCGACGAGGCGCCCCCGATCCCCAGCGTGCTCGTCTCCCTCGACGAGGCCGATCGAGAGGCCGCCCGTGCCGCCCGCCTCGCCGGCTTCCTCCCCGTGCCCTTCCAGGCCGGCGACGTGCTCGGCGCGCTGGGCGTCTCCACGCGCTCGACCCGCGTCGTGCTCCTCGCCGACGACAGCGATCTCGTGCACCGGCACGTCACGCCCATCCTCGAAGACGCCGGCTACGAGGTCGTCCACGCCTACGACGGAGACCAGGCCCTCGCCCTGGTGCCCGAGGCGCGCCCGGACCTCGTCATCACCGACGTCGAGATGCCCGGCCAGGACGGCTACGAAGTCTGCCACGCGCTCAAGACGCACCCGGACACGGCGCATCTGCCGGTCCTGATCTGCTCGAGCCTCGGCGAGGCGGCGGATCTCGAGCGCGGCTTCGACGTGGGCGCCGACGACTACCTGGTCAAGCCCGTCGTGCCCGAGGACCTGCTCATGCGGGTGCGCGACCTGATCGCCGAGAAGGCCCTCGGGGGGCGCGAGCGCGTGCTCGTCGTCGACGACTCGCCGGCCATCCGTCACCTCGTCGCCGACGCGCTGACGCGGCAGGGCTTCGAGGTGACGACGGCGCGGGACGGGCGCGAGGCCCTCGACGCGCTGAAGATCGACGCGGCCGATCCCTTCGAGCTCGTCGTCACGGACTACGACATGCCGCGCATGACCGGCTTCGAGCTCGTGCACGCCCTCAAGCGCGACGAGCGCCTCGGCGAGCTCCCGGTGCTCATGCTCACGGCGCGCGACACCAAGCGCGACCGGGCCCAGATGCGCGCCGCCGGGCTCACGGCCTACCTGGTCAAGCCCTTCAGCGCCGACAAGTGCGTGGCCATGGTCGAGCGCATGCTCGCCGAGCGGCGGCTGCAGGCCTACAAGGAGGCCTCGCGCCTCTACATCAGCCAGGCGGCGGCGAAGGCGGCCGAGGCGCAGGCGGCCGGGGAGATGTTCTCGTACCGCGCGAAGGAGGGGACCATGAGCATCCTCTTCAGCGACCTGGCGGGCTTCACGGCCATGAGCGCGCAGATGGACGCGGGCGCCGTCGTCGAGCGGCTCAACGGCTACTTCGACGCGATGTGCCCGGTCATCCAGGCGCGCGGCGGTGACATCGACAAGTTCATCGGCGACGCGATCATGGCGGTGTTCGAGGACGCGCCCGAGCTCGAGGAGGACCACGCGCTGCGGGCGGCGAAGGCGGCCTGGGAGATGCAGCGGGCCCTCGACGTGTACAACGCGATCCACGAGGGGCCGCCGCTGAAGATGCGCATCGGCGTCAACAGCGGGCCTTGTGTGCGCGGCGACCTCGGGAGCCGCTTCGTGCGGCGCGACTACACGGTCATCGGCGACACGGTGAATCGAGCGCAGCGCCACGAGTCGAAGGCGCCGAAGGGCGGCGTGCTCCTGAGCGCCGACACCTGGGCGCGGGTGAAGGAGCACGTGAAGGTGGAGCCCCTCGAGGGGCTCGAGCTGAAGGGCATCGCCGAGCCGGTGACGGGCTACGTGCTCGTCGGGCTCGTCGAGGACGACGATGACGACGATTGGTGAGCGGGCGAGCGGAGCGCGGGTCGGTGCCCCGGTCGGGCGGGACGCGCGGATGGGGAGGAGTGGCGAGCGATGAGTGATTCGAAGGTCCGCGTGCTGGTCGTGGACGACAGCGCCTTCATGCGCATCGCCGTGAAGCGCACGCTCGAGAGCCACCCGAAGATCGAGGTCGTCGGACAGGCGAAGGACGGCGCCGAGGCCGTGCAGAAGGTGAAGGAGCTCCGGCCCGACGTCGTGACGATGGACTTCAACATGCCGCGCATGAACGGCGTCGAGGCCATCCGGGCGATCTTCGCGGACGAGCCCGTGCCCATCCTCATGCTCTCGGCGCACACGCAGGAGGGCGCGCAGGAGACGCTCGACGCGCTGGCCGCCGGGGCCGTGGACTTCATCCCGAAGCCCGACGGCGAGGTCTCGACCGATCTCAGCGGCGTGAAGGAGGAGCTCTTCCGGAAGATCCGCGCGGCGTCGCGCTCGAAGCCGGCCGTGGCCAAGGCGCTGGCGAGCGGGCCGACGCGGGAGCGGGCGCCGGCGCCGACCCAGCGCGCCACGCCGCGACCGAGCGCCCGGGGCGACTTCCCGGTGGTGGTGATCGCCGTCTCGACCGGCGGCCCGGCGGCCCTCGAGCGGGTGGTGCCGCGGCTCCCGGCCGACTTCCCGGGCGCGGTCCTCGTCGTGCAGCACATGCCGAAGGCCTTCACGCGCGCGCTCGCGAAGCGCCTCGACGGCATCAGCGGGCTCGAGGTGCGCGAGGCGGTGGCCGGCGACGCGCTCGAGCCGGGGACCGTCTACGTCGCGCCGGGCGATCGGCACCTGGTCTTCGACGCGGCGGGGCGCATCAAGCTCACGGAGACGCCGCCCGTGCACGGCTGCCGCCCGAGCGCGGACGTGACCCTGCAGGCGGCGGCGCGGGGGCTCGGCAAGCGCATCACGGTCGTCGTGATGACCGGCATGGGCAAAGACGGCGCGCTCGGCTCGCAGGCGATCAAGGCGGCCGGCGGCAAGGTGCTCGCGCAGGATCAGGCGAGCTCGGTCGTCTACGGCATGCCGAAGGCCGTCGTGGACCTCGGCCTCGCGGACGCGGTGGTGCCCCTCGAGGGGCTCGCGGCGAAGATCGTGGAGACGGCGGGGTAGGTCGGGGTGGGGCGGCGCGCCGCCTCGCCGCTCCGTGGCAGACGATCGCCGTTTCGGTCGCCGCCCTCGATCCGCGCGCCGGGCGCCGCTCGAACCGGCGTCGTGAGGCGTCGCGCGGCGTCGCTCAGCCGAGCTCGACGAGCAGGGCCAGCCGCTCGTCCGGGTCGAGGGCGGCGAAGGCCACGCGCTCGATGACGGTGCGCGCCAGTCGCT
This sequence comes from Sandaracinus sp., assembly GCA_002699025.1. Lineage (GTDB taxonomy): Bacteria > Myxococcota_A > Polyangia > Polyangiales > Houyiibacteriaceae > Houyiibacterium > Houyiibacterium oceanicum. The sequence continues at coordinate 47,542 of PABA01000089.1, read as the reverse complement.
TGGTCGACATCCCACACGTCCCCCACGGCCCGCCGCGCGCGGCAGGCCTTCGAGCCTTCGCGTTACCGGGCGCGCGGGGGGTCGAGGGCGGAGCCGAGGGCTCAGCGGGGGGCGAGGGTGTAGCGGCGGGCGGCGACGCAGGCGTCGAGGGTGTCGGCGCGGGCGCGGGCGGCGTCGTCGCAGGGGCCGGGGGTGCGCTCGTGGTGGATGGCGCGCGTGTAGCGGAGCTCGCCGCCCTCTCCGCGGTCGAGCGTCGCGGCGAAGCGGAAGAGCAGGCACCCGGTGCGCGTCGGGCGCACCTGGCCTCGGTCGGCGACGAGCGGCGCGTCGTCGCCCTCGGCTTGCATGGGCAACGGCAGCGCGAGGGAAGGGCGCCAGTCGACCTCCTCCGGGGCGGGCGTCGCGCAGCTCGCGCAGGCGCCGTCGGCCAGGAGGAGCTCGAGGGGGATGCCGCTCGCGCCGGTGCCGAGGCGCGGGTTCGCCAGCCGCTGGCTGCAGGCGAGCTCGGTCGGGCAGGGGTAGGCGATGGGGCCGACGACCGGCGGGGCGCCGCGGTGGATCGCCATGAAGGGCTCGCTCGGCACGACCACCTCCTGGCCGGGGCAGCCGGCCGTCGCTTCCGTCACGCGCCAGGTGCCGACGACGGGCTCGCCGCGGAGCGTCGGGTCGGGCCGAGGCTCGGGGCCACGGCCGAAGAGGAGCCAGGCCACGAAGAGCACCAGCACCAGCATGCCCCCGCCGATGAAGGCGAGGCGCAGGGTGCTCGTCGAGGGGAGCGGCCGCCCCCGCGCGTCGACCGTCTCCTCCTCGCGCTCGGCCTTCACGCCGGCGTCACCGCCAGCGGAGCGTCTCGGCGCCGCCCGGGATCACCAGGTTCTGGTTGGCGCCCTCGGGGTTCGACACGAAGATGCCGCCGCGGTTCGACCAGAAGGCGACCATGCGGCAGTCGGGCGAGAAGGCCGGGTCCTTGTTGGTCCCCTGCGCCTGCGTGAGCCGCGTGTACTCCTGCGTCGCGATGTTCACCGTGAACACGTCGAGGCCGCCGCTCCGCCCGGTGAAGGCGATCATCGGCTGGTCGCCGCGCATGCACCAGCTCGGCGTCTGGTTGTGCGAGCCGCGGAAGGTCACGCGCCGCACGCCCGAGCCGTTGCCGTTCATCACGAAGATCTGCGGGCTGCCGTGGCGCGTCGACACGAAGGCGAGGCGCCCGCCGGGGCCGCAGCTCGGGCTCACGTCGATGGCCGGGTGGCGGGTGATGCGCCGCACGTTCGAGCCGTCCGTGTCGGCCGAGTAGATCTCGCTGTTCCCGTCGCGCGTGGACGTGAAGTAGACCTTCCCGTTGCAGATCGTGGGGCCCATGTTGAGCCCGTCGCCGTCGATGATGCGCCGGCCGTTCGCGTTGGAGTGGGTGATGAACATCCCCATGTCCGTGAGCCGGCTGTACCAGATGCCGCCGGGGCCGAAGCTCGGGAGCATGTTCACGCCGTCGCCGCCGGCCACGCGGCCGACGCTGTGGCCGTCCCAGTGCGCGACGTAGACGTCCTTGCGCCCCGGGCCGAGGCGCCGGCCGAAGAGGATGCGGCTGTCGAAGGCGCCCGCCTCGCCCGTGAGCACGCGGAGCACCTCGTTGGCGAAGTCGTGCATGAAGCCCCGGAGCTCGCCCGGGCTGCCGCGGTAGACCTTGGTGAGCGTCGCCGAGTCCCCCCGGCTCAGCTCGTAGAGGCGCATCTCCACCTCGATGGAGCCGCCGCGCTGCCGGATCTCGCCCTTCACGACGCCCTGCGCGCCGACGGCGCTCCAGCTCGCCGGCGTGATGCCCAGCCCCTCGGCGTCGAGGTCGGCGATGAAGGAGCGCGAGTCGAGCACCTGGAAGAGGCTGACCAGCGTCAGATCGTTGCGGACCACGTCGGCGCCCGCGCTGCCCATGGTCGCCGAGCCGCGGAGGTTCGGGATGGCGATCTTGTAGAGGGAGCGCTCGGGCGAGTCGATCTCGATGACGACGCCGCGCTCGGGCAGCGGCTCGTCCTCGCCCGGGGTCTCTTGCGAGTGGCCCGGGAGGGCGACGAAGACGAGGGCGGCGCTGGCGACGAGCGCGGCGATCAGGGCGGGGAGGCGGCGACGGTTCATGGGGCGTCCTGGCTGTCGGGAGGATCGCACCCGCGGCGCGGCGGGTCCAACCGGAGAGTTGGACGCGGGGGGCGGCGGGGGCTTCATCGGACCCGGATTCGTCCCCGGTCGACGCGCCCTCGCCCGATCCCTCGGCCCCGCCGCGGGCTCTCGCTTCGCCGACATCCGGCCCGTACTCCTCCGCGAAAGCCCACTGCGAACCCGAACCTCGCACGATCATCACGCCGCGTGGGGACTCATCCAGGCCAAGCGCCTGGAAGGGGCGCGGCATTCCGGGCGGGCGGCGCTCCGCGCGGGGCGGCGCCGGGCTCAGCGACCGGCGTGGCGACCGCGGAAGCGGAGCGTGAAGGGCGCGCCGACGTACTGGGGGCGGACCAGGATCGGCGGCTCGGGGATGGTCGCGTCCGAGGCGTTCAGGCGCTCGAGCTGGGCGACGACGCTCTGGTCGAAGTCTGGGTTGCCGCTCTCGCCGCGCAGGCGAAAGCGCACGATCTCGAGGTCCTCGCCGACCTCGATGGTCACCTCGACGCTGAGATCCTGGAGGGCCTGGTCACCGATGGTCTCCGGGACGCTCCAGCCGCGGCGGAAGAAGCCGTAGATGCGCCCGGCGTAGACGTTGCCCTCGGTCGCCTCGGTCTCCGTGCCCTCCTCGATGCCGTCCGGGCTGCCCTCGCGCTCCTGCTCCTCGGCGATCTCCGCGAAGAGGTCGGCGCGGTTCACGAGGCGCTGGAGCGGGTCCTCCATCGGGTCCGGCGGGCGCGGGCCCGCGTCCGGCATCTCCTGGCGCTCGCGCGGGTTCTCGCTGATCGCGGTCGTGTCCGGCGGCGCCGTCGAGCGGAGCGGCACGTTCCGGTTCGGGAGCTCCTCGCGGAATTCGCGGCCGAGCTGCACGAAGCGCGCGGCGACGACCTCCTCCTCCTCGATGAGCGGCGCCGCCTGCTCGTCGTCCGGCAGGATCTCCACGCCCATGGCGTAGAGGGCGAGGGCGATGCCGAGGGCCAGCGCGAGCGTGCCGCTCAGCCCGAGCCCCCCGATCCAGGCCGCGCCCGTCATCCAGGCCACGCGCAGCACCGAGGGCGGGCGCCAATCGCCCTCCTCGACGTGCATGCGCTTGGGCTGTTCCCGGTACATCTCGCTGGGCCTACTCGTCCGGCTGCCCCTGGGGCGCGGGCGCCGCGCCGCCGGCCGGGTCGGTGACCAGACCCAGCTTCTCCACGCCAGCTTGGCGGATGATCGTGAAGACCCGCAGGACGAAGCCGTATTCCACGCTCGCGTCGGCGCGGACGTAGATCTCGTCGTCCTCCTGCACGCGCGCGTTGTTGAGGAGGGCCTCCTCGAGCCGCTCCGGCGGGACCTCGGCCTCGCCGAGGAAGACCCGGCGCTCCTCGTCGATGGTCAGGACGAGCTTCTCCTCGTCCATCTCCATGCGCGGCGCGCGGGTCTGCGGGAGGTCGACCTCGACGCCAGTCGAGAGCATCGGCGCGGCGACCATGAAGATGATCAGCAGCACGAGCATCACGTCGACGAGCGGCGTGACGTTGATCTCTCCGAGGGGGGCGCGCCCTTTGCCGCGGCCGCCGCCCCCGCCGCCCGACATGCCCATCTCAGGTCCTCAGGAAGTGGCGCCGCACGATGTTCAGGTAGTCGCTCGAGAAGGCGTCCAGCTCGCTCTCGAGGACCTGAATCTTCCGCACGAAGAAGTTGTACATGACGACCGCCGGGATGGCGGCGACGAGGCCGATGGCGGTCGCGATGAGCGCCTCGGCGATGCCCGGGGCGACGACGTCGAGGCTCGCGCTCGCCTGGGCGCCGATGCTCAGGAAGGAGTCCATGATGCCCCAGACGGTCCCGAAGAGGCCGATGAAGGGGGCCGTCGAGCCGGTCGTCGCGAGGAAGGGGAGCATGGCCTCCATGGCCGTGAGCTCGGTGGTGGCCGAGCGCCGCAGGGCGCGCTCGATGTTGTCGATGTCGCCCTGGTCCGTGGGCGTGCTCGAGCCCATGACGCGGGCGAGCTCGACGTAGCCGGCGCGGAAGACCTGGGCGACCGGCGAGGCGTCGTAGGCGCGGACCTGGGCGTAGAGCTCCTCGAGGCGCTCGGTGGTCCAGTCGGGCCCCTCGCCCTGCCAGAAGAGATCGAGGAAGCGCCGGCTCTTGCCCGTCGCCTGCATGAGGCGGACGAGCTTGGCGCCGGTGATGAAGCTGCTCACGAGGAACATGAGCAGCAGCAGGATCATCACCGCCTTCACGATCGGGGAGGCCTCGAGGATGAGCTCCCAGGGGTCGAGGGCTTGGTGCTCTCCGCCAGCGCCGGCGCCGCCCGTGGCGGCGTCCTGGAGGCTGACGAGGCTCGCGAAGAAGACGTGCTTCATGGCCGTGCCGCGTTGAAGCACGCGGGGTGGCGGCCGGTCAACTCGCGGGCGGGGGTCGTGGGGGCGCGCCGGGCCCGCGCCGGCCCGGCGTCACTCCGCGGTGTCACTCCGCGGTGTCACTCCGCAGCGTCACTCGCCGTCACTCCGCGGGGGTCGTGCAGGGCTCGTCGTCGAAGTAGACGTCGACCCCCGCCGCCCGGGCCGTGCACTCGCTCGGGTAGAACGCACCGTCGCAGCCGCAGACCTGGTCGTCGGGGCCGGGCGTGGGGCAGGGGTCGGGCACGGGCACGCAGGTTCCGGGGCCGTCGCAGCGGCCGCCCCGATCACAGGACTCGCCCGGGTCGCACCAGAAGCCGCTCGGCGTGCAGGCGGGGCCGCCCGCGTCCATCCCGGCGTCCGTGCCGGCCGGCGCGTCGTCGTCGCCGCAGCCGGCGCCGAGGCAGAGCGTGAGCGCGAGGGCCGCGACGAGCCGGAGCCCGGTTCGAAGGCGGGGTGTTCGAAGGCGCCGCGTCCGAGGCGCCTGCATCCGAGGCGCCTGCATCAGAGGCCTCCGCCGGAGAGCTGGAAGCCCATCAGGTAGCCCTCCTCGGCGGCGCGCGGGTCGCAGCCGGCGACGTAGATCCGGTCCTCGAGGACCAGCGGCAGGCTCCAGCGCTGACCCGAGTCGGCCAGGCGCTCGCGGACGACCAGCTCGCCCGTGTCCACGCGCACGCCCCAGAGCCGGCCGGGGGGATCGGCCACGCCGCCGCGCCGCGTCTCCACGACGAAGACGTAGTCGACGCCGCCGACCGTGTAGAGCACCGGGCGCCCCGGGTGGTGGCGGAAGGTCGAGGAGCCCTCCTCCGAGTCGAACTCGGGCACGCGCCAGAGGACGCTCATGCGCGGACCCTCCGCCGTCTCGGAGATGCGCACGGCGGAGATGCCCGACCAGTGCGTCCGGTCGGCCATGTTCGAAGCGAGGATCACGACCGGGTCGCCGTCGACCTCGGCCACGACCGGGTGCGTGACGAACATGCCGAGCCAGTTCGCCGTGCAGGGGTCGTCCTCCGTGCCGCAGAACTCCATGACCTGCAGGCGCTGGTGCATGACGCCCATGTTCTCGCCGTCGACGAGGTAGAGGGCGCCGTCCTTGCCGGCCTGGACGAAGTGCGCGTCGCCCGAGGGGAGCGTGATGCGGACCGGTCCCGAGGAGCCGAGGTCCGCGTCGAGGAGCCGGTAGCACTCGGTGAAGGCGAGCCCGTCGCAGAGCCCGTTCTCGAGCTGGAGCGGCGGCTCCCCCTCCATCAGGCGCGGCGTGAAGACGTTCCGGCAGGAGGCGAGGCATGCGCGGCTCGGCTCGACCTCGTCGTAGTCGGCGCAGAGCTCCGGGTCGCAGCCGTCCTCGAACTCGAGGCCCGGCGTGATGCGGAGGAGCGAGTTCGCGTAGTCCCGCCGGTTGTAGTTCGTGCGGCCGTTGCCCGTCGCGAAGTAGATCTGGGTCTGCCCCTCGTCGTCCTCGTAGAACTGGAGGCCGGCGGCGTTCCAGATGCCGCCCCCGCAGAGGCCCGGGTCCGGGTCGCCCTCGGGGCCGCAGTCGTTGTCCGCGGTGGTGGAGAAGCGGTTCAGCACGGCCGCCTCGGCCCCCTCGGCGCGCCAGGCGTCGAGGTCGAGCTCGAAGATCCAGCCGTGGTGGGGCGAGGAGTTCGGCGCGTTGCCGAGGGCCACGTAGGCGAGGCCGAGCTCGGCGCCGGGGCGCGGGAGGAGCTTGACGATCCCGCGCATGAGCTGCTTGTCGGAGCGGAAGTCGACGTCCTCCGTGCCGTCGAAGTTGGGGACGCTCCCGCCGAGCTGGAGGACCGGGAAGTCCGTGGCCATGGCGCGCGTCTCGAGGTCGAAGACGCCGATGAAGTGGTGCGTGCGGAAGTGCTGCCAGCCGACGACGAGGAGGTTCCCGAGGGCGGCGGGGGTGGCGAGGATCTCACGGGCGCCGGCGCCCTCCGGCCCCTCGGGGAGGCTCGCGCTCCACTGGAGCTCGCCGGTGATGGGGTCGTGGGCCCGGAGCGTGCCGCCGAGGTCGGCCGTGAGGACGCCGCGCTCGCCCTGGGAGACGACCTCGATGGGCGAGGCGTAGAGGCAGGTCTCGCCCTCGTCGGTCGTGAAGAGCCGGTCGATCTCGAGGGGCTCGGCGGGCGTGCTCCCGTCGGGGACGTCGGCGTCCGGGTCGGAGCCGCCGTCGTCGTCGCCGCAGCCGGTGGCGGCGAGGGCGAAGGCGAGGAGCGCAGGGAGGACGAGAGGGAAGAAGCGGCGCACGGCGTCGGAGCGATCCATGGGAGCCATCGGGGACGGAGACGAAAGGAAAGGCGAGGAGGCGCGTGGCCGCTCGGCGGCGCGCCCGGGCCGGCACTATGTCATCCCGCTGGGGCGCCCGCACGGTTACGGAGCGTCACCCGAAGAGCGCCGCGAGGGCGCTGGGCTTCTCGACGTGGACCCAGTGGCCGGCGCCCTCGACGAGGTGCACCTCGAGGCGCGGATCCTCGGCGGCCAGGGCGCGCACGCGCTCCCGATCGGGGCCCGCGAAGACCTCGCTCTTCTCGCCGATGACGACGTGCGCCCGGTTCGCGCCCGGGAGCGCGCCCCAGAGGTCGAGGGCGAAGTAGTCGTCCAGGAGCCCGTCGATGGCGTCCAGGTCGACCGGGTAGCGCATCTGGCCGTCGTCCTCGCGCTTCAGGCTCATGGCCAGCCAGCGCCCCAGCGGCTCGGCGACGCCCTCGGCTCTCAGCGCGGCGACGAAGGCGTCCCGATCGGCGTGCCGGGCGGGCACGGCGCGGAGGGCGGCGAGCACCTTCGCGATGGCTTCGGAGCCGTGCCGGTCGGGGCGCGCGCCGGGCATGGAGTCGATGAGCCAGAGCTCGTGGAGCGAGGCCTGCTGGGCGAGGGCGAGGGCGACCTTGCCGCCGAAGCTGTGGCCGAGGGCGCCGGCGAGGGGGAGGTCGAGGGGGAGCTCGCGGAGGTCGGCGGCGCAGGCCGTGACCGTATGGGGCGGGGCCGCGTCCAGCGAGTCGCCGTGGAGCCGGAGGTCGACGAGCACCGCCGCCCAGTCCGGGCGCGCGCGGACGAAGCGCCGCGCCATGGAGCGCCAGTTGGAGCCGCGCCCGAGGATGCCGTGCAGGAAGAGCATCGCCTTGTCGGGGGAGGCGTCCTTCGCGTGGAGCACGTCGTGGGCGAGGGCGGTCATGCGCCCCTACCTGGGGGGAGCCCCGCCGAGTTGCAAGGCGGCTTCCGCTCGCTGGCGCTCGCTATCTTTGGCTTACCAGCGCGGCCGTGGGCCGCTCGGCGCCGCCTTCGGCGGCGTCACACGGGTCGGTTCTTCGTGGGTACACGCACGCGGCTCCGTGGGGCCGGGCTACGGGGCGGAGGTGGGAGCGCTCCCCTTCGCAGAAGGGTGACTTCGCCGCTTAGGCGGCCAGGGCGCTCCCCTACGCCGCGGCGTGTGTGACGAAACCTGACGGGGGCTGTCAGTGGGGCGGCGTAGGGTCCCTCTCGTCCGGCGCGAGGCGCGCGGGCGGAAAGACGAGGCAGGCATGTCGGCACAGGAAATCGGAGAGAAGCTCGTGGCCTTCTGCAGGAAGGGTCAGAACATGGAGTCCGTCGAGACGCTCTACGCGGACGACGTCGTCAGCGTGGAGGCCATGGACCCGCCGGGGGGCGAGCGGACGACGAAGGGCAAGGAGGCGGTGAAGGGGAAGAACACCTGGTGGATGGAGAACCACGAGGTGCACGAGGCGAGCGTGGACGGACCCTTCCCGCACGGGGACGACCGCTTCGCCGTGGTCTTCCGCTACGACGTCACCTTCAAGCCCGAGAAGAAGCGCATGAAGATGGAAGAGGTGGGCGTCTTCACGGTGAAGGAGGGCAAGGTCGCGAAGGAGGAGTTCTTCTACGGGATGTGAGCGCCGCGCTCGGGTCCGCCGAGCCCGACCTCCCCGTCGCCGTGGGTCCACGCCGGCTCGTACCTCGAGGCGAGCGCGTGCCCATGGACCGGCGGGGCGGCGCGGTTCTTCCCGCGCGCGGCCGACGTCGAGGGCCGTGCGCGGAGCGGCCGGTCGAGAGCGGCCGGTCGAGACCCACCGGCGAGGACTGGCCGGCGAGGACCGGGCAGTGAGGGCCGGGCAGTGAGGACCGGGCGGTGAGGACCGGCCGGTGAGGACCGGCCGGTGAGGACCGGCCGGTGAGGAGCGACCGAGGACCGGAGCGCTCGCCGCCGGTCCGGCGTCAGACCATCTGCTCGGGGCTGGGCTTGTCCGCCTTGCCGCCGCCCCGCCCGAAGACCGTGGCCAGGTCGAAGCGGGTCGCGCCCCACATGGCGAGCAGGATCAGCACGAGCACCACCAGGATGGTCCAGGTGCGGATCACCGAGTGGCGGAAGACGCCCCCCTCGCCCGGCTCGGGCGTCTCCACCGGCGCGTCCGGCAGCCCGTAGCGTCGCGCGATGCTGCGGATCTTGCTCACGTGGATCACGGGCACGTCGCGCTGCAGGAAGGAGCGCATCACGGACGAGCGGTCGAGGCCCCGGGGCAGGCGCGTGTTCAGCCCCGGGCGGAAGTCGCGCTTGTCGTCCGAGGTGCCCACGGAGGCCGTGCCGCCGCCGATGTTCACGAAGACGGCGATGGGCCGGTCGCCGCGCACCTCGTCGTAGAGGTCGAGGCGCATCTGCACGGCCTGCTCGTAGTCGCCCGGCGAGAGCAGCGGCTTCTCGTTCCGCTCGATCGCCTCCATGATGAGCCGCCGCCCCTCCTCGCTGTGGTTGCGCGCCACGTCGAGCACGCCGCCCATGGACGCGGCCACGCTCTGGAAGCTCACCAGGTCCTGCTCGAAGAGCACGCGCTCCATGTCGAGCCAGGTCAGCTCCGGGTGCGTCGCGCCATACTCGGAGGCGGCCACGCTGCTGATCACGATGGGCTCGGCGCCGATCGTCTCGAGGGCCGCGTACATGGCGACGTTCATCGCCGGGAAGGAGCCGGTCAGGTTCAGCGCGACCAGGTCTCCCTCCTCGACGCCCGCTTCGGCGAGCATCTCCACGAAGACCGCCGCGAAGTTCGGGTTCGCCGTCGTCTGCTTGGACGTGAGGTGTCCCTCGTTCGAGACGATGGGCGAGTGCGGCAGGCCGATGAGCCCGCTCCCGGCCGGGTCGAGCTCGGGCTCGAGGGGGATCCGCAGGCGGATGCGCTCGAGGTAGACGGCGCGGAAGGCCTGCTCGGCGAGCTGGGCGGCCTCGAGCTTGGTCTCGAAGAGCGGGTCGCGCTCCTCCACCGGGTTCGACTCGACGCCGACCAGGCCGGCGATGGCGAGCGCGGCGACGGCCACGAGCTGCGGCGTGGAGACCGTGTTCGAGCGCCAGTAGAGGGACTTCATGGCGCCCCCTGGAGCGCGAGGGGGCCGACCACCAGGAGCAGGACGAGGCGCACGACGGCGGCGGCGATGGCGAGCGACGCGGTGGTCGGGGCGATGCCTTGGCGGTCGAACCAGATCGCGATGAGGCCGGGGATGATGTAGCCGATGACGGTGACGTCGCCCTCGTCGGCGTCGAAGAGCCCGGGCAGGAAGTCGACGCGGGCGAGCCAGGCGCCGAGGGCGAAGCCGACGAGGATGGTCAGCGAGGTGCGCCGTCGCCCGTAGATGATGACGAAGCTCGAGACGATCTTCGTGAAGGCGAAGGTCGCGAGGGCCACGCCGAGGGTGAGGGCGAGCGCCCAGGGCTGGTTCAGGTAGAGGGCGACGTAGCCGGGCACGACGACGCCGCCGGCGGCGAGGCCGTAGACCTCCGAGAAGAGGAAGCTGACGACGATGCCGATGGCGATGGAGACGACCAGGAGATCCGGCGGGCTCATAGATCCTCGGCGGGCGCGGGGGTCGGCGCGCTCGGGGCGGCGCGGTCGGGGAGGGGGGCGAGCGCCGGGCGGCGCCGGGCGCGGTTGCGGAAGAGGCGCACGAGATCGAGGCCGAGGCCGCCGATGTTGCCGAGGCCGACGATCAGCGTGCGCTCGCCGGCGAGCTCGATGAGGCGCTCGAAGACCTCGCGGGCGTCGCGATCCTCGATGTTCACGACGCGGCTCACGTCCCAGCCGGCGGCGGCGGCGGCGCGCCCGAAGAAGAGCGTGCCCGTGCCGACGGCGACGACGTGGTCCGGCGGCGCCCAGGCGGGGAGAGCCTGGCCGAGCTGGCGCGAGCGGTCGGCGCGGTCGACGCGGCAGTTGAAGACGGCGACGCTCCGATGCTCGGGGAAGCGCTCGACGCACATCTCCCAGATCTGCTGGCTCGAGATGGGGTCGTTGGCGGCGAAGGCGTTCACGAAGACGAGCTCGCGGCCGAAGAAGTCGAGGTGGTGGAAGACGAGCGCGCCCGGGTCCGGCGTGCCCTCCCACATGCCGCGGAGCGCGACCTCGCGCGGGACGCCGAGGTCCTCGCAGACGGCGAGGGCGAGGGCGACGTTCTCGCGGTGCTCGAAGTGGACGAAGCCCTCCATGTCGGCGTCCCGGATGGCCTCGACCTCGTCCTCGCCGATGGCCGCGAGGCGCGAGCCGCGATCCTTCGCGGCCATCTCGAGGATCGCCAGGCGCTCGCGCTCGGCCGTGAAGCAGGCGGCCTCGACGGGCATCATCCCGCAGAGGGCCTTGGCGACGTCGTCCCCGCCCGGGCCCATCACGTCGAGGTGGTCGGGGCGCGCGTTGGTGATCACGCCGTGGGTGGCGCGGACGAACATGCGCTCGCTGAGCCACTGGAGGATCGGCTGGAGCGCCATGCACTCGACGACGAGCACCTCGGCCTTCTGCTCGGCGGCGAAGCGCACGATGCGGATCTGCTCGCGCACGTTGGCGCCGAGGGGGCGGAAGACGGCGAGCTCGCGCTCCCCGGGGAGGATCACGCGGGCGAGCGTGCCGGTGGTCTTGGCGACGACGCGCTTGTCGCCGGCGCGGAGGCCCGCGGCGATGAGGCGCGTGACGCTGCTCTTGCCGCGGGTGCCGTTGACGTGGACGCGCACCGGGATGCGGCGGAGGGCGCGGCGATGGCGAACGACCTCGTGCCCGAGCCAGGCGACGACGAAGAGGACCAGGCCGGTGAGGAGCTCGGCGGCGTAGCTCATCCGCCCTCGGCGGCCCGCAGCACGAGGTAGGTGCCGGCGCCGAGGGGCGCGCCGGCGTCGGGCGCCCAGCGGAGGCGCTCGCCGGGGATCTGGAAGCGCTCGACGAGGTAGGCGGCGAGGGAGCGGCGCTCCTCGCGGAAGGCGGCGTGGCTCGGCTCGCCGACGGTGACGAGGAAGAGGGGGACGTGCCGGTAGCCGCGGACGAGCACGCGGAGCGGGCCGAGGGGCGAGGCGGCGTCGGCCTCCCAGGCGCGGTCGAAGCGGAGCACGTCGTCGAGGCGGACGGCGACGACGGAGCCGCGCACGATCGCCCGGGCGCCGAGGCGGCGGCGGGCGTCGTCCGTGAGGCTGGCCTCGGAGGCGGCGCGGGGCGCGGGGGCGTCGGCGCCGGTGAGGGCGGCGAGCTGGCGCTCGGCCTCGTCGGCGAAGCGGCCGGCGCGCTCCACGAGGCCCTCGGCGAGGGCCCGGTCGGCCTCGATGAGGGCGGTCTCCACGGCGTCCACGGCGACGCGCTCCTGGGCGCTCTCCGCCTCGAGCTCGCTCAGAGCGCCGGCGAGGGCGGCGAGGCGGGCGCTGAGAGCCGCGGAGGGATCGACCGCCTCGACCGGCTCCGGGGTCTCCTCCGGGGGCGGCGTCGGGCGGCGGCGCGGGCGGGCCGGGCGGCGGGCCCGGGCGGGGGGCTCCTCGGCCGCGGCCGGGGGCGCGGCCGGGGCCTCGGCGGCGCGGGCGGCTTCGACCTCGGCCTCGGCGCGCTCGGCCGTCGCCTCGGCCTCGAGCAGGCGCGCGGACATCTGCCCCGCCGAGACCAGCGTCATCTCGGCGAGGGTCGCGAGCTCCTGCGCCGCGCCGTGCTCGCCGCGGGCCGCGTACTCGCGCGCCAGCCGGTGGAGGCGCACGATCCGCTCGGCCAGCTCGGGGGCGTGGGCGCGGAGCTCCCCGAGGCGGCGGGCGGAGAGCTCGGGCAGCGGGAGGGCCTCGCCGGCGTGGGCGGGCTCCGCGGAGGGGCCGCTCGCGCAGGAGCCGGTCGCGAAGACGACGAGGGCGAGGGCCGCGGAGAGCGCGGTGGATGGGGCTGCCTTCCGCATCACCGAACCCTCGGCAGCTATCACGCGGGATCGGCGCCAGCAAACGGGGATTCAGCAACTGAAAGGGGGCGCGCGAGGCGGTGTCCCGTGACCCCGGAGCGGCGGCCCGTTCGGGCCGGAGCCGGGGATCCCTCGCGGGGGTCGGGGGAACCGCCGGGGTCCCGTCACCCCGCCGAGGGCGGCGGAAGCGCAGGTGAGCGCGGTTCAGTGGGGGTGGGTCGGGGCGTCGCCTCGCCGGCGTGAAAGGCCTTTCCCCACAGCGCGTTCATCGGCGATTTCACCGTGCTCGCAGAGTTCCGTTCTCATGCGGAACTCTCTTCGCCTTCACGGGCCGCCGAGAGGAGGAGGCGGCGGAGCGTCGGGCCCGTGACGAGGCCCACGACGAGGCCGACGGCGAGGCCCTTCACGGCCTCCTGGAGGAGGACCGCCGCCCCGAAGGGGCCCCAGATGCGCTGGCTGAGGAGGGCGGCGAGGACGAGGCCGGCGCCCCAGCCGGTCGCGCTGGCGGCGACCCAGGGGAGGCGCGGGAGCCCGGCGCGGCGGGCCTGGGCGAGGGCGGCGAGGAGGCCGACGAGGGCGCCGGCGATGGCGGCGGCGAGGAGGAGGAGGCCCGTCGAGGAGGGGCGCGGCGGCTCGAGGAAGGAGAAGAGGGCGCCGCCGAGCCAGGCGAGGGCAAAGGCGGCGGCGGTGGCGCCGATCCAGCGGCGGCGGTCGACGAGGGCGCCGAGGGCGAAGGCCTGGCCGGCGCCGACGAAGGCGCCCTCGACGGCGCCGACGAGCGGGAGGAGGGTGGCGAGGAGCCAGGGGATGGAGCCGTCCTCGGGGGCGAGGCGGGAGACGAGGGCGCCGAGGAGCGCGGAGGCGAGGAGCCCGAGGGACTCGCCGAAGGCGCAGCCGAGGGTCCAACGCCACCACATGGGAGCGGGGGTAGCACGAGGAGCCGTGGCGCGCGCTCCGGAGGGAGTGCGCGGCGGCGTCTGCGGCTGCCAGCGTCTGCGAGCGTGGAGCTCGAGCGCGAGCGGGCCGGCGCTCAGACCTCCCAGGAGGCGTCGAAGCGGGCGCCGTCGAGGGTGCGGTCCGTGTCGACGAGGACGCCGCGCCGGCCGGCGCAGAGGAGCACCGCCTCGATGGCGGCGGCGATGCCGTTGATCTGCATCACCGAGACGTCCTGCCAGCCGACGAGGCGGATCTCTGCGCGCCCCGGGCCGAGCAGCTGAGCCGTGAGCTCGCCGCGGCTCAGGCCGCGCGCGAAGAAGAGCGGCGTGCGCTGGACGATGGCCTTGTCGCTGGTGAAGCGGAGGAGCACGCGCCAGATGCTCTTGAGCGCCTGCTCGACGCCGATGCGCACGGCCTCGCGGTGGAGCTGGAGCGGGTCGCGCCCCGCCTCCTCGGCGATCGCGTAGTAGACCTGCTCGACCACGTCCGTGGGGATCCGGCTGAGCGGCGTCATCCCCTCGTACTCCTCGCGCACGGGCGCCGGCACTCGCTCGAGCGCGCTCGCGACCGTGCTCCGGCCGACCAGCGACTCGAGGACCGCACGCTCCTTCGCCAGGAGCGCCCCCGATGCGCGCGGCACGTCTTCCATCCGGCACCGAGTGTAGCCCGGATGAGTCACCAAGCGGCGTGATGATCGTGCAAGGTTTCGGGTTCGCAGAGGATTGTCGCGGAGCAAGGAATACAGGCCGTATTTCGGCGAAGCGAGAATCCGCTGCGGGCCCGAAGGATGGTGCGAGGGCGCGTCGACTGGTGACGAATCCGGGCTGGGGCGTTCCCACGTTGCATCCACCCGGCAACCTGGAGGCGCATGGGGCCGGGCGGTGGTCTTCCCGCGCCGCCGTACGGCCGGCCTTCCATGCTGCGGCGGTGACGGACCGCTCGATCCCACCGAGGAGCGCGGGGCGGAGCGGGTCCCCGCGCGAGGCGTCAACCCACGCGCGCGAGGATGGCGAGGTCGAGGGCCACGTTGGAGACCCAGTGGAAGAGGAGCATGTACCAGACGCTCCCGAGGCGGAGGCTCGCGGCGCCGACGAGGAGGCCCCAGACGGGCGCGAGGGCGAGCTCGGCGGTGGGCTTGTCGAGGTGCCAGACGAGCTGGATGAAGGTGGTCCAGAGGACGGCCTGGGCGCCGGCGCGGAGGCGCGCGGAGGCGTCGTCCCGATCGCCGAGGAGCGCGTCGCGGAGCCCGAAGAGGAGCAGCCCGCGCCAGCCCGCCTCGCCGCAGAGGAAGAAGAGGAGGTAGCTCGCCTCGTAGGCCACCAGCTCGCCCGTCGGGAGCGGCTCGTGGCCGTAGAGCGGGTACTCGGCCTGCATGGTCGGGGCCTTCGACGTGAAGAAGACCATGACGAGCGCGCCGGCGATCGCGAGGCCCAGGCCCCAGGGGAGCCCCCGGCGCCAGCGCCCGAGGCCGAGCCCCCAGGCGGCGAGCGAACGGCGCCGGCCCGCGGGGCGAGCCCAGAGCTTCAGGGCGGCGATGGGGACGGCGACGACGAAGAGGGCGCCCCAGGCGAAGCGGGCCATCCAGGCGCGGTGGGCGGGCCAGCCGAAGGCGTCGAAGTCGAGCAGCCAGGGGTCGCCCTCCGGGCCCCAGAGGAGCAGGCCCAGGAGCACGCTCGCCGGCACCACGACGTCCGGGTCGCGCAGCAGGCCGCGCCAGCCCCCTTCGTTCTCCCCGCTCATCGGCGCGAGGATGCCACGGGGGCGAGGGGACGCGTCGAAACGTCTCTGGCCAGGTGCGGGTCGATCGGGGACCCCGAGATCGGGTAGGATGCTCGTGATGAGGCTCACGTCGTGGCTCGCTCTCCTCGCTCTGGTCGCGTGCGGAGATCCTGGCGGTGGGGGCAGCGGGGGCGACGGGCCCGAGGCCACCGCCGGGAGCGAGGCGGCGGGCGAGGAGGACCCGGCCGGCGACGCGGGCTCCGAGGAGCGGGCGGAGCCGACGGCGGCGGAAGAGGCGCCGCCGCTGGACGGGCTCCACGAGGGCGACACGCTCACGTATCTCGTGCACCTCACGCAGGAGGAGCGGCAGGTGCGGATGGTCATCGACCAGATCCACCGGCAGGGGACGGCCACGGCCGTGAAGCTGCGGCCCGTGGGCACGCCGCTCGGCGAGGACCCGGTCTACGTGGGCTGGCTCGTCGCGACCGAGAGCGAGTTCGTCGGGCTCGAGCCGCACGTCTCGCTCAGTCAGCCTGGCTTCGTGCCCGTCGACGCCGGCGGGACGCTCGTGACCGAGGCCGAGGGGAACGTGGCCTGGCGCGTGCCGTCGCGCTGGTACGACCTGAGCGAGCGCGCCTTCGAGCGTGACCCGGTCGCCGGCTGGCGCTTCCACGACCTGCAGCCGTCCATCGAGGGGCCGGTGCGCGGGGAGCGCTGCGTGCGGCTGGACCGGCGCGACGGCGACATCGAGACCGAGATGCGCATCTGCCGGAACGTCGGGATCTTCGAGATCGTTCGGCGCGGCGCCGAGCCCTCGGAGCAGAGCTGGCGCCTGGTCGACCTCGGGCAGCTCCCCGACGAGCTCCGTCCCTCGCTCGACGTCGCCGAGGACGTCGGCGAAGACACGATGTAGGCGTGTGCGCGGCGCCGTCCTGGGTCGGCGTCAGCGGCGGCGGGCGAGGCGCACGCGGAGCACCACCGTCGCCACGAAGAGCACCGCGACCAGCGCGTAGGCGACGTACCACCAGGAGAGCGTCGCGATCCCGAGCGCCTGGAGCGTGACGCTGCCGGCGCCGATCGCGGAGACGAGGGCGATGGCCCCGTGGATGGCGCTCCGCGTGCGGAGGCCCGTCCAGGTGCTCCGCACGGTGCCGAGGGCGAGCGCCACGGCCCAGAGCCAGAGCTGCTGGTCGACGAAGAACATCCCGGCCACCAGGAGGCCCCACATCGCGAGCGTCATGCCGCGGTGGATGGCGCTGGCGTCGACGCGCGGCGGCTGTTCGCCGCGGACCTCGCGCCAGAGCCAGCGCACGATGTCCCGGCTCTCCGGCATCCACTCGACCTCGCCGTCCGCGCGCTCGATGCGCAGCACGGGGACGGTCGCGCGCCCCGTCGCATGGGCGAGCTCGCGCCGCCGCTCCGGCTCGGCCAGCACGTCCCGGAAGGCCACCTCGACGCCGAGCGTGTCGATGGCGTCGCGGACGCGCGCGCAGTGGGGGCAGGCGTCGTAGTGGTAGAGCGCCAGCGTCGGCGCTGGGGCCTCCTCGGTGGACATCGTGGGCGCAGCATGCGGGCTCGCCGGGGTGGGGGCCATGCCGGGGCGTACGGTGGGCGGCGGCGCGCGTGACGGCGGCTCGACCGGGAGAGCCGAGCGGCTACCTTGTCGAGCCGCGCCATGGCCACGAAGGACGACGAGCTCGACTGCCTCGCCTGCGGCGTCTGCTGCCGGACGGGCCACGACGGGCGCATCCTGATTCCGCCGGAGGATCTCGTGCGCTGGCGGGCCATGGGGCGCGACGACATCGCCGAGGCCGTGCAGCCCGGGCACTTCGGGATGGTCGCCTTCGCGACGCGGCCGGACGGGAGCTGCGTGCACCTGGGGACATCGGAGAGCCCGCACGCCTGCCAGATCTACGCCCTGCGCGGGACGACCTGCCGCGAGTTCGAGAAGGGCAGCCGGCAGTGCCACGAGTTCCGGCGCGACGCCGGCCTCGAGTAGGTCCTGCGGCGTTCGCGCTTCGCGGTGCTTGCTTCGGGCTTGCGGAGGATCGGGCCGGCGGTCTTTCATCCCCGCGTGGGCCGTGCACTCTCCATCGCGCTCGCCTGCGCTCTCGTGCTCCCCGCCGCCGCCTGTGGCGGTGACGAGGAGGGGGGCGCGGACGAGGAGCCGAAGGTCGCCGTGTCGATCTTTCCTCTCTACGACGTCGCGCGGCGCATCGCCGGCGAGCGGCTCGAGGTGGTCTGCGTGTTGCCGCCGGGGCGTGGGGGGCACAGCTACGACCCGAGCCCGCGGGAGGTGGCGCGGCTGACGGGGACGGACCTCGCGGTGTCGGTGGGGCTCGAGCTCGATGACTGGCTGCATCGGATCGTGCAGAGCGCGGCGGGCGAGGACGTGGCGCGGCTCGAGCTCGGGCCGCAGCTCGAGCCGAGGCGGATGACCCAGGTCGAGGTGGGTGACCTCGAGGGGGCCGCCCGTTCGCAGGAGGCGCCCGGGGACGACGCGGGTCACGAGGCCGGCGAGCACGAGGAGGGGGAGCACCACGAGGAGGAGGCGCACGGCGACGAGGACCACGAGGACCACGAGGAGCACGCGGAGGAGGCGCACGGCGACGAGGGGGGGGAGCACGCGGAGGCGGAGGAACAGCACGAGCACGAGCACGAGGACGAGCACGAGGACGAGCACGAGGAGAGTGAGCGCCACGGCGAGGCGCACCACCATCACGGCGCCGAGGATCCCCACTTCTGGCTCGACCCGGTCCGCATGGTCGAGGCCGTCGACCTCCTCGTCGCCGCCTTCGCGGAGCTCGACCCGGCCGGCGCCGACGCTTTCCGCGAGCGCGGCGCGGCCCTGAAGCGCGAGCTCGAGGCCCTCCACGAGGAGGTCCTGGCCGCCAGCCGCGCCTGGACGAAGCGCACCATCGTCACCTTCCACGGCTCCTTCGGATACTTCGCCGAGCGCTACGACCTCCGCATCGCCGCCGTCGTCGAGCCCTTCCCGGGCCGCGAGCCGACCCCCCGCTACGTCGCCGACGTGCTGGCCGCGCTCCGGGGCGCCGACGTCGCCGCTCTCTTCTACGAGCCGCAGCTCGACCCCCGCCCGGCCCGCGTGATCAGCGAGCAGGCGCACACGCCCCTCTTCGAGCTCGACCCCATGGGCGGCACGGAGGGCCGGGAGAGCTACGAGGCGCTGCTCCGCCACGACGTCTCGGTCCTGAACGACGCCCTCCGATGAGCGCCCCCCACTACACGCACCCCGACCGCGAGCGGGAGGAGTGCGTCTTCGAGGTGCGCGGCGTCACCAAGCGCTTCGGTGATCGCGCCGTCCTCGACGACGTCTCCTTCTGGATCCCGAAGGGCGAGTTCCTCTGCCTCGTGGGCCCCAACGGCGCCGGCAAGAGCACGCTTCTCAAGGTCTGCCTCGGCCTCCTCGAGCCGGACGCCGGCACGGTCCGCGTCCCCGGCGCCCAGCTCCCGGACAGCCGCGTGCTCGGCTACGTCCCCCAGCGCAAGTCCTTCGCCCGCCGCTTCCCGGCCAAGGTCGAGGAGCTCGTCGCCGCCAACCTCCGCGGCAAGTGGCCCCTCCGCCTCCGCGCCGCCGAGCGCGAGGCCACCGAGCGCGCCCTCGCCCGCGTCGGCGCCGAGCACCTCTGGGGCAAGTCCCTCGCCGACCTGAGCGGCGGCGAGACCCAGCGCGCCTTCCTCGCCCGCGCCCTCGTCACCGAGCCGAAGATCCTGATCCTCGACGAGCCCGAGGCGGGCGTCGACGTCATGGGCCGCCGCGAGCTCGTCGAGGTGCTCTACCAGGTCTCGCGCAGCGACGAGCTCGCCGCGATCCTCGTCAGCCACCACCCGGAGACCATCGCCCGCACGGCCGAGCGCGTCCTCTACCTCGAGCACCGGGTCGTCGCCTGGGGCCTCCCGCAGGAGCTCCTCGGCAGCGCCGAGCTCGCCGCCATCTCGGACCCGCGCCTCCGCAGCACCCGCTGGGACGACGACAGCCGCCCGCCGCCCGTGCCGGCGAGGGAGCGCTGAGCGTGGACTGGGTCGTCGAGCCCCTCTCGCAGGCCTTCATGATGCGCGCGCTGATCTGCGGCGCCGTCGTCGGCGGCCTCTGCGCGGCCATCGGCGTCTTCGTCGTGCAGCGCGGCATGAGCTTCATCGGCGACGGGCTCGCCCACGCGGCCTTCGGGGGCATCGCCCTCGGGCTGCTCCTCGACATCGAGACGGCCAACGCGACCTGGGTGGCGCTCCCCTTCACGGTCGCCATCGCCCTCGGCATCGGCTGGGGGCTCCGCACCGGTCGGCTCCACGGCGACGTCGCCACCGGCGTCTTCTTCTCCGTGAGCTTCGCCCTCGGCGTGCTCTTCATCGGCCTCCGCCCACCGGAGCGCGCCGTGGTGAACGTCGAGTCGATCCTCTTCGGCTCCATCCTCGCCGTGGGCGAGACCGACCTCTGGGTCGTCACGGGCGTCGCCGCGGCGGCCGCCCTCGTGCTCGCCCTGACCTGGAGCCGCCTCGCCTACGCGACCTTCGACCCGGAGCTCGCGCAGCTCAGCGGCGTGCCCGTCGCGGCCCTCGACTACATGCTGCTCGCGCTCACGGCCGTCGTGATCGTGGTCTCCGTGAAGACCGTGGGCATCGTGCTCGTGAGCAGCTTCATCGTGATCCCGGCGGCGGCGGCGGGGCTCCTCGCGCGGCGGCTCCTCGGCATGACGGCGGTCGCCGTGGGCATCGGCGTGGGCGGCAGCTTCGTGGGGCTCCTCGGGAGCTACCACCTCGACGTGGCGAGCGGCGCGACCATCATCCTCACGCTCGGCGCGACCTTCTTCCTCGCGCTGCTCGTCCGGCGCTGATCCGCCCAGCGAGAGCGGCCAGGCGAGCGAGACCGGGTGAGTCGACGCCGAGTGGGTCGCCACCGAAGAGCGCGCGGCTCGGCCGCGAGAGGCAGGGCGTGCGGGGCACGTCGCCCCGGCTTCGCCGATCGCGCGCCGCGAATATCCGCGCGGGCGCCGCGTCCAAGCCCCGCCCACCCTTGATTCGCGCCCGCGCCCGACGAACCCTGCTCCCATGCGCCCGCTCCTCGCCGCCCTCGCCTTCCTCGCCGCCGCGCCCGCCTGGGCCCAGGCGCAAGGCGCCGTCCGCGTCCGCGTCGTCGACTCGGCCGGGCGACCTCTGGACGGGCAGGTCACGCTCCAGAGCACGACGCCGGGGCAGGGGACCCGGGGCTGCCGGACCGTCGCCGGGCGCTGCACGGTGCAGGCCCCCGCGGGGAGCTATCGCGTGAGCGTGCGGCCCGTGCGGGAGACGGCCCCGCCGGTGCAGACCCTGAGCGTGCGCGAGGGGGTCACGGCTTCCCTCACGCTTCGCTGCCGTCGCACCACCGCCGCGACCACGGGTACCGCCACCGCGCCGCAGGTGCAGCGCGCCACCACCGTCCGGACCCGCACGGCGACCTCGCCCACGACGAGCCCGAGCCCCACGGGGACGACCCGCACGGACACGCCCCGCACGACCACGCCCCGCCGGGTGACGCCCCGCACCGCGACGCCGCGCCGGGTGACGCCGCGCACCGTGACGCCGCGCACGACGACGCCGCGCCGGGTGACGCCCCGCACCGTGACGCCGCGCACCGCGCCCACCGACCCGGCCCCGCGCTCGACCCGCACGACCATCGTGCGCACCGCCGCCCCCGCCGAGGCCAACACGCAGATCCGCGAGGACGAGCCCCCGAACCTCGCCAGCGGTGAGCGCCTCTGCCTCCAGGGCCGCGTCGTCGATCAGGCCGGCCGTCCGGCGGACGCCACTCTCACGGTGCGCCGCGGGGAGACGGTCGTCGGCCGCGTGCGCAGCGTCGCCGGCCGCTTCTCGGTCTTCGATCTCCCGGCCGGCACCTACGAGGTCGAAGCCCGGAGCGCGCGCACGGGCGCCCTCACCCGCACACGCTGGAGCCTCGGCTCGGCCGTCGCCCGCGTCACCCTGCGCATCCGCTGACGCGCGTGCCCTCCGTGCCGCGTGCCATCGCCAACCTGATCGGCTTCGACGACGCGCCCTTCGAAGCCGCGCCCCGCCACGAGCCCGTGAAGCTCGTCGGCGTCGTCGTGGCCCGCGACCGCCTCGACGGCGTCGTCCTCGGCGAGGTCACGCGGGACGGTGACGACGCGACCGACGCCGTCGCCGCGCTGCTCGAGGGCTCCCGCTTCGACGGGCACGTCCAGGCCGTGCTGCTCCAGGGCATCGCCTTCGGCGGCTTCAACGTCGTCGACCTGCCGGCGCTCGCCGAGCGCCTCGCGCGGCCGGTGATCGTGGTCGCGCGCAAGGAGCCGCGCTGGGAGAAGATCCGCTCCGCCCTCGAGAAGGTGCCGGGCGGCGCCGCGAAGTGGGCGCGCATCGAGCGCGCGGGGCCGATGGAGCCGCTCGCCGGCCTCTGGGTGCAGCGCGCCGGCATCGACGCCGCCGACGCCGAGGCCACGCTCGCGCTCCACGCCCGCTACGGGAGCCTCCCCGAGCCGCTTCGCGTCGCGCACCTGCTCGGCGCGGCGCTCGTCCGGGGCCACTCGCACGGCGGCGCCTGAGCGTCCGAGGCCCGTCGCCGGAGCCGCTCGCCGGGGTCAGCCCTCGCTGCGCGCGCGCCGGAGGCCGAAGGCGAAGTCGCGGCCGAGGCCGGCCCGGAAGGCCAGGTGCACCCAGAGCATGCCGTAGGGCTCGAGGAGCCGGCTCAGGCGCAGCTCGCCGACGTCGACGGCCTCGAAGCCGATCGCCTCGAGCAGGGCGCCGACCGTCTCCCGGGCGCCCGCGTCGTCGCCGGCGAGGAACATCACGGGGGCCCCGTCGAGGCGCGCGGCGTCGGCCATGGTCTCGAAGCCGACCTGGCCGAGCGTCTTGACGACCCGCGCCCCCGGCGCCGCCGCTTGCACCCGCTCCGCGCCCGAGTCCCCGTGGCCGAGCTCCAGGCGCATGCCGCCCTCGTCCCGGACCAGCGGCAGCGTGCAGTCGACGACGATCTTCCCGTCGAGGCCCTCCAGCCCGCCGAGGACCTCCCGCGTCACGCCCCATGGCAGCGCGATGACGACGAGCTCGGCGCGGTCCACGACCTCCTGCGCCGTGCCCGCGCTCGCGCCGGCGCCCCCCTTCGCCACCGACGCGCGCGCCGCCTCGCCGGAGGGGTCCAGCACGCCGAAGTGGATCGTGTGCCCTCGCGCGCCCCACGCGCCGCCGAGCGCCTCGCCCACGTTTCCGTTGCCCAAGATCGCGATGTCCATGGCGTTGATCTTCGGGGCCGGGCCGCGGTACGGAAGTGCATCCCGTGCAGCCGGACCCTGCACGGCGCGCAGGGGCCGTCTTCACGCGCGACCCCAAGCAAGGAGCGTGAGCGACGCGCCCCCTCCTTCCGGCTCCCCCTGGTCCGCCCCCGCCGTGGAGCTCTCCCGCATCGACCTGAACCTCCTGGTCGCGCTCGACGCGCTCCTCCAGGAGCAGAGCGTCCGCCGCGCCGCCGAGCGCGTCGGGCTGACGCCCTCCGCCATGAGCCACGCCCTGGCGCGCCTCCGGGACTTGCTCGGCGACCCGATCCTCACGCGCGCCGGTCGCCGCATGGTCCCGACCGAGCGGGCCCTCGCCCTCACCGGCCCGCTCCACGCCCAGCTCCGCGCCCTCGAGGCGCTCCTCGCGCCGCCGGCGGAGCTCGATCCCTCCACCCTCGAGCGCGCCTTCCGCGTGATGGCCACGGACCACGTCGTCACGCTGCTCCAGCCCGGGGTCGAGCGCCTCCTCGCCGCCGAGGCGCCGGCCGTCGACCTCTTCGTCGAGCCGCTCACGCCGGTCACCATGGAGCGGCTCCGCGACGGCCGGCTCGACCTCGCCATCGGCGTCTTCCCGGAGGCCCCGCCGGAGATGCGCACGCGGCGCCTCTTCGAGGATCGCTTCGTGGTCGTCCTCCGCGAGGGCCACCCGGCGCTCGAGGCGCCGCTCGACCTCGGCGCCTACCTCGCCCTCGACCACCTCCTCGTCGCGCCGCGCGGCACCCCCCGGGGGCTCGTCGATCGGGTCCTCGAGGAGCAGGACCGGAGTCGGCGCGTCGCGCGGACCGTGCCCCACTTCCTGGCCGCCGTGCACCTGCTGCCCGGCACCGACTTCGCCCTCACGCTCTCGGCGCGCCTCGCGGCCGCCCTCGGGCCCGGCCTCGGTCTCGCCCTCCGCCCGGTGCCCCTCTCGCTCGGGAGCTACGCCCTGCACGCGCTCTGGCATCCGCGGCGAGACGCCGACCCGGCCCACGAGTGGTTGCGCGGAGTCTGGCTGCGCGCGGCCGAGGCGCTCCCCGCCCCGCCCGAGCCGCCGGTGTCCTGAGGGTCACCGCCGCGCGTCGAGGTGGGCGCGCACCTGCGCCCGCTGCGCCGGCCCCCAGCGCGAGGCGCCGTCCTCGCCGCGCGCCGACCAGAGCCAGGCGCCCGGGTAGCCCCGGAGCCGATCGACCAGCTCGAGGCGCTGTCGCAGGTAGGCGTCCGGATCGGCCTCGCGGCGCCAGCGGGCCGGGCCGCCGTCGAGCCAGCGCATGAAGAAGGGGTCGAGCCAGCGGCCCCGCGCCGTGGGCATCTCGCCGACCACGCAGGGGCGGATGGGGAGGGTGTCGTGCGCCGGGAGCGGCGTCGGCTCGTGCAGCGAGGGGTAGTAGTGGAGCTGGTGCACGTAGCGGCTGGCGCGCCCGAGGCGCTGGAGGCGCGCCCGGAGCGGCGCTGGGAGCCAGCGGGGGTCGGCCTGCTTGAAGCCGATGGTCGCGCGGAAGCCGGCGTCGAGGATGCGGTCGAGGGCCCGGTCGAGGAAGCGCGCCATGGCCTCGGGGGCGACCGTCTTCGGCATGCGGTGGAGGCGCCCGGCGCGGACGCGGAGGTGGAGCGGGCCGCCGCGGACGACCCAGTCGGGCTCGTTGATCGGCTCCCAGGCCTCCAGGGTCGCGGCGCGGCCGCGGGAGACCTCGAGGAGGGGGGCGAGGACGGCGTCGAGGAAGGCGTCCACGCCGTGCCCGCGGGCGTCGCCGAGGATCACGGGCGCGCGCCCGCCGGAGTGGACGCGCGGGCCCTGGCGCTCGGCGGGGAAGAAGGCCTCGAAGCTGAGCAGGCTGGGGACGAGGCGGACGCCCGCGTTGGCGCAAGCGCGGAGGAGGGCGTCGAAGTCGGCGAGGAAGGCGTCGGGCAGGGAGGGGAGGGCGAGGCGGCGGTGGAAGCGCTGGCCGTCGAAGGCGAAGGCCTCGTCCGGGTGGGCGCCGGCGGGGTAGTTCACGCCGCCGGCGAGGACCCACCAGCGGCTGACGCGCACGCCGGCTGCGCGGGCCTCGGCGAGCTGCCGCTCGACCTCGCCCCAGTCGGTGCCGCGGGCGCCGCTCCAGGCCGGGGGGCGGGGGCCGAAGTCGTGGCCGCAGGTCACCCAGGGGTGGTTGAGACCGAGCTGGAAGGCCGGGGATTCCGTGGCCATGAAGCCCCACGACCATAGCGGGAAAACCCGTGCCGGTGCCCGAGCCCGCAGGCTGACGAGCAGAACGCGGGGCCCCCTCGTGGTCTTCGAGCCCCTCGTCCACGTGCACGTGCACGAGGAAGTCGCGGGCGGACCAAGGGAACGGCGAGGAGCGCCATCGAGGCGGAGCCGTCTCAGCCGAAGAACGCTCCTCGATCTCCTCCTCCCGCGGGCACGGGCACGGGTCTTTGCGGCTCTCGGGCCGGGGCAGGGGTCCAAAAAGGAACGGCCGGGCCTCCTCGAGGAGGCCCGGCCGCGCCGGGTGGGATGTGTGGATGTGGAGAGGTTGGAGAGTGCGCCGCGGGAGCCCCGCGGCGGCCCGCCAGAGGCCCCGCCTCCGACGAACGCCCCCCTCCTCGCGCCGGCACGCGCCCGGTTGCGTGGCCTGGGGAAAGAATTTGAAACCACCCCGGCCCCGCGTGAGGATGCCGCGCGGTACCCCGTGGCGAACGAGCACGACGAGAGCGCCCCCAGCGGCCTCGAGCCCCCGCCGAAGGGCCGCCGGAAGACGCGGATCCTCCGCTTCGTCCTGGCCGCCCTCGTCTTCCAGCTCGCCGTCCCGCTCACCTACTACCTGCGCGACGACCCCTACGACGAGCGCTTTGCCTGGCGCATGTTCTCGGCCGTCCGCCTCCACCGCTGCCGCACCACCGCCGTCGAGCGCACGGGCGAGGGCGAACGCGAGATCCCGCTCACCCGCGAGCTCCACCGGGCTTGGGTCAACCACCTCTCCCGCAACCGGCGCGCCGTCGTCCACGCCTTCCTCCGAGACCGCTGCGAGCGCGAGGGCGTCGACGAGGTCACGCTCACCAACGCCTGCGTCACCCCCAACCGGACCCCGCTCGAGCCGCAGGTCTACACCCGCGACTGCGCCAGCGGGGAGCTCGACGAGCCCGCCGCGCTGATCGTCGAGGAGGGCCGATGAAGGCCCTCGAGCGCTACCTCTTCGGCGAGGTCGACGCCGTCCGCCCCTGGCTCCTCCAGCGCCTCGTCCTGCTGATGGTGGCCTTCGACTGCTGGCTCGACCTCGTGCCCCACGGCGGGCGCTACGGCTTCAACGACTTCAACGTCAGCCACTTCGCCTTCCTCGACGCCCTCCAGCCCGTCCCGGGGCCGGGCACCTACGTCGGGGTGATCCTCCTGACGGGCCTCGTCGCCTTCGTGCAGGCCCTCTCCCGTCCGACGCGCGCCGGCCTCGCCGTCGTCTGCGGCCTCTACACCTACGGCTGGCTGATGAGCATGCTGGACAGCTACCAGCACCACTACATGCTCTCGCTGGTCCTGCTCTGCTTCGTCTTCTTCCCGCGGCTCGTCCGGGCGGACGTCTACGCCGGAGCCGAGCCGAGCCGCGCCGAGCGCGCGGGCGGGGCGCTGCTCCTCTGGAGCCTCGTCGAGATCGTCCTGGGCCTCGCCGGCGCTCCGACGCCGCTCGGGCTCCTCGGCCCCGGCTCGGCGCTCGAGACGCCGGGATGGATCTGGGCCGCGCGCGTGGGCCTCGGCCTCCTCGGGGGCTTGCTCGTCTTCCTGAAGGAGCCTCGCGAGGCGGACGGCGCGGAGGCCGCGCGCTCGAAGAAGGGCGCGAAGAAGGACGAGAAGCCGAGCACGAAGGTCCGGCGGAAGAGGAGCCGGAAGACGAAGGCGAAGAAGAGCGAGGCCACCGTCGCGCCGGCGCCCGCCGGGCCGACGACCAGCGCCTGGGGCTACGTGCTCCTCTGCGTGAGCACGGCGATCGTCTACTTCTACACGGCCGTCACCAAGCTCTCCGACGACTGGCGCCAGGGCCACGCCCTCCAGCGCCTCGCGCGCACCGACGCGACCCTCGCCCTCCGCGATCGGGCCGTCGGCGAGGGGCTCCCGGTGCTCGGCGTCTTCCGCGAGGCGGGCTTCTGGGAGCTCATGGCCACCGGCGCGATCCTCGTGCAGTTCGTCACGCTCGCCGGCTACCTCGTCGCCGCCCGCCAGGACGTCCTCTCGCCGCGCTGGCGTCGCCTGGTGCAGCTCGCCCTCTTCGCGCCCCTCTCCTTCCACCTCGCCGCCGAGGTGGGGCTGACCCTCGATATCGGCTGGTTCAGCTTCTACATGATCGTCATCCCGGCGGTCGTCTTCCTCCCGGCGCCCCTCCTCCGCGTGCTCGCCGCCGGCTGGAGCTGGCCGGCCCAGCGCGTCGCCGCCGCCTTCGCGCCGAGAGCGAAGGAGAGCGAAGGGGCCGAGGCCGAGGCCCAGGCGCGCTTCGAGGCGGGCGTCCTCCTGGTCGCCGCCGGCGCCACGGCCGTCGGGATCGGCGCGCTCCTCGACCTCCCGGGGGCTCTCGGCGCGGGCATCGGGGCGAGCGTCCTGCTCGTGCTCGGCGCGGCCTGGGCCTTCCGCGCCGGCGTCCCCCTCCGCGCCCGGGGCTGGGCGGCGACCACGGCCCTCGGCGCCGTCGTCATGTGGGCCTCCATCGCCCAGAGCGACGTGCGCTTCGACTACTACCGCTTCGTCGGCGGAGAGTACCGGCGCCACGGCGAGTACGCGCTCGCCCTCGACGCCTACGAGCGCGCCAACGCGCACGTCGTCAGCCCCTGGTGCGTCTACGAGGGGCGCGAGCTGCTCGAGTGCTACCGGCGCCGGGAGACGGCCGAGGCGATCGCCGAGGAGCAGGGCCTGACGGTGAACGAGCGGAACCGGCAGCGACAGGAGGACGAGATGCGCTCCTACGTCGAGCGGGGGATCGATCGTGCCGAGCCCTGAGCCGAGCGCGCCGCCGGTCGTGCGGGACGGCGACGTGATCCGCCTGCCCGGGCTCGCCACGGCCCACTCGCACGCCTTCCAGCGCGGGCTCCGCGGGCGCACGCAGCGGCTCCCGGCCGGCGCCGCGGGGAGCTTCTGGTCCTGGCGTGGGCTGATGTACCGCTTCGCCGAGCGCCTCGACCCGGAGTCCATGTACGCCCTCGCGCGCTTCGCCTACGCCGAGCTCGCGCGGCACGGCGTGACGGCCGTCGGCGAGTTCCACTACGTCCACCACCAGCCGGACGGGACGCCCTACGGCGAGCGCACGACCATGGCCGACGCGGTGATCCGCGCGGCCCGGGACGCGGGGCTGCGCGTGACGCTCCTGCGCGTGCTCTACCATCGCGCCGGCGCCGGGCGGGCCCCGGAGGGCGCGCAGCGGCGCTTCTCGGACGCGCGCCTCGAGGACGCGCTGGCGGACGTGGAGGCCCTCGCCCGGCGCTGGGCGGAGGAGCCCGCCGTGCGCGTCGGCCTCGCGCCCCACAGCGTGCGCGCCGTGCCCGCGGAGTGGCTCGAGGAGGCCGCCCGCTTCGCCGCCGAGCGCGCCCTGCCGCTCCACGCGCACGTGGCCGAGCAGCGCCGCGAGATCCGCGAGTGCCTGGCGGAGCACGGCCGGCGCCCCGTGGAGCTCCTCGCCGAGCGCGGCGTGCTCGGCCCCGCCTTCGTCGCCGTCCACGCGACCCACCTCCGGCCCCACGAGGTGCGCCTCCTCGGCGCCGCGCGGAGCTTCGCCTGCGTCTGCCGCACGACCGAGCGCGACCTCGGCGACGGCGCGCCGCCCCTCGGCCCGCTCCTCGACGCGGGGGCGCGGCTCTGCGTCGGCGTCGACAGCCACGCGCTCGGCGATCCCTTCGAGGAGCTCCGGGCCGTGGAGCTCGACGAGCGCGTGCGGACCGAGGCGCGCACGGTGGCCTGCGACGGCGCCGGGCTGCTCGCGGCCGGGAGCGCCGAGGGCTACGCGGCCATCGGCTTCGAGGGGGCCGAGGGCGCGGACCGGGTCGAGCTCGACGCGGCGGACCCGTCTCTCGCGGGGCTCGGCGGCGCCGACGCGGCGACCTGGGCCGACGGGGTGATCTTCGGCGCGAGCGGCCGGGCCGTGCGGCGCGTGGAGGTGGCCGGCGAGGCGATCGTCGAGGGGGGCGTGCCGCGGGGGGGCTCGGCGGCGCGGCGGGCCTTCGAGGCGGCCGTCGCGGCGATCGCGTAGCGCTCGGCGCCGCGGGCGCGACGGTGAGGCAGAGGGCGCGGGCTCGCCGCACGCGTCCTGGACGAGACGAGCGGAGCGAGATGAGCGACGACGGCCTCCACGACGACTTCAGCGCGCGCGCCATCGTGCACGGGCAGGGGCTCTCCTGGGCGCCCAGCCCCATGCCGGGCGTGTGGCGCAAGCGCCTCGAGCGGAGCGGCCCGGCGGAGGCCGGGCGCGTGACCTCCATCGTGCGCTACGAGCCCGGGAGCCGCTTTCGCGCGCACCCGCACCCGGAGGGGGAGGAGATCCTCGTGCTCGAGGGCGTCTTCTCCGACCACACGGGCGACCACGGGCCCGGCAGCTACCTGATCAACCCCGAGGGCTTCGAGCACGCGCCGTTCAGCGAGCCCGGCTGCGTGATCCTGGTGAAGCTGCGGCAGCATCCGGGCGAGGGGCGGCGGACCATCCGCGTCGACGCCGGGGACGAGGCGTGCTGGAAGCCGCACCCGGAGGTCGCGGGCGCGCGCTGGGTGCCGCTGCACGACGAGCCCGGCTGGCCCGAGCGCATGCACCTGCTCGAGCTACCCGCGGGGACGCGCCTGCCGCGGGTACGCTTCCCGCGGGGCGAGGAGCTCTTCGTGCTCGAGGGGAGCTACGCCGACGAGCACGGCACCTACGGACGGCACAGCTGGACCCGGCACCCGCCAGGGAGCACCCACCAGCTCCACACGGACGCGGGCTGCAGGCTCTATGTGAAGAAGGGGCACCTCTAAGACCCGTGCCCCTGCCCGTGCCCGTGCCCCTGCCCGCCGGCCAAAGAGCGGATCCCACATCGAAGGAAGCAAGGAGCCCCTGCCCGCCGGCCACAGAGCGGATCCCACATCGACCGAGGCAACGAGCCCCTACCCCTGCCCCCCGGCCAAAGGCCGGATCTCGCGGCGACCCGCCCCAACGCGCACCGGCCCGGAGCCGCTCCGTCCCGTTCCCTTCCGTGGAGCGAGGGCGAGACTCGTAGGCGCCCGCTCTCGCGCTCTCCGCCGCGGGCTCGACCGCCGCGCCTCGCTCGCCCGCGCTCCTCAGAGCCCCGCGGCCGAGCAGCCGCACCCGCCGCCCGTCGCCGGCGGCGCCGACGCCGCCTCCGTCGCCGTCTCCCCCGCGGCGACCGCCTCCATCGACGCGGCCTCGTCCACGTCCGCGCCGGCGCTCGCCTCCTCGGCGTCGCTCTCCGCCGGCTCGGCCGCGGCCTCCTCCTCGCCTTCGTCCGCCGCGTCCTCGCCCTCGGCGTCCCCTTCGGCCCCCTCGGCCTCCGCCATGTGCGGCGCCGGTCCGTCCGTCTTCAGGATGTGGTCCGGATCACCGAGGAACTCGAAGTGCATCGTGTCCTGCAGCCGGTCGCGGCCGAGCCAGTAGAAGCCGAAGCGCTCGAAGACGTGCACCCAGCACGGCGGCATGGCCATGCGCTCGTAGATCGACTCGACCGGGTTCTGGCAGAGCGGGTGGTCCCCCCACTGCGCCACGCACATGCAGCAGGTGTTGAGGTGCGGGTCCACGTCGATGGCGATGCCGTAGACGTGATTGGAGACCTGACCGTTGTGGTAGGTGTTGCGCGTGCGCAGGCCCGAGAGGCGGACCGGCTCGTACTCGCCGCCGCACTCCGCGCGGATCTGCTCCTCGACGCAGCGGAGGGCCGGGACGACGCGCTCGTTGATGCGAACGGGGAGGCCCATCCACTCGATCCGCGTCGAGTAGTGGCGCGGCGGGTGCTCGTTCCAGTCCGGGTCGCCGAAGTCCTCGAAGTAGCCGTAGCGCTCCGTACGGAAGCGGACGACCTTCTGCTGGAGCTCGCGCCGACGCCGCTGCTCCTCCGGCGGCTGGGTCCAGCGGGGCAGGAAGTTCTCGCGCACCAGCCACGGGATCGGGTCCTGGTAGTTGCAGGCCGTCTCGTTCTCCGGGCGCGGCGGCGCGTCGTCGGGGATCGGCGCGCGCTGCGGTCGGTTCTGCCCAGCGGCCGTGGCGCCGAGCGCGCCGAGCGCGACGACCGAGGAGAGCATGGTGAGGAGGAGCACGTTGCGGCGGCTCATGGCGAAGGAGTACCGCATCGCCCGGGGCCGCGCATGCTCACGGCGCGTCGTCGTCGCCCTCGTCCTCGTCGGGCGCCTCGGCGTCCTTCTCCGGCGGGTCCGGCGGCGCGCTCGGGGGTCGGCTGGGCGTGGGCGGCCGCTCGTCCCGGCGTCGTTCGGAGGTGCTCGCGGAGACGCTCCGCGGGCCGCGGACGGCGCCGAGCCGGAGCACCTGCGCCGCCTCGCCCTCGAGGACGCCCGGGTCCGGCGTGCGGAGCTCCATGACGACGACGACCGTGTCCGCCGCGAGGTGGAGCACGCCCGTGCCGTGCCGGAAGCTGGTGTGGCGGCCGACGACGATGGGCGTCACGCGCCCCGTGTCCGGGTCCTCGTCGACCCAGTAGGCCTGCCGGAGCGTCAGGGCGCCGCCGAGGGTCCCTTCGCGCCAGGCCTCGAGGTCGCTGCGTCGGATCTTCCCCCGGTAGGTGAAGATCGCTCCGACGTTCTTGTGGGTCTCGACGATGGCCCAGACCCCGTCGTCGTCCTCGTCCCGCAGCGCCCCCGGCTCGTCCACGGGATCCACGGGTACCGCATCGCGGGGCGGGAAGGAAGGACCGGGACTACAGCTCGCCGTTGCGGGCCTTCTCGACCCACTTGCGCACTTCGCGCTCCACCACGTCGAGCGCCTTGTTCTTGAACGGCCGGAAGAGCAGCGGGACCTGCAGGTCCATCTCGATGCTCTTCGGCTTCAGCTCGAGCGCCCCGTCGAGCTTCACGCCCTTCACGGTGAAGCTCACGTCGCACTGCGTCTCGCTCGACCAGTTCGCCGTCGGGTTGTACTTCTCGAAGCGCTCCGAGTAGCTCTCGAACGCCTTCTGGGTCGCCTTCTTCGCGGTCGCGAGATCGAGGTCGTGCTCTACGGAGTGCTTCATGTCCTGCCTCGTCGTCTCGGGCGCCGTCCGCGTCGCCTGACGCGCCGCCGCCCCTCCGGCGCGCGGACCATAGCAGAAGCGCCGCCTCTGTCCCGAGCCTCGACATCCCACCCCATGAGCATCTGCACGAGCCCCCTCCGAGCGGCTTGTGCTCCGCGCGGCGAACGCCACACTGGGAGGCCGTGACTTCGCTGCCCGACGATCTCATCACGCGGAGCGCCGACGAGGCGACCCGCCGCATCGCGCTCTCCCTCCTCGACGAGGCCCGCGCCGCCTGCGCCCGCCTCGACGATCCGGAAGACGAAGAGGCGCTCCACGACTTCCGCGTGGCCGTGCGTCGCCTGCGGAGCCTCGCGCGCGCCCACCGGCACCACCTCGGCGAGGTGCTCGACAAGAAGCGGCGCAAGCGGCTCCGCGATCTCCAGCGCATGACCGGGCTCGCGCGCGACACGGAGGTGCAGCTCGAGTGGATCCTCGGCTGGCTCGACGCCTTCGACGAGGCGGAGCGGGTCGGCATCGACGCGCTCACGGCCGACCTGAGCGCGCACATGGACGGCGCCGTCGACGGGGTCGTGCCGCGCGTGAAGAAGCGCTTCCACAAGCTCGAGGCGCGCGTCCGCGAGCCCATCGCGCGCACGGAGGTCTCGCTCATCGAGGTCGAGCCAGAGACCTACGGCGCCGTCCTCGGGGGCCTCGCCCGCGGCCACGTCGCCGACCTCGCCGATCTCGTCAGCGCCATCGGCGAGGACCTCGACGCGGACGCCACGCAGGAGGCCATCCACGACGCCCGCATCGCCGGCAAGCGGCTGCGCTACCTGCTCGAGCCCGTGCGCGGGAAGGTGCCGGGCGCCAAGGGCACGGTGAAGCGCCTCAAGGCGCTCCAGGACGTGCTCGGGGATCTCCACGACATGCACGTCCTCGAGGGGCGCCTCGAGAAGCGCCTGAAGAAGGCCGAGGAGGCGCACCGGCCGGGGCTCGAAGCGCTGAAGGCCAAGGCGCGCGCGCACGGCGCCGAGCTCTTCGCGACCTTCCGCGCCCGGCACGCCGGGCTCGCCCTCGCGGATCTCGTCGATCGGGTGGAGACGCTCGCCCGGCGCCTCGACGGCGCGCGGCAGACGGAGACCGAGCGCAAGTACCTCTTGCGCGCGCTCCCCGAGCGCGTGAAGGAGCACGCCGTGAAGGAGCTCTGGCAGGGCTACCTCCCGGGCGAGAAGGTGCGCGAACGGCTCCGGCGCGTGACCCGCGGCGGCGAGACCCACTACCTGCGCACCATCAAGGCCGGCAAGGGGCTGCAGCGCGTCGAGGTCGAGGAGGAGACGACGGCGAAGGTCTTCGACGTGATGTGGCCGCTCACCGAAGGCTGCCGCGTGATGAAGCGCCGCTACAGCGTGCCGGACGGCGCGCTGACCTGGGTCGTCGACGAGTTCCTCGACCGCGAGCTCGTGCTGGCCGAGGTGGAGCTGCCCTCGACGGAGGTCGTCCCCGCGATCCCCGACTGGATGGCGCCCGTGCTCGTGCGCGAGGTGACCGGCGAGGACGAGTACGTGAACCTGAACCTGGCGCGCTAGGTCGTGCGGGGGGCGCCCATCGCGGCGGCCGCGCTCGCCGAACACCTCCGTTCGCTCGGGCTCGTGCGGGGCGACGTTGTGCTGGTGCACACGGCGCTTTCGAAGGTCGCCGGCGGGCGCCTGGTGCTCGGTGGCCCGGTGGCCGTCATCGAGGCGCTCCAGCGCGTGCTCGGCTTCGAGGGCACGCTGGCGATGCCGGCCTTCAGCGCGAGCTGGTCGGAGCCGCGGCGCTGGACGAACCCGCCCGTGCCGGAGGGCTGGTGGCCGGCGATCCGGGCGGGCTGGCCGGCCTACCACCCGGCGCGCACGCCGACCTTTCGCATCGGCGTCGTGCCCGAGGTCTTCCGCGCCTTCGATGGCGTGCATCGGAGCGCGCACCCGCAGTGCTCCTTTTGCGCCTGGGGCGCCGGGGCGGAGGCGTTGACGGCGGCGCACCCGCTCGACGACCCGCTCGGCGACGGGAGCCCGCTCGGGGCGCTCGAGCGGCGGGGCGCGAAGGGGCTGCTGCTCGGCGCCGGCTGGGGGAGCTGCACGGCGTTCCACCTCGGCGAGATGCGCGCGGCGGCCGCGCCGGGCTGGGTCGAGGACGGGGCCGCGATGTGGGTCGAGGGCGAGCGGCGCTGGGTGCGCTTCCGCTGTCGCGACGCCGACGCGGACGACTTCCCCCGGCTCGGGCGCGACTTCGAGGCGTCGGGGGCGGTGCGGCGCGCACGCGTGGGCGAGGCGGACGCGCGGCTCTTCGCGCTGCGGGACGCGGCGTCGTTCGCGGAGCGCTGGATCGACCGGCACCGCTGAGCGAGCCCGGTTCCGGGAGAAGCCTGATGCGCGCTGGGGAGAGCAGCGCCAGGCTTCGCGCCATGTCGTACCGCATCGCTTCCTTCCCCCTCGTCTTCACCTTGCTGTTGGGCGCCTGTGGCGGCTTCGACGTCCAGCCCGTGACGCCCAGCCCGGGGGTCGACTCGGCGCTGGCGACCGCCACGGTCGCGCGCGTGGAGGTCGCCACCGCGCCCGAGATGGCCGAAGACAAGCTCCGCATGATGGAGCGCTTCGACGTGCTCGGCGTGATCCAGCAGCGCGTGGGCCAGAGCTTCGAGGCCGCCGGGAAGTTCGACGCAGCGACGCCCGGCCTGTCCGTGCGCATCACCGTCGACGAGTTTCGCAACGGCCGCTACGGGCCGGCCTTCATGGGGGCGAGCGTCGTCGTCGTCGACGC
Source organism: Sandaracinus sp. (assembly GCA_002699025.1). GTDB lineage: Bacteria > Myxococcota_A > Polyangia > Polyangiales > Houyiibacteriaceae > Houyiibacterium > Houyiibacterium oceanicum. Next base: position 12,954 of record PABA01000089.1, on the reverse strand, counting down.
AGCGGGCCAGGTGGTCGAAGAGTTCCACGTCCGTGAGGAGACGCGCCGCATGTCGAACCGGACGAACCGGCTCGGCATCGTCACGCAGGGCATCGTCACCCAGGTCGTCCACGGCGTCTGAACGCGCGCGACCTGCCCGGTCCGAGGGGGAGCCGTCGTCCGCTCCCTCGACGCCTCGTCCCGGCCATGCGATGCACGGCCCATGGCCGCGCCCTCCCGGCCGGGGCTCCTCGGACGCCTCGTCGTCATGCTGCTGGTGCTCGACGCGCTCCTGGCGCTCGCGGACCTCGGGAACGGCGTGGTCGAGCTGGGGCTGCTCGCCGATCTCGAGGGGCTGGCCGGGGACGTGGGCGCGGCCCGGGAGGCCGAGCGCGCCCTCGAGGCCGCGGGCGCCCGCCGGGGGCTGTTCGGCCTGCTCCGCGTCGGCGCCCTCGTGCTGACGGCGGCCCCCTTCCTCGCCTGGTTCCACGGCGCCTACGCTCGCCTGCGTCACCTCGGCGGCCCGGCCCGGACCACGCCCGGCTGGGCCGTCGCCGGCTGGTTCATCCCCCTCGGCAACCTCTACCTCCCCTACCGCGCCGCCCGCGAGATCGAGGCCGGCGCCGGCGGCGGGCCCTGGGGCGTCTTCGTGTGGTGGACGACCTGGCTGGGCGCCGCGCTCGTCGATCAGCTCGCGGCCCGCGCCAACGCCGGCGCGGCCGATCTAGCGGGCTTCCGCACCGCCGGTCGCCTCGAGCTCCTCGCCGCGGCCCTGGCGGCCCTGGCGGCCCTCGCCTGCGCCCGCTTCGTCCTGCGCACCGACCGCGCGCAAGCCGAGGCGCTCGAAGCGAGCGAGAGGGCGTAGGCCCGGGCTCGCCTCGGAGCCGGAGCCGTCCGCGCTCGAAGGGCTTCGGCCGGGGCGTCATCGCGGCGGTCCGACCTCGCCGGTGATTCCATCCGGAGGTCGGGGACGATAGCGTGCCCGGGTACCACCGGGTACGAGCACGAGGGACGAGCGCCCCCCGGGCGTGCTGGGGAGCTGGGGCGTTCGGTCGGGCCCTTCGAAAACACGCACCCGGTCCCGGGCTCGGGCGCGCCGCCGGTACTATGCTCCCGCCCATGCAGGCCCTCCGCGCCATCGGGATCACGCTGCTGCTCCTCGTCGGTGTGTGGGCCTCGCTCGCCGTCATCGGCGCCATCGCGGGCGTCCTGAAGCCGGTGCGGCTGGGCGGCGGCGCCGACCCGAGCCTGCGAGACGCCGGTGTGCAAGACGCCGGCGCGGTGGACGCCGGCCCGATCGACGCCGGCCCGAGCGACGCGGGCCCGATCGACGCGGGCCCGATCGACGCGGGCCCCGACGCAGGTGTGGAGGATGCCGGCCCGGTGGACGCCGGTCCGATCGACGCCGGCCCGGTGGACGCGGGCCCCCGCCCCGACACGGGCGCGCCCGAGCCCTACACCGGCCCCGCCGGCCCCACCCACCGCGTCCGCGTCTGCGACGCCGGCTACGGCGCCCGCGAGCCCGAGAACGACGCCGTGCGCATCACCCACGCGCTCGACCGGGCCTTCGCCCTCGGCGACCTCGTCGGCGACGCCACCCCCGAGATCGTCGTCGGCTGCGCCAACCGCTTCGTCGTCGTCGGCCTCGTCCCGGGCCCCGCCGGCCTCGCCCCCGTGCGTGTCGCCGTGCTCACCCTCGAGAGCCGCCGGGACGTGCCCCTCCACACCTCCGGCCCCGCCGTCGGCGACGTCTCCGGCGACGGCCTCCCGGACGCCGTGCTGCCCTTCTACTTCCGTGCCGCCAGCGGCGGGAGCCGCGGCGGCCGCCTCTTCCTCTGGCGCCGCACCCAGACCGGCCTCGCGCGCCCGCTCCCCGTCGCTCAGTCCACCTTCCAGACCGTCGCCCTCGTCGACCTCGACGGCCGCGGCGGCCTCGACGTCCTCGCCGTCGACCGCGGGCGCCCCTGGGCCGAGCAGCCCGGCCGCGTGCAGGTCTTCCAGGGCGCCACGCGGCCCCGTCGCCGCGCGACCCTCGACGCCGGCAAGTGGGCGCGCGAGGTGACCCTCGCCGACCTCGACCTCGACGGCGTGCGCGACGTCGTCGTCGGCTCGGACGAGGCGCTCCACCTGCATCGCCGACGCGAGGGCTTCCGCTTCGACCCGGCCGTCGCGATCGACGCCGCGCACCACTGGGGCCTGACGAGCGGCGACGTCGACGGCGACGGTCACCCGGACGTGCTCGTCGGGGGGAGCGGCGGGCTCGCCGTGCTGCACGCCCGGGAGCGGGAGAGCCTCGAGGGGGCCTCGCTCCGCCTCGTCGCCGCCTCCCACCACGCCGCCATCCCGGCGCAGGTCGCCGACGTGGACGGCGACGGCTGCGCCGAGGTCTTCGCCTACGGTCAGCAGCTCGTGCTCTTCGAGCGCGTCGGCGCCACCTCCTGGCGCGAGCGGCCGCTCACCGAGCGCGAGGGCGTCGACGGCGGCGTCCAGGGCCTCGCCTGGGTCCGCATCCAGGACGCCGCCGCGCTCCTCTGGGCCGAGCTCGAGGACGGCGCCCTCGACCTCTTCGTCGCCGAGCGCCCGCGCCTCGACGCGCTCGCGCGGCCGGACGAGGCCAGCCCCCTCGCGGACGCGCCCTTCGTCGTGCGGACCACGGTGCGCTGATGGCCACGCTCCGCCACTGGGTGCAGGCCGCCCGCCCGCTCGCTCAAGCGAACCTCGCCGCGCCGCTGCTCCTGGGGCAGGCGTTCGCCTACTACGCCACCGGCCGCTTCGACTTCCGCGTGCTCCTCGCCCTCGCGCTCTGGGGCGTCCTCGACCAGCTCTTCATCGTCTTCGCCAACGACGTCGCCGATCGGGAGCACGACGAGGGCGGCGAGGCGAAGACCCTCTTCAGCGGCGGCTCGGGCGTCCTCCCGGAAGGCAAGCTCACGGCCTCGGCGCTCCTCCGCGGCGCCTTCGCCGCCTACGCGCTCCTCGGTGTGCTCTCGCTCGTGCTCGCCGCCTGGCGCACCCCCTGGGCCATCGCCTTCTGGGGCGCGGCGGGCGGCCTGCTCTGGGCCTACTCCTTCCCGCCGCTCCGCCTCAGCTACCGCGGCGGCGGGGAGCTCCTCCAGGGCGTCGGCGTGGGCGTCGTCCTGCCGCTCCTCGGCTTCGCCGCCCAGGCCGGCGACCTCGACGCCTACCCCTTCCCGACCCTCGCCGCGACGGGCCTCCTCGCCCTCGCCGGGAACGTCGCCACCGCCCTCCCGGACCACGCCGCCGACCGCCGGGCCGACAAGCGCACCTGGCCCGTCCAGATGGGCCGCGTCCGCGCCGCCTGGGCCTGCCTCGGCGTCACGCTCGCCGCCATCTACCTCGCCATCGCGACGAGCCCCGCCCGGGAGAGCCGCGGCGCGCTCGCCTTCGCCGTCCTGCCGCTCCTCGTCGCGCTCGCCCTCGACGTGCGCCGCCGCCGGCACGTGCTCGGCTTCGTCTTCGCGCAGGGCCTCGCCACGCAGGCGCTCTGGCTCGGCTGGGCCGCGCTCCTCGTCTGGTTCTGAGCGGCCGGGCTGAGCGGCCGGGCCGAGCGGCCGGGCCGCGCGTCCGCCCGCGACGGCCCGAAGCGGTCGGTCGGCCTACTTGTCCTTCTTCTTCGGCCCGTCCCGGCGCGGCCGCCGGTTGCACTCGAGCACCTTCTTGCGGATGCGGATCGCGTCCGGCGTGATCTCCACCAGCTCGTCCTGGTCGATCCACTCGAGCGCCGACTCGATCGTGTGATCCACCGGCGGCGTCAGCACGACGTTCTCGTCCTTCCCGGCCGCGCGCACGTTGGTGAGCTTCTTCTCCTTCGTGCCGTTCACGTCCAGGTCGTTCGGCCGGTTGTGCTCGCCGAGGATCATCCCCTCGTAGATCTCCGTACCCGGCCCGATGAAGAGCACGCCCCGGGGCTGCAAGCCGAAGAGCGCGTAGGGCGTCGTGGACCCCTTCCGGTCGCTCACGATCGCGCCGTTCTTCCGCCGGAGCATCGGCCCGAGGTAGGGCTCCCAGCCGTCGAACATCGTGTTCAGCAGGCCGCTCCCGCGCGTCATCGTCAGGAACATCGAGCGGAAGCCGATGAGCCCGCGCGCCGGCAGCCGGAATTCCACCCGGGCGCGCCCGAAGCCGAGGTTGTGCATGCCGACCATCTGGCCCTTCCGCTCGCCGAGGGCCTGCGTGATGGCGCCGACGTGCTCCTCGTCGACGTCCGCGACGACCCGCTCGTAGGGCTCCACCTTGCCGTCCTCGGTCTCCTTGATGACGACCTGCGGCATGCCCATGGCGAGCTCGTAGCCCTCGCGGCGCATGGTCTCGGCGAGGATGGAGAGCATCAGCTCGCCCCGCCCGAAGACGGCGAAGGCCTCCGGATCCTCGGTCTCCTCGACGCGCAGCGCGATGTTCCGCTGGGCCTCCTTGAAGAGCCGGTCGCGCACGTGCCGGCTCGTCACGTACTTGCCGCTCTTGCCCGCGAAGGGCGAGGTGTTCACGCGGAACTCGACCTTGATGGTCGGCTCCTCGACCGAGATGCGCGGGAGCGCCTTCGGCTCCTTCGGGTCCGCGAGCGTGTCGCCGATCTCCACCTCGGCGATGCCGCTGACGGCGACGATGTCCCCGGCCTCGGCGGCGTCGATGCGCACGCGCTCGGTCTCCTCGAAGCCCCAGAGCGTGCCGATCTCGTGCTCCGTGACCGCGCCATCGGGGCCGATGAGGGCGACGCGCTGCCGCTGGGAGACGCGGCCGGCCCAGATGCGCCCGATGGCGAGGCGGCCGACGTACTCGTCGTGCAGCGTGTTGTGGACGAGGAACTGGAGCGGCGCCTCCGGGTCCTGCGTCGGCGCGGGCACCTTCTCGACGATGGTCTCGAAGAGCGGGAGCAGGTCCGTCGCCTCGTCCTCCATCTCGCGCTTGGCGACGCCGTCCTTGCCGATGGCGTAGAGGGTCGCGAAGTCGGCCTGCTCGTCGCTCGCGCCGAGGTCCACGAAGAGGTCGAAGACCTCGTTCAGGGCCTCGTCCGGGCGCGCGTCCTTGCGGTCGATCTTGTTGATGACGACCAGGATCGGCAGGCCGAGCTCGATGGCCTTGCCGAGCACGAAGCGCGTCTGCGGGAGCGGCCCCTCGGCGGCGTCGACGAGCAGGAGGGCCCCGTCGGCCATGCGCAGCGTGCGCTCCACCTCGCCGCCGAAGTCCGCGTGGCCCGGCGTGTCGATGATGTTGATCTTGTAGTCCTGCCAGCGCACCGAGGCGTGCTTGGCGAGGATCGTGATGCCGCGCTCCCGCTCGAGGTCGTTGGAGTCGAGCACGCGCTCCTGCACGTCCTCGTTGGCGCGGAAGGCGCCGGTCTGGTGCAGCATCGCGTCGACCAGCGTCGTCTTTCCGTGATCGACGTGGGCGATGATCGCGATGTTGCGCAGCTTCTCGCGGGGGGTGGGCTCCATGGCGCGCGGGGGCTAGCACGCCCCCGGCGGGCGGTCGATGCGCGCCCGCGCCCCGGGGCAGGTGCGGCTTCGCGCCGTCTTTCCCCGCGCGACGTCCCCCGCGGACACCTCCGCGCGACGTGCCTCCGCCCGCGGCCCGGCCTCAGCCTCGCTCGGCTCCGCTCGTGCGGGCGATGTCATCCGGGTAGTGGACCGGCTCCTGCGGCATGTCGCAGCCGACGACCAGCGCGCCGAGCAAGAGCACCGCGAAGAGGACGCGAACGAAGAGCCAGATGCGCAAGGGACCACCTCCTCGGCCCGCGCCCCGGCGGGCCTCCATCGTCTCTGTTCCCGCACCCGGCCGCGACCATTCGATAATCCACCACGACCGCGAAGGGCGGGGCGGCGGCGGGCGGACGGGCGGCGGGCGGACGCGCGTGCCCGACCCGGGCGGGGGAAAGGCGCGCCGCGCGGGGCGGACGACCCTATGCTACGCCTCGCGCGGCGGCCGGCCTGGCCGCTGGCCCCCCCCGATGGCCCTCGATCCGTTCCAGCACCGCGTCCAGCTCTTCACCGGCAAAGGTGGCGTCGGCAAGTCGTCCGTCGTGGCGGCGGTCGCGCTGGCGGCGGCGGAGGCGGGGCACCGGCCTCTGGTCGTGGAGCTCGGCCATCGGGCGACGATGGAGACGCTCTTCGAGGCCCCCGCCATCGGCTACGAGCCGACCCCCGTGGGCGACGGCGTCGCGGCGCTGAACATGGAGCTCGACGAGGCGCTCACGGACTACATCGCCGCCCAGGTGCGCGTCCGCGGCGTGGCCAAGCGCGTCGTGGCGAACGAGACGCTCCGCCGCTTCTTCTACGCGGCGCCGGCCGTCGCCGAGGTGGTCACGCTCCGCAAGCTCGCCGAGCTCGCCGAGCGCGGCGAGCACCACCCGATCCTCGTCGACCTCGACGCGACGGGCCACGCGCGCATGTTCCTCTCGCTGCCGCAGGTCTTCGAGGGGCTGGTCGGCCCCACCGGGCCCCTCCGCGCGCTCCTCGACGCCACCACGGCCTTGCTCCGGGACCGCGAGCGCACGGCCCTCCACCTGGTCACGCTCCCGGCCCCGCTCCCGACTCGCGAGACGCTCGAGTTCCACGCGCACCTCGCCGCCGGGCCGCCGGTCGGGCTCGGCTACCTCGTCGTCAACCGCGTCCCGGCGCCCCCCCTGGGCGAGCCCGAGAGCGCCCTCCTCCCCGAGCTCGCCCGCCGCGAGGGGTTCGCCGCCGACGTCGCCCTCGCGGAGCGCGCCCTCGCCCAGCACGCCCTCGCGCGCCGCTGCATCGACGACCTCGGCGCCGGCATCCCCCTCCCGCGCGTGGAGCTCCCGGAGCTCGGCACGCTTCGCCGGGCCCCCTCCCGCGCGGCGCTCGGCGCTCTCGGCGCCGCCCTCGTCTCCCAGCTCGCGGAGGGCGCGGCGTGAGCGCCCTCGACGCGCTGCTCGAGCGTCGCCTCGTCGTCTGCGTCGGCCCCGGCGGCGTCGGTAAGACGACCACCGCGGCGGCCCTCGCGCTCCGCGCCGCGCGCGCGGGCAAGCGCGCCCTCGTGCTCACCATCGATCCGGCCAAGCGCCTCGCCGACGCGCTCGGCCTCGAGGGGCTCGACGACCGGCTCCAACCCGCCCCGGGCGTCGCGCCCGGCACGCTCCACGCGGCGATGCTCGACACCAAGCAGTCCTTCGACGCGCTCATCGGGCGCATCGCGGAGGGCGAAGCCCGGGAGCGCATCCTCGACAACCGCGTCTACCAGGCCTTCAGCAAGACGCTCGCGCGCTCGCACGCCTACGTCGCCGCCGAGCGCCTCTACGACGTGATGCACGGCGGCGAGTTCGACCTCGTCGTCCTCGACACGCCGCCGACCCGGAACGCCCTCGAGATCCTCGACGCGCCCTCGCGCCTCGCGCAGTTCCTCGACGAGGGCGTGCTGAAGTGGTTCCTCGAGGAGCGCCGCGGGCTCGGCGGCACCTTCGCGAGCCTCGCGGGCATGGGCGGGGCGGCGGCGCTGAAGCTCCTCGGCAAGCTCGCGGGCGACACCATCGTGGACGAGCTGGTCGCCTTCTTCCGCGTGCTCGCGCACCTCCGGGAGGGGTTTCAGCATCGCGCCGAGGTCACCCGGGGGCTCCTCCGCGACGAGGCGACGGCCTACCTGCTCATCGCGTCGACGGCGCCGACGAGCATGGACGACGCGCGGCACCTGGCCGAGCAGCTCGCCGAGCGGCACCTGCCGCCGGAGCTCGTGGTCTTCAACCAGAGCTGGGTGCCGGAGCCGGGGGCGGACCACCCGCTCGAGCCGCCGGGCGCCCGACCGACGCTGAGCGAGGACGCGCTGAACGACCTCGCGGCCCGGCTCCTCGCGCTCCGGGCCGAGCTGCTCCAGGCGCAGGAGGACGCGCTGCAGGCCGCGCGGCGCTTCCGGGACGAGGTCGCGCCCGGGGTGGCCGCCGTCGCCATCGCCGAGCGGGACCACGACCTGCGCACGCTCGGCGAGCTCGAGGCCATGCTCGAGGCGACGCTCACGCTGTAGACGCGGCGGCTTCGTCGAGCAGCGCGGCGTCGCGCTCCCCGTCTTCGCCTCGGCCCGCTTCTTCGCCTCGGCCCGCTTCTTCGCCTCGGCCCGCCTCCGTCTCCGCGCGCAGCGTGCCGTTGGCGAAGAGCTCGGCGATCCAGCCCCAGCGCGGATGCCCCTCGACGAGCGCGAGGAGGCCGACGGTGATCGGCACGGAGAGGAGCGCGCCGCCGACGCCCCACACCCAACCCCAGAGGAGCACGGAGAGGAGCACGACGACCGGCGAGAGGCGCAGGCTCTTGCCGAGCACGTAGGGCTCCATCCATTGGCCGATCACGAAGTGCGAGGCGCCGAGGCCGAAGCCCATGAGCAGGCCCGAGCCCCAGCCGTGGTGGGACCAGGCGAGGAACATCGGTGGGAGCACGGCGAGGAAGGAGCCGAGGTTGGGGATGTAGTTGAGGAGGAACGCGACCACACCCCAGACGAGCGGGTCCGGGATGCCGGCGGCCCATCCCGCGAGGCCGGTGATGACGCCGATCAGGAGGCTGACGAGCGTGTGGACGAACATGTAGCGGCGGAAGCGATCGGCCACGTGCTCGAGCGTCGTCAGCAGCGAGGGGCGGTGCCGCTCGGCGAGGGTCTGCACCCGCTCGCGCCAGTCCGAGGCTTCGCCCACGACGAGGACGGTCAGGGTGAGCGTCATGACGACGATGGTCGCGCGGAAGGCGAAGCCGCGGAGCGTCGAGGCGAGGGCGGGAGCGGCGCTGCCCACGCCGTCGGCGAGGGACATGCCGCCGGGCAGGTAGGTCGCGACGGAGCGCTCGGCTTCGCGCAGCATCTCGGCGTAGCTCGGGAGGTCGGCGACGAAGCCCTCGAAGGCGACGTAGAGGAGCGCCGTGATGCCGCCCACGCCGGCCAGGAGCACGAGGAGCGTGAGGATGCGCCCGAGGGGCTTCGGGAGGTGGTCGCCGAAGAAGCGGTGGAGGGGCCAGGCGACGACGACGATGAAGGTCGCGAAGGCGAGCGGCATCGTGACGAAGGCGGTGACCTTCAGGGCGTAGACGAGGGCGAGGCCGGCGAGGATGAGCAGGGGGACCTGGGTGCGAGGGGCGGGTCCCCCCGGCGTGTCGTCGTGCGTGCGTTCCACCATGACCATGCCTCTTGCAGCCCGTGTTCCAGCCCGTGCTCCAGCGGCTCGCGTTCCAGCGGCTCGCGTTCCAGCCGCTCGCTCCGATGGCCAGGCGAAGCTCGGGGCCTCCCCTCGACCTCGTCGTACGCCTGGCTCCACCGGCGGCGCGCGTCGGGTCCGTCGTGGCGCTGCGGTCGGCTCGCGAGAGCCTCGAGCCCGAGGCCCATGAGCCCCGCGCGGGGCGAATCGCCCCGGCCACGAGGAGGCCACCGTCACTCGGTGTGTCCGCGACGCGTCGACGCCGGGCCCCGCGAGGAGGCCCGGCGTCGAGGACGCTCGGTCGTCGGTTCAGAAGCCGAGGGGGGCGCACTGCAGCGTGCACTCGGCGCAGCCCATGCCTTCGCTATCGAGGCAGGCGTCGCACTCGTCGATCTCGGAGTCGGGCTGGTCCTCGCAGGCGTCGATGCAGTCGCTGCGGTCGAAGTCCTCGCCAAAGCAGTCTTCCGCGTCCTCGCAGATGTCGTTGCAGTCGATGACGTTCTCGACGTCGCCGCAGCCCGCGAGCGGGAGGGCGAGGAACGTCAGGAAGGCGAGGAAGGGAAGGAGTCGAAGTCGCATGGGTGTGCCCTTTCGTGGTGCGCGAGAGCTCGCGCGTTCGGTCGGGCAGAAAGCAGCGTTCGTGCCGAGCTGCCGATTCCGCCGCCCTTCGGCGAAGGCGAGGCGAGCTGCCTCGCCTGAGGCGGGGGCGTGCGTCGCGTCGCTCAGGGGGCGCCGGCGAGTGGTCAGACCTGGAAGAACCACAGGCGAGACAGCGCTTCTCTCGCGCGCTGGGGCCAGCCTCGGGCGCTCCACCTGTCCGCGTCGAGCACCTCGGACCGGCTCCAGTCCCGGGCGAAGACATCTTCCAAGTCGGACGCGAGGGGAGCGTGGTCGACGATCAAGACGCACTCGTCGTCCCGCCGGAGGGAACGCTGGTTGAAGTTCGCCGAGCCCACGACGGACAGCCGACCGTCGACGCAGAGGTACTTGGAGTGGAACATGGTCGGCGCGTACTCCGCGATCTCGACGCCCCGTTCGAGGAGCGGGCCGTAGGTACGCTGGGCGGCCCATCGCGATACGGGCTCGTCGTGGTGGTCGCCAGCGACCACCGCGCGGACCGCGACGCCCCGTGCGCGAGCCCGGAGGAGCTCGTCTCGGAGCGGGGCATCGGGGACGAAGTAGGGGCTCGCGATGGATACGCGCTCCCGGGCCTGGCGGAGAGCCAGGCGGAGTACGGTGGCGACGTCGCTATAGCCCACGGTCGAGACGCCGCGGAGAGTCAGGACATGGGCGTCGCCGTCCGGCCCGGGACGGTATGCCATCCGCGCGTCCGCGAGGTCGCCGCCCGCCTCGAGCCAGTTGCCGCAGAACGCAGCGCGGAGGTCGACCACGCTGGGTCCTCGCAGCGCGAAGTGCAGGTCGCGCCACTCCTGCGGGTGGCGCGCGTCGCCTTGCCACTCCGAGGCGATGCCCATCCCGCCCGTGAAGCCCAGCGTTCCGTCGCAGACGAGCACCTTCCGATGGGTGCGTCGGTTGGTGCGGAGGGGCCGACGGCGCGGCGCGCGAAAGAGGCGGAGGTCGACGCCTGCTTCGCGCATGGCGCGCTGCTGGGCCTCCGGCATGGCGGCGCCGCCGATGGCGTCCACGAGCACGCGCACGGCCACCCCGGCGCGGGCGCGCCCGACGAGCGCGTCCGTGAAATCGCGGGTGATGGGTCCATCCCACCAGACGTAGGTCGAGAGCTCCACCGCACGGCAGCTCGTCGCGATCGCGTCGAGCATGCTGGGGAACGCGCGGCAGCCATTCTCCAGCACACGTAGTCGGTTGCCGGCGCGGAAGGGCACACCGAGGGCGTCCTCGAAGAGCGGCCGACGCGACGGCGGGGGCGGGGGGGGATCGACGGAGTCCGCAGGGTCGGGTGAGGCGAGAGGCAGGTCCATGCGGTCGAGGGCAGCAAGAACCGTGAAACGCTGTCGCTCGGGGTCGGGGGCCGTCGCGAAGGGCGGTGAGCCGCCACGGAGGGCCGGTCCCTCCTCGGTTCGAGGGAGATGCCGGCCGTTTCATCGCGGCGTCGCCCGCCAGCACGCCCCTCGCGGGGCGGCTTGCCCCACGGAGCCGCGAGGGGAGCACGGCGTTCGGTTCGGCATCCCCCTTGCTCCTTCTCTGGGCACCTGGCCGGGCTCGCTTCTGGCCACGATCACACACCACCGAAAGGAAACTCATGCTCCGTTGGGCACTCGGATTCTTCATCGTCGCCATCATCGCCGCCGTCTTCGGCTTCGGAGGCATCGCCTCCGGCGCGGCCGGGATCGCCAAGATCCTCTTCATCGGCTTCCTCGTCCTCGCCGTGGGCGCCCTGATCTTCGGCAAGCTCCCGCGCACCACGAGCTGAGGGGACGCGAGCCCCACGCGCCGAGCCGACGACCGCTCCCATGCTGACCGCGTTCACCGTGATCGCCATCGCGACGGGCATCGTCGTCCCCCTCGCGCGAGCGCTCCGCCCCGCGCCCCGTCCCGAGACCTCCCCGACACGGCCCTCCGTGGTCCGCTCGGGCGAGGACGGGCCGGAGCGGCGCGGCGAGCGCGTCTCGTTCCCCTGGTACTGACTCGCTCTTTCCCTTTCACCCCTTCCGTATCGGAGATCACCATGAGCTTCCGCTCCGCCTTCTTCGCCTTCGCTTTCCTCCTCGCCCCGCTCGCCGGCTGCGAAGACGAGGGTCCCCTCGCCGAGGACGGCCCCGTCGAGGAGGTCGCCGAGGATGTCGACGACGCCGTCGACGAAGCGACCGAGTGACCGAGTGACCGCGCTCGTTCGACGCGGCGGGTGGGCGTTGCTGGCGACCGCGCTGGTCGTCGGCGGCGCCCATGCCGCATGGCAAGCCGCCACCGCCGGGCTGGCTCCCGGTCCCGTCGCCGAGGCCGTGTTCGCCGAGCGCGTCGATGGCCGCATGCGGGTGGACCTCGACGAGGTGCGCTTCGGCGCGAGCATCGATATCCACGCGAAGCGCCTCCGCTTCGACGACCCACGGGGTCGTCCCGTCGCCGAAGCGCGCGGCGTTCGGGCTCACCTCCCGCTCGGCGAGCTCCTCGGGGGCACGCTCGCGATCCGTCGGGCGCAGGTGGATGAGGCGACCGTCTTCGTCAGGCCGGGAGAGCGCGCGAGCACCTCTCTGGAGGAGACCTTCTCCAGCGGCGGCGATTCATCGTCTTCGGCGCTCGCCGTCGCCGCCGACGTCGAGGTCGGCGACGCGCGGCTCGTGGTCGCGATGCCCGCGGCTCCGAGGCTCGTGCTCGATGGCCTCGATGGCGCCCTCGAGGTGCGTCGGCCGGCGGGAGAGCCCGCCGACGTCCGCCTTCGCGGCTTCGACGGGCGCCTGCTCGTGCCCGATGCGCTCGGGATGCAGCCGCGCGTCCTCGGCGCGGACGCGACCATCCGTGCGGAGCGCGACCCCGTGCTTCGTCTCCAGGCCCGTGTCTGCGTCGCAGGGGATCCGCTGGATGCCAGGCTCATCTACGGGCCCGCGCGCGGCGCCCGGCTCGCGACGGATGGCGAGGGGCTGGTCGCGCGACTGACCGACGCCGGCCTCGGCCTCGTCGGGGAGCTGGCCGAGCGGCTGGAGACGCCCGACACGGACGTCGTCGTGCGAGCGCCCCCCTGCCCGGCGGACAGCGGATAGTCCTGCGCAGCACGACCCGGAATGGCCCGCCGTCTCGCCATCGCGGCCGCGCGTGCTCCGCGAGGGGGGAAGCCGCCGCATCCTCTACTCATCCCCCAACTCATCCCCCAACTCATCCCCCAACTCATCCCCCAACTCATCCCCCAACTCATC
>PABA01000088.1 GCA_002699025.1 Sandaracinus sp. | reverse complement strand
CGCCGCTCTCCCCCCGAGAATCCGCCCTTTCGACCCCCCGTCGCCTGCCTCCTGCCGTGCCGAGGCTCACGCGCCTGGACGCCGGAGGCCCTTCCGCGAGGTTTCGGCCCGCCGTGGGTCCCCCGGGGTCAGGCCCTACCCGGGACGGAGGCGCCGTACGGAGGCGCCGTACCCGGGACGGAGGCGCCGTACCCAGGACGGAGGCGCGTACCCGGGACGGGGGCGCCGGGGGCCGGCGTACCTGGGACGGGGGCGCCGGGGGCACTGGCAGGCCGCGGACCGCAGCAGGGGCTGTGGCTCGGGCTGGCTGCTCTCCCCCTCAGCCCTGCGCGTCGGGGACTTCGACTTCGGTCTCGAGGGCTTGCTCGAGGAAGGTCCGGAGGGCGTACATCTGGTCGGAGCCGAGGCCCTGGCCGACCCAGGCGGCGCCGAAGACGAGGGCGCTGAACACGACGGCGAGCGGCGTGAGGTACAGAGCCCAGGGCTCGCGGCCGAGGGTCCACTGGGAGGCCCCGTAGACGGCGCAGCCGATCGCGAACATCACGCTCACCCCGTAGAGAGCGACGTACATGGTCCACACGTGGGCGTGCGGGCCGAAGCGCGCCCGCATCCGGCTGCTCGCCTCGCCCTCGGGCTCGACGTCGACGGTGAGCTGGGGCGACCAGATGTGGCGCTCGTGGTCGGACACGGTGAGCTCGATGCGGCCGTGCGGCAGCACCAGGCCGCGCACGGCGTCCTGGCCACGCAGCCGCGCCTTCACACGCGCGAGCACCTCCTCCCGCGCCAGCACGGACTCCAGCTCGAAGCGCGGCCTCGGCCGCGGCCTGGCGGCGACGGCGGCCCCCAGCGTATCGGACTCGCTCATGGCTCCCCCTCCCCCCGCCGGCCCCCCGGCGGCCCCGCCGCCACCATCGAGGTGGGCACCGGGCAGTTCGCCACCGTCTCCCCGTCGCAACACTCGGCCTGGTTCAGCCCGAACATCGGGCACCCGTTGTTCACGCAGGCCCCGTGCCCATGAACCCAGGCCATCGGCCGACGACAGAAGCGGCAGTGCATCCGCACCAGCATACGCAGAAGCGTCCAGCCCCGGGGAGAGAGGCCGCTCACGGCACGGCGGCGCTGCGGAAGGCCACGGCCCCGTGGTACTCCTCGCACGGTGACGGGGGAGTCGAAACGGGGGTTGCCGCTCCGCCCGACGCTCCTCAGCGTCGTCGTGCTGCTCATCCTCCTCGCGGCCGGAGGCGTCGGCGCCCTCGCCTACGGGAGCTCGAGCCGCATCGTCGACGACCTCTGGGGCGATCTCGCCGAGCAGCTCGCCCACGCCACCACCCAGCGCGCGCTGCGCTACTTCGAGCCCGCCCCACCGTACGTGGAGCTCACCCGCCAGCAGGCGACGAGCGGACGCCTCGACCTCGGGCCCTTCGCCGAGCGCGCGGCAGAGAGCGCCCGGGCGGAGCCGGGCACGGACCCGGTCGATGGCGACCCGGTCGGCGGCCCTGCCGCGAACGAAGACACCGCAACGCGAGCCCGAGCCGCGGACTCGGACGGCAGCGCAGACGCCCCCATCGAACCCGGCCCCGGCGACCCGCCCGGCCATCACCCGCCCACCGAGCTCCTCGACCACTTCCGCGCCGCCATCGAGGCCAACCCGGAGTTCACCTGGGCGAGCTGGGGCGGCGAGGACGGCACCTACGTCGCCGTCCACCGCGACCCGGAGGGCGCCCTCCGCGGCGTCTGGCGAACCGCCACGGACACCGGCACGATCCTCCGCGAGCTGGTCCCGAGCGGCGACGGCTGGGTGCTCCACGCGGCCCCCACCCACGGCGACTACGACCCACGCACCCGCCCCTGGTACCGGGCCGCCGCCGCCGCCCGCGACGACGGCGTCTGGGTCGAGCCCTTCGTCTTCGCCACCGTGCGCCAGCCGGGCTTCATGTACGCCCGCGCCCACCGCGAGGGCGAACGCCTCCGCGGCGTCTGGGCCGTCGAGTACGAGATGAGCGACCTCTCGGCCTTCCTCGCGACCCTCGAGGTCGGCGAGCACGGCGAGGTCTACGTCCTCACGAGCGACGGGCAGGTCGTCGGACACCCGGGCGGCGAGACCACCACGGAGATCGACGGCGAGCTCGTCGTCGCCCGCGCCGCCGGGCACCCCGACGCGATGCTGCGCCGGGCCTGGGAGGCGCGCGCCGACGCGAACGAGGGCGCCTTCACGGCCGGCCCCTACCTCGCGATGGTCGAGCGCTTCCCCGCGGAGACGGGCATCGACTGGGAGGTCCTCGTCGTCGTGCCGGAGGACGACTTCTTCGGCGACGTACGCGCGCAAGCCTGGCAGACGCTCGCCATCGGCGGCCTCGCCGCCCTCCTCGCGATCCTCTTCGGCGCGTTCTTCTCGAACCGCGTCAGCGGCGCCCTGCGACGCATCGTCACCGAGCTCGAGCGCATCGGGCGCTTCGAGCTCGAAGGCGAGGTCGCCTCGACCCAGAGCTTCGTGCGCGAGGTCAACGACATGCGCGACACCACCGCGCGCATGAAACGGAGCCTCCGCTCCTTCGGCAAGTACGTCCCCAAGGAGGTCGTGCGCGAGCTACTCCTCAGCGGCGAGGAGGCCGCCCTCGGCGGACGCGAGGAGGAGCTGACCATCCTCTTCAGCGACATCGCCGGCTTCACCACGGTCGCCGAGAAGATGGCCCCCGACGTGCTCGTCGAGGTGCTCGCCGAGTACCTCGACGGCATGAGCGCCGCCGTCCGCGGCGAAGGCGGCACGGTCGACAAGTACATCGGCGACGCGGTGATGGCCTTCTGGGGCGCCCCCCGCGCGAACCCGGAGCACGCGCGGGCAGCCTGCGAAGGCGCGCTCGCCATGCGGGCGAAGCTCGCCGAGATGCAGACGGGCTGGGACGCGAAGGGCCTGCCCCGCCTCGACACGCGCATCGGCGTGAACACGGGGCCGGTGCTGGTCGGGAACATCGGCGCGCCGGACCGGCTGAACTACACGGTCATGGGCGACGCCGTGAACCTCGCGGCGCGCCTCGAGGGCCTCAACAAGCACTACGGCACGACGATCCTCGTCGGCGACGCGACGGCCGAAGCGGTCGGCGACGCGATGGTCTTCCGACCCCTCGAGTGGGTGGCCGTGAAGGGCAAGGACGAGGCGGTGCTCATCCACGAGCTCGTCGGGCGGAAGGGCGAGGTCGACGCGGAGACGGTGGCGGCCGTCGGGCGCTACGCGGAGGCGCTCTCCGCGTACCGGGACCGACGCTTCGAGGAGGCGGCGGCGAAGTTCCGCGAAGCGGGCGCGGCGCTCGGCGGCGACGTCTCGAGCGAGCGCATGGCCGCCCGCTGCGACGAGTACACCGCCGCGCCGCCCCCCGACGACTGGGACGGCCGCACGGTCATGACCACGAAGTGAGCGCCCGCGCCGTGGAGGCTGGACTCGTCTGCGACCGGCCCGAGCCCCCGGCGCGCCGCCCCGTCCACCCCGGTTTCCGAACGGATCGCGACTCGAAGCCGCCCCTTTCCTGACGCATTGCGTCAATCCGGTTGAAATCCGGTCACTCGGCCAGTAGAACGAATCCCACCTTACCGCTGATGCGCTAGGGTGATTCTCCGGGTCGGCCCACGCCGATCCGTGTCGAACCGGGGTGTGTGAGGCCGCCAGCGCGGCCGCCGGGGGGTGTGATGCGCCGCTGCATCGCCACGTTGTGTTGCTTGGGGTTTTGTTTCGGGAACGTGTCCTGCGCGAACGAGCCGGAGTTCGCCGACCCGCGGGCCGGGGATCCGCTCACGCTCGGGGAGCTCGTCTACGAGGTCCTCCACTCGAACCTGAGCCGCGCCGAGCAGTGCGGCCCGACCTACGGCGAGACCCTCGCCCTCGATCGCGAGCGCTTCGTCGAGACCTTCGACCACGCCATCAGCGACGACGTCGTCGACGATCTCCCGGAGCTCCTCGGCGGGACCATCCTCCCCGTCGTCGACAGCGGCGACCTGCCCGCGCTCACGGAGGCGGTCGCCGAGGCGCTCGCGCTCCTGATCGACGACGAATTCGACCCGGACCGGCTCACGCTCCAGTCCGCGCTGAACGTCAGCCAGGCGCGCACCGTGCTCGAGGGGAGCCACGCCATCGAGCTGATGCGCCGCGTGCTCGCCGACCCGCTGCTCGAGGAGCGCATCCACGCCCTCGCCGGGCTCGCGCAGGAGCCGGTGGGCGACGACGACGTGGTGGGCGCCCTGCTCGAGCTCGCCGCGCGGAACCTCGAGGACGTCGGCGAGCCGAGCGCCTGCGGCGAGCTCGAGGTGCCCGGGCTCGCGGAGGCGCTCCTGAAGACGGAAGGCTACGAGGACGACGACGGCTACGGCGCGCCGGCTTGGGTCGTCCGAGCGGACGAGCGCGGCTTCCCCCGCGTGCGCCGGAGCGACCTCGACGGCCGCATGCCCGCCCCCTTCGTGGACGGCGACCGGGACGGGCTCGCGGACGTGGACGCGGAGGGGCGCTTCGTCGACGGCGACGGCGATCCGATCGCCGTCGAGCCCTTCGGGCGCGGCGAAGGCTACGACGCGGACGGGCGCGCGCTCGCCCCGGACGGCGGCTACCTCTTCGAGTACGTCGACGTGAAGCAGACGACGCTCGGGCACGTGCTCCAGATCGGCCGCGACGCCCTCGACGCGGATCTCCACCACGACCTCGCGGACGTGGCCGACGCCGTGCTCGGCGACCCGCAGCCCTGCGACGACGGCCCGGGCTGCCTCGCCTACCCGGAGGACGACCACCCGATCGCGGACGCGGCCTTCGTCCTCTTCGAGGTCGCCCGCTACGAGCGCGCGAAGGCCTTCGTCGACACCATCGCCACGCTCGTGGAGGAGGACCCGGAGCTCGCGGAGGACCTCCTCGTCGCCATCGGCCAGGTGATCGAGGCGCTCGAGACGACGGACCTCTCCCTCACCGACCGCGAGCTCCTCGACACGGGCGTGGAGCTCCTCCCGCTGATGAGCCGCGTCTTCGAAGCGGACGCCGGCGGCGAGTCGACCCCCCGCGTGCTCCTCGGCGTCGTGGACGACCTCGGCGACACGGCGCGCGACTTCCCCGAGCAGCTCTCCTACATCGTCGACTACCGCGACCTCGAGAAGCCCGACGCCTGCTCGCCCGAGCCGCCGGACCTCGCCATGAGCACGCCGGTCGACTGGGACATGCCACGCACCTACCGCATGGGCGGCGTCGACGTGGACAACCGCTCGGCCCTCGAGCAGGTCATCGAGCTCCTCGACGTGGCCCACTGCGGCGAGGTGCCCTTCACGGGCGGGCAGACCGTCGCCTACACGGCCCTCGACCTGATGGCGGACCTCGAGCCGAACCAGGTCTGCAACATCATCGACCTCCTCCTCGGCGCCTTCGACGTGCTGCCCGGGGCGAGCGACTTCGTCGTCAGCGGCGCGCTCGATCTAATCGGCTGCGACGGCGATCGGGTGACGGCCGCGCTCCGCTCGCTCGACGCGCTGGCGCAGAGCGGGGGCCTCGACTTCCTCCTGCCGGTGGCGAAGGTCTTCGAGGAGCGGGGCCAGCTCTCGAGACCCCACCCCGCCTCCGACTCCGCCACGCGCCCCCCGCCGCGCGGGTGGTAGGCTCCCGCCCGTGGAGCGAAAGCGCATCGAGCGGCGCGCCGCGCTGGGCATCGCCCTCGGCGCCCTCGCGCTCTTCCTCGCCGGCTCCGCGCTTCCGGCGACCTACTTCACGGGCAACGACGACGTCTACGTCGGCTACCAGTACCTCGCCTGCGGCTGGATGGGCCCGTGCAACAGCGCCGCGCCGCTCTGGGGCTGGTACGCGAACCCGCTCTTCCTCACGGCGCTGATCCTGATGATGCTCCGGCGCGGCTTCACCGCCGCCGTCCTCGCCGGCCTCGGCTTCGCCATCGCGCTCCAGAGCCTCCAGCTCGTGCACGGCCTCGCCCCGAACGAGGGCGGCGTCGTCACTCTGGACTTCGTCGGCTGGGGGCCCGGCTTCTTCCTCTGGCTCGCGAGCCAGGGCGTGCTCTTCGTCGGCGGCCTCGCCTTCGGGATCTGGCAGCGCCGGCGCGCGCAGGCCGCTGCGTCCGAGCGCGACGGCGCGGCGAGCACGCGCTGAGCGGCGTCACGGAGACGCGCGACGCGCGTAGGCCGAGGGCGTCTCGCCGACGTGACGGCGGAAGGCCTGGGCGAAGGCGGAGGGGGAGGCGAAGCCGAGGTCGGCGGCGACGGCGCTCACGCTCGCCCCGGGGGAGGCGAGGCGCTCGAGGGCGGCGTGCACCCGGAGGCGCCCCAGGTACGCGCGGAGCCCCTCGCCGAGCTCGTCCTTCATGCGGCGGCTCAGCGTCCGCGCCGAGAGCCCGGCGCGGCGGGCGAGCGCGTCGAGGGTCCAGGGCCGCGCGAGCTCCTCTTCGAGGGCGGCCAGGGCGCGACGCAGCTCGAGCGTGCGGGCGCGCGGGAGGCTCAGCTGGGGCGCCGCCGCCCACTCGCCCGCGAGCCGCGCGAGGGCGCCGAAGCAGGAGCGACCGGTCGGCGAGGGGACGTGGTCCGGCCCCCAGCGGCGCGCGTAGAGGAGCAGCTCGCGTCCCACCGGCGGCATCGGGAAGACGGCGAGCGCGGCCGCGGGCGGGAACGCAGCGGGGTCGAACGCTGCCGGGTCGAAGTACGCCGTCGTCAGCGCGCTCGGCCGGCGCACCTCGACCGCGTGCGCGCACCCGGCCGGGATCCACGCGGCGCGATGCGGGGGGAGGGCGTGGTCGCGCGCCCCCTCGCCCCCTTCGCGGAGACGCAGGTAGCCCGACGCCGCGTAGAGGAGCTGATGCCGGGCGTGGACGTGGGTCGGCCCGAGGCCGGACGCGAGCGCGTCCTCGAGCACGAACGCGGGGGCATCCACGGCGTCGACGTCGAGCATCGACTCAGAGCTTAGACCCAGAGCACGCGCCCAGAGCAGAAGCCCAGAACACAAGCCCAGAGCAGGAGCCCAGAACACAAGCCCAGAGCAGGAGCCCAGAACACAAGCCCAGAGCAGGAGCCCAGAGCAGGAGCCCAGGGCAGGAGCCCAGAACAAAAGCCCAGAACACGGGCCGCGGACATCGCTCCGGCAGCGCTCGACGCCAGCGGTATGGGCTGGCGGACCGGCGACGGAGTTCGGCGCGCCCGCGACGGCGCCGGGCCCCGGGGCGTCGCAGGCTCTCGCCATGCGCCCCCTCCCCCTCTTGCTCCTCCTGGCCGCCTGCGGCGCGTCCTCGTCGGCGGCGCCGCCCTCCCCCGCGCCTCGCCCCGGCCCCGACCTCGGCGATGGCGTCGGCGTCTACACCAGCGGGCCTCGCGCCTTCCGCACGCACAGCTTCTGGATCGCCGGCCCCGAGGGCACGGTCCTGATCGATACGCAGTTCACGCCCTCGGAGGCGCTCCGCGCGAAGGCCGCCGCCGAACGCGCCACGGGCCAGCCCGTCACCCACGCGCTCGTGCTCCACGCCAACCCGGACAAGTTCAACGGCACGCCGGCGCTCCAGACCGCGGGCGTGGAGGTCTGGACGGCGACCTCCGTGGCGGCCGCCATCCCGGAGGTGGACGCCATCCGCCGGCGCTGGTTCGAAGCGCGCTACGCCCCCGACTACCCCGCCGAGACGCCGGCGCCGACGCCTTTCCCGGACCACACGGAGACGCTCCAGCTCGCCGGGCTCCGCCTCCGCGTGCACGTGCTGGGGCCCGGCGTGAGCACGGCCCAGCTCGTCGTGGAGCATGCCGGCCACCTCTTCGTGGGCGACCTCCTCGCGAACGGGCACCACGCCTGGATGGAGCTCGGGGACCTCGACGCCTGGCGCGCCCGGCTGGACGAGCTCGCCGCGCTCTCGCCGCGCTGGCTACACCCCGGTCGGGGCGCGAGCGGAGGCCCCGAGCTCCTCCGCGCGCAGCGCGCCTACTTCGATCGGGTGGAGGCGCTCGTGCGCGCCCACCCCGACGCGTCGACGGCGACGCTCCGCGCGGAGGTCGAGGAGGCCTTCCCGGAGCTCGGCCATCCGGTCTTCCTGCGCGTCGGGCTCCCCGCCGTCCGCCGCTGGCTCCAGCAGAGGCCGCCGAGCGCCGCGTCGCCCTCCGCACCGAGCTCATCGGAGCCCGGCTCCCCGGCGTCCGGCTCATCGGCGTCCGGCTCATCGGAGCCCGGCTCATCGGAGCCCGGCTCGTCCGCCCGCTCTTCCGACCCCGGCCCGTCTGCCTCCGCCGCCGCGCCGGCTCCGCCTTCCGCGCGCGGCCGCGGCCCGGGCCCGCTCAGCGCCGCAGCACGCGCTTGAGGTTGAGCGCGAGGAGGTTCCGGTCCGCCGGCTTCTCGAGCACCGCCCGCACGCCGAGCGCCGAGAGCTCCGCGTGATCCGACGCGCCGGGGTCGGCCGCGAAGCCGAGGATCGGCGGCGGCGTCGCCGAGCGCGCCCGGATGGCCGCCAGCGTCGAGAGGCCGGCGAGCTCCAGGTCCAGCACGACCGCGTCCACCGGCGCGCGCTCGAGCGCCTCGAGCAAAGCCGCGGCGCCGTCCACGACCTCGATCTCCGCGTCCGGCTGGAGCTCCTCGATCTCGAGCGAGAGCAGCTCGCGGTGCCCTTGGTCCGCGTCCGCCACGAGCACGCGCGGCGGGGTCTCCCGGCGGCGCAGGCAGGTGCGCGCCGCGCGGGAGAGCTCGAGCCGGAGCCGCTCGGCGCTCGCCGTGCGCTCCGCCGGATCCTTCGCGAGCGCCGCGGCCAGCACCGGGTCGAAGCAGCCGCCGAGCTCCGGCGCCACCTCGCTCGCCTTCGGCACGGGGGCCTTCACGTGGAGCTCGAAGGTCCGCCAGGGGTTCGGGTCCGGGTCGTCGAAGGGCAGCCGCCCGGTGAGGAGCTCGAAGGCGGTGACGCCCAGCGCGTAGACGTCGACGCGGGACGCGAGGTCGGGCCGGACGCAGTGCTCCACGCGCTCGGGCGCGCAGTAGGCCGGCGTCCCCGAGGGCACCCGCTCCGTGCCGCGCACCCACTGGTCGGCGGCGTGCACCAGCCCGAAGTCGGCGACGCAGACGCGAAAGGCGGGGCCAACGAGGATGTTCGAGGGCTTCACGTCGCCGTGCACGAGCCCCGCCTGATGCACGGCGGCGATGCCCGCGGCGGCCTGGTCGAGGATCGCCAGCGCGTCCTCGAGCGGGAGGCGCGCGCTCCCACCCCGCCGGGCGCTGGCGTCGAGGAGCTCCTGCACGGTGCGCCCGGGCACGTGCTCCATGACGACGAAGGGCGTCCCCTGATGCACGCCGAAGTCGTGCACGCCGACCACGTTCGGATGCGACACGCGCGCCATGGCGCGGGCCTCCCCGAGGAAGCGCTCCTGCCGCTCGGCGGAGAGGGCGTGGAGCAGCTTGATCGCGACCAGACGCTGGAGCCGCACGTCCTTCGCGAGCAGCACCGTACCCATCCCTCCGCTGCCGAGGCGCCCGACGATCCGATAGGAGCCGTCGAGGATCTCGCCTACGGCGGGCACGACCGGGCGCGGGGGGAGGCTCGAGGGCTTCCCGGCCCCCGAGAGGGCCGCGTCGAGGGCCCGGCGGAAGGCCTCGACGGAGTCGAAGCGCTCCCCCGGCGTCTTCGCGAGGGCGGCGCCGAGCACGGAGTCGACGGCCGGCGGCAGCTCGGGGCGGAGCTCGCTCGGCGGGCGCGGCTTGGCCCGCATCAGGGTCATGATGGCGGCGGCCACGCTCGAGGCGCCGCGCAGATCGATGGGGCGCTCGCCGGTGAGGGCCCGGTAGGCGATGCAGGCGAGGCCGTAGACGTCCGTGCGCGGATCGCTCTCGTCCTCGACGAAGAGCTCGGGCGCCGCGTAGACGGGGATCATCGAGACGTCGTCGCACTCGCTGAAGGTCGCCGCGTCGCCGATGGCGCGCACGCGGCCGAAGCCGAGGAGCTTCACGACGGGCGGCCCGTCTTCGGGGAGCTCGAGGAAGACGTGTCCGGGGTGGAGGTCCCGGTGGACGAAGCCGACCCGATGCGTCGCCGCGAGCGTCTCCGCGAGGGCGTCGAGGACGGCGCGGGCCAGCTCGAGAGGGAGCGGACCGTGGTGCTCGATGTGCTGCTCGAGGCTGAGCTCGGGGATCGGCCCGAAGATCATGTACGGCGGGTCTGCGCTCACGTCGACGTCGTAGAGCGGCACCAACGCCGGAGCGCGCAGCGAGCCGAGGATGCGCGCCTCCCGCTCGAAGCGGCGGCGCCGCCGCCCCCCGCGCTCGAGACCCGTGAGGACCTTCACCGTGACCGGCCGATCGAGGCGCTGGTCCCAGCCCGCGTAGAGCGTGCCGGAGGCGTCGGCGCCCAGCCGGGTGTCGCGGCGGTAGCGATCCTCGAGCATGAGGGGGCCCACGATAGTGCGCGAAGCGGGGCGGCTCCAGCGGCCCCCTTCGCGTCGCCTGCCGGAAGCACCCATCCCGCTGTCGATGGACGCCCGCGCGAGGCTCAACGCCCGGGCGGGTCCAGCCGGGCCTGCGCGTCGACGAGCGCCTCGGCGGCGCCGAGCATGCCGAAGCCCGGATCGCCGAGGAGCGCGTCGTCCACGCCGACGACGCGCCCCCCGCGACAGGCCCGGAGCGCGTCCAGGCCGGGGAAGCGGCAGACGGCCTCCTCGCCGCCGGCGGGCGTGACGAGCAGGTCCGGATCGAGGGCGAGCAGCTCCTCGGCGGCGTAGCGCGGCCAGCCCTCGCGCCCCGCCTCGGCGGCGGCGTCGCGCAGCCCGGCCGCCTCGAGGACGTCGTGGTAGCTCGTGCCCGCGGCGCCGCCGTAGATCTCGGCGCCGAGCCGCTGCACGTAGAGGGCCCGCGGCGCGTCGGGACCGGGCGGGGGCGCGACGGCGTCGAGGCGCCGGGCGAAGCGCTCGGCCAGGGCCTCCCCGCGCGCCGGGACGGCGAGGAGCGCGGCGAGCTGGCGCACGTCCTCGAGCAAGGTCGCGCGCCCGCCCATGGGG
Organism: Sandaracinus sp.; assembly: GCA_002699025.1. Classification (GTDB taxonomy): domain Bacteria; phylum Myxococcota_A; class Polyangia; order Polyangiales; family Houyiibacteriaceae; genus Houyiibacterium; species Houyiibacterium oceanicum. The sequence continues at coordinate 54,253 of PABA01000088.1, read as the reverse complement.
CCGAGGTCGAAGACGCGGAGGCCGGCCTCGCGGAGCCGCGCGACGCGCCGGGAGCTCGCGACGTTGCTCACGACGACGAGGTCCGGCTCGAGGGCGAGGATCGCCTCGAGGTCGTCGAGGGCGTCGATGGTCTCCAGGCCCGCGTAGCGCCAGGGAGTCGGGCTGGTGCGCGCGCCGTAGGCCGTGAGCGCCGCGACGCGCTCGCGGGCGACGAGCTCGAGCAGGACCTGGTCGGCGACGGTGCTCGCGCTGACGACGCGCGCGTAGGGGGCGACGGGCACGGCCACGCCGGTGGCGTCGCGGAGGCTCTCGGAGGAAGACCGAGCGGGCGCCGCGTCGCGCAAGGACGCGCCGCGCGCGCCGAGCGCGAGGGTCCCGGCGAGGGCCGCGAGGAGGGCGCCGAGGTTGAGCAGGCCGAGCCGGCTCACGCGCCCTCCCCTTCCCGGCGGAAGCCGAGCGCGGCGCCTTCGAGGAGCTCGACGCCGTAGACGCGCCGGACGGGCTCGGGGGCAACGACCTCCTCCACCGGCCCGCTCGCGGCGACCCGGCCCGCATGCAGCAGGAGCGCGCGATCGGCGAATTGGCGCGCCGCGTCGAGCCCGTGCACGGCGGCGACCACGGCGCGCCCCGCGTCGGCGAGGCGCCGGAGCAGGTCGAAGGTGGCGAGGGCCTGCGCGATGTCGAGGGGGGCGGTCGGCTCGTCGAGGAGGAGGAGCGGCGCCTCGGTGGCGAGGGCGCGCGCGAGGAGCACGCGCTGCTGCTCACCGACCGAGAGGCGCGGGAAGGCCCGCCCGCGGAAGGCCAGCGCGTCGACCTCGGCGAGGGCGCGGTCGACCGCCTCGGCGTCCCGCCCCTGGAGCCCCCCGAGGGCGCGCCCGTGGGCGTAGCGGCCTTGCGCGACGACCTCCTCGACGAGGAGCGCGGAGCGGAGGAGAGAGCGTTGGGGCACGTAGGCGAGCGCCCGGGCCCGCTCGCGCGGCGCCATGGCCGCGAGCGGGCCGCCGGCGAGCTCGAGGTGGCCCTCGGCGAGGGGGAGGAGCCCCGCGAGGGCGCGGAGGAGCGTGCTCTTGCCGGCGCCGTTCGGCCCGAGGAGCGCGAGCACTTCTCCGCGCGCTGCTTCGAGCTCGACGTCCTCCAGGACGGCGCGGGCGCCCCGACGCACGGTCAAGCCCCGGGCGCGGACGGCCGGCGCCGGGGCCCTCGCCTCGTCGACGCGCTCAGACATCGCCGCGCTCCTCCCGCCGGGCGCGGATCAGGAGCCAGAGGAAGATCGGCGCGCCGACCAGGCCGGTGACGACGCCGAGGGGCACCTCCCCGCGCGAGGGGATGGCGCGCGCGAGCACGTCGCAGCCCGCGACGAAGACGGCGCCGGCGAGGGCCGCGGCCGGCAGGAGGCGCCGGTGGGCCACGCCGGCGAAGGGCCGGAGCGCGTGGGGCACGATGAGCCCGACGAAGGCCACGTTCCCGCCGAGGGCCACGGCCGCGGCGACCAGGGCGCTCACCCAGACGGCGGTCCAGGTGCGGACGACGCGGACGTCCACGCCGAGCGTGCGCGCCTCGTCCTCGCCCGCGAGGAGCAGGTCGAGCGGGCGGCCCCAGCCCCAGGCCGCGACGAGGCCGACGGCGAAGAGCGGGAGCGCGGCGAGCACCTGGCCCCAGCCCACGCCGCCGAGGCCGCCGAGCGAGAAGGCGACGACGGCGCGGCCGAGCTGCCAGTCGTCCTGGGCGAGGCTCGTGATGAAGCCGCCGAGGCTCAAGAAGAGCGAGCCGAGGATGAAGCCCGTGAGGAGGAGCGCGAGCAGGTCGTCGGTCGCGCGGAGGAAGACGAGCAGGATCAGCAGGGAGAGCCCGGCGCCGGCGAGGCAGCCGAGGGGGAGCGCCATCTCGGGCGAAAAGCCGATCCCGAGGCCGAGCCCCTGGACCAGGAGCAGCGCCAGCTGGCCGCCGAGGGCGGCGCCGGCGGTGGTGCCGAGGATCGAGGGGCTGGCGAGCGGGTTCCGGAAGAGGCCCTGGACGAGCACGCCCCCGGCGGCGAGCGCCGCGCCGGCGAGGGACGCGCCGACGAGGCGCGCGCCGCGGAGGGAGAGGAGCGTCTGGCGGAGCGCCTCCTCGCCGAGGTCGGCCGCGCCGACGGAGAGGGAGGCGAAGGCGGCCGCGGCGGCGAGCGCGACGAGCGCCGCGTAGAGGCGGACCGCCCCGGCGCGTCGCCGCCGAGGCTCGGTGGAGGCGTCGCTCATGGCCCCCCCCGTGCTCCGCTCTCCGCGCCCACGCGCCCCGGCCGCGCGGGGACGCGGCGGGAGACGAGGGGCGGAGAGAGAGCGGAGCGACCCATCACGCGACTCAGAGCGGGTGGATGGAGCGCGGCGGGAGGGTCGTCGGGCCGACCGGCAGGGCCGTGCCCTCGGTGATCGCCTCGGCGGTCACGGTGAAGACGCGCACGGCCGCCTCGCCGTCGGTCGCGTCCGGCACGAGGAGGAGCCCCGCGCCGTCGGTGGCGCCGCCGCCCAGCACGAAGGAGCCGCCCGCCGTGGCCACGACCTCCTGCACGCCGGTCGCCATGTTCGTGCGGACGAGCCGGTCGTTCACGTCCGCGAAGTTGCCGGGCGCCACGCCCACCACGTCGTCCTCGCCGAGCACGACCAGGCCGCCGACGGCCACGATGGAGTCGTCGTCGTCGGTCGCGGCCCAGCGCTGCTCCTCGCTCACCTCGCCCTCGGCCGAGACGCGGAGGCGCACCAGCCCCGTGGTCATCCGCTCGCCGGCGGCGTCGCCGAAGCCCATGGTGCTGTAGCCGCTGCAGGCCACGATGACGTCGGTCTCGCTGCCGGGCACGGCCTGCACGCTGCCACAGTTGGCCAGGCCGCTCAGCTCGATGGGCTCCACCGATCCGTCCGCGAGGTCGACGAGGGCCGCGCGCCCGTCGCCGTAGCCGCGGGCCTCGCCGAAGAGGTCGACGGGGATCCGGTCGAGGCCGACGACGAGGAAGTCGCCGCGGCGCACGATCGCGTCGGGCCGGGCGGCGACGGCGACATCCGTCTCCATCCCCTCGCCGTCGAGGCCCGTGACGGTCTCGCTGAAGACCGTGAGGTCCACGCGGCCCCCGTCGAGCTCCATGGTGGTCGGGTTCACGCCGAGGAGATCGGTGCCGCGCTCGAGCGTCGGCGCGTCCTCGGCCGGGTTCGGCTCGTAGCGGGAGACCCAGGCCTCGTCCGCGTCGACGACCTCGAAGTCGCGCGGGTTCGGCCCCCACCCCTCGACCGCGGTCGCGCGGAGCTGGCCGACGAGGCTTCCGTCGAGGCAGAAGCGCGAGAGGACGTCGACGCCGAAGCGGTCGACGATCGTGATCGTGCCGGCGGGGCCGTTCGAGGCGACCACCACGTCGCCGCCGAGCGTGGAGACGAGGCCCGGGTCGGTCGTGCCCGAGTCGATCCAGCCCTCGTCGAGCACGGCTCCGTCGGCGCCGAGGAGCGCGAGGGAGGTGCTCGTGTAGTCGCTGCCGACGACGGCGAAGGCGGGCGTCCCGGAGGCGGCGTCGAGCACCGGGGTGTCGGTCGGGCAGAGCGGCGGCGGGCCGGCGTCCCTGCCTCCATCGGCGGGCGGGCCGGCGTCCTCCCCGCCCCCATCGAGGGTCGCGCCCCCGTCGAGGTCCGTGGTGGCGTCGGGGAGGCTCATGCCGTCGTCGTCGCCGCAGGCGAGCGCGAGGGCGAGCGCGAGAGAGAGAGCGGTGCTGCGGATCAAGGTGCGAGCTCCATGCGGTAGCGGATCGTGAAGGCGAAGCGGCGCCCCGGGAGCGGGAAGCCGACGTAGTCCTGGCCGCGCTGATCGAGGAGATCGCGGGCCGTGAAGTGGGCGGAGACGCCGCAGGCGAGGTCGACGCGCACGCCGGCGCCGAGCCAGCTCCGGGCCTCGACCTCGACCAGGTTGGCCGGGTCCTGGAAGAAGGCGCTCCGGTGGATGAGCGACGCGAAGAAGACGAGGTCGCGGAGCGGCCCGAGCGGCCCCGTGCGCACCTCCGGCTGCACCTGCGCCTGGAGCCGCGGTCGCCAGTTCAGCGTCGCGCCGCCGGGGGCCCGCGCGTCCATCCAGGTCAGCGCGCCGTGGAGGCCGAGGTGCGGGCCGAGGCGCCCGCGGAGCCCGGCCTCGAGCCCGCGCACGCTCGCCTCGAGCACGTTCTCGGCCTTCGCCGTGTACTGCGAGGTCTGCCGATAGCGGATGAGGTCGTCGAGGGCGAGGTGGAAGACGCGGAGCTCGGCCGCGCCTCGGAGCGGCCCGGCGCGCCCCCGCAGCACGGCGCCGGCGTCGAGGCTGCGGCCGGTCTCGGGGTCGAGGTCCGGCGCGGGGAGGAGCGCGCCGCGGTTGCCGAAGAGCTCGAGCATGGAGGGGAGGCGCACGCCGCTCGCGGCCGACGTGGTGAAGGTCAGCGCCGGGACGGGGCTCATGGCGGCGCCGACGCGGAAGGTCGGGCGCGTGACCCCCTGCTCGAAGCGCTGCTCCTCGCCGCGGAAGCCCATGTAGCCGTGCGTCTCGGTCCGGGAGCGGACGAGGCGCGCGGAGGGGCGGAGCTCGAAGCGCCAACCGCCGAGGCGCCCGTGGAGCCGGAGCTCCGCGCCGCCCGCGAGGCTGGTCCGCTGTGAGTCGCTCTCCTCGAAGCCGAGCACGTTCTCCGGGCGGTAGCCGTCCCAGCGCGCGCTCCCGACCAGCGTCAGGTCGAGCACCTCGTGCAGCGCGATGACGCTCGCGACGCGCGCGAAGCCGTGGCCGAAGCGATCGTCGGTGGCCTGCCGGCCGAGGCCGACCTCCCCGTAGCGGTCGGTGAAGCGGTGGCGCTGGAAGCCGCCGCCGGCGGCGAGCTGGAGGCGCGCGCGCTCGAAGCGGTGCACGTAGGCGAGCGAACCCTGGAGGCGCACGTCGTTGCGGCGAGCGCGGAGCGCGTAGCTGGCGCCGGCCCCGGGCGCGCCGCCGCGGCGCGAGGTGGCGAGGAGCACGGCGCTCAGGCGGCCGCGAGCGAGCTCGGTCTCGAGGTGGGCCAGGGCGTGGGCGCCGAGCGTGTCGGCGTTGGCGCGGCGGCGCGTCTCGTCGTCGCTCGGATCGAAGCGCGTGGCGTTGTCGTACTCGAAGGGGTAGTCGGCGCGGCTGCCGTCGGCGCCGGCGCCGAGCACGAGGCGCGTGCGGCCGGCGCGGAGGGCGGAGCCGACGTCCGCGCGCCAGGAGCCGAAGCTGCCGCCCGTGGCCGTCGCCCAGAGCGTGGGGCGGGTGACCTGGCGCGGGACGAGGCGGACGACGCCGCCGATGGCGCTGGTGTGCAGCCAGGCCGGGGCGCCGCCGCGGTAGACCTCGACGCGCTCGAAGGCGGCGAGGGGGAAGAGGCTGAGGTCGACGGCGCCCGTGTCGGGCCCGCTGAGGGGGAGGTCGCCGAGGAGGAAGGTGGTCTGGCCGAGCTCGGCGCCGCGGAGGGCGACGCTCGAGAAGGCGCCCTGGGCGCCGGTCTGGACGACGTGGGTGCCGGGGATCTCGAAGAGGAGCTCCTGGACCGTGCCGTCGGCGGCGCTGCGGTCGCGGGCGGAGACCTCCGTGCCCGCGGCGGTCGCGTCGAGGTCGTTCGTCGCGGCGAGGGGCGCCTCGATCTGGGCCGTGGCACCGAAGCTCGGCTCCGCGTCCGCGCCGCCCTCCGTGGCCACGGCGCCATCGTCGGGCGGGGGCTCGCGCCGCTCGGCGGTCTCCGGCGTGCCCTCGCTCGCCTCGAGCGGATCCGTCGTCGCGTCGCTCTCCACCCGCGCGGGGACCGCGCCGGACGCGCGGGCCCGCCGACGATGGTCTCCGGCCTCGGCGCAGGGGTCACCCTGCGCGCCAAATTCGTGCGCGTCACCGCCTCGCGCGTCACCACCTCGCGCGTCACCGCCTCGCGCGTCACCGCCTCGCGCGCCACCGCCTCGCGCGTCACCGCCTCGCGCGCCGCGGCCTCGCGCTGGCTGGCACGGCGCTCGGCCCTGCTCTTCCTCGCCGCCCCCCGCGTCGCGCACGGGCGCCTGCCCCGCCGCGGGGGCGGTGAGCAGCAGGGCGGCGAGGCTGGCGAGGAGGAGGCGCAAACGCGATCGGGCTTCTTCCGCCGCGAAGAAGCCCGATCCGAGAGGGTCGGACGGATGAGGGACCGCCGACCGTCTCCGATCGCCATCCCCGAGGCGATGTGGGAGTGCGACGTCGGGCAGGTCTCCGGGCTCGTGGCCGTGTCCCTCGCCGCCTTCCCGGGCGTGCTGCCCAGTGGCTTCGTGGCGAGGGTGTTGGGCCGCATACCGTGGCGGGTCCGCGCCGGATTCTCACCGGCTTCCCTCTCTCCGAGGATCGGGCTGTCTCTCCCGATCCCCCGTCTCCAGCTCGCCGGGCGCGCCCTCGACGCACACGTCTCCGACGCGCGCGACCGAGCAACCCACCCGCCGGGCCTTCGACCCGACTCGCTCCCCGACGCTGCGGGACGGCCCGCCGCCTGTCAACCCGCGCCCCTGGGCCGACCGACGGACCGACCCCAGCCTCCGGCGGGGCACGCGGCGTGAGGGCACGCCGTGATCGACGCACTTCCACAGGTTCTCCTCGTCACCGGCAAGGGCGGGGTCGGCAAGAGCACCGTGGCCGCCGGCCTCGCCGCCGCGGCCGTGGCGCGCGGCGAGCGTGCGCTGCTCGCCGCCATCGACCCGCCGCGCGGCGGCGCGCGCTCGTTCGACGTGCGCCCGCTCGACGTGGACGCCGCCTTCGAGGCCGCCGCGACGGAGCTCTTCGGGTCGCGGACGCTCGCGAAGGCGGTGCTCGGGCGGAGCGCCGTGCAGCGCCTCTTGGACGCGGCGCAGGCCATCCGCGCCTTCGCGCTGCTCGAGCAGGTGCGCCGCTGGGCCGCCGAGGCGCCCGACACGCGCATCGTCGTCGAGCTCCCGGCGACCGGCCACGGCCTCGCCTGGCTCCGGGCCGCTGACCAGCTCCGCCGCTTCACGCGCGCCGGCGCCGCGCACCGCTTCACCGTCCGGCTCGAGGAGGAGCTGCTCCGCCCGGAGCGCTCCGCCGTCGTGGTCGTCGGCCTCCCCGAGCCGCTCGTCTGGCGCGAGACCGCCGAGCTGCTCGAGGCGCTCCGTGCGAGCGACGCCCCCGCCGGCGCGCTCGTCGTCAACCGCGTGCCCGCGCCGCTCCCCGCGCTGAAGGACCTCCCCGACGCCGCCCTGGACGCGCCCCTCGCGGCCGCCCGCGCGGAGCGGCGCGCCGCCCGGGACCTGGCCGCCCGCGCCGCCCGGGAGGCGGCCCCCGCGCCGGTGCGCTTCTTCCCCCGCGCGGCCCGCGATCCCGAGCCGGAGCTCGCGGCCCGCTGGCTCCTGCGGCCCGGCCTCGCCCCAGGCGATGCCTCGACGCTCGAGGGGGTGGCGGCGTGAGGGTCATCCTCGTCGCCGGCGGAGGTGGGGTCGGCAAGACCAGCAGCTCGGCCGCCCTCGCCCTCGCCCTCGCCCGCGCCGGCCAGCGCGCGGTCGTCGTCACCGTGGACCCGGCGCGACGCCTCGCCGACGCCCTCGGCGTCCCGCTCTCGACCGAGCCCCAGCCCGTCTCGTTCGGCGGCGCCGAGGCAGGGCGGCTGAGCGCGCTGATGCCCGAGCCGGGCGCCGTGCTCCCGCGGCTCCTCGAGCGGCTCCTCCCGGCCGAGGACCGCGCGCGCATGGAGCAGAACGCCGTCTACCGCATCTTCCGCGAGGCGCCGGCGGGCATGCACGAGATCGCCTCCGTGCTCTGGCTCGCCGAGCGGCTGGCCGACGACCCGCCCGACGCGCTCGTCCTCGACACGGCGCCGAGCCGGCACGCCCTGGACTTCCTCGCCTACCCGACTCAGCTGGCGCGCGTGCTCAGCGGGCGCACCGTGAAGTGGTTCGCCCGCTTCGGCGGCGCGCGGCGGAGCTGGATGGACGCGGTCGGGCTGGGCTGGGCGCGACAGCGCGTCGAGGACGCGGTCGGGCGGGTGCTCCCGGCCGAGGTGATCGCCGAAGGCGCCGCGTTCTTCGCGACGCTGGCCGGCGCGCGCGAGGCCTTCGCGGAACGCGCGCGACGGGCCCACGAGTGGTTCGGCGGGGGCGACGCGCGGGGCGTGCTCGTGGCGGCGCCGACCGGCTCCTCGGTGGCCGACGCCATCCACCTCGCCGGCGCCTTTCGGGAAGCGGGGGTCCGGCCGCAGGCCGCGTGGCTCAACCGGGCCTCGCTCGAGCTGCCGACTTGGCTGCGGGCGGAGGACGGGGGCTCGCCCCATGCGGCCCTCGCCCAGCTCCGCGCGGAGCGGGAGGCCGACGTGCGCCGGAGCGAGCGGGCCCGGGACGCCCTGGCGGCGGGGGTCGGGCTCGCGCCGCGGGTGCTGCCCGCGCTGGAGGAGCGGGAGCCGCGCGCCATCGTGCTGCGGCTCGCCGACGCGCTCGCGAGCGCGCTCGAGCCGCTCGGCTTCGCGACACGGAGCGAGGCGGCACGCGACGAGGCGACGCGCGACGAGGCAGCACGCGACGAGGCGGGACGCGACCGAGCGGGACGCGTCGAAGCCCCCCACCCCATGGACGCGCCCCGCGTCGTCGGCGCGTAGCCCGGCCGCCGCTCAGCCCTGACCGCGCTGCGGGCGGCCCCAAGCCGTCGCGAGAGCGAGCTGCCCGTCCTCCCGCTCCGCGTCGAGGGCGCCGAGCGCGTCGCCGAGCGTGCGGTGCAGCGAGCGGAGCGCCTTCGCGTCGAAGCGCAGACTGACCGGCCCGACGTGGACCATCAGGGTGCGCGCGCAGCCACGGCAGCGCTCCACGCGCGCCACGGAGCCAGATGCCAGAAGTCGTCGAGCCGTCATGATCATCGTTGCCTCCCGGGCCGTCGGTGCGACCCGTCCTTCTTTATTGAAATCGACTTTCAACTTCGTCAAGCAGTTTCCGAGCGCCCCCCGCTTCGGGCTACCGTCCCGTTCGGAGGCCCATGACCCGCTCGCTCCGACGCTCCCTCCCTCTGCTCGCCCTCGCGGCCCTCGCCGCATGCGGCGACGATGACGGCGGCGCCCTCCCCGGCGCGGACGGCGGCTTCGTCGCCTGCGTGGACGACGGCGACTGCAGCGACGGCCTCTACTGCAACGGCGTCGAGACCTGCAGCCCGAGCGCCCCCGGCGCGAACCCGCGCGGCTGCGTGGTCGGCGATCCGCCCTGCCCCCTCGCCTGCGACGAGGTCGAAGACACCTGCCTCACGAGCTGCCCCGACGCCGACGAGGACGGCGCCCGGGACGCCGCCTGCGGAGGCACGGACTGCGACGACGCGAACGCCGCCGTCTACCCCGGCGCGCCGGAGGTTTGCGACGAGGCGGGCGTCGACGAGGACTGCGATCCGACGACCGTCGGTGACCGCGACGCCGACGGCGACGGCTTCGCCCCGACGAGCTGCTGCAACGGCGAGCTCTGCGGCACCGACTGCGACGACGACGAGACGGCGGTGCAGCCCGGGCAGGTCGAGGTCTGCAACGACGTCGACGACGACTGCGACGGCATGGTCGACGAGGGCGTGCGCGCCGAGGCCTGGCCGGACGCGGACCGGGACGGCTGGGGCGACGTGGACGGCACGCCCGAGAGCGTCTGCGTGGTGCCCAGCGGCGCAGCGACGCGGGGCGGTGACTGCGACGACGCCAACCCCTTCCACAACCCGGGTGCCGTCGACGGATGCGACGGCGCCGACGACGACTGCGACGGGCGCTTCGACGAGTCCGGCGACGCGGCCTGCGCCGTGGCGCTCGGGAGCTCAGCCGCCGGGGGCTTCTGCTACGGAGCGGGCACGGCGGGGGCGAGCTGCCGCTACGGCGAGTGCCTCCCCGGGCTCAGCGACTGCAACGGCGACCCGAGCGACGGCTGCGAGGTCGACGTGTGCCGCGCCACGCGGAGCTGCGACTTCTGCGGGCGCGCTTGCGGAGCCGCCTGCGAAGATGGCGTCTGCACGGCGGACATGATCGCACCGCCAGGCTTCGCCTTCGCCCTGATCGATCCCGACGGCCCGATCGTGGGCGTCGGCGTCCGGGAGCACGAGACCTGCCGCTCGCGGAGCACGGTCACCGACGAGATGGGCGTCGGCACGCTCGGCGGGGACACGGGGCCGGTCGGGCCCGATCTGCTCGTCGAGCGCGACGGCTACCTGCCGACGCTCACCCACCGCGCCATCGTCTTCTTCACGCGCGCGGAGCTCGACGCCTGGCTCACGGCGCCGGAAGTCGACCTGAGCTGGGACGAGCGGACGGGGATCGTCGTCATCCGGCACGACGCGAGCGTCTGGGGCGCCCCCGTCCGCCTCTACCCAGAGCTCCTGATCGAGCCCGACCCGCCCGTCGAACAGCCGAGCAGCCCGCCCTTCTTCGTCGCCGAGGATGGGAGCGTCACGCCCGGCCGGGGCGGCTCGCCGGGCTCCATCGTCTTCGTCAACGTGCCCGCCGGTCGGGTGCGCATGGAGTACGACTCGCCGATGTGCACCATCAACGGCTGCGCGGGGAGCCGGAGCTTCCGGGTGCGCGCCGGCACGATCAGCTACGTGCCCATCGGGGGTTGCGGCGGCGTCACCTGCTCCTGACGCCGTCACCCGGGACCACGAACGCTCGGGCGACCACCCGCGCGGTGCCCGACCTGCGGCCCGCTGACGGCGAGCGCGACCCGCCGCCCTTCGGCGCGCTTCACAGGATCGGGTCGGGCGCGTCGACGGGGAGCGGGCAGGGGCTCGGGGCGGCGCGCGCGACGCCGAGGCGACCGTCCTCCGCGGCACCGAAGCAGTAGATCCCGCCATCGATCACGGCGCAGGTGTGATCGGCGCCGAGCGCCACGTCCGCGGCCCCTGCGCCCACGACCCGCACCGGCGCGTCGCGATCGTCGAAGGACCCGTCGCCGAGCTGTCCGGAGGCGTTGTCGCCCCAGCACCAGAGCGCGCCGCCGCCCGTGATCGCGCAGCTATGGGCCTGGCCGGCGCCGATGGCGACGACCCCCTCGAGGCCGACGACGTAGCGGGGCAAGGCGCGGTCGGCGCCGCTCCCGTCGCCGAGCTGCCCCTCGGCGTTCGCGCCCCAGCAGGAGACGCGCCCGTCCTCGTGGAGCGCGCAGGTGTGGTCGGCGCCGCGGGCGAGCGCCTTCACGCCGACGAGCTCGGAGAGCAGCGTCGGCACGAGCGCCTCGAGGACGCCCTCGAGCCCGAGCACGCCGATCTCGTCGGCGCCGAAGCAGAAGACGCCCCCGTCCGCCGCCGCGCAGGTCACCCGGTCGGCCGCGCCGAGGAAGCGCGCGCCGGCGATGGCGTCGACCTTCACCGGCGCGTCGCGCGGCTCCCGATCGCCGACGCCGAGCTGCCCCTCGGCGTTGTCGCCCCAGCACCAGAGGGAGCCATCGCCGCGCACGGCGCAGCTGTGCCGCGCGCCGGCGCCGAGCTGGAGGACCTCGCTGAGGCCGATGTCCGTGGGCGGCGCGACCGCCCCCGCGCCGGAGACCACCTGCCCGGTCTCGTTCGCGCCCCAGCACCACACGGCGCCGGCGCTCCGGGCGCAGGCGTGCGCCGCCCCGGCCCAGAGCGCGTCCGGAGCGCCCACGGCGACGGCCCTCGGCGCCGGGCCGCCCGTCTCGAGGTCCCCGAGCTGGCCGCGGTCGTTCGCGCCCCAGCAGTGGAGCTGCCCGCCGCCGCGCGCGCAGGCGAAGCCCTCGCCCGCGACGACCTCCTCGCCGCTCAGGCCGATCGGCGGGAGGGGCGGACAGAGCGCCGGGCCGCCGCCGCCGTCTTCGAGGGGCGGCCCCGCGTCCGGCATGCCCGCGTCCACCTCGAGCGGCGGCGGGGCCTCCCGGCAGCCGATGTCCGGCGCGCAGAGGCGGCCCTCGGGACAGGCGCCGTCGTCGGGGAACGCCCAGCAGAGCCCTTCGTCGCAGACCTGGATGGCGCAGGCGGCGACGGGCAGCGCGCAGTCGGCCACGGTGTCGCACTCGCGCACGTGCCCGGGTCGGGGCACGTCGGGCGCGTCCGGGCCCTCTCGGCAGAGGACCTCGTCTCCGTCGATGCAGCGCGGGTCCACGCAGAAGCCCCCGTGGCAGGCGGCGGGGCAATCGTGCTCGCGGCAGCTTCGGGTCAGGCGCGCGGTCACCGCCAGGCGGCCTCGGTGGGGGAAGACCAGCGGACGCTTCAGAACCACGGAGCCGTCGCGTTGGAGCAGGCGCACCTCGACCAGCCGCTCCGGGCTCGGGCGGAGATCGCGGAAGTACGCCACCTCCGCAGCCCGGTGGTAGGCGACGGGCACGGCGGCGCGGCGCATCACCTCGCCCGTCTCCGGGAGGGCGACCTCGATCCAGACGAACTCGACCTGGGGCGTCAGATCGGTGCGCAGGAGCACCTGCAGGTCCGCCCGCCCGGAGGTGGACGCCCGCCCCATCTCGCACCCGGCGACCAGGGTCGCCGCGGCGATCACGCTCAGCAGGCCCCCCCACGACATCAGGCCCACGCTCCGCACCGTCTACTCGTTCTCGCTCACGCCTCGGGCGGGGCCGGGCCCCGCGTTCCATCCCCGGACGCACCACCGCGCACCGGTCGCGCGGGGGTTTGCAACCCATGTGCCGCGCCGATGATTCGGGACGACACCCCCACGGACCCCAGCTCAGTAACCCCTCCGGTTACGGCGCCGCCGATCCGTGGGTGCGCGCCCCCAGCGCTCCTCTTCCGCACGACACGAACGGGACCAGGCTGAACGGGACCAGGCTGACGCACCGGATGCGCCCTCGCGTGCCGGATTCCTCGGAGGAATCCGGCCATGCGCCAGACCGGCGGGCCTGCGCTAGCAGTCGTCGGCGTCGTGCACGTCGTCGACGCAGAACCGCTGACCGGGCGGCCACTCGTTGCCCCCGCTGAGCTGGCGGCACGCGGGGACCCACACGCGACACCCGTCGATGCGCGTCGGCCCCATGCACTCGCCCGCGGCCGGGTCGCACGGCGCCCGCAGCGGGGGCAGCTCGTCCCAGGGCAGGGCCGGCTCGGCCTCCCAGAAGGCCCCCTCCCGCCAGCCGCTCTCGTCGGGAAAGGCGCTCGGCGCCGCCGCATGCCAGCGCGCGGCGCGCCCCTCGAAGAACGGGCGCTCGAAGAGCAACCAGTAGTGCGGGAAGACGCCCGGCTCGGTCGTGTCGCAGGGCTCGGCGCGCATCCCCTCGGGCGGGCAGAGCCAGACGCGGAGCCGCAGTTCGCCCGGCTCCTCGGCGAGCACGCTGAAGCTCAGGTCGGCCCCGTCGCTCGCCTCCGGGTACACGGCGAGGGACTCGAGGCGCTGGTCCCCCTCGACGATCCAGGGGCGGTCGAAGGTGAAGGCGCTGCCCCGCGCCGCCGCGACCCAGACGGTCGTCCCCGCCGGCATGGGCGGCAGGCGGAGCCGCACCTCGAGCCCGGCGTTGCCGTCGCCCCCGACGCAGCTGCCGAGGAGGAGCCCGGCGAGCGCCATCGTGACGCGCGCGGCCCTCACTCGATCCTCAGGACGCGCTCGGTCTCCGGCGCGATCTGCGTCCCCTCGTCGCGCGCCTGACGAACCCCCACCCCCACGGCGACCGCAGCCACGGCGGCGCCGACGGCCACCAGGGCGATCACCCAGCCGCGCGGCCCGCGCTCCGGCACCGGATCGAGGGTCACGGCCAGCGAGCGCTCACCGCCCGGCTCCACTTGCCCGCGCCAGCGGTAGGGCACGTGGGCCTCGCGCCGCACCTCGACGACGTGCTCGCCCGGATCCACCTCCAGGCGGAGTGGGCGGCTCACGTCGTCGTGGCGGTCCACCCCGTCCACGGAGACCTCGTGACGCTCCGTCGGCTCGAGGTTCAGCAGCAGGAGCGCCGCCACCCGCGCGTCGGCCTCGTCCCGGAGCCGCCGCGCCTCCTCCCGGGTGGCGTCGTCGACGTCCTCCGCCGCGAGGACGCGCTCGAAGGCCTCGCGGGCCTCCCGTTCCCGGCCGAGGTTGCGGAGAGCGATGGCCCGGTTGAAGAGCGCCGCGGGCGCCCCGCTGAGGGTGTGGGCCCGGTCGAAGAGCCGCGCCGAGTCGGCCCAGCGCTGCTGCCGGGCGGCGCGCTCCCCCTCGAGGAACGCCTCGCGGGCGGGATCGGCGTCGGCTTCCTCGGTCGCCTGCTCGGGAGCCTCCTGGGCGTCGGCGGCGGCAGGCGCGAAGAGCGCCGTCAACGCCGCGGCGAGGAGCCCCGCCCGCAGGCGCGCAGCGACTCGCACCACCACGTGAGGTGACGCACAGCCGTACCCGGGACGGAATCTGGTGTGAGATGACGCACGGCCGTGCCCGGGACGGAATCGGGCGTGAGATGCCGCACAGCCGTACCCGGGACGGAGTCGCGCGTGAGACAACGCACGGCCGTACCCGGCGAGTCGCCGGGGCGTCGCGCCTCCTCGAGGGCGGCTCCGCCTCCCCCGCTCGGGGGGGCACCGAACGGTCGCTCCGAGCCCGGCGGCGGGCGTCTCTCGAGCAGCAAGGCTGGGGGCATCGGTGCACACGTCGCGCCGTCCGGGCCATGCTAAGGTGACCGATCGTAGGGTGGCAACCAGCGACTCCAGCGCCGATCTCCTGCGCGGCCCGGGCGGCGTCTCCAGCTCCTGGGACCTCGACGAGGGTGCGTCCTCCCGTCACCAGGAGCCGCGCCGTGGGGACCTGCTCGGGCGCTACGAGATCCTCTTCCCCATCGCCTCGGGCGGCATGGCCACGGTGTACGCCGCGCGCCTCGCCGGGGCCGAAGGGTTCCAGAAGCCCGTCGCGCTCAAGCTCATGCTTCCCCACCTCGCACGGGACGAGCGCTTCGTCGCCATGTTCCTCGACGAGGCCACGCTCGCCTCGCGCGTCCACAGCCCCCACGTGGTGTCGACGCTGGACCTCGGACGCGAGGACGACACCCTCTACATGGCGATGGAGCTCGTCCTCGGGGCGACGCTCCGCGACCTCCTCGAGGAGGCGCGCACCCGCGGGCGGATCCTGCCGGTGCGCGTGGCGGCGACGCTGGCCATGCAGATCGCGCATGGGCTCGCCGACGCGCACGAGGCGCGCGGGGTCGACGGCGAGCCGCTGCACCTGATCCACCGGGACGTGACCCCCCACAACGTGCTCGTGGGGCTCGACGGGCGCGCGCGCCTGAGCGACTTCGGCGTGGCCTTCGCCGTGGAGCGCCACTCGCGGACCGAGAGCGGCCAGGTGAAGGGCAAGCTCGCCTACTTCTCGCCGGAGCAGCTCGACGGCGAGCCCCTCGACCAGCGAAGCGACGTCTTCTCGCTCGGGGCCGTGGCCTGGGAGTGCCTGGTGGGGCGGCGCCTCTTCGGCGCCCAGAACCCGCTCGCGCTCGCGGCGGAGGTCGCCTACGGGGAGATCGCGCGGGTCGACGCCGAGCGGCCCGGCGTGCCGCGGGAGGTCGCCGACGTGATCGCGCGGGCGCTGGCGCGGAACCCGGCCGAGCGGACCGACTCGGCGGCGACGTTCGCGCGGCACCTCGGCGAGGCGCTGGCGGTGAGCGTGGGGGTGGCCGACCCGAGCGAGGTGGCGGCGCACGTGCGCTCGCTCGCGGGAGCGCGGGCGCGGCAGCTCGAGGAACGGGTGCGGGCCGCCATGGCTCGGCCGGCGGCGCGACTGTCGACCGGGCGCGTGGCGCTCGAGGAGAGCGGGCCCCGGCCGGTGGCGACGGCGCCGGCGCGGCGCGGTGCGTGGCTCGCGGCGGCGGTGGTGTCACTCGGGGTCGCGGCGGGGGCGGCCGGAGCGCTCTTGGCGCCGGCGGGGGAGAGCGACGCGGCCGAGGCGGTGGAGACTGGGGGCCCAGCGGACGCCCGAGACCGAGCGGAAGCGGAGGCCTCGGGAGCCGGAGCTCGGGCCCAAGCGGAAGACCAAGTCCGAGACCGACCCCGAGCGGCCGAGGGAGCCGAAGCCCCAGCTCGAGCGGAGGCAGAAGCCCCAGCCGGAGCCGAAGCGGAGGCGGAAGCCCAAGCCGAAGCGGAGGCCCGAGCCCAAGCCGAAGCGGACGTCGAAGCCCAAGCCGAGCCGGGCGCTGGAGCCGACGAGGAGGCCGACCGGCGGGCGCGACGTCGAGCCGCCCGGCGACGGCGCGCTCGCCGGGCGCGCATGGAGGAGCCGGCGCGGGCTCCGGCCCCCGAGACCGAGGGCGCGCCGCGGCTCTTGCCCGTCGACGCCTTCGACGCGCAGCGCGAACGCTGAGCCCGACGCGCCGAACGGGCGCAGCTGGGCTCAGGCGAGGAGCGCCGCCACCAGAGCGGCCACCGCGGCGCCAGCGGCGAGCCCGCCGAGCAGCCACGGCCAGGGCACGGGCCGCTTCAGGTCGACCACCGTGTCCATCTCGTCGCTCCGCACGGCGCTCTGCGTCTCCGACACGATCGCGTCGAAGTGCGCCGTCGGCCCGCTCGCGTCGATGGGCGCCTTCCGCACCGCGCCCAGGAGCCTCCGGCGCCGCGGCTCCTCGCCGGGGAAGAGCGCGGCCATCATCTCCGCCACCTCCGCCGGGCCCACGGCCTGCCCCTCCTCGGCGAGGAAGCGGTTCAGGTCCCGCGCGAGCTCCCGCGTCGTCTGATAGCGCCGCGCCGGATCGCGCTGCAGCGCCTTCCAGAGGATCTCGTCGAGCCCGAAGGGCGCGTCCGGGCGCACGTCCCGCAGCGCCGGCAGCGGCTGCGTCGTCACGGCGTCGACCAGCTCGTACATCTTCTCGTGCGGGAAGAGCCGCTTCCCCGTCACCATCTCCCAGAGCACGCAGCCGAGCGACCACACGTCCGCGCGCCGGTCCACGCTGTCCTGGTGCACCTGCTCCGGCGGCGCGTACGCGAGCTTCCCCTTGAACTCCCCCGTCGCCGTCCGATGCAGGCGATGGAGCGCGCTCGCCACGCCGAAGTCCACGATGCGCGTCACTCCGTCGAAGCCGACGAGGATGTTCTGCGGGCTCACGTCCCGGTGCACCACGTGGAGCGGCTGATCGTCGTCGTCGCGAAGCTCGTGCGCCGCATGGAGGCCCTCCGCCGCGTCCGCGACGATGCGCGCCGCCACGAAGTCGAAGCGCTCCAGCGGCAGGGGCGCCTCGGGCGCGTGGATCCTCTCGAGCACCCCCGCGAGCGCCTCGCCGACGACGAAGTCCATCGTGCACCAGGCGATGCCCTCGTCCTCGCCGAAGTCGATCACGCCGGCGACGTTCGGGTGGGTCAGCCGCGAGGCGATGCGCACCTCGTCGAGGAACATCTTCCGGAAGGTGTCCTCCCGGGCGAGGTGGTCGTGGATGCGCTTGAGCGCGACGACGCGATCGTAGCCACGCCGCGAGGCCTTCATGCGCGCCACGTAGACCGTGCCCATCCCGCCCTTGGCGATCTGCCAGAAAAGCCAGTAGCGGCCGAGGCGCGTCGCCGTGGCGCGCCCGTCCGGGCGGGTCATGGGGGTCCACACGCCGGACTGCTCGGGGGGCAGCTCGGAGGCGGCCGGCTCGGACGTCGGACCGCGCGCCATGGTCACCCGTCGGCGCCGGCCGGGCGCACGCACGCCGGAGGCGACGCGGGGAGGAGGCGGGCCGCGGAGAGCCCGCGGCGCGGCGGAAGGGCGGCGCTCATCGACCAGCCCGTGTGTTAGCATCCGCCCGTGGCGCAGGACAAACGCGGAGACGCGACCCAGGCCAACACCAGCGTCGTCCCGACGGCGCCACCCCGTTGGCAGGACAGCGTCCAGCTCCGTCGCTTCGGCCTCGAGGTCGTCGACGGGCCCGACAAGGGCGCGACCGTGACGGCCGAGGGCGAGCGCTGCACCGTCGGCTCGCACCCCTCCAACGACCTCGTCCTGAAGGGCGACCCCACCGTCAGCCGCTTCCACTGCGAGCTGCGCTCGACGGAGGAGGGCGTGCGCATCCAGGACATGGGCTCGAGCAACGGCACCGTGGTCGACGGCCTCCGCGTCGAGGACGCCTGGCTGCGGGACGGGAGCCAGATCGTCATCGGCAGCAGCAGCCTGCTCTTCCGCATCGGCAGCGAGTCCGTGCGCATCGACATGAGCGGCACGGACGGCTTCGGCGAGCTCGTCGGGCGCTCGCTCCCCATGCGCCGGGTCTTCGGCATGCTCTCGCGCTGCGCGAAGTCCGAGGTGACCGTGCTCATCGAGGGCGAGACGGGCACGGGCAAGGAGGGCGCGGCGGCGGCGATCCACACCGCGTCGACGCGCGCGGACGGGCCCTTCGTGGTCGTCGACTGCGCGGCCATCCCCGAGAACCTCATCGAGAGCGAGCTCTTCGGCCACGAGCGGGGCGCCTTCACCGGGGCCGTCTCGACGCGCAAGGGCGCCTTCGAGGAGGCGCACGGCGGGACCATCTTCCTCGACGAGATCGGCGAGCTGCCGACCGACCTGCAGCCGAAGCTCCTGCGCGTGCTCGAGCAGCGCACCATCCGCCGGGTCGGCAGCACGCAGCGCATCCCCGTCGACGTGCGCGTGGTCGCCGCGACCAACCGGGACCTGCGCGCCGAGGTCAACGACGGCCACTTCCGCTCGGACCTCTACTACCGGCTCGCCGTCATCCGCGTGACGCTGCCGCCGCTCCGGGCGCGGGGCGACGACTTCGAGGTGCTCGTCCCGACCATCCTCGAGCGCCTCGGCGCCGGCCCGGAGGAGATCGAGCGCTTCACCGCCAAGCCCTTCCTGCGGCGGCTGCGCTACGGGAGCTGGCCCGGCAACATCCGCGAGCTCCGCAACTACCTCGAGCGCTGCCTGGTGCTCGACACGGAGATGCCGCTCCACGCCGACTTCGCCGCCAAGGAGGAACAGCCCCTGGCCGTCGTCGACGCGAGCATCCCCTACCAGGACGCCCGCAAGCGAGCCATCGCCGACTTCGAGCGCCGCTACCTCGAGGCCCTCCTCGAGCAGCACGACCAGATCTCGAGCGCCGCCGAAGCCGCCGGCCTGCACCGCGTCTACGTGCACCGCCTGCTGCGCCGCCACGGCATCAAGCGCGGGGACTAGCTACTAGCGAGGGGCCCGTAGGAACCCGTAGGGGCCCGCAGGCGCTCCTCGAGGAGCCCGCCCTGCGGTCGGGCCCTCCATGACGACCCGACTCCAGCTCCCTACCGCGCGAAGCGCACCATCAGCGGCTCCAGCTGCCCGCTCCGCGCCCACCCGCATGCCAGCGCCCTGCCGTCCGGCTGGCGGCGCACGGCGAAGAAGATGTCCTGCGTGCCGAAGGCGAACGTGGCCCAGCCGTCCTCGTCGAAGCCCTCGTCGGGGGAGCCGTCGGGGAGGAGCGAGGCGATGGCCGCGACGAGCGCGGACGCCCCGGTGCGCGCGCTACCGACGACGAGCAGGCTCCCGTCCGGCTGCACGAGGAGGTCCTGCGCGTACGCCTGGTTGTCTCCGAAGGGCACGGTCACCCAGCCGTCCTCGTCGAAGCGGGTGTCGAGCGTTCCATCCGGCCCGAGCGCGACCACCACCATGGCGTCCGCCGTCCCATCGTCCCGGCTACCGGCCAGCCAGATGCGCCCGTCCGCGCCCAGCTCCACGGCCTGCGCCGCCGAGAGCTCGCCGAGCTCCACCACGGTCTCGCCGTCGGTCCCGAAGCTCGCGTCGAGCGTCCCGTCGGCCAAGAGGCGCGCCGCCGCGATGTGTTCGACGCTCCCATCCCCGAAGTCCGCGTCCCCGGCCAGGACGATGCGCCCCATCCCGTCGACCACCATGGCCTCGACCCGGTCGTCGGCGCCCTCGAAGTCGACGCGCGCCCAGCCATCGGTGCCGAAGCTCGTGTCCAACGCCCCGTCCGCGCCGAGGCGCGCGACCGTGAAGTCTTCGTCGCCGCTCTCTCCGACCGAGTAGCCGCCGAGGAGGATCGAGTCGTCCGCGAGCACGACGAGCGCGCTCGCCGAGTCGGACCCCCCATCGAAATCCAGGATCGCGTAGCCGTCCGTACCGAAGTCCGTGTCCAGCGCGCCGTCTTCGGAGTAGGCCGCGGCGAGCATGTCCCGACTCGCGCCGCCGGCCTGCCCGACCGCGATGAGCCGACCGCTGCTCTGACGCGCGAGGGCGCCGAAGCCATCGTAGCCACCGGCGATGTCGGCGACGACCGTGCCCCCCGACCCGAAGGTGGCGTCGACGTCCCCGTCGGCCTCGTAGCCGACCAGGAGCAGGTCGGCGCTCGTCGAGTTCCCCGCGGCCACGATGCGGCCGTCGTCCAGCACGACGAGATCCGAGAGCAAGGACGCGCTCACCGGGCCGACCTGGACGCCGTCTCCGGCGAAGGTGGGATCGAGGGTGCCGTTCGTCACGTAGTGGACCGTCAGGGAGACGGTCGCGGGCGCCGACGTCTCGCCCCCGTCGCTGACCTCGAAGGTGAAGGCGTCCTCCCCCGTGAAGCCGTCCTCGGGGGTGTAGGTGAAGGCGCCCGTGTCAGCCTCCACCGCGAGCGTGCCGCTCGAGGGATCGCTCACGACGGCGAAGGTGAGCGCGTCGCCGTCGGGGTCCGTGCCCTCGAGCTGGCCCACGAAGGCCGTCTCGATGCGCGCGTCCACCTCGGCCGAGAGCGCCGTGGGCGCGCCCGGCTCGGAGGCGTCCGCCGCCGCGTCCTCGAGAGCGCCGGCGTCGGCACCGGCGTCCGCCGAACCGGCATCCGCCGAACCTGCGTCGACCGTGCCGGCGTCCGTGCCGGCGTCCATCTCGATGCGGGCGTCGTCGTCGCCGCAGGCGCTCAGGAGCAGGAGCGCCGTCAGCGCGGAGGATGCGATCACACGCGAGCGGGTCATGCGGGAGAGAGTAATCCATGGCCCGCCCTCCCGGGCGGACGGTGGGGCGAGACGCTCGGAGGAGTCGCGCAGGAGAGCAGGCAGGCCATGCGTTGGGGGATCGCCTCCGGGTGGGGGACGCCACGGCGGGCGGACTCCGCCCGCCAGGGAGAGCGGGCGGCGGCGCGCATGCCCTAACGCGGGACTTGGCTCATGCGCGGCCGACGCGGCCGTCCCCATCCCGATCCAGTTCCAGCTTCAGCTCCGTCATCCCCGTCCGAACCCGAATCCAGCTCCAACGCCAACTCCACGATCCCCATCGGGCTCCAACTCCGAGCCCCTCGCCCGCCCTACTCCGGCAGCACCCCGGCGACCCAGAACTCGGTCGTGTCGCCGCCCCCCGCCGCGTAGCGCCCGTACGCCTCCCAGAACGCGTTCGCCGCCGTCTGGCTCTCCATCTCCGCCCGGCTCGTCGCCCTCCCCGCCTCGCGCGCCCGCTCGCGGAGCGCGTCGACGCCCTCGCGGAGCGGCCCGAGGTCGTAGCTCGCCCGGTCGTGCCGGACGGCGCTCTCCGCGTAGACGAGCTCCTGCTTGGCGAGCGCGAGCTCGAGGCCGACCTCGGCCTCCTCGACGGCGAGTTCGGCCTCCCGCGTCCGCGCTTCGACCAGCGCCTCGAGCGCTCCGTCGAGCGCCCCCTCGAGGCTCTCCTCGACCCGCGCGGCCCAGCGCGCCACGCGCCGGCGCTCGCCCTTCGCCATGTCGAGCTCGGCCCGCGCTACGATCACGCCGTCCTCGGCGCCCGCGATCCAGCTCCGGGTCTCCACCGGGAGCGTCGGGTCCCGCGCGTCGAGCGCCTCCACGCTCGCGCCGCATCCCATCGCCAGCGCGCCGATCACCCACGCCATCGCGGCGCGCCTCGCGCTCGACGGCCTGCCCGGCTTCCGCATCCACTTCATGAAGGGCCTCCCGAAGCGCTTCGGCATCCCGGCTCCTCTCTTCGGACTCATCGCCTGCCCCCCGCATCCTCCGGGCCCGGGCCTCGCGCGAGCCGCTCCTGGCCGAAGCGCCGCCCGACCTCGGCCGCCGCGTCCCGGAGCCCGAGCTCCCGCAGCGTCGCCTCGAGCTTCTCCCGGGCCGACGCGCTCCCCGCGTCCGCCGCGCGGGCGAAGGCCCGGAGCGCCCCCGCGTGGTCGCCGATCCGCGCGCTCGCCACGCCGAGCTGCTCCAGGTCCTCCGGCCGTGGCCCGCGCTCGGCGATGGCCTGCAGCACCAGCCGCGCCGTGTGCGCGTCGCCGGCCTCGAGATGCCGCGCCGCCAGCGCCCGGAGCGCCTGGAGATCCTCGGGGTTCTGGGCGACCCGCGCCCGGGTCTCGTCGGCCCCGTCCACGGTCCGTCCGCCCCCGCGCTCGAGCCGGTCGGCCTCGGGCAGCACCGCCGTCGCCGACTCCCCCCGCAGGCAGCGGCGCACGCCCGGCGTGAAGACGTGGCTCTCCCAGGCGCGGTTCGCACACTGGGCCCGCGCCTCGGTCGCCGTCTGCGCGTAGGCCTCGGCCCGCTGCCCGAGGCCGCGCTCGATCACCCGGCGCATCTCCGCGTCCAAGCCGTCCAGGTTCGCGCTCCCCAGCGCCGCCGCCGCTTCGTCGGCGAGCGCGCCGAGCCGCCCGAGCGCCAGCGCCCCCACGGCCGGGTCGCCCTGGCGCACGGCCTCGATGTAGGAGCTCTGCGCGAGGTCCACGACGGCCAGGTATTCCTCCACCAGCTCGGGCCCCTCGAGCGCGCCGAACTGCGAGAGGGCCGCCTGGAGGAGCGCCGCCATCCCGTAGTGAGCGCGCGCGAGCGCCTCCGGAGTCGAGGCCGTCGCCAGCACCTGCTGGAAGACCTCCTCGGCCTCCACGCCGCGCCCGGTCGCCACCATCGCCAGGCCCACCCGGGCGCGCACCTCGGGCGGCGCGCTCGGCAGCTCGGCGAGCTGGTTCACCAGCGCGTCGGCGTCGCCGCGCCGCTCGAGGAGCGCCGCGAGCTGCACCATCGCCTCCTCCGGCGCGCCCTCCCCGCCCATCGCCGCCTCGTAGGCGGCCTGCGCCTCGTCTTCGCGGCCCAGGGCCTCGAGGAGCTGCCCGGCGGCGACCCGGAGCGCGCCCTGGCGCTCGTGACCGGCCTCGGCCGCCCGCTCGAGGAAGGTCAGCGCCTCGTCGACTTCGAAGCGCCCGACGGCCATCTGACCGAGCGTGCTCAGCACCCCCGCGAGCTGCTCGGAGCTCGGGTAGGCCTGCGCCAGCTCCTCGCCGAGCGTGTACATCTGCGCCGTGTCGCCCGCGGCCCGCGCCGCCAGGAAGGCGTTCATGAGCGCGCGCTCGCCGAGGTCCGTGCCCTCGTGATCCCGCGCCAGCTCGAGGAGCGGCTCGAGGTCGCCCCCGTCGTCGCCGGCCTGCTCGAGGCTGACCTCGTCGACCATGCGCTGCTCGGCGGCCGCGACCAGCGGCTCGAGCTCGCTCCGCAGCCCGGGCACGGGCGTGCCCTCGGCGAGGAAGCGGCGCCCGGCGTGCATGAGCCCGAAGGCGTCGTCGAGCGTGTTGTAGCTGTCGAGCACCAGCCGCGCGGCCGCCTGCGCCTCCTCGCTCTGGGGGAACTCGTAGGCGAGCGCCGTGAGCCGATCGATGGCCTCGGCGTAGCGGCCCTGGTCGTAGTAGCTCTGGGCCAGCGCGAAGCGCACCCGCCGGAGCTGGTCCGGCTCGAGCTCGTGCCGCATGAGCTGCGCCGCCGCGTTCCGGAGGGCCGAGGGCGCGATGCTCCGGTCGCCGTACTCGTCCCGGTCGTGGTCCCGCGTCTCGAGGGCCTCGCTGAAGCGCCCGACGGCGTCGTAGAGCGCCTGCCGCCGCGCCTCCGGGTCCTCCATGCGCTCGGCCGCCTCGACGAGACGCTGCCCGGCCGCGTAGGGGCGCTCGGCGGCGGCGAGCACGTCCGCGAGGTTCATGCGCATGTCCAGCTCGTGCTCCCCGAGCTCACCCTCCGGCGCGACGCCGAAGCGGTCGAGGTAGTGCGCGTAGGCGGCGGCGAGGGCCTCGGCGCGGCGCACCTTCCGCGCCGCGTTCCGGGTCTCGCGCATTCCGTCCTGCGCGCGGGTGAGGAGATCCCGCGCGTAGACCTCGAACTCGGCGCGCAGCGTGTCCCGCTCCTCGCCCTCCACGTCGAGGCGCTGCACGGTGCGCTCGACCGTGCCCAGGAGCAGCCGCACGTCCCGGTCGATGCGGTCCCAGTCCGCGGCGCCGCGGAGCGCCGTGTGGAGCGCGCGGGCGTCGTCGAGGCGCTCCTCCGAGGCCGGCGCCAGCGCGAGCAGCTCGCGCACCACGGGCAGCGTCGCGTGGGCGTTGTCCATCAGCGCGTAGCGCCGCGCGAGCCGCCGGAGCGCCGCCACGTAGGTGGCCCGGTCGCCGGCGAGCGCGCGGAAGTCGCGGAGCGCGCGCCGATGCGGCCGCTCCTGCGAATAGCAGTAGACCATGTCCACGATGGCCGAGCGGCGGACGTCGATGGCCTCGCCGATCTCGAGCGTCTCCTCGTCGACGGCCTCCCCGGCCGCGTCGTAGGCCGCGACGGCGCGCTCGAACTCGCGGAGCGCCGCCGGGCAGCTCTCCCGGTTCACGTGGATCCACGCGAGCCGGTAGTGCGCGAGCGCCACCGCCTTCCCCGCGTCGCCGCCCGCCACCATCGCGTAGGCCCGCGCCGCGCCCTCGAGGTCCTGCTGGTCGCGCAGGTGGTCGCCGAGCACGATGGCCGCCTGGGGCCGGAAGGGGCTGTGGGGGTGCTCGTCGACGAGGCGCCGGAGCGCGCCGACCATGTCCCCGTGCTCGCCGAGCTCGCGGTGCTCGAAGGCGAGGTGGAAGAGGACCTCGTCGCGGTTCGGGGCGCCCGGGAAGCGGCGGAGGATCTGCTGGTAGACGCCGATGGCGCGCTCCTTCAGGAGGCGCACCTGGGGCACGTGGAGCGCGTCCGGGCGCGCGTCGGCCGAGCGCGCCGCGGCGAGCCGGTAGTGGTAGCGCGCCTCCTCGCTGTAGAGGGCACCGAGCCGCGCGTAGAGCTCGGGCAGGTAGGGCGCGCCCTGGGAGGTCGCGATGGCCGTCCGCGTCTCGTCGATGGCGTGGCGCGCCTTGGCGATGCGGATGCGGAGCAGCTCGACCTCGCTCGCGTCGCGGGGCGCGACGGAGCTGCCGGCGCAGGCGGCGAGCAGGGCGCCGAGGAGAGCGGCGACGAGGGGGGAAGCGGGGCGGGTCATTCCGATCACTCCAGTCACTCCAGGCAACGGTCTTCGATGGTGACGACGAGGTCGTCGAGCTCGTCGGTCCAGAACTCGCCGGCGAAGGCGTAGCCGACGGCCTCGTCGCCGGCCTCGACGACCAGCGCCTCGACCTCGTCGGGGCCGGGCACGCGCTGGCGCCCGCGGAGGAGCCCCACGCCGAGGTCGTGGAGCACGAGGCGCACGCCGTCCTCGGCGCGGACCAGCTCGCGGGCGAGGGCCTCGGTCTCCTCGCGGAGCACCGCCTCCTCCCGGCGCGTGGCCTCGGCCAGGCCGCGGTCGTAGAGGGCGAGGAGCGCGTGCTGGAGCGGCTCGCCGAGCTCGCGGCCCGCCTCGGCGACGCGGGCCCGCTCGAGGCGGAGCCGGTCGACGAAGCGCGCGATCTCCCGGCCGGCCCCCCGGCGCCGCGCGGCGGCCCGGAGCGCCTCGGAGCGCGCGGGCGGGACGCCCCGGTGCAGATCCTCGAGCGCGTCCCCGTGGCGGGCGCGGAGGCGCACGGCGGCCGTGCGCGCCGGATCGAACTGACAGAGCCGCTGCAGGCTGAAGGCCTCGAGGAGATAGCGCTCCGGCGCGATGAGGTCGCCGTACATGGGCGCGTCGAGCGCGAGCAGGAAGCCGAGGGCGCGCCGCGAGTCGCCCGAGTGGTAGTGGGCCCAGGCCGTCTCGAGGAGCAGCTCCGGGCGCTCCGGCGCGAGCTCCTTCACCTCGTCGTAGAGGGCCGCCGCGTCCTCGTGGCGCTCCTCGTCCATGGCGAGGCGCGCGAGCGCGATCTGCGTCTCCTGGCGGAGCTCGTCCGTGAGCAGCGGGTCGTCCAGGAGCGCCTCGAGGGCGGCGCGTCCGTCGGCGAAGCGGCCGTGGGCGAGGAGCGCGACGGCGCTGGCGAAGCGGGCGCGGGGGGCGTAGTCGCTCGTCTCGGGGATGCGCCCGAACTGCGTCACGGCCCAGGCGAGCTGGCCCCGGCGCAGGCTGTCGAGGCCCTGGAGGTAGCGCACCCAGCCCCGCGTCGCCTCGCCGAGGTCGTCGATCTCGGCCGTCGCGAGGAAGCCGCGCACGAGGACCTCGCCGTCGTGCGGGTGGTCGCGGAGGATGCGCTCGAGGCCGGCGACGGCGTCGTCGACGAGGGTCACGTCGCGGCGCGCGGAGGCCACGTCGAGGTAGTGGAGCGAGGCCGCGTAGCTCAGCCCCAGCTCCTCGAGGCCGCGCGCGAGCATCATGCCGGCGCGGTCCCAGCGCGGGTCGTCGACGGTGGCCGAGGCCCGGAAGGCGTGCGCGGCGTTGGCGGACTCGCCCCAGTCCTCCTCGACGTTCCGCTCGACGGCGCCCGAGAAGGCGCGCTCGGGGTCGGCGGCCCAGTCGGTCGCGCCGCAGGCGGCGAGGAGGAGAGCGAGCGAGGCGTACGGGGCGGGGCGCGTCATGGCTCAGGCTCCGAGCCCGAACGCCAGGGCGATCCAGAGCTCGTGGTCGAGCCCGCCGCCGCTGAAGGGCGTGTCCCGGAGGAACATGTGGTGGCGCACGTCGAGGCGGACGCTGAAGGTCTCGCTCGCGAAGAGGCGGAGCGCGAGGCCCACGTCGATGACCGCCCGCCCGCTCCGCGAGAAGCGCCCGTAGCCGCCGCCGACGACGAGCGAGACCTCTCCGTGGAGGACCGAGCGGTTGAGGAAGGCGCCCTTCCAGTAGATGGGCTTGAGCACCAGGTTCGAGGTGACCATCCAGTCGAGCACCTCGAAGGGCGTCGGCGCGACGCTGAGCTGCTCGAGCTCCTCGCGCAGGTCCGTGTCGAGATGGAAGGACTTCAGGCCGTGGAGCACCTCCCAGGCGAAGAGGTTCGTCGGGTGGAAGGTGTAGGAGCCGCTGAGCGTGAGGCCCTTGGTGAAGGCGTCGAGGGGGAGCACGCCGAAGTGCGCGTCGAACTCGTGGCGCTGGGCGTAGCGCCGGTTCTGGACGGCCATGGAGGCGTAGCCCTCCTCGGCGGCCTCCTGGGCGGCGGCCGGGGCGGCCGTGGCCAGCGTGGCCGCGGCGGCGAGGGCGAGGGTGAGGCGGTGCAGGGCGTTCAAGGGATCCTCCGGGGGACGCGGGTGGGGGTTGGGCGCGGGGGTGAGGCGCGGGGGAGAGGCTCAGGGCGCGCGCTGGAAGACGAAGGGGAAGGTCACGGCGACCGGGCCGCCGCGGGGACGCGGGAAGCGCATGCGCCGGATGACGCCGCCGATGCAGTTCGAGACCCGGCCGCTGCCGAGCGAGCCGCCGGCCTGGCGCACGCCGCTCACGCGCCCGTTCGGGCGGATGGTCCAGGCGAAGCGCACGCGACCGGAGAGATCCGGCTGGCTCGCGAGGGCGCGCTCGTAGCAGCGCTGCACCCGGGCGATGTGCCGGTTGATGACCGAGACGACCTCGCCCCGGCTCAGGCTGCCCTGCACGCGGGCGAGGGCCCGGACGCCGCGGACGCGACCGCGGGTGCGACCGCTGCCGCTCGCCCGCACACCCTCGAGGTTCCGGGTGGCCGTCTCCGACCCGACCGTCTCGATGTCGCGGGCGGCCCGGCTCGCGAGGTTCACGCCGTGGTCGCCGAGGTCGGCGAGCGCCCCGTGCACGCTGAGCGCGGCGCTCCGGGCGTCGCCGCGGACGGCGTCGATGTTCGAGACCACCTCGGCGAGGTCCGTCGTGCCCTGGGAGGCGGCGCCCTCCGAGAGGGCCGAGGCGAGGCGCGAGGAGGCGCTGCCGGAGCGACGCGCGCGGCGGAGGTGCCGGCGCACGGCGCGGGGCACGGGCGTGCGCGTCTCGCTCGGCGGCTCGGGGCGCGCGCGGCGCGGCTGGGGGCGCGGCTCGGGGCGCTCGGGCTCCGGGGGCGGCTCGGGAGCGAGGCGCGCCTCCGCGAAGATCTCCTCGCGCGAGCGCTCCTCCACCTCGAGGCTGACCCCGCCCCAGACGCCGAGGGCGACGAAGGCGAGCATGGCGAGGAGGTGCGCGCCGAAGGACGCGCCAGCCGCGCCGAGGAAGCGCCTGGTCGGCAGCTCCTCCCGGCCCGCGGCGGGGACCGCGTGGCGGCGATGCACGCGCAGGTGGTAGGTCGTCCCCTCGAGCTCGAGCTCGGCGACGTCGCCCGCGCGGAGCTCGACCCACCGGCCCATGGGCGGGAGCGCCTCGGGCACGCCGCCGCGGCGGAGGTCGCCCTGCTCCACGGGGAAGCGGAGCTGGAGGTGCACGGCCTCGCCCCGGCGCGCGACGACGAAGGGCGTCCCGGCGACGGCGCGGCCCCAGGGGCGGAGCGGGAGGGCCGTCGTGCCCACGGTGCGCCCGTCGCGGAGCCGAACGAGGTCCGCGGCGAGCGGCGCCTGCGCGCCCGAGTCGAGGGTGGTGGCGCGGAGCGCCTTGGCGACCGGCGGACCGTCCGGCGCCAGGACGACGTCCTCGTCCTCCTCCGCGTCGTCCCAGAGCCGCGGCTCGACGCCCTCCTTCGGCGCGCGGAGACGGGGGAGCGGCTCGGTCGGCTCGCTCGTCGAGGGCACCGCGGCCACCCCGCCCCGCGCCTCCGGGAGCGCCGGCGGCGTGGAGGGGGGCGTGGGCTCCTTCCGGGCCGCGGGCTTCTTCGAGGGCCGCTGCGCCGCCGTGGCGTCGCGGCGGCGCCGGCGCGCGAGGGCCTCGAGCTCCGGGGGCCGATCGCGCACGATCGTCGAGGCGTTCTCGTCGACCTCGTCGTCGCCCTGCGCCGGGCGAGGCGACCCCTCGAGGGCCCGGTGCGCGGTCGGCGCCTCCTCGTCGGCGAAGGGGTCCTGACCGAAATGCGGCGGCTTCGAGGGGAGCGTCTTCTCGAGCGCCTCGTCGACCGGCTCCGAGCGCGCCGGCACGACCGTCGGGAGCGGCGTCACGGACGGCACGGGCCGGCCCACGACCACGTCCCGCGTCGCCGCCGGGGCCGGGCCGCGGAGGCGCGCCCGCACGTCCGCGCTCATCGCCGAGACCTCGGTCGGCCCCTCCGCCTCGGCCTCGAGCTCGTCGAGGAGCGCGACGATGCTCGCGTCCGTCCCGCGCTTCGGCTGCGGGCCCACCCGCGTCGGCTGCTCGGTCGCCCAGAGCTGCTTGGCGAGGCGCTCCCGCACGGCCTGCACGGCCGGGCCGCCGGTCGCGCGCAGGGGCTCGAGCACCTCGAGGGCCTCGGCGAAGCGCCCCCCGGCCTCGAGGGCTCGCGCCAGCGAGAGGCGCCGCGGCGCGCTCTCGTCGCTCGAGGGGTTCGCCTCGAGGAAGGCCACCCAGCGACCCATGAGGCGCGCGGCGCGATGCGCGGACGGCGTGGCCTCCTCCAGGAGCGCCATGGCCTTCGCGTGCCCGGGCCAGGCGTCGAGGGCGCGCCCGAGGTGCGCGCCGGCCTCGTCCTCGTCGACCCTGGCGAGGGCGCAGAGGAGCTCGGCGGCGGCGACCCGATCGGCCTGCGCGTTCGAACCGTCGCCGCGCCTCGCGCGCGCCTCGTAGAGGCCGGCGAGGCGGAGGAGCGTGCCGGCGTCCCCCGGCGCGACCTGCACGGCGCGGTGGAGCGCGTCGATGGCTCCGTCCTCGTCGCCGAGGTCGACGGCGCGGAGCTCGGCGAGCTCCTTCCAGGCGGCGGCGCAGGCGTCGGCCGCCGTGTGGCGCACGGCGAGGGCCTCCGCCCGGCGCTGGAGGGGCGCCACCAGGCGCTCGGGCGCGCGGTGGGCCGTGGCCATGCGGCGGAGGCGCTGCAGGGTCGGCGCGTGGAGCGGCTCGCGCCGGAGCACCTCCTCGTAGAGGCCCATGGCCGCCTCCGGGTCGAGGCGCCGCACGCGGAGGGCCTCGGCCACGGCGAACATCCCGCGCGCCGCCGAGCGCTCGTCCGGCGCGCGCTGGGCCCACCACTCGACGGCGCGGAGCAGCGAGCTCACGCGGCCCTCCTCCAGGAGGTGATCGCGGAGGCTCAGGAGCGCCGCGAAGTCCTCCGGGCGCGACCACATCTCGCGCAGCAGCAGCTGCGTGCGCGCGGAGGCCGTGCCGCCGCCCGCGAGCTGGGGCGCGTCCTCGTGCATCTGCTCAGTCGGCATCGTCGGCCTCCGGGGTGGCGGGGGGCTCGCCGAAGACGGCGAGGATGGTGGCCTTCAGGAAGGAGCGGCGGACGCGCGCGAGCGGCTCGAAGGCTTCGCCGCCGCGCTGGAAGAGGACGATGGCGCCCTGCCCGGCCGTCTCGCCGCGGATGACGCGCTCGTCGAACTCGAGGTTGTTGGAGCGCTGCTCGGCGAGGGAGGGGGGCGCGTCCTCGGCCGAGCCCTCGGCGCCGGCGACGTCCTCGGCGTCGGGCGTCGCGTCGTCGGCCTCGCGCGCGTTCCGGGCCTCCTCGCGGGCGCGGGCCCGGCGGCGGGCGCGGGCGCGGCGGCGGCGAGCGCGGGCGCGGCGAGCCCGGCGGGCGCGGGCGCCGTCGTCCTGCTCGACGCGGTCTTGCGCGTCCGCGGTGGAGACCGGGAGCACGACGCCGGAGAGGGCGAAGAGGAGCCCGAAGGCGAAGGGGAAGAGGGCGCGGAGCAGGGTCATGACTTCATCGTCGCGAGGCGGTACTTGAAGAAGCCGGCCGTCGCCGCGGAGCGCAGCACCACGTAGAGCGTCCGGTAGTCGAGGGAGCGATCGGACTGGACGACCACGATCGGCTCGGTCACGTCGTCGGGCGCGGTGGCGTCCTCGCCGAAGCGCGCCTCGTACTCGGCGCGGAGCGCCTCCACGAGCTCGGGGATCTCCCCGGCGTCGTAGTCGCTCTCGCGCACGCGGCCCTCCTCGATGGCGAGCAGCTCGTCCTGCTCGACCACGATGCGGCCGCGGGTGATCGCCACGTTCACGGCGGGCGTGAGCTCCGTGCGCGTCGCGCTCTCGGGGAGCGTCACGTCCTCGGCGAGGCGGAAGTCGTAGCTCTCCGCGTCGAAGCTGACGATCAGGAAGATCAGGATGATCGTGAACATGTCGAGGAGGGAGGTGAGCATCAGGCCCGGGGCCTTCTGCGGCTTCAGGAAGCGGCTGCGCATCACCCGGCCTCCGTCGCGGCGCCGTCGTCCGCGGCGCCCTCGCCCTCGCCCTCCCCCGCCTCGCCTTCGACGAAGCGGCTGAAGACGACGCCGGGGAAGAGGTCCTCGTAGGTGGGCTCGCCGTGCTCGTCCTCGCCCACCGGGCGCTCGCGCGTCGCATCGAGGAGCTCGACGAGGGGCTCGTAGCCGAGCTCGTCGTGGGGGAGCACGACCAGGGTCTGGCTGGCCGGGTAGCGCCCCTTGATGGACGCGAGCTGGGCCTGGAGCCCGTCGAGGTCCCAGGAGCTCGGGGCGCCGTCCTGGGCCCAGGCGAGCGCGTCGAGGTCCTCGGGCGCGAGGGCCGCGTTGGTGGCCGAGAGCTCGATGGCGTCGGGCTTGACGACCAGGTGCAGCGTCACGCGATCCGTCGGCGGGAGCTCGGCCTCCTCGTCGGGGGCGTGCGCGGCGACCGAGCTCGGAATGACGCCGATCTGGTAGAAGGCGGCGCCCATCAGGAGGAAGGGGATGAGCACCATGAAGAGGTTCATCACCGGCAGGAGATCGAGCTCCTGCACCTCCTCGGCGCGGTGGCGGAAGCGGGCGAAGGGCATGGCGGCCTCACGCTCCCGCGAGCTGGGGCATGACGGGCGCGCCGCGCTCGGCGCGGGCCGGCGGCGTGCGCTCGTCGACCTCACCGGCGAGGGCGACCAGCAGCGCGGAGGCGCCGCCCTCGACCTCGAGGATGATCTTCTCGCTCCGCTTCGAGAGGAAGTGGTGCATGAAGAGCAGCGGGAGCGCGACGGCGATGCCGAAGGCCGTGGTGTACATGGCCTGCGAGATGCCGGCCGCGAGGGCCTCCTGACGCTCGGCGGCGCTGGCTGCGGCGACGCTGTTGAAGGCCGTGATGAGGCCGAAGATGGTGCCGAGCAGGCCCGTCAGGGTCGCCGCGTTCGCGAGGAGCGCCATCAGCCCGACCCGCTTCTGGAGCTTCGGGATGGCTTCGAGCATCTCCTTCTCCATGGCCTGCTCGATCTCCTTGCCGCGCCGATCCGCGCGGAGGACGCCGGCCTTGAGCACGCGGACCAGCGGGTGCGCCGAGCGGACGTCGCAGGCGTTCAGCGCGTCGGCCCAGCGGCGACGCTCGACGGCGTTCATGACCTTGCCGAGCAGGCTCTTGGTCGGGAGCTTCTGCAGGACGTAGAGGTCGAAGGCGCGCTCGAGGAAGAGCGCCGTGCCGATCAGCGAGAGCGCGAGGATGACGTACATGGCCGCCCCGCCGTCGGCGAGGTAGTCGGTCAGGACGCCGATGCCGCCGCCGCCGCTCTCCGCGGCCGCCTCGGACTCCGCCGCCTCTTCCTGAGCGGAGGCGAGGGAGGCGCCGAGCGTGGGCACGAGGAGCGCCGCCAGCAGAGCGGTGGGGCGCGCGAGGGAGGGGAGGAAGGACTTCAGGGCGTGTCGCATGGGGGTTATCTCCATTCCGCCGCTCAGCGGCGGACGAACTCGTCGTCGAGGACCTCGAGCACCGGGCCGTCGGGGAAGCGGCGGGCCGGGGGCTCGAAGAACACGGGGATCTCCGCGATGCGCACCGGGCCCGGCGCCGTGGGGGGCGCGCCGGCGGGCGTCTCCGCGAAGAAGAGGAGGATGCGGTTGGTGCCGACGTCGCGGCCGTCGTCGTAGCCGGCGGTCGGCAGGAGGCGGACGTTGCGCACCGTGTACTGGAGGCAGTGGCGCTCCCGGTAGGCCACGGGCAGGGCCTCGACGACCTCGGCCGGGGGCAGGAGCCAGGGCTGGACGCGGACGCGGATCCACGAGCCGGGCGCCGGGTCGGGGACGTTCCCCTCGGCGTCGGGCACGGGCGGCGCGCTCTCGGCGGCCCAGAGGACGAGCTCGACCTCTTCGTCGGGGCTCGCCATGGGCGGGACGATCGCGACCGGCTCGCCGGGCTCCGAGTCGCCCGGGTCCTGCCAGGCGAGCGTGCCGTCCGCGCGGAAGAGGATGGTCCCGCGACCGGGCGTCGTGTCCGGCCCGACCTCGAGCGTCTGCACGGCGTCGAGGCGCCGCGGGCTCTCGGCGAAGAGCTCGCGCACGACCCCCTCGTCCTCCACCTCGTAGCGGTACCCCTCGGCGAGGTGCAGCCCCGTGTCGCCCGAGCGCGGGTGCATGCGCATGCGGATCTCGTCGCCGTTCGCGACGCCGTCGCCGTCCGCGTCGTCCTCCGCGTCCGCGTGCAGGTAGTCGACGAAGCCGAGCACCTCGAGCGGGTCCGGCAGCCCGTCCCCGTCCGTGTCCACGAGCGTCGGCTCGGTCCCGAGGACGGCCTCGTCGCAGTCACTCAGCCCGTCGAGATCCGTGTCGCCCGGCTCGACGCGCCGGCAGGCGATGGGCTCCTCGGGCGTGAGCGGATCGAAGTCGACGAGCACCTCGACCAGGTCGCTCACGCCGTCGCCGTCCGTGTCCGGGTCGCCGGGGCTCGTGCCGAAGGCCGCCTCCTGCGCGTCGCTCAGGCCGTCGGCGTCCGAGTCGACGGCGACGCCCTCCCCCGTGGGCAGCGCGTTCTGGTTGGCGACGAGGAGGGTCTTGGCGCGGAGCGTCGGCCGCTCCGAGAGCACGTCGAAGGCGCGCCCGTCGAAGGCCGCGGGCGTCGCGAAGCGCTGGTAGGTGCCGCCGACGGCGAAGGTGAGGTCGCCGAAGCGCGCCTCGAGCGCGTCGTTCACCTCGGGCGCGTCGGCTGCGAGGTGCATCACGTGGAGCTTCGCGCCGAGCGCACCGAGCCGATGCACGGCGCCGAGGAGGTCCGTCGCCGTCTCGAGCTCGAGCTGCGCCTGGCACTCGGCCGAGGGGGCGTCGCCCGCGGCGCGGCAGGCCGTGTCGTCCGGCGCGCAGCAGAGCGCGGCCGGCGCGAGGGGGGCGGGCGGCCCGGCGGGCACCCAGAGGACCTGGTACTGGGTCAGCACACGCTCGCCGGGGGGCG
Organism: Sandaracinus sp.; assembly: GCA_002699025.1. Taxonomy (GTDB): domain Bacteria; phylum Myxococcota_A; class Polyangia; order Polyangiales; family Houyiibacteriaceae; genus Houyiibacterium; species Houyiibacterium oceanicum. Next base: position 20,268 of record PABA01000088.1, on the reverse strand, counting down.
TGTTCGCGAGGTCCCCCTCGATGAGCGCGCGGGCGCTCCGGAGCGCGGCGACCGGGTCACGGCAGAGGTCGTCCGCGGCGCAGGGCTCGGGGAGCGAGAGCAGGTCGACGGCGTTCAGGAGCTCGCCGAGGTTCCGCGTGAAGTCGCCCTCCGTCGGCGCGTGAATGGTGGCGAGCCCGCCGTAGCCGACGACGGCGAAGCTCACGTCCGGGTCCGCGAGGCGCGACTGGATGAAGCTCCGGAGCAGCGGCACGCGGGTGGCGCCCGGGTCGTAGTCCGCGAAGAGCGGGCCCGTCGCCTGGTCGACGATCAGCACCACGCGCGTCGGCAGCGTGGCCTGGCGCGTGTCCTCGGCGCAGACGCGACCGCGGAGCGTGAGCCGGTCGGCCTCGTAGAGCGTGCCGTCGTCGCGGAAGAGCTGCGTGTCGGTGCAAGCGACGAGCAGCGCGGCGGCGAGGGGCGCGAGAGCCAGCGAGGTCGGGCGGAGGGCGGGCACGCCCCGGAGCAGTGCAAAGCGCGGACCGGCTTCGCGCCGACGCCCGCCACGACGCGGATCGCTCGGTGGGATCTCGCGCGCGCGTAGGGAGCCCCCGGCGGCGCGACGGAGCTCGGGTAACCGATCCCGTTACGAGCGCGTCGCCGATCGCTCCGGACGTAAACGGGCCGTGTACGCCCCGCGCTCGCCTCGCGGCGGGCCTCGCGCGGGAGCGCCCTCGCGCATTAAGGAGGCGCGCCCCGAGCGAATCGGGTCACGACCTCGAGCGCGGCGCGGCGCGGCACCGGCCTTGCACTGCTCCTCGGCACACCCGCCCTGGTGAGGAGCTCGATAGAGATGATTCGATGGATTCGTACCTGGGGGACCGCGTCACTGCTGGCCCTCGGCATTCCCCTCGCGGCCGGCGCGCAGGACAGCCCCGGCTTCGAGTGCGACAACCGCTTCGGGGAGTGCGGCACGCCCGACATGAGCGGCGGCGGAGGCTGCGGCTGCGGTGGCGGCGGCAGCATCCTGATCGCCAACACCGATCTCGGAGACACCTACCAGAACGCCGACGACTACGACAACGACGGCATCGAGGACCCCTTCGACAACTGCGTCCGCTTCCACAACGCGGACCAGAGCGACGGGGACGGCGATGGCGTCGGGGACAGCTGCGACAACTGCCTGGCCATCGCCAACCTCGGTCAGCTCGACCTGGACGGCGACGGCCTCGGCGACCACTGCGACGACGACATGGACGGCGACGAGATCCTCGACGCCGTCGACAACTGCGCCGCCGTGCCCAACCCCGTGCCGACCGGCCTGGACGTCCAGCCGGACATGGACGGCGACGGCTACGGCGACGCCTGCGACGAGGACATCGACGGCGACAGCCTGTTGAACCTCGAGGACTCGTGCCCGATGAACGCGGCCGTGAGCGAGCCGAGCTCGGACCAGCTCTCGGCCTGCTTCCCGGACCTCGACGGCGACGGCATCAGCGAGATCGACCCGCTGCGGCCGGACGTCTGCCCCGCGGTCTACGACCCGGAGCAGGTGGACCTCGACGTGGACGGCCTCGGGGACGCCTGTGACCCGGACCGCGACGGCGACGGCATCCTGAACCTCGCGGACAACTGCTCGGGCGTCGTGAACGCCGACCAGGTCGACATCGACCGGGACGGCCGCGGCGACCTCTGCGACAGCACCTACTGCTACGTGGTCTTCGGCGACGAGGACAACTGCCTCGACCCGACCGGGAGCCTCGACGTGTACGCGCCGGCCCTCCTCGGCGCCGTGGGCGAGGCCTTCCGCGTGCCGCTCTTCGTCAACCGCGAGGGGCAGCCCGTGCGCTACCAGTGGACCGTCGTGGGCGCGCCCTCGGGCTCGAGCGCGACGGTGGCGAACCCGGTCGGCGAGTCGTCGACCTCCGTGAGCCACGAGTACGTCTACGAGCCGGGCAGCGAGGTCACCTTCACGCCCGACCGGGCCGGCGAGTACCAGCTCCAGGTCACGGTCTCGACGCTCGGCGCCGACCTCGTCACCGGCGAGCTCGACGCGCAGGCCCAGCACGTCACCACCATCGTCGCCGACGGCGCGGTGATGGAGACGGGCGGCGGCGGCTGCTCCGCGGCCGGCACCGGCGCGGCGACCTCCGCCGCATGGATCTTCGCCGCCCTCTCCTTCGGCGCCTTCGGGCGTCGGCGGAGGCGGCGGTGATCGGCGCCCGCGCGCGGGTTCAACAGGGCGGACTGCGCGCGGGCGTCACTTTTACTCCGCGGCCCCCGAGGCCGGCGACGCCCTGACCGAGAGGTCCCATCCGACACGCGAGAGAGCGCGCTCCGCCGCGCTGACCCCGACCGACTCCCCCACACCACATCCAGCCAACACAACAGACACCCAACCAAGCCAACACACACCCAACCCACACACAGAGCCCGCGTCGGGCCCCGGCCACATCCATCCCTCTCCCCGGGGCCCGACGCGACGCTCCCTTTCCCTCCCCTCCCCCGACACCCCATGTCCACCCGCCCTGCCCTCTCTCGCCTGCTGCTGCTCGCCCTCGCCGGCTGCACCGCCGCCGGGCTCCAGCCCACGGACATGGAGATCGCCGAGGACCTCGACCACCTCGTCGACATCCGCGGCGACTTCTGCGCCCAGCCCGACGCCGAGATCCGCTTCCCCGTGAAGGTCCTCTTCCTCGTGGACCAGTCGACCTCGCTGCAGTGCACCGACAGCCGCAACCGCCGCTTCGAGGCCCTCCGCGACCTGACCGACGACCTCACGGACGCGCCGGACACCTCCGTCGGTTTCATCGGATTCTCGAGCTGGGCCCGCGTCCAGCCCTTCACCCGGGACCGCAGCGCCATCGGGCGCATGCTCGACCCGGCCGGCGGCCTCGGCCCCGCCACCGACTACCAGGGCACGCTCGCCCAGGCCGTCCGCATGCTCGAAGAGGACATGGAGGCCGTCGGCCCCGCCGAGCGCGCGCGCACCCGCTACGTGGTGGTCTTCCTCTCCGACGGCGTCCCCACGCCGCGCTGCCTCGCCGGCTGCGAGGACACCATCTCGGACTGCAGCGACGGCGTCGACAACGACGGCGACGGCCTCGAGGACGGCTCCGATCCGGACTGCGAGAACATCACGGACAACGCCCTCCACCCCGACAACCTCTACGGCATCTGCAACACCACCGAGGAGATCCCCGAGGGCGAGTACGTCGACTTCGACGGCCGCTGCCCGGCCTACAACGCGCCCGGGCAGATCCTCCGGCGCGTCGACGAGGTGCTCGCGCTCCGCGACGTCTACGGCGTCGGCGCCATCACGCTCCACACGGTGCTCCTCTTCTCGCCGCAGGAGGTCGTGGACGGAGTCTGCGGCGGCGACGCGGCGGCGGCCTTCGGCTACGAGGAGACCCAGGCGCGCTCGCTGCTCACGGCCATGGCCGAGCAGGGCAACGGCGCCTTCCGCGACGCCAACCTGGCGACCGACGACGACTCCTTCCTCCAGTTCGACTTCCGCGCGCTCGACACGCCCCAGGCGCTCCAAGGCCTGCTCGCCCGCAACGGCCAGGCCCGCTACGTCGAGGGCGAGCTCCGCGTGGACACGGACGGCGACGGGCTCGTGGACGAGCTCGAGAGCGCCGAGGGCACGGACCCGCGGAGCCTCGACGGAGACGGCGACGGCTACACGGACGCCTTCGAGCGCGCCTTCGCGGGCGACGGCTTCGACCCGACGGATCCGAACGCGCCCGCCGTGCGCTGCCTCGACACGGGCGACCTCGACGGCGACGGGCTCCGCGACTGCGAGGAGGACCGCATCGAGACCGACGCGCGGCGGCCGGATACGGACCGGGATCGCATCCCCGACGGGCTCGAGGTCATCCTCGGCACGGACCCGCGCGGCGACGACGCGCTCTCCGACCGGGACTTCGACGGCGTCGCGAACGGCGACGAGGCGCGCGGCGGCACGGACCCGAGCGCGCCCGACGAGGACACCTGGCGCAACGAGCGCATCCAGTACGGCCTGGAGGACCTCGGCCGGCACGAGGTCACCGACGCCGACGGGCGCACGGCCACGCGCCGCTGCCACCGCTTCGAGGTGCGCCGCGTGCCCCTGGTGGTCACGCCCCTCCCCGAGGCCCGCGGGCGGAACCGGATCCTGGTCTACGCGCAGGAGCAGCCGGCCATGCTCGGCGGCGCCGAGACGACGACGAGCGTCGCCTGCTTCGAGGCGCTCTACCTCGGCGGGCGCGTGAAGCACCCCTCGAGCGGGCTCATCGACGTGACCGAGGAGGCCTGGGGCGGGCTCCGGGAGACCATCCTGGACCGCTTCGACGCGCTCGGCGCGAGCTGTGGCTGGTTCACGGACGGCGCGTTCGCCGGGGAGTTCTCGCGGAACCGGCTCCGCGACGCGGTGGAGGCGTGCATGCCCGAGCAGGTGCCCCTCGGCGAGTTCGCCTACCCGAACGCGGACCTGCGGGACTTGCTCGGCGACGCGCTTCGCAACGACGGGAGCCCGCGCATGCCGGACCACCCGGCCGCGCTCTTCACGCCCATCGAGGTCTTCGACCCGGAACGCGACTGCCACCGGCCCTGGGAGCTCGAGCGCCTCCTCGCGCTGCTCGACGCGGTGGCCGAGACTTGCGGCGCCTGCGGGCGCTGGACCGGCGAGGGCGAGGCCCCGAGCCCCTGCTGCCCGGGCGCGCCGGCCGCGAGCGAGCCCATGGAGGAGGCGCCGTGAAGCGCGCGATCACCATCCACGAAGAGGCGACCCGCGCGGCGACGACCTGGGCGACGGAACGGGCGATGGCCCGGGCGAAGGCGCGCCGCGCGACGACGGTCCGCGCCGGCCTCGCCCTGCTGACGCTCGGCGCCCTCGCCTGCACCGAGGCGGGCCTCGACCCGCTCCCCACGCCGCCCTCCGTCCGCGACGACAAGGCGCGCGTCGACGGAACGCTCTGCACGGCGACCCCCGAGAGCCGCGTCTTCCCGCTCCGCGTCCTCTTCGTGGTGGACGCCTCCGAGAGCATGCGCGTGACCGACGCGCCCGACCCGGTGAGCGGCGTGACGGGCCGCGAGCGTGCCGTCGGCGACACCTGGGAGACGCTCCTCGAGGGCAGCCCGGAGGGCGTGCGGGTCGGCATGCTCCGCTTCAGCGCCGAGGCCTACAGCCTCACGCCCGTCGACCGCGACGGCGACGACCTCCCGGACTCCTACTTCACCGCCGACCGGGACCAGCTCGCGAGCGCGACCTCCCGCCTCGCCGTCACCGACCGCACGACTAACTACGTCAACGCGCTCTCGGAGGCGCTCTTCCAGCTCCGCACGGAGATGCAGGGGGCCTCGCTCGAGTCGCTGCCGCTCAGCAAGTACGTGGTCGTCTTCATCAGCGACGGCCTCCCGGACCCGGACAGCGGGAGCGTGGAGGACGGCTCGGAGGAGAACATCCTCGAGAGCGTCGAGGCGCTGAACGAGCTCGCCGACCGCTTCCACGTCGGCACCTTCGAATTCCACACGGCCTTCCTCAGCGGCGGGAGTGGCCCGGCCGAGGACGTGGAGGCGCAGCGCATGCTCCAGCGCATGGCCGAGCTCGGCGGGGGGAGCTTCCGCTCCTTCCCGAGCGGCGAGTCGCTGAACTTCCTCCACGTCGACTTCAACGCCATCCGGCGGGTCTTCACGCTGCAGAGCCTCTCGGTGGTGAACGAGCAGGCCGTGGTGGACCCGGCGCAGCTCGAGGGGCTCGCGGGCACGCCGGGGCCGCTCGACTTCGTGGACGTGAACGGGGACGAGGCGCCGGGCTGCGGGGAGCTCCTCGTGGACTCGGACGGGGACGGGCTCATCGACGCGCTCGAGCAGGAGCTCGGGACCGACCCGCTCGTGGACGACACGGACGACGACGGGCTCCGGGACCGCATCGAGTGGCAGCTCGACGGGCTCGATCCGCTCGACCCGGAGGACGCGCGCTGCGTGGTCTCGAACCGCTGCCTCGACGAGGACGGCGACGGCTCCTGCGCCTGCGTGGTGGACCTGGACGTGGACGGCGTCTGCGACTGCGTGGACGACCCGGACCGGCCCTGCCACGACGCGCTCGGCCACGACTGCGTGGACGCGGACGCGGACGGCTTCTGCGACTGCCCGGACCTCGATGGGGACGGGCGCTGCGACTACGAGGACCGGGACGGGGACCGGCTGAACGACTGCGAGGAGATCTTCTACGGCACCTCGCAGAACGGCGCCGACACGGACGCCGACGGGCTGCCCGACCGGCTCGAGGTGAAGGCCCTGAGCAACCCGGGCGAGGCCGACGACCTCGCCGACACGGACCTCGACGGCTTCACCAACGGCGCCGAGGCGCGGAGCGGGAGCGACCTGGCCTGCGACGACAGCGCCGTGCGCTCGCGGACCGCCTACCGCTACCAAGTCGAGACGCGGAGCCTCGAGGACGGGCGCACCTGCTACGACTTCGAGGTCACGAACGTGACCCTCGTGCCCACGCTCGAGAACGCGGCCGAGGCCGCGCCGGGCAACGGGTGGAACCGGATCCTCGTGTACGCCGGGGAGGTCGCCTTCGACGACCCCCAGAGCTTCGCGAGCTACCGCGTCGCCTGTGTGATGGCCGGCTACCGGCTGGACGGAGACGAGCGCAACCCCGCGTCGGGGCGCATCACGCTGACCGACGCCGACTTCGTGGACGTGAGGGAGTTCGATGAAGACGTCGATTGCATCTGGCCCTAGCCGGCGAAGGAACGAAGCCGGCTCCCGTGCGGACTCCCGTGCCCATGCCCCTGCCCCTGCCCCTGCCCGCAGGACGCCGAGCCACACCGAGCAGGACACGAGCCCATCGTCCCCTGCCCGTGCCCACGCCCCTGCCCCTGCCCGCGGGACGCCGAGCCACACCGAGCAGGACACGAGCCCATCGTCCCGTGCCCCTGCCCGCAAGCCTCCGAGCACGAGCACGAGCACGGGCACGTGCACGTGCACGTACCGTGTCCACGGAGAGCCCTCTCCATCCCTTCGTCCCCGCTTTCCCTCCGGGCACGGGCACGGGCAGGGGCACGGGCACGGGGCTTTCCGCCTCCTTTGCCCCTTTCTCCTCTTCCTCGGCTGCGCCGACGATCCCCCCACCTTCGGCTCCGACGCCGGCCGCGTCGGCACCTGCGAGTTCGACGACTCCTACGGGCCCGACTCCCCCCTCGCCGACGATCCGCGCGACGAGGTGATGGGCTGGCTCTGCCCCCTCGAGGACGAGGACTGGTACGCGCTCGACGTCCCCGCCTCGGACACGGTCGTCCGCGTCGAGCTCGAGGCCCTCGGGAGCCGCTCCCCCGCCGAGCCCGTCTACGCCCTCTGGGAGCGGGACGGCGACGCGCCCGGCGAGGTGGTCGCCCGCGCCGACGCGGACGACGCCGGCCGGCCGCTGCAGGACGCGCACTGCGTCGCCCCCGGGGCCTACTTCCTCGCCATCCGGGACCAGGGCGACGACGCCCAGGACCGCCGCGACCCCTACCGGCTCCACGTCACCAGCGAGCCCGAGCCCGACGCGAACGAGCCGAACGAGGACGTCGCCGGCGCCACCCCCGCGCGCCTCGGCGAGGTCGTCACGGCCTACGTCGCCTGCGCCGGCGACCGCGACGTCTACTCCCTCCGCGGCGAGGCCGGCCAGGTCCTCGTCGCCCGCCTCGGCATGGGCGAGACCGGCATCGTCCCCGCCCTCCGCATCTACGATGGCGCCGGCGAGCTCGTCGTCGAAGCCACGAACCCGGCCGCCGAGCGCGGCGAGCCGACGAGCCTGGTGCTCTCGCGCGTGCTCCCGGCCGGCGGCGACTACACGGTCGTCGTCGAGGACACGCAGGGCCGCCGCGGTGATCCGGACGCCCCCTACGAGCTGAGCGTGCAGCTCCTCGACGACCTCGACGGCAACGAGCCGAACGACCACCCGACGGACGCCACGCCCCTCGCCGCGGACCCGCAGCGCTGCGAGGAGGGGAGCTGGACGAGCTTCACGGCCACCGGCACCGTCGGCTCCGAAGGCGACGACGACTGGTTCGTGCTCCCCACCACCGGCTGCGGCGGCGCGGGCCTGATCGAAGCCGAGGTCACGGTCGCGGCGAGCGGCGGCCTCGCGGAGCAGTGGCAGACGCAGCGCGCCGTGCAGGCCTCCATCAGCCTGGTGCGCCCCCACGACGGGAGCCCCTGCGGCGAGGACGGCGCCTGCTCGGGCCTCCAGCAGGTCTGCGAGCACCAGTGGATGTGCGAGGGGCTCTTCAACACCTGCCTCCCCGACGGCGTCTGCGCCGGCGCCACGGTGTGCATGCCGGGCGGTCTCTGCGGCGCCAACCAGATCCAGCGGAGCTACCGCGCCGCCGTCGTCCCCGACGCGCCGACCGAGCCCCCGCCGCCGAACACCGCCCGCTTCGTCGCGCCGCTCCTCGACGACGGCCCGGTCTACCTGCGCGTCGGCGACTTCCAGGGCAACGGCGGCGACCCGGACGCGCTCTACACGCTGACCGTGCGCCTCCGCCGCGACCCGGACGGCCACGACGGCACGGCCCGCGGCAACAACCTCTACACGCCGCGCACCCTCGAGGACGTGCCCGCCGCGGAGAGCGCCCCGCGCGCCGTCGAGATCCCCGTGCACGACTGCGCCGCCGGCGACTGCTGCGGGGACGGCGACTGGATCAGCGGCTCCATCGGCTACGAGCACGACCTCGACTGGTTCCTCTTCGAGCACCCCTGCCCGGGCGAGGACTGCAACCTGCGCATCCACTACCAGGTCGACGGCGGCCCCGTGGACCACGCGCTCTGGGTCTACCGGGACGGCGGACGCGGGTGGATCTCGCGGGAGCTCGCGTCGGGCACGCGGGGGGTCATCGGCGGCGTCGGCGCCGAAGCCGAGAGCTGCGCCTACGCCTACCACGAGCACGGCGGCGCCTATCTGCTGATGCTGCGCGACCGCGAGGACGACGCGACCGACGCGGACCCGGACCAGGGCTACCGCTTCTGCGTCGAGAAGGCGGCGAACGGCTGCCAGGCGCCCTGCATGGACTACGGCCCCGATCGAGGAGGATGCGGTGTCCCGAGATAGACGAGCCCGCGCGCGGACCAGCGCGCGAAGAGAGCGGACGTCCGTGTGCGCGGTGGTCCTCGCCATGGCGTGCGCCGGCGCGCCCGGCTGCGGCGAGAGCGGCGCGATGGACGCGCCCGACGCGGCCGCGCGACCGGACCGGAGCGTCGGCGGCGGCGCGGACGCGCTCTGGGCCACCGAGGTGGTCGACGAGGGCGACGATGTGGGCCTCCACGTGCGTCTGGCGGTCGACGAGGGCGGCGCGAGCCACGTGGCCTACTTCGCCACCGAGGGCGAGGTCGTCGGGCCCTGCGACCTCGGCGTCGAGGACGACGTGCCCGAGGAGGTGCGCTGGACGCTCCGCTACGCGACCGAGGCCGGGAGCGGCTGGGCCCGGGAGGAGGTGGCGCGGGTGCTCTCCCCCGGCGACCCGCCCGGGCTCGACCTCGCCCTCGACGGGAGCGACCCGGTGATCGCCGCGATCACCGGCGGGCCCGTGGAAGGGCGCCTCTGCCAGGCGGACGACCTCGGCCTCCATCGGCGGAGCGCCGGCTGGGCGCCCGAGGTGGTCGTCGAGGAGAGCGCGCAGGCGGCGACCGGCATGCCGGCGAGCGACTTCGGCACGGTGGTCGGGCACTGGCCCGGGCTGGCCATCGACGGGGAGCGGTTCGCCCTCGCCTACAAGGACGTCCACAACGGGAGCATCCAGACCGACGACCTGACGCGCGCCGACCTCGAGCTGGCGCTCGGCGGGGGCGGCGCCTGGTCGCACGTCGCCGTCGACCCGGGGCGGGGCGCCGGGAGCCACAACCGGGCCGCCTTCGACGCGCGCGGGCGGCTGGTGATCGCCTTCGTGAACCCGGTCGAGGAGATCGGCGCGTTGCAGCAGGGCCTCTGGGTCGTGCGAACGGCGGACGGGGGCGAGAGCTGGGAGCGGGTGCTGCTCGCGGCCGGGCCCATGCCGAGCACGCCGGCGCTGGCCGTGCGCGGGAGCCGGGTGCACGTGCTCGCCTACGACGCCGGGCGCGGCGTGCCGCGGCTCCACTCGCTCGAGGACGACATGGCCTTCGAGGAGCTCGAGCACGGCTGGACGAACGAGGTGCTCGGGGATCCGCGCTACCACGAGGGGCTCGAGCCGAGCCTGGGCGTGGACCGGGACGGGCGCCTCGGCGCGGCGTGGTTCCGCTGCGCGCGGGCGAGCGACGGGCTCGGGAGCTGCGACCGGGAGTCCGGGCTGATGTTCGCCTGGGAAGACGACGGCGTGTGGGAGCTCGAGCGGGTGACCGGCGGGGAGACGCGCGAGGAGTGCGGCATGGCGCCCGCGCTCGCGTTCGGCCCGGACGGCGACGCCCGGGTGGCCTACCGCTGCCAGCGCGACGGGGTCGAGCAGGTGCACCTGGCGCGGCGGGAGCCGCTGTGAGGGTCGCTCCCTTCGGTCGCGACGACGCTCTCCGCTCTCCGCGCTCCGCTCTCCGGGCTGGCGCTCTGCTTCCGCGGTCGATGCCGCTTTCGCGGAGGGGGCAGAGCGTGGCGGCTGCGCGGGCGGGTGCCGTGCGGTGGGCTTTGCTCCTCGGGCTCGCGGCGCTCTCGCTCGGCGCGGGCGGGTGTGGGCCGGCGGACGATCTCCACGGGAGCCTCGGAGAGGCCTATCCGCTGCGCTTCGAGCGGGTGCGGGCGCGGCTCTATCCGAGCGGGCTGGCCATCGAGTACGTGGACCTCCACGGCGCCGTGCCGGTGCGCGTGAGCCTCGACCGGGCCGTCGAGCCCGAGGCCGGGCGCACCTACGAGCTCGTCAGCGAGGGCGACGTCACCGGCGAGACCCACGACGGGCTGCCGCTCCTCCGCTTCCGCACGGGCACGCTTCAGCTCGACGAGTTCGAGGCGAGCGAGGGGAAGACCGCCAGCGGGAGCTTCGACGTCGACTTCCAGGTCGACGAGCGCGTGCTCTCGCTCCACGGCACCTTCGCCGCGCCCCTCGACCTCATCGGCTGGGAGGAGCCCGCCACCGAGGGCGGCGGCGGTACCCCGAGCCTCGGCGGCACGAGTGACACCGACACCGGAGACGCCCCATGAGCTCGATCCCGTTCGTCCTCCGCGTCGCCCTCGCCAGCCTGCTCCTCCCCGCCCTCGCCGGCTGCGCGAGCGCCGAGCAGATCTTCACCGAAGGCCGCGTCGAGAACCTCTGCGTGCAGGCCGTCCCCGCCTGCGGCCGCCCGGCCCGCTGCGCCCTCACCCGCGATCAGTACCTCCGCACCCAGTTCCCCGGCGGCGAGGATCTCATCGTCCGCACCGAGACCGACGAGACCGTCCTCCGCGTGCGCATGCTCCTCCTCGACCGGCGCTACCCGGGCACCGAGCTCCTCGTGCGCGCCTACGACACCGGCTGCCGCGACTTCGACGAGGTCCTCCACCGCGACGTCGACCTCTTCCGCCTCGCCGGCGACGAGGGGATCCTCGAGGTCGAGGTCCTGGTCCGCGGCCGCGGCGACCACCGTCTCGAGATCTTCAGCGACCTCGCCTCCGCGTACCTCCTCACCGTCGACGCCGCCCACGGCGTCCTCGACGAGCAGTAGCGCGCCGATCTCGGCGGAGAGAATCCAGGGGGACGTGGGGCCGCGTATGCTGCGCCATGCTTCTTCGACTTTGCTCCGCCCTGCTCGCTCTCCTCGCGCTCGGCGCCTGCGGGGGGGAGACCTCCGGGGCGCTCCAGCGGGAGCTCGAGGCCGAGATGGCCGACGACACCACCGAGCTCGGCGACTACGCGCGGCTGCAGGTGCGCCTCCGGCAGCTCGAGGACGAGGGGCTCGAGCCGCCCTACGAGGCCGTGCCGACCTTCGAGGAAGACCTCGCGGAGCTCCAGGCGATGGTCCGGGCCGCCGGCGGCGTCGACGGGCCCGACGGCCACCGCGCCGCCTTCGGACCCCAGGGCGGCTTCCTCGGCGACCGCATGCGCTACGCCTTGCACGTGGACGTCGTGAACCTGAACATCGACCAGGTCTGGCGCGAGCACGACGAGCGGGCGTCCCGGAAGCTGGTCGAGTGGATCGCCGGGGGCGTGACCCTCGCGCTCATCCTGATCGCCGTCGGGATCGGAGAGCTCCGCAAGCGCCGCCGGCGCACCTGAACGCTCGGCGTTCTCCCAACCCCCGCTGGCGCGCGGGTGGGCTCGATCGCGATCGCAGGCGCGCTCGGCGCGAGGGACCGGTCACCGCCGCCCGTCACGGCAGCCTCTCCTCCCCCAGCGGAGACGCCTCCGGCCCGGCTGGGGTCGCGGGCTCGTTCGCCGCATCGGACGCGCGCGACCGCCGCTCAGCCGCGGCAGGCGACGTCGCTGCAGCCGAAGCTCACCCAGCCGAGCGCGCCCCCCTCCACACGCAGGCCCGTCCGCGCCTCGCAGTCGCTGGACATGCAGCCGGTCGGCCAGGGCTGCACCGTGTAGGTGCCCGGGAGCACGTTCGGGTACACGAAGACGGCCCCCGGGGGGAACACGCCGCTCCCCTCGGGGGGCGCCGCCTCGATCGAGCCGTCGGGCAGCAGCATGAAGGCCGGGCCGTGGACCAGATCGGTCACGGGCACGGTGAGGCTCCCCTCGACGATCACGACGCCGAGCTCCGGGTCCCGCGCCTGATCGACGGCCGGGTCGGCGAGCCAGCCCTCGTAGTCGTCCACGGCGAGGAGCGGCAGCCGGCCGCCGGCGAAGCCCGCGAGCGTGGTCAGGTAGCCGCTCGCCGAGAAGGCCACGCCGTCGACGGGCGGGTCCGGCGGCGACTCGCGCCCGAGGACGAAGAGGCCACCGTCGTCGGTGCTGCCCGCCGTCGGCTCGCAGCTCCCGAGCACGCGGGTCGCGGCGACGACGGGGGTGTCGTCGAGGAAGTCGCGGACCTGGTAGACCACGTTGACGAAGGAGAGCCCGCCCCCCGGGCAGACGCCGCCCGCGCAGTCGAGGCAGACCCGGCCGCACTCGCCGCAGTGCTCGCTCGACATGCAGAGGTTCGCGTCGCAGGCGTTGTTCGGGGATGCGCCGCAGACGTCGCCGCCGCCGACGCAGCGGAGCCCGTGGCAGCGGGGTGCGGTGCCGTCGGGAGGGCTCACGCAGGCCCCCACGGTCAGGGGCCCGAGGGCGTCGTCGCAGCGCGCGTCGGCCCCCTCGTCGATCGTCCCATCGCAGTCCTGGTCGACCCCGTCGCAGACGTCGATCGCGTCGGGGTTGCGCGCGGCGTCGAGGTCGTCGCAGTCGCCGCCGCGGCTCGCCCGATCGCTCGGCAGGTCGCAGCGCTGCTCGACGACGGAGTCCGCGTCGCCCCAGCCGTCCCGATCCGAGTCCGGCCAGGCCATCAGCAGCACGCCCTCGTCGACGTCTCCGTCGCAGTCGTCGTCGACGCCGTTGCAGACCTCGGGGGAGGTCGGCCCGACGCCCGCGGCCGTGTCGTCGCAGTCGGGCCCGCAGGCGTCGCCGTTGCAGCAGAGGCTCGAGACCTCCCCGTCTCCGTCGGCGTCCCGATCCCCGAGCGTGGTCGGGTCGCAGTCGTCGTCGACGAAGTCGCAGCGCTCGGCCGCGCCCGGGAAGCGGCTCCCGTCGGCGTCGTCGCAGTCGTCGCCGCCGCACGCGGCGCTCGCGAAGCCGTCCCCGTCCGCGTCGGGGCAGTCCACGTCCATGCAGCGCCGCTCGCTCTCCACGCAGAGCCCGGGCGCGCAGGGGCGGGAGCCGGCCACGCAGCCGAGCGCGTTCGCGTCCGCGGAGCCCGGCTCGCAGACCTCGGCGCCGTTGCAGTAGAGGAGGTCGTCGCAGTCCGCGTCCACGACGCAGACCGCGGGGCCCCCGCCGCCGTCCATGCCCTCGAGCGGCGCGCCCTCGTCGCCGCAGGCCAAGAGGAGGAGCGAGGAGGCCCAGACCAGGTGCGCCAGCTTCATCGGGCGACGCTACTGGCAAGCGATGAAGCCCGTCCAGCGGTCCGTGCCGCGGGCCTCCGCGGTGCAGGATCCGCCCTGCTACGCTCCGCCCATGCGCGCCACGAGGCTCCGGCGATGGGGATGGCTCGCCGCCCTGCTCGTCGCATGCGGCCGAGGCGACGACGCGCCGGACCTCGCCGCGGCGGACCTCGTCGCGGCGGGCGCGCCGGTGAACGCGCCGGAGCACGCGCGCTGGACGGCGGACGCGAGCCGGGCCGCCGAAGCGCCAGGGGACGCGGGGACGCTCGCCGTCTCGGGGGGCTCCCCGCCCATCCCTCCCCACACCTGCCCGGGGGAGGACGTCCTCCCCGCGCTTCGGGCGCGGCTCGTCCTGGAGGTCTTCCGGGCCCCCACGCTCCCGGACGCCCCGCCCGACGCCGTGGAGGTGGGCGTCTCCGCCGCCGCCTTCGACGCTTGGACGGAGCTCGCGCGCGCCGACGAGCTGCTCTTCGCGATGGACTACGGCACCTCCTCGACGGCGCTCCTCCTCCACCCGGCGGCCCCGCGCGGCGAGCTGGTCGTCTACCACCTCGGCCACGGGCAGGGCTTCGGCGCGGCGCTCCCGATCCTGCGCGACCTCCTCGGCCGGGGGCTCCACGTCGTCGTCCTCGCGATGCCCCTCACCGGACCGAACCCGGAGCTCCCCGAGGCGACCGTCGAGGGCGCGCCCGTCCCGCTCCGCGGCCACGACTCCTTCGCCGCGCTGGAGGCGGCGGGCCACCCGGTGATGCACCTCTTCGTGGAGCCCGTGCACCGCGCCATCCGCCACGCGCTCGCGGTCACGGACGTGGCGACCGTGCACATGGTCGGCCTCTCGGGCGGCGGCTGGACGACCGTGCTCGCCGCCGCCCTCGACCCGCGCATCCGCACGAGCGTGCCCATCGCGGGCGCCCTCCCCCTCGACCTCCGCGAGGAGGCGCGCGGCGACCTCGGCGACTTCGAGCAGCTCGGCGAGCGCCCCCTCTACCGGCTCGCCGGCTACCGCGAGCTCTATCTCCTCGCCAGCGGTCCGGGCCGGGCGCAGCTCCAGATCTTCAACGAGCGGGACGAGTGCTGCTTCTCGGTGGAGGGGCGCGAGGACGCGCTCCGCGCCATGGAGCGCGAGCTCCGCACGGCGCTCGGCGGCGACCCGGCCTGCGGCGACTTCCGCGTCCACGTGGTGCGCGACCAGGTCGAGCACGCGGTGACGGAGGAGGCCCTCGAGCTCGTCGCCGCGGCCCTCGCCCGCTGAGGACGCCCAGGGTCGGCGGCGCGCGTGGCCGTAGCCCCGGCGGTTACGGCGGACGCGCGCCCGAGGGGTGGCCGTGCTCCCACGGGTTACGATGGCTCGCGCTGAGTCGCGCCAGCCCCGCGGAACGCCCCTTGCTGTTCCCCGGGGCATGGCCCTGCCCCTCCATCGCCGCCGCTTCCTCGGGGGCCTCGGCGCGCTCGGGGTCGGCGCCGCGCTCCCCCTCGCGGGCTGCGACGGCGACGACGCCCCCGCCGCCGCGCCCTCGACGCCCGAGCACCCACCCGAGCCCCCCGCGCCGCGCGCCGCCCCGAGCGGCCCCCTCCGCTTCTTCTCGGAGGCCGAGGGCGTGACCATGGCGGCGCTCCTCGCGCGCATCTGGCCGAGCGGCGAGGGCGTCCCCGGCGCCCGCGAGACCGGCGTGCTCCGCTACGTCGACGGCCAGCTCCTCGAGCCGCACTTCCGCGGCATGGGGCGCCTCTTCCGCGACGGCCTCGCGCGCCTCGACGGCTGGGCCCGCGCCGAGCACGGCGCCGCCTTCGCCGAGCTCGCGCCCGCACGGCAGGACGCGCTCCTCGAACGGGTCCAGACCGGGCGCCTGCCCGGGCGCTTCCCGGCGCCGCGCTTCTTCGCGCTGGTGCACGCCTTCGCCCTCGAGGGGCACCTCGGCGACCCGCGCCACGGCGGCAACCACGCGCGCCGCGGCTGGGATTGGCTCGGCGTCGACCCGAGCTGCGGCAGCGGCATGCACGCCTGCGGAGAGGAGGCCGACCATGGCTGAGACGAGCGGCCCGTCCCGCGAAGGCCCCGACTGGTCCGGCGAGGAGGGCGACGTCGTCATCGTCGGCAGCGGCGCCGGGGGCGGCACGATGGCCCTCTCCCTCGCTCGGGCAGGCGCGCGGGTCGTGGTGCTCGAGAAGGGGCCCTGGTACCGGCGCGAGGACTTCCGGCACGACGAGATCGAGGTCTGCCGGCGGAACTACTGGGCGCCCTTCCCGAGCGAGGAGCCGCACCTCATCCAGACCCCGCGCGACCGCACCCCACGCCGCACCCAAGAAGGCTGGATCGCCAACAACGTCGGCGGCGGCACGGTGCACATGAGCGGCTTCTTCTACCGCCTGCACCCGGTCGACTTCGAGATGCGCAGCCGCTACGGCGCGCTCGAGGGCGCCTCGCTCGCGGACTGGCCGATCGGCTACGAGGAGCTCGCCCCCTGGTACGACCGCGTCGAGCGCCTCCTCGGCGTGAGCGGCCAGGCCGGCGCCCACCCGCACGAGCCGCCGCGCTCCGGGCCCTACCCGCTCCCGCCCGTCGCCGCGAACCCGCTCGCCCGCCTCGTGGACCGCGGCGCACGCCAGCTCGGCCTGCACGCCTTCCCGACCCCGCGCGCCGTCCTCTCGGAGCCCTACCAGGGCCGCCCGGCCTGCGCCCATTGCGACTTCTGCGGCTCCTACGGCTGCCCCATCGACGCCAAGTCGAGCTCGCTCAGCGCCCTGCTCCCGGCCGCCCTCGCCACCGGGCGCTGCGAGCTCCGCGCCGAGTGCATGGCCTTCGAGATCGGCACGGCGCCGGACGGACGCGCGCGCTCCGTGCGCTACTACGACGCGAGCGGCGCCGCCCGGGAGCAGCGCGCCAAGGTGGTCGTCGTGAGCGCCACGGCCATCGAGTCGGCGCGCCTGCTCCTCAACAGCCGCTCCGGCCGACACCCGAACGGGCTCGCGAACGGGAGCGGCCTGGTCGGCAAGAACCTCACGTTCTCGACGCTCGCCAAGGTCTACGGCGCCTTCGAGACGAGCGCCCTCGAGCGCGGCCTCCGCCCGCACCACCAGGTCCACTTCCTCCAGCGCTCCGTGCAGGACCGCTATCACCTCGCGGAGAAGGCCGGCGGCTACGACAAGGGGGGCACGCTGAACTTCATCCTCCCGCACCGGACCCCCATCTACACGGCGGAGCGCGTCGCGAACCGCGCGCGGCCGCCGCTCTGGGGGCGGCGCCTGCAGGAGGCGCTCGAGCGGCACTACGAGGACGTGCGCGAGCTCGAGGCGGAGGTCTTCGGGGACTTCCTGCCGACGCCGAACACGCACGTGAGCGTCGACGACTCGGTGCGCGACAAGTGGGACCTGCCGGTCGCGAAGATCGCGCTCGATCACCACCCGCTCGACGTCGAGCACTCGCGCGCGGTCGCGCGGACCGGCGCGGAGGTCTTCGAGGCGGCGGGGGCGGCGGACGTGCGCGTGGAGACCGTCGGCGGGACCACCTTCGTGCTCCAGCACGGCACCTGCCGCTTCGGCGCGGACCCGGCGGAGAGCGTCCTCGACCCCTTCTGCCGCGCCCACGAGGTGGACAACCTCTACGTGGTCGACGGGAGCTTCATGCCCACGGCGGGCGGCGTGCCGACGACGCTGACCATCCTCGCCAACGGCCTCCGGGTGGGCGCGCACCTGGCGGCCCGGCTGCGCGGGGAGGACGAGGCCGGGGGCCGGGCCGCGTGAGCCGCGCCCGCGAGCGCTCGCCCCGCTGCGTGGTCCGCCCGCGCGAGCGCCCTCCGCGCTGCCGGCTGCGGGCGCGCGTGAGCCGTCCGGGTCGAGAGAGCCGAACGCGCGGGGGTCGTCCGGGCCCCGTGAGCCGCGCCCGTTCGCGCCGCGCGCCGCGCCTCGTCCTCCGGCTTCTCGCGCTCCCGCTGCTCGCCTTCCTCTTCGCCGCCTGCCGGGAGCCCGCCGAGCCCGCCCCCGAGCGCGCCGCCGAGCACGCCCGCGAGCCGACCGCGCGCTTCGAGGCCGTCGGGCCGCGCCTCGTCTCGAACCGCGCGCGCCGCCCGCTCCTCGTCTACGGCGCGCACCTCCCGGACGGCGCCACGCTCGTCCTGGGCACGGACCCCCCGCTCCGCCTGGCCACCACGCGCATCGACGCAGACCTCCGCGGCGCCGCCCTCCCCGCCGGCGCCCACGGCCCCGGCCTCGCGACGCTCCAGGACGTCTCCGCCCACCTCGAGGACGCCGCCGGGCGCCGGCTCCGCGGCGAGGCGACGCTCACGCTCGTCGACGACGCGCGCTACCCGCGCCCCGACGCCCTGGCCCGCGTCGGCTCGCAGGTCGCCGTCGCCTCGCGCAACACCGACACGCTCCACGTCTTCGAGCCGAGCGGCCCCCCGACGTCGCTCCCGGTCGGCGACGGCCCCGTCGCGCTCGCCCGCTGGGGAGAGGCTCTCCTGGTGCTCCACGCGGACCGCCCGGCCCTCTGGGTGCACGCGCCCGGCGCGCCCCGCATCCTCCCGGCGCCCGCTGCCCCGCAGGACCTCGCCGTCGACGGCGACACCGCCTGGATCAGCTCGCGCCACACGGACGCGCTCCACCCCCTCGACCTCCGCCGCGGCACGCTCGGCGCGCCCGTCCCCGCCGGGCCCAACCCGCGCCGCCTCGACGCGGCGGGCGGCGTGGTCCTCGCGGGCGCCCTCGGGAGCGGCGCGCTGGTGCTGCACGACGGCGTCGAGCGCCTGGTGACGGCCCCGAGCGCCGCGACGACCATCGTGGGCGGGCCGACCGAGCCCTTCCAGCGCTGGGTGATGGGCGGCAAGGCGGCGCGCGACGTCGTGCTCGCGCCGGCGCTCGGCGTCGCCTTCGTCAGCAGCGTCGGCCCCAACGTCGGGCCGAACCCGGACCGCATGGAGGTGAGCATGAACGGCGGGGTCTCGGTCGTGGACCTCGCGAGCGGCGCCGTGCTCCGGCACCGCTCCATCGAGCGCGGCATCCCGGAGGGGCTCGCCTACGACCGATCGCGGGGCCTGCTCTTCGCGGCCGACATGTCCACGGGGCGGGTCGTGGTGCTCGACGCCGCCGCCCTCGCCGCCTCGGACGACGCCGCCCGGGGCGCGCTCCTCGGCGCCCTCGCTCTGCCACCGCCCGCGGGGGTGCGGCTGGTGCGCCCGGAGCGGGACTTCGGCGGGGCGGACCGCGCCGGCCTCGAGGTCCACACGGGGCCGCGCCACCTGGCGCTCGGCGAGGGAGCCACGCTCCACGTGCTCTGCGCGCTGAGCCGCGAGCTCGTCACGCTGGACACGACGCGCGCCGAGGAGGGCGTGCTGCGGCTCCGCGGGCGGCGGCGGCTCCCCTTCACGAGCCAGCCGCGCCGGCGCGTGGGCGAGACGCTCTACTACACGGACCTCGGGCTCACGCACATGAGCTGCGACGGCTGCCACCACGACGGCGACGCCGACGGCCTGCTCTTCACGAAGGGCCAGCCGATGCACGTCTACCGCTCGCCGAGCCTCTGGCAGGCGCGGGAGACGCCGCCCTTCTTCACGCCGGCGCTCTTCCCCTCCCTCGCCTTCACGGCCGACTTCGTGCTCGGCCGGAACCGCTTCCATCGGCCCGACCCGAGCCGCACGGAGGTGCTCGCGCTGGCGCGCTTCCAGGAGACGATCACGGCGCCGCCGAGCCCTCATCGCCGCGCGGACGGCGGCTTCCCGGAGTCCGTCACCCTGCCCGGCGGGCGCGAGGGCGATCCGGTCGCGGGCTGGCGCGCGTTCCGGGAGCGCGGCTGCGCGCGCTGCCACCCGGGGCCCGAGCACACGACCGACCAGGATCCGGCGACACGAGGGCGGCTGCACGACGTCGGCACGCCCGTCGCGCTGCCGCTCCGCCCCGCGATGCAGGACGACGCCCCCTACCCGCTCCCGCCGCCGGGCCTCGTCGGCGTCCACGACCGCTTCCCGCTCCTCCACTCGGGCGCCGGCGGCTTCGACGTGGTGGACGGCGCCGTGGAGGCGACCCATCCGAACGCGCTCCGGCGCGTGCTCGAGCTCGGACGGGAGAGCGGCGCCCATGGGGAGCTGGGGGGCGCCGACGATGCGGCGTTGGACGATTTGGAGGCGTTTCTTCGGATGCTCTGACAACCCGTGCCCGGGCACTTGCCCGTGCCCGTGCCCCTGCCCTTGCCCGTGCCCGCCGGTCTTCGGGGTCGTCGAGCAGGCACGTTGGGCACGGGGGGAGGGGACGGGCCCCGCGGGACCCCGCTCCGGCTCGCGCCCCGCTGTCGCGGGACGCTCCGCCTG
>PABA01000087.1 GCA_002699025.1 Sandaracinus sp. | reverse complement strand
TGGGGGGGGGCTACTCGGGCTGGGGGCCGCAGGACGCCCGAGCACGCGTCCGCAAGACGCCCGAGCACGCGTCCGCAGGACGCCCGGTGAGGTGTCGCCTGAGGAGGGGTCCGCAGGACGCCCGGGCACGCGTCCGCAGGACGCCCGGGCACGCGTCCGCAAGACGCCCAAGCACGCGTCCGCAGGACGCCCGAGCACGCGTCCGCAAGACGCCCGAGCACGCGTCCGCAGGACGCCCGAGCACGCGTCCGCAGGACGCCCGGGCACGCGTCCGCAGGACCCGTGGGGCCCCCTGGGGGGCCTCCGCAGGAGTCCCGGGCGGACGCCTTGCGGGACGGGAGTCCTGCGGACGCCTTGCGGGACGGGAGTCCTGCGGGCGCCTTGCGGGACGGGAGTCGAATGCCCGTCTCGGCCCGCCCACCCAGTGGCGCTACGCCGCGAAGGGGGCGCCGTGGTGTCGCTCGATCTGCGCCCGGAGCCGCGCTTCGCTCGGGAAGCGGATGGCGAGGAGGACGGCGCCGACGACCATGAAGAAGGCCCAGACCTTCGGCGGGTGGCCGACGAAGGCGAGCACCAGGCCGTAGATGGCGACCGACTCGCTCAGGGCGAGCGAGAGGATGAAGCCGGTCTGCCACTTGGGGATCATCTCGCGGAGGAGCGCGCCACCGTTCGTCAGCACGCTCGTCTTCGGGACCTGGTCGCGGAACATCACATCCTGCGCATGCGGATCCGGGATCTCCTCGATGGCGGGCTGCTGCCGGTCGAGGATCTGCTTCATGAAATGGCGCGGCAGGAGGAAGCTGGCGACGGTGGAGCCGACGGCAGCCACGGCCAGCGCGATGGCCAGCATGGGCTCCGCCTCCACTCCGCGCTCGGCGGCCTGCGGGCTCGCGACGAACCACGCCAGGAACGCATAGATGACGACCGTCGAGAGCATGGCCGCCCAGAGGATGCGCTGAACCCGGAGCTTCGGCATGACGGGGAATCGTACCAAAGCCGGGCCAAGCCCCTGCCCTCGCCCTTGCCCCTGCCCTTGCCCTCGGACCCGCCGAGCCGGACGGCGGAACGCGGAAGGCCCATCCCCGAGCGAGTGAAGCGAGCGCCGCGGACCAGGCGTCCTCAGCGTGCGCCCGCGATCGCCTCGTCCATGTCCTCGTCGTCCACCGCGCCGACGAAGCTCCGCACCACGCGCCCGTCCGGCCCGACCACGATGGTCGTCGGCAGCATCTCCACTCCGTAGCGCTCGGTCAGCTCCCGCGGCGCCACCGCGTGCGGGTAGCGCATGCCCAGCCCGTCCGCCGCCGGGAGCGAGCGCGGATCGACGGCCAGCCCGAGCACCTGCCCGGCGCCCTCCTCCTCCAGCCGCGCGTGCGCCCGCGCGAGCACCGGCGCCTCGGCGCGGCAGGGCGGACACCAGCTCGCCCAGAAGTTCAGCACCACGATCTTCCCCCGCTGCGCCTCGAGCTCGAACGGCCCGAGGTCCCGCCACTGCTCCACCACGAAGGGCGGCGCCGGCTCGCCGCGCGGCATGGCGCGCTGCTGCAGCGAGCTCGCGATCCAGGCGACGCCGACGGCCACGAAGATCCACGGGAGGATGGTGCGCGACCAGCGGCGGAGAAGCTGGAGGGGCGGCGTGGGGCCGTCGGGTTCGGCGGGGGGAGAGCTCATGGGGTCGGCCCACTGTGGGGTCGCGGCGGCGGCGCGTCACCCGAGCAGGGCGCGCGCGACCGAGTCGAAGTCGTCGAAGGATACGTGAGGCGCGCCCGCGTCGTTACAAGCCCGCTCGAGGAGGCTCCCGCGCACGACGAAGAGCTCGGCGTCGGCGCCGATCACCGAGCGGTCGGAGGAGCCGTCCCCGGCGAAGGCGACCCGCTGGCCGGGCCGTCGATGGCGCGCGAGGACGGCGGCCTTGTCGATGGCGTAGGGCGGGCGCGCGAGCTCGGCGTGCGGGAAGCGCGGCCGGGCGCCCTCGGGACCGGGCTCGAGCCGGTTGTAGTAGGCGGCGGCGAGGAGCTCCATGCGCGCACCGAGGAGCGGCTCGATGTAGAGGTCGAAGCCCCCGGAGGCGACCACCAGCTCGAGCGCGCCCTCCCGGGCGGCCTCGAAGAGCGCCTCGGCGCCCGGCCGGAACGCGCCCACCTCGGCCGCGGCCGCTCGGAGCGTCGCCGCATCGGCGCGCACGGTGGACCACATGTGCACCTGCTCCTGGGGGAGGTCGAGCTCGCCCCGGCGCCAGCGGCGGGCCCACTCCCGCCAGGAGGGGTCGGCGAAGCGGTCGCAGAGGACGTCCCCCACGTCGGCCAGCGCGAGGGTGCCGTCGAAGTCGAGGACGAGCAGCGGAGGCATGGCGGAACATTGCGCCACCCGGCCCCCGGGGGCTATGGCTTCTCCCGTAGGGGAGCGGCGCGGGCCGCGATCTCGAGGGAGAGGCCCATGGTGGACACGAGTTCTCACGGCGGCGGTCGGACGCGACGCGCCCCGGGGCGGGCGGCGACCCGTTCCGGCGGAGCGGCGGCGCTGGCCTGGGCCATCGGGCTGGGGCTGCTCGTCGGCGCCGCGGCGCCGGTGGCGGCCCAGAGCGAGCGCGAGCTCCTGCAGCGGGCCCGCGAGGCCATGGAGCGCGGCCAGGAGGCCTACCTCGCCCAGAGTTACGCCGAGGCGGCGGCCTCCTTCATGGCCGCCTACGAGGCCAAGCCCTTCAGCGCCTTCCTCTACAACGCCGGCATCGCCTACGAGCGGAACGGCGACGTGGAGCGCGCCATCGAGCTCTACGCGCGCTACCTGGACGAGGAGCCCGACGCGGCCGACTCGGAGGAGGTGCGCGAGCGGCTGGCCCGGCTCCGCGAGCTGGTCGGCGACGACACGCCGGACGGGACGGCGCCGGATGGCACGACGCCGGACGGGACGACACCGGACGGGACGACGCCGGACGGCACGGCCCCCGATGGGACCACGCCAGACGGGACGACACCGGACGGGACGGCGCCGGATGGCACGGCGCCCGACGGCACCGCGCCCGATGGGACCGCGCCCGACGGCACGGCACCCGACGGCACGACCCCCAGCGGCACCGGCCCCGCGATCGGCGCCACCCCCCAGCGCACCCTCGTCGACGCCCCCGAGCGCCAGATGAAGTCGCTCCTCAGCGTCGAGACCGTCCCCGGCGACGCCCGCGTCACCCTCCGCCAGGGCGACCGCACCGTCGCCACCGGCCCCTCGCCCTTCGCCGCCACCCTCGACGAGGGCGAGTACGAGATCAGCGTCGAGCACCCCGACTACCGCACGGTCTCACGCTCCATGCGCATCCGCCCCGGCAAGGTCTACGTCGCCATCCTCGAGATGAGCCAGGGCGAGTTCCTCGGCTACCTCCGCGTCGTCACCGACCCGCCCGGCGCCGACGTCTACATCGACGACCGCGAGGCGGGCGCCGTCGGCCAGACCCCCTTCCAGAACCCGGTCACCACCGGCGAGCACCACGTCTGGATCGAGCGCCCCGGCTACGAGACCGAGGAGCGCGACGTCGAGGTCGCCATCGGCGAGGACGTCACCCAGCAGCTCCAGCTCACACGCGTCACCTACGGGCGCATCCGCATCGTCGGCAACGTGCCCGGCGCCATCGTGCTCGTCGACGGCCAGGAGGTCGGCGAGGTGCCCTACGAGGGGCAGCACGAGGCCGGACCGCACCGCATCACCGTGCGCCACGACGGCATGAAGGACTGGGAGGAGCTGGTCGACATCCAGCGCGGCCAGCTCACGCCCATCCGCGTGCGCCTCCGCCCGGCCGTCTCCCGGAGCGGCGCCTGGGCCACCGCCAGCCTCGGCGTGATCGTCCTCGGCGGCGGCATCGCCCTCGGCCTCCTCGGCGACGGCCTCGAGACGGACCTCGCGAACGATCGCGACGCCGGCCGCCTCGCCGACGACGACCCGCGCATCCTCCGCGGCAAGATCTTCAACGGCGCCGCCAACGCCGCCTTCGGAGTCGCCGGCCTCCTCGGCCTCCTCTCCCTCTACTACTTCGTCCGCGACCCCCTCCCGGACTCGGAGGGCACGGTGCTCGAGCCGCGCGACTGGACCTTCGTCCCCCACATCGACCCGGTGCACCGGGCCGGCGGGGCCCAGCTGAACTGGAGCTTCTGAGATGCGCTCGCTCCCTCGCTCCTCGTTCGTCCTCTCCCTCGCGCTCGGCGCGCTCCTCCTCGGCGGCTGCCGCCTGAAGCCCTTCTCCGAGCTCGAGGACTCGGCGCCCGTGCTCAGCCTCGACGCCATCGACGGCTATCCCTCCGGCCGCTTCGGCGAGGTCTTCGCCGCCTACGGGGGCAGCACCTCCCTCGGCGGCGTCGGCCGCATCGCCGGCTCGGCGGGCGCCGGCTCGCCCTTCCTCGTCTTCGACGTCTGGACCGGCGGCGAGATCGGCAGCCTCAACGTCCGCTTCGACGGCTGCGACGACATCCCCGAGGACTGCGAAGAAGGCGCCGGCGCGGCGCTCGCCCACGTGCCCGTCTGGCGCGGCATGCGCGACTGCGTGCTCCTCTCGGCGACGCGCATCGGCGTCGGCCCGAGCGAGACCGAGGGCACGCTCCGCATCCAGTGCGAGGAGACCGCGGCCACGACCGAGCGACTCCAGCGCGTGAGCGGCGTCGGCTTCGGCACGGACCTCGCGGCCCTCCCGGAGGGTCACCCGCTCGGCGCCGCGATCATCGGCGCGCCCGAGGCGGCGGGGGGTGGCGCCCTCTACCGGCTCCCCCAGGACGGCATCGCGCCGGTCGAGCTCGACCTCCCCGCCATGCTCACCCTCTCCGAGGGCGCCGGCCTCGGCACGGCCCTCGCCGTCGCGCCCCTCCCCGACGACGCCTTCGCGCTCGACGGAGCGGCGGCGCTCGTCCTCGCCGCCGCGCCCGGCGAGGAGCGCGTGGTCGTGCTCGCCGTGGGCGAGGCCGACGACGGCATGACCGGCGTGCCCCAGACCACCGCGCGTCTCCTCGGCTGCCTCGACGGGAGCGCCATGCGCTCACCGAGCGCCCCCCTCGACCAGGGGAGCGGCATGGCGGCCGGGGACCTCGACGGCGACGGCATGCCCGAGGTGATCGTCGGCGACGCCGCCGCGGGCAGCGTGCGCGTCGCGCGCCTCGCGGACCTCGGCATGGCCGCCGGCTGCGGGACCCCGAGCGACTCGGACGATCCGACGACGACGACGATCTCCTGCCCGAGCGTCGAGGGCGTGGGCTGCGAGGGCTTCGGCGCGAGCGCGGCGGTCGGCGACTTCGACGCGGACGGCATGGGCGACCTGGTGGTCGGCGCGCCGAGCGCCACCGCGGACGGCACGGCGAGCGGCGCCGTCTTCGTGCTCCCCGGCGGTGACCCGGCCGGCGCCATGGCCCTCTACCCGGCCGAGGCCGACGAGGGCGCGCTCATCGGCGAGGGCGTCGGCGTCGTGCCGACCCAGCTCGAGAGCGGCGGCCGCGCCGAGGTGGTCGCGGGCGCGCCCGGGGCCGGCAAGATCTACGTCTTCCTCTGCACCGGCCTGCCCGGCGACGCGCCCGGGGGCACCGAGCGCTGCCTGGAGGTCGCGAGCGGGTCATGAGCAAGCTGCAGATCCTCGTCGCCGACGACGAGACCAACCTCCGCCGGGTGCTCTCCGCGCAGCTCCAGCGCGACGGCTGGGAGGTGACCGCCGTGGCCGACGGCGAGGCGGCGATCGAGGCGCTCCGCGAGCACCACATCGGCGTGGTGATCACGGACCTGCGCATGCCGAAGGTCGACGGCATGGCCCTGCTCGCGCACGTGACCGAGACCTACCCGGACGTGCCGGTGATCATGATCACCGCGCACGGCACCGTGGACACGGCCGTGGAGGCGCTGAAGCTCGGCGCCTTCGACTACGTCACCAAGCCCTTCGATCGGGACGAGCTCAAGAACGTCGTCGAAAAGGCGGCGAAGACGCGCGAGCTCTCGCAGAAGGACGTCGGGCGCGATCCGGAGGGCCGCGGGCGCTACCGGATCATCGGCCAGAGCGCCCCCATGCGCGAGGTCTACGACCTCATCGAGCGCGTCGCCGACACGCCGAGCACGGTGCTGATCACCGGCGAGAGCGGCACGGGCAAGGAGCTCATCGCGCGGGCGCTCCACGAGAACAGCTCGCGCACCGAGGAGCCCTTCATCCGCGTGAACTGCGCGGCGATCCCGCCCGACCTGATCGAGAGCGAGCTCTTCGGCTACGAGAAGGGCGCCTTCACCGGCGCCGTGACCAGCAAGCCGGGGCGCTTCGAGCTGGCGCACGGGGGGACGCTCTTCCTCGACGAGATCGGCGAGATCCCCGTGAGCATGCAGGTGAAGCTCCTGCGGGCGATCCAGGAGCAGGAGTTCGAGCGGGTCGGCGGCATCAAGACCATGAAGGTCGACGTGCGCCTGATCGCGGCGACCAACCGGGACCTGAAGGCCGACATCGAGAGCGGCGCCTTCCGCGAGGACCTCTACTACCGGCTCAACGTGGTGCACGTGGACCTGCCGCCGCTCCGCGACCGGACGAGCGACATCCCGCTGCTCCTCGAGCACTTCCTCGAGAAGCTCAACGCGCGCCTCGGCAAGGAGGTGAAGGGCTTCGGCGAGGCGGCCATGAGCCGGCTGATGGCGCACCCCTGGCGCGGCAACATCCGCGAGCTCGAGAACGTGGTCGAGCGCTGCATGCTCTTCTGCGACGGCGAGCGCATCGAGGTCGAGCACCTGCCGCCCGAGACGCGCCAGCAGGACGGCGCGGGCCCCGCCGCCGAGGTCGCCGCGGGCCTGCTCGCCGGCGGCTCCGCCGAGCTCGGCGGCGAGGACGGCGTCGGCCTGAAGGACGTCGTGAAGCAGGCGACCGCCAAGCTCGAGAAGCAGCTCATCGAGCGCGCCCTCGAGCAGACCGGCGGCAACGTGACGCACGCGGCGCGCCTCCTGAAGATCAGCCGCAAGAGCCTGCAGACGAAGATGAAAGAGCTCGGCCTCCGCGACGACTGACGCCCGGCGCGAGGGCGACCGTACGCCCCCATCAAGCCGGATCGGCGACGAGCCCTAACCCGCATTGGTTACCCGTTTAGCGCAATGGTTGGCAAGTTGAACCTATGATACATAGTCAATCATGGTGATGCGCCCAGCGACAGTGTGCCTCATGGTGCTGCTTACTTTGTGTCTGTCTAGTTCTAGCACGGCACTAGCGCAGCAAGAATTCAAAGTGCTACTCATACCATTCGACACTCCCGACCAGCCGGCGGACAGTGTCACTATCAGTGATATCGATTCGTATGCATCGGACCTTGAGGCTCGTTTTTTCAGAACTCTCACATGGGGTTCTCGATCTTCGCATCTTCGTGCCGTCGTTTATTGTAGAAGCCCCTCGCAACGTAGAGGAGTATGCCGATGGTGGCCAGCCTAGGCTCATCAACGAACCGGACGTGTTGCAGGACTTGATCGACTCGGGAGACGTAGCGACGACGCCAGACGGGCTAATCCCGGCAGGCGAAACAGTAGACGAGGTGTTCGATGCCATCTTCTTCGCGTATTCAGGAGAATGCGCAACGAACGGCTATGAACGAATCGGAGGACAGGCTCGCCAGGGGCAGACGTTTGCTGCACTTGGCACACCGGCACTCCAAACGTATCATGCGGGTTGGGTGAACGTCCTGGAGTCAGACTGTAGCGTTAGCCGTGGTGATGATCCGGAGATCCGCGTCGCTGCACATGAAATTGGGCACACGCTTCAACGAACACCCTTAGCTCCGCACCCGGCAGCATATGCGAATGCTTATGAGTTGATGGACTCATGCAATGGGTGCTTCCCCGGAGGATATATGACCCTCCCCGATGTCTTAAGGTTGCCGAATGAGCTTCCGCAGTTTTCAAACTGGAAACCAGAGTCAGTGTACATGACTCTCAACCCTACCTCTGTCTCAACGAATATAGAGATCGCGCCGGTAGAGCTTGACCCGCGCTTGGCTCCACATCCTCAGGTAGTAAGGATATTCACGAATCAACCCTACAGCTATCTACTTGAGTGCCGTCGACCCATTGGTGCCGACTCGGTGTGGAGTGCAGACCCTGTGCGGGATGCCACTGGAGGCGTGCAGATACTTCAAGTCTACCCTGATGGCGTTCCAGGCGGTCCGAGTGAAGTGGAGACGATGGTAGTCACTGACCCGGCGGATAGCTCAGCTTTTGGTTCTCTCTGGAACCCATCTTCTGCAAGCTATACTGACGTGAGCGCCGACCTAACGATTTCCATTGGTCCCGATGCTGGTGCTAGCTGTGCAGCCACAGTCAACTACGGTCCGAGTGCTCTCACAGGTGCTCCTGATGTGGGGTTGACTCCGTGGCTGACGGAGCCGAATTTTCGGTATGAAACGATAGACATCTGGGTCGACTCGTCGTGCAATGGGTATGAGGAGGACGACCCAGCAGGTCTCCGGTTCGGTCGATCGGGAGGCAATGTGAACGGGATAGGGGACCCGCCATGTGCTTTTGAAGAGAACCGTGTGTATGCACGAATAACGAACTTTGGAGATCAACCTGCGAACAACATTAGTGTCACTATTGACCGCACGACCTTTCATGATGTGGGTGTGTGGTCGCCTAGCGATTGGGTAGAGATAGGTACGGCGCCGCCGGTTCCGTCACTTGCGCCTGGTGAGAGCGTAGACGTGTACGTGCCGTGGTATCCCATGCCTGACCTAGAGGAGGCACTTGAAGAAGGGCGGGTGGATATCCACTCCTGTCTTCGCGTGCGAGTGGACCAGGTTGTCGCTCCATACGTCGAGACAAACTTGACGAATCAGAATGGTGATAATGAGCAGGAGAACATCGACTATTACGAGATTGTGATATCCCCGACATCAGGGGAGGCAAGCTCCGCGTCCGGGTCTCTCGTGCTATCCAATGACGGTAACGAGGCAAGGACATTCTACCTGAGCCTCGATATTGCAGAGCTGCCGGCGGGATGGGGGGTCGATGTCGGTGGGGGAGTTAATCAAGTTACTGTTCCTGCGAGTTCTGTTGCTGAAATACCAGTTTCTCTAGTTGCTCCTTCTGGACTTCCGGGGATAGCACCTTCCGAGTCTTTTGACGTTGTGGTAACAGCACTTGTCGAACGGGAGGTGGCCGATCCTAGGGACCCTTCCGGCACGAACCACCTTACGGCGATGTCGCTGGTTGATGGCCTGATCCTCAGGGGATACGCAGTGACGCCTGTAGAGATCGGCATTACGAGTTTTCATGACGATATGGATGGCACGATCTACACCCACGGCTGTCTCTCTGACAGGGTGGCGGGCGTTCCTGTGCGAGTTCAGCATATAGCGCCGTGGGGGGCTAACGTATCCACAGATGCGGCCACGGACGATTCAGGTTGCTTCTCGACTGAAGTTCAAACAGGATTGCAGGGCATCGTCCGCGTTCGTGCCGTGTTCTCCGGGACGTCGGACAGGCAGTCGGCTGCGAGCAATGTGATTCAAGTCGGTGCGTACGCGCCCATGGGCACGTGTTGTAGCGCTCGGGCGACGCCCCTATGTGACCGAACGGAGGTGGAAGCCTGCGTATGCGCGGCAGATCCTTTCTGTTGCAGCACGGCTTGGGACTCCGTTTGCGTTGGTGAAGTCGAGAGTCTGGGGTGCAGTACATGCGGAGACTACTGCGCAGCGCGTACCCAGCCTGGGTCCTACATTCAATCGGTGGAGCTATGCGTATGCAGCATTGACGCGTACTGCTGTCAAACAGCCTGGGATGCCTTGTGCGTTAGCGAGGTGTCTTCCCTCGGGTGCGGGTCATGTCCTTAGCCCCGACGACGCAGTGGACTCCGGTGTTGCTCGCGTTGACCCTGACACTGTTCGGATGTGGTGATTCTGGCGGTTCGGGAGATACAGACGGGTCGGTTAGTGGACCAGGACGGCCAGGTGCTCCCTGTCGCGCTGCCGGGGATTGCGAAGCGGGCCTGCTGTGCGTCCCTGCCGCCCTTCAAGGCGCGTGCGCTAGCTACTGCGCATCGCGTTGCGGCAGCTTAGTCTGCCCGCCTGAGATCCCGGTGTGCGATACGACCTACAACATCTGCCGGCCTGCGTCCTGTGAGAGTGTGGGAGAGGTCTGCAACGACACCGGCTATGTCTGTCGGGCTGCGGTCGGGCCCAGTCTTGACTCGGCGTACTGCGTTCCGGACCAGGACTGCTTCGAATGAGTGGCTCGCGGCTATTGGCTTCGTTGATGACGGTAGCGATGATGGGCTGTTCTTGCAGCGCCTCACCGGCGGTCCGTGAAGACGCGGCGTTGAACGATGTTGGCGCAGCTCGCGCGGACGTCGGCGCGGTGGACGCGGGGGCCCTCGAGGCGGACCCGCGCATCTTCCAGCCCTCGTGCGAGCTCGTCGCGCGACCGAGCTCTCCGCCGCCCGCGGCCGGTCAGCCTGGCTGGTCGGGATGCGAGCGGGACGAAGACTGCATGGAGGGGCGGGCGGGTCGCTGCCTCCAGGACGGTCCCATCGCTGGCACCTGCACCTACCACGAGTGCGAGACCGACGCGGACTGCGGCGAGGGGTCGATCTGCGGCTGCGCGATCGGGCCGCTCGAGCAGAACGTCTGCCTCGTCGATCGATGCACCGGCGTCTGTGAGCGGGAGGCGTGCGCCGTGAGCGCGGGATGCGACGGGGAGCTCGGGCTGATCTACGGAGCGAACGACGTGGCCTGCCGCACGCCCGCGGACGAATGCGCGAGCGACGCGGACTGCGACTCCCAGGTCTGCACCCGGAACCCGTCCTCGGTGGAGACCCTCCCCCGCTTCGAGTGCGTGGGGGTCTGCGTCCGTTGAGAGGTTCCCGGGTGCCCCGGCGCAGCGAGCCCTCTGGCCGCGCAGGTCGGGACGGGCCGCCGGGTGTCCGCGGGGGCCCGGGCGAGCTCAGCGCATCGTGCGGAGGAGCCGCTTCGCGGTCGCCGCGTGGGCGCCCCCCCTCGGCCTCGACGCCCTCGGCGGCTTCGACGCCGTTCCGGAGGTGGCCGCCGAGGCGCGGGAGTCGGCGGCGCGGGAGTCGGCGGCGCGGGACGGGAGCCGTCAGCGCGGGAGCCGAGGCGTCGTCGGCGTGGGCGGCGAAGAGGCCGAAACGGCGCGCGCCCCCGACCCGGAAGGGTCGAGGGCGCGGGCGCGGGATCCACGCGCGTCAGCGGCGGCGGCGGCGGAGCCAGACCAGGCCGAGGAGCCCGGCGCCGGCGAGCGGCGCGAGGGGCGAGCCCTGACCGGCGCCGGCGGCGACGCAGCCGCAGCCGTCGTCGCACTCGCAGGGGGGCAGCTCGCCCGCGTCGGCCCCGGAGGAGCCGGCGTCGGTGCCGGGCGTGCCGGCGTCCTCGCTCGGCGTGCCGGCGTCCTCGCTCGGCGTGCCGGCGTCCATGTCGGGCACGCCCGCGTCCATGTCCATCGGCTCCTCGACCTCGCCCTCGACGGCCACGGCGAAGAGGCCGTCGGAGCCGGACGGCTCGTTCTCCCGGTTCCACACGGCGAAGACGGTGTTGCCGTCCGGCGTCGGGCGGATCTGGCTCTCGAGCTCGGGGAGCGGGTCGGCCGCGAGCACCTGCATGGGCTCGAAGCTCGCGCCCCGATCGGTCGTCCGCGTGATGAAGATGTCGAGGTCGACGGCGCCGCCGATGTGCTCGTACACGTTCGTCTGTGTGCCGAAGGCGACGATCACCGTCCCGCCTGCGCCGCAGTCCGAGGGCCGCGTCGTGCTCTCGTCGTCCGGGTCGCCGCTCGGGCAGCCGGGGCCGTTGCCGGGCGTCTTCACGAGCCGCGGCTCGCGCACGTTCACGCCGGTCTCGCGGAGCCCGTTGTCGAGCGCGAGCTGGCGCACGATGGGCGTCGTCAGGTCGACGGGCGCGTCCCAGGTCTCGCCCCCGTCGAGCGAGCGGCGCACGTAGAAGTTGTGGTGGTCGAGGTCGGTGGCGTTCGCGACGACGCCGTCGGACGTGTAAGTGTATCCGAGCATCACGAAGTCGCCCTTGATGATCGCGCGGTGGGCGCGCGCGTCCTCGAGGTTGTTCGCGAAGGTCTCGGCCTCGAGGTCGCCGCCGGTCGGCGACTCGGCGCTGAAGTTGATGGGCGCCGCGTTCGCGTAGGCGCCGGTGCCCTCGTCCTCGTCGCCGATGGCGAAGCAGCCGTCCATCGTGCCCTCGCCGCTCGGCAGGGCGAGCGCCTGGCGGAAGTCGCCGATCTCGAAGCCGGTCGCCGTGCGCCCGACGATGTCGGCCGGGCCGCCGCCGGTGGGCCGGCCCTGGCGCCAGAAGATGAGCAGGCGCGTCTCGGAGGCGGGCGGCGTCGCGTTGAAGACGAAGCGCACGCGGCGCGCGTTCTCGCCCGGGTTCGAGAGGATGCAGCCGGCGCGGGCCGGGTCGGTCTGGCTCGGGAAGGGGTCGCCCCAGGGGCTGAGCCGGCAGCTCTCGCCTTCCATCTCGCAGGAGGTCGGCGGGCTGTTGAAGGGGAAGACGTGGTAGCGGATGTTCTTGCCGTCGATGATGCTCTCGGCGCCGCGGGTCTCCTCGTAGGCGACGATCACGGTCGGCCCGACGAGCGCGAGGTTGGCGCGCGAGGCGCCCTGCTGGCCGCGCTCGTACTCGGTCGGGTCCATGCCCACGGAGCTCACCTGCGTGAAGTTGTTCGTGAGGCGGATGCCGACCGGGAAGGCGTCGCCGGCGTCGAAGGCGGCGCGGGAGAGGGCCGAGTACCAGATGTCGGTGCCATGCGAGACGTGCGCGCCCGAGGCGCCCTCGCCGGGGCCGTCGCCCTCACCGAGCTGGAGGCCCTGCGGATCCTCCTGCCAGGTGACGACCCAGGCGCCGGCGCTGCCGCGGGAGACGACCTGGGCGGCGTCGCGGAGGCCCGAGCTGAGCTGTTCGGGGGCGGACCAGGTCGCGCCGTTGTTCAGCGAGCGGGCGGCCCAGATGCAGCGGAAGGGGATCACCCGCTCGTCGCGCTCGAGGTAGGTCACCGTGCGCTGGTCGCCGCCGGGGCAGTAGGCGTCCTTCCAGGTGACGACGAGGGCCGGGCCGTTGTTGAAGACCTGCGGCTTGCCCGAGTCGCCGTAGTAGGGGAGCTCGCCCGCGTCGGGGCCGCGCCAGGCGCTCGAGATGGAGCTCTGGCTGGCCGTGTTCGAGATGTTCACCCGCGGGCTCCAGCTCGCGGCGTCGCTGCAGTCGACCATGTTCGGGTTGCAGGTGGTCACGAACATGTCGTGGGCGACGCGCTCGGAGTCGCCCTTGGTGTCGTAGACGAGCTCGTCGGAGCCGCCGTCGGCGTAGACGACGACCAGCGTGCCGTTGCCCATGCGGACGATCTTGATCTTCGACGCCGAGTTCCGGTCCGGCGTCTGGGTGCTCAGCTCGATGGCGTCGCTGGGGACGAGCCCCGTGACCTGGGCGCCGACGAGCGCGGGGGCGCTCAGGAGGGCGAACAGGAGAAGGGGAAGCGTGGCGCGAAAGCGAATCCTCATCGGGGGTCCTTCCTGTACGGACGAGCGGCGCCGGGCGATGCACACGCCGTACCCAACGAGGGAGGGTGGGGAGGAGGGTGCGAGCGGTCGCAGGACCTGCACCCGAGGGCTTCGCGGCGCCGCTTTTGCGCGCTCCCGCGGGCGGGGGGGGGACGGGCGGCTCGGGCGCTTCCTCGGGCCCCTCGAGCACGTGCACGTCCACGAACGTCCATGAGGACGAGGGCGCGAGCCCCTCCCGGGATTCCTCCGAGGAATCCGGCCTCCGGGCATGGCCGGAGGCCGCGCCCTCAGTCGTCGCCCCAGCGGATCGTGTAGGGCGCGTCGCAGGTGGCCGGGCCCGCGACCTTCTCGACGCGGAAGTAGACGTCGGCCGAGTCGTCGACGCCGCTGCAGTCGTGGTCGATGCGCACGTTCTCGTCGGCGTTGCCGTCGTTCGTGCTGCAGCAGCCCGAGAGCCCGCCCTCGGTGACGGGCGTGCCGGCCGTGCAGTCGCGCGAGTTGAAGCTCGACTCGCAGTCGATGAAGACGCAGAGGTCGTAGTTCGAGCCGCTCGGGAGGTCGCGGAGCTGCACGCGCGGGAAGATCGACGAGAACGAGTCGTCGCTGTCGTTGTAGACGAACCAGTCGACGTCGCCCTCGGGGAAGAGGGTCGCGCTGAAGGTACCGGCGGGGAAGGAGTCGCCGTCGCTGATGTTGCCGAGGTCGTGGGCGGCGGCGCGGCCGTCGTTCATCTCGTAGTCGTCGAGGACGGGCGTGCCGGTGCAGGTGCCGTCCGCGCAGCGATCGTCGCTCGTGCAGGCGTCGCCGTCGTCGCAGCTCACGTCCGTGGCCGTGCTCCAGGCGGTGGGCGCGGCGGCGTCGCAGAGCTGGCAGTCCTCCTCGGGGTTCCGGGCGCCCTCGTCGCGGCAGACGCCCTCGATGTAGCAGCCCCCGGCGATCTCGTTCTCGCAGCGGAAGCTCATGGCGCCGGTGCTGATGCAGACGTCGGTGGTGCAGGAGACGCCGTCGTCGCAGTCGGAGGCGCCGCCGAGGGTACAGCGGCCGCGGCGGCAGAGGTCTTGGGTGCAGCCGTCCCCGTCGGCGTCGCAGGGCGTGCCCTCGGGCTGGCCCGCGCAGTCGTCCGAGGGGGGCGCGTCGACGGAGGCGTCGGGGAGGCCCGCGTCCTCGTCGCCCGGGCCGCCATCCGGCGCGGCGCCGTCGCCGCCGAAGCGCCCGCCGTCGGGGCTGCCGCCGCCCGAGGCGCAGGCCGCGAGGAGAAGGAGGAGGGAGGCGAGCGAGGATGCGGTGCGGGTCAAAGGCATTCCGAGGTCGGCGCGCGGGCGCTCTGGGGGCCCGGTGGGGGACGGCCCCACCTTAGCGCGAAAGGCGAGGCGAGCGGGCGCGGACGGCTCGGGGCGCGCTCAGGGCACGAGGGTGAGGATCCAGCGATCGCGCTCGGCGTCCTTGCCGCGCACGCGCACGCGCACGGCGTCGCCGAGGCGGCAGAGCGTCCGGTCGCCGGAGCGGAGCGTCGTGCCGTGCGGATCCATCTCGAGGGGCGCCTCGGCGAAGCGCTTCTGGTGACGCAGGTAGACCTTCACGTCGATGGGCGGCTCGTCGAGGAGCACGTAGACCTTGCCGCGCGCGAGCCCCATCACCGTGCCCGCGAGCTCGCCGCCCTCGGCCTCGGCCCGCGCGAAGACCTGGTCGAGCACCAGCCGGTTGGCCTCGTGCGTGAGCGCGCGCTGGAGGTGCTTGGACGAGTTGGCCTTCTTCACGACCCGCTCGCGCAGCGCCTCGTCGCGCCGGCCCTCGCCGCGGAGCGCCTCCGCGAGCTCGAGGTGCAGGTAGACGCCGACGATCTCGCGCATGGGCGCGCTGAAGCGCGCGTAGACCTCCGCGCCGACGCCGTGGTGGCCGGCGGCCTCGGTCTGGAAGACGGAGCGCACGTTCACCATCACGGCCTGCCGGTGCACGGCGCGGGCGAGCCGCCCGAGGCGCCCCTCGCGGGGGAGCGCGTCGAGGTAGGCGGCGAGCGGGCGGCCCTCGTCGCGGCGCCAGCGCCAGACGGCCGGGTCGAGGTCGTGGGACTCCACGAGGGCGTCGAGCATGGCCTCGAAGTCGGCGAGGCGCGCCGCGTCCGGTGCCGGGTGCACGCGGAAGATCGGCTCGACGAAGCCGTTCGGCTCGGCGTCATCCGCCGCCGCCTCGAGGCGCTTGGCCCCCTCGACGTTGCAGAGGAGCGAGAGCTGCTCGTTGTAGCGCTCGACCGGGCGGCGCACGTCCTGGAGCACCACGAAGCGGAGCCCCTCGGCGCCGGCGAGCTTCACGGCGACCTCGCTCCGGCGGTAGCGCACCACGCCGCGCGCTTCGGCGAGGGCCATGCGCCGCCGGCCGACCTCCGCGAGCGCCTCGAGGCTCGCGTCGATCGCCGCGCCGAAGCCCGGGCCGCCGTCGTAGAAGGCCTGCACGCCGCCCCAGTCGAGCTTGGCGCGGCTCCGGATGCGGGCGCGCTCGACGCGCGTCTCGCGGACGCGGCCCTCGGCGTCGAGGCGCATCACGAAGCTCAGGGCGCGGCGCTCGACCTCCGGGTTGAGGGAGACGAGCCCCTCCGAGAGCGCGCGGGGGAGCATGGGGATCATCAGCCCGGGCAGGTAGAAGCTCGCGCCGCGGCGGAGCGCCTCGTCGAAGAGG
This sequence comes from Sandaracinus sp., assembly GCA_002699025.1. GTDB lineage: Bacteria > Myxococcota_A > Polyangia > Polyangiales > Houyiibacteriaceae > Houyiibacterium > Houyiibacterium oceanicum. Next base: position 666 of record PABA01000087.1, on the reverse strand, counting down.
GCCGTGCCCGGGCGGCAGTAGTGGCTGGCGTCGGCGAGGGCGTAGTGGACGACGTGGCCGGCGCCCTCGGGGGCGATGAAGAGGGCCTGGTCGAGGTCGCGGCTGGTGGCGCCGTCGATGGTGACGAAGGGGAGGTCGGTGCGATCGACGAGGGCGGGGTCGTCGATGCTCGGGTCGCGCTCGAGGGCGGCGACCTCCGCGCGGACGGCGGCGGGGAAGACCGGGTCGAGGCCGCGGCGGGCGGCGAGGGCGTAGAGGGCCGCCTTGGCGGAGCCTGGGGGCGCGAGGGTCTCGAGGACGCGGGCGCCTTCGAGGAGGACGACGGCGCCGGCGGGGGGCGCGGGGCCGTCGACGGGGCGGGGGGAGGCGTCCGGATCGAGGAGGGGGCGGGCGCCGCCGGCGGGGTCGATCACGGCGGCGAGGCGCTCGGCGGGCATGGCGGCATGGTAGCGCCTCGCGCGCGGGCGGGGTGCTCTCGAGACCCGTGCCCTCACGAGACCCGTGCCCATGCCCGTGCCCATGCCCGTGCCCGCCGGCCCTCGACCCCCCCGCGATCCACAGACGACGGGGGAGAGAGCGCGAGCGCATCACAGCGTCGCCGCCCACCCCCCGCTGTCTCCGCGAAGCGGCATGAACCGCGAAGCCGAGCGCCAGCCCGGAAAGCGG
>PABA01000086.1 GCA_002699025.1 Sandaracinus sp. | reverse complement strand
GAGCGCCCCGGCCGCGTACGCGGCAAAGCCACGCCTCTGCGAAGGGGAGCCCTCCGGCCGCGTACGCGGCAAAGCCACGCCTCTACGGAGGGGAGCGCCCCGGCCGCGTACGCGGCAAAGCCACGCTGCTGCAAAGGGGAGCCCCGGCCGCGTACGCGGCAAAGCCACGCTGCTGCAAAGGGGAGCCCTCCGGCCGCGTACGCGGCAAAGCCACGCCTCTGCGGAGGGGAGCCCTCCGGCCGCGTACGCGGCAAAGCCACGCCTCTGCGGAGGGGAGCGCCCCGGCCGCGTACGCGGCAAAGCCACGCCTCTGCGAAGGGGAGCCCTCCGGCCGCGTACGCGGCAAAGCCACGCCTCTGCGGAGGGGAGCGCCCCGGCCGCGCACGCGGCGAAGCCACGCTGCTGCGAGGGGGAGCGCCCCGGCCGCGCACGCGGCAAAGCCACGCCTCTGCGAGGGGAAGCGCCCCGGCCGCGAGCGCGGCAAAGCCACGCCTCTGCGGGAGAGCGCTTCGGCCGCGAACGCGGCAAAGCCACATCTCTGCGAAGGGGAGCGCTCCCATCTCTGCCCCAGAGCCCGGCCCCACGGAGCCGCCTTCGTGTGTCGTCGAAGAACCGACCGATGTGACGCGGCCGGAGGCCGCGCCGAGGGCCCCACGGGCCCGCTGGTAAGCCCAAATTAGCGAGCGCCAGCGAGCGGAAAACGCCGCTCGGGCAGCTCCCCGGGGAGGCCGTCGGTGACGGCGTCCCCGGGGAGCGGCCCGAACGGCCGCTCGGCACCGAGCTTGGAAGGATGCGTGTGGTGGTTGGGGGAAGAGCGTCGGTGCGCCCCTCGACAGTGCAGCCCGCGTGCCACCCCTTCGGACGGCGAGATCCGCCCCCCACATGCACCAAGAACGGAATGCTTCACGCGACGTGGGGTACGGGGTCCCCGAATCGGCGCCAATCGGGCCCCGGGTGGAGTCCAGGGTCCCGAGCGCGCGCTCACCCCGAGCGCCTCGTCGCGGGAACGCCAACTCGCCGCGAGCCCGCTTCGCGCTTTGATGGCGCTCACCAACCGGATGCAAGCGTCCAGCTGAAAGCGACGGCGCTCGCTCGTTCTCCGACACTCGGTGCCAATGCGCGCACTCCCCCTCTTCGCGCTCGCCTTCCTCCTCGGCTGCGGTGACGACCTCGCCGGCGACCGCGAGGACGGCGGAGCTCCTCCCTCCACGCTCGACGCCGGCGCGACGACACCGGACGCCACGACACCGGACGCCACGACACCGGACGCCACGGCACCGGACGCGACCGTGGCCGTCGACGCCGCGCCCCCGGACGGCGGCTCCCCCGACGGCGGAGCGCCTCGCGATGCCGGCGCGAGCGGGGACGCCGCCGTTCCCCCGACCGACGCCGGCGACGACGAGGGCTGGTACGTGCCGCCCGTCCGGGCTTGCGCCCCGAGCGGCGACGTCTGCGCGGCCCCCGCCGTGAGCGGCCTGGTGGCGAGCTACCGGAAGGACGCCTGGCTCCCCGACTACGACGAGGCAGGCACGGCCCCGACGGTCGGCGGCCGCCTCCAGATCGCGGGCACGGCCGCCGCCAGCGGCACGGTCACCCGGGTGCTCGTCGACGGCGTCGATCCCGAGGACATCTACACCCCGAGCGAGGGCCCCCCGCCCTTCGACTGGTACCACGTCTGGCCGCGCGAGGCGGTCGCCGGCGAGCCGCTCTGGGTCGCCTTCCACTCCCGCGACGCCAAGTGGGACGGGCTCGCCGACGCCGAGCTGGTCGTCGAGACCACCGGCGGCGACGCGCTCCGCGGCCGCTTCCCCGTCGCCACCACGCCGGTCCCGCTCACCTACGTCACCACCGACGCCGACCGCGCCGAGCTCCTCGTCCACCTGCAGAACCGCGACGGCCGCGCCCACACCCTCCGCCGGCTCCGCGTGAACGCCCGCGACGTCACCGCTCAGGCCTGCCTCGGCGCGACCGAGCTGGCCCCGGGCGAGGCGACGCTCCTGCGCGTCCCCTTCTGCTCGGTCGCCGCCGCCGGCGACGCCTGGACCGTCGCCGTCGACTTCGACGACGCCCCGACCGCCGTCGGCGTCGGCCGCGTGCTGCCCGAGCGCTTCATCGTGGAGGCCTGGCCGAGCGGCAGCGACTGCGCCTTCCCGGGCGCGAACGACGCCAACTTCGAGCGCCACCGGCGCGCCGGCTTCGACACCCTCTACATGTACTGGGGCGGCTCCGGCCGCTGCGGCTTCGACGGCGCGACCATGGCCAACGTCACGGCGCCGGCCACGCCCGAGCTGAACATCCTCGTCGGCGACGACTTCCTCCAGCGCCCGAGCCCCGAGACCGCGATCACCGACCCGAGCGCCATCGTCGGCTTCCTCACGGGCGACGAGTCCGACGGCGAGATCGACGACGAGGACGGCATCCCCCGCCCCGCCAAGAAGGCCGACGACGCGCGCCGCCTCTGGTCCATGTACCCGGGCCTGCCCGTCTACAACGGCGGCAAGACCAACAAGAACGTCGGCGCCTTCGCGGGCATGACCGACGTGCAGGGCATGGACCTCTACATCGCCGCCTGCGCGCCCCACATCACGCGCTTCGGCTCCCACCCGCCCATCGACGGCGCCTTCGACTACCTCCGCAACACGCGCGAGAACCACATGCCCTCGCCGACCTGGCTCTACGCGCAGGGCCTCAGCGGCGTGTGGAACCAGGAGCGGCCGCTCATCGGCGGCGAGATCCACGTGCAGCCGGACCCGCAGGAGATCCTGCTCCAGGCCTTCCACGCCATCGCCGCCGGCGCGAAGGGGCTGATGTGGTTTCAGACCTCGCTCGAGGAGGCGGACCACGCGCCGCGCCGCTGGGACGCCATCGCCGACGCGAACTGGATGGTGCGCGCCGTCCGCGAGCGCCTGCGGGTCGGCGATCCCACCGGCGCCGCGACGGCGAGCGGCGCCGTGCTCGTCGAGGCCATCCGGGCCGGCGACGCGATCGTCGTGCCGGTGGTGAACCACGACACGACGGCGACCGTCGACGACTTCGCCTGCGCCGCGTCCTTCGTCTCCGAGGGCAGCGTGCCCCATTGGGAGCTGGCGACGATCACCAGCGACGTGGAGGTGAGCGTGCCGCCGGACTTCGGCGTGCGCGACGTCTTCGAGGTCACTCCCCGCGGCGTCGCCGAGGTCAGGCCGAGCGTCTCCGGCCGGCGCGTGCGCCTGCGGGCGCCCCTGAGTAACGCCACCCCCGTGCGCCTCTTCGTGCTCGCGGCGGACGAGGCGGCCCGCGGCGACGCCCTCGCCGCCCTCGCCGCGCGGCCGTAACGGAGCGAGGCCGTGGCGCCGAGCGACGAAGCGACGCCGCACGGGTCACGCGGCCGATGGTCGCGCCGCGTCTGCCATCGTCGGTCCGCCGCGCGCTCGTCGAGCGCGGCTACTCCTCGCGCGGCGTGAAGGCGAGCGAGGCCGAGTTGATGCAGAAGCGCGTCCCCGTGGGCTTCGGTCCGTCGGGGAAGACGTGCCCGAGGTGGCCGCCGCAATTCGCACAGACCGCCTCGATGCGATGCATGCCGTGCGTGCGGTCGTCGACGAGGCGGATCCGCTCTTCCGCGACCGGCTCCCAGAAGCTCGGCCAGCCGGAGCCGGAGTCGTACTTCGTCCGGCTGTCGAAGAGGAGCGTGCCGCAGCCCGCGCACTCGTAGGTGCCGTCCTTCTTCAGGTCCCAGTACGCGCCGGTGAAGGCCCGCTCGGTGCCCTTCTCCCGCAGGATCGCGTACTGCTCCGGCGTCAGGATGCGGCGCCACTCTTCTTCGGTCTTCTCGGCGGACATGGGCGCGATCATGGGGCCGGGGCCTTCCGAGCACCACCCCGGCCGGCGCGGACGACGTTCACGTGCTTCGCACCGGGAGCGTGCTAGGGCCATGGTCGATCATGAGTGAACACCGGTCTCCGCAGCCGCACGCTCCGCAGCCGCACGCTCCCGAGCCTTCCCCGAAGCTCGACACCGCCGACCTGCTCGGCACCAGCATGCGGATCATCGGCGCGAGCTTCGGCCCGCTCCTCGCCCTCGCCCTCCTCTGCCTCCTGCCGGCCATCCTCTTCGACACGCTGCTCCCCATCGCGGTCGACGCGCTCGTCCCCGAGGCCGAGCCCCTCGACCCCCAGGCCCCCGAAGTCGTGCTCCCGGCCGTGCTCGCGCTGGGCGGCCTCTGTGGCGGCGTGCTCCTGGAGCTGATCCTCACCTACATCGCGCAGGGCGCCATGACCTACGTCCTGATCGAGCTCCTCGCGGGTCGCCAGGCCGGCGTCGGCGCCTCCCTCGGTCAGGCCGCGCGGCGCGCCGGCCCGCTCCTCCTGACCTCGATCCTGAGCGGCGTCGCCGTCTTCCTCGGCGCGCTCGCCTGCCTCCTCCCGGGCCTCTACATCTCGATGGTGCTCTTCCTCGTGGTCCCGGCCGTCATGATGGAGGACGTCGGCCCCGTGCAGGCGCTGAAGCGCTCCGCCGCGCTCACGGAGGGGCATCGGGGCACGCTCTTCCTCGCGTTCCTCGCCGTGCTCCTGGTCAACATCGTGCTCGCCTGCATCATCACCTCCTTCGGCGTCGGCATGGGTGGCGAGGTCGCCGGAGCCTACGACGCGACCGGCCAGCCCCAGGGGCCCAGCGCCCTCGGGCTCGTCGTCGAGGGCGCCATCTCCTGGGCGATCGCCGCGCTCCAGTCCATGGCTCTCGCGGCCCTCGGCGCCGTCGCCTACGTGCGCATCCGCGGAATCCGCGAGCGGGTGAACGCACAGGCGCTGGCGGAGGTCTTCGCCTGACGTCGACGCCCCGCCCCGCCGCGTGCTACGCCCGCGCCCCATGTGCGGCGTCATCGGCCTGGTCCACCACGAAGATCGCGACGACCTCGGCGTCATCGCCGGTCGCCTCCTCGAGACCCTCCAGTACCGGGGCTACGACTCGACCGGCGCGGCCATCCAGGGCGCGAGCCCGGACTCGCTCGAGCTCCGCAAGGACGTCGGCCCGCCCTCCGAGCTGATCCACTCGCTCGGCATCGTCGACCTCCCGGGGCGCGTCTTCTGCGGCCAGGTGCGCTGGGCCACCTTCGGCGCCGTCGACGCCGTCAACGCCCAGCCGCACGTCGTGCGCTGCAAGACCTTCCTCTACGGCGCCCACAACGGGAACGTGACCAACACGGACGCGCTCCAGGCCTGGCTCCGGAGCGAGGGCCACGACGTGAAGTCGGACAACGACGGCGAGATGGTCGTCCACACGGTCGAGCACTTCTTCGCGCCCGAGCTGGAGAAGACCGACGACCGCAGCCTCGCCCTCCGCCGCGCCGTCGTGCGCGCCTCGAAGGAGCTCGAGGGCTCCTTCGCCGCCGTCGTCGTCGACCCGGAGACGCACACGCTCTGCGCCATCAAGCGCGGCTCGAGCCTCTACTTCGGCGTGGGCGAGGACGAGCGCGGCCCCTTCGCCATCGCCTCCTCCGATCTCTCGAGCGTGCTCCAGCGCACCAAGGTCCTCGTGCCCCTCGCCGAGGGCGAGTTCGTCCAGTACACGGCCGACGCCTGGACCGTGCGCGCGCTCCGCGGCGACGACCCGGAGGGCGCGCCGCTCCAGCGCGAGCCCGTGCGGAGCCGGCTGCGGGTCGAGGACACGGCGCTCCAGCCGCCCTTCGAGACCTTCATGGCGCAGGAGATCCACGCGCAGCCGGAGACCTGCCGGGACGCCCTGCGCATGTTCGAGGGCGGGAGCGAGGCGGCGCGGGCCGTGGCGCCGAAGCTCGAGGAATGGGACGAGGCCGCCCGCGGGCGCCTGGACGCGCGCCTCGAGGCGCTCCGCGCCGCCTACGCGGAGGACGACCTGCGCGCCCGGCTCGGCGAGCTGGCGGAGCTGCCCGAGGCCGTGGCCCTGGCGGAGGCGGCGCCGACCGAGGCGGCACCGGGCGAGGCGGCACCGGGCGGGGCAGCGCTGGCGTCGGCCGAGCGCGGCTTCCTCGAGGACCTGCTCGCCATCGACCCGGCCCACGCGAAGCTCGTCCGCGGGGTCGACGCCTACCTCGAGGCGCGCGAGGTGGGCGAGCTCGCCGAGGGCATCGAGCAGACCTGCGCGCGCATGGAGCGGGCCCTCGAGCGCGGCGGGCGCATCGCCCTCGTCTGCTGCGGCACCTCCTTCCACGCGGCCAAGGCGGCGGCGCTCTTCTTCGCCGAGCTCGCCGGCGTCGAGGTCACGCCCCTCCTCCCCGGCGAGTTCCGCGGCCAGCACGCCAAGACGCTCCGCGACGGCGACCTCTTCGTGGCCATCAGCCAGAGCGGCGAGACCAAGGACCTCGTCGACGCGATCAACCTCCTCCGCACGAGCGGCAAGGACGTGGGCGTCGTCGGGCTGGTGAACAACCTCAACAGCACGATCGCCCAGGAGAAGGCCGAGGTGGTCGTGCCGCTCCGCTGCGGCCCCGAGGTCGCCGTGCCCGCGACGAAGAGCTTCATGAACCAGCTCGCCGTCTTCTACGGGCTCGCCCATCGGCTCGGGGAGCGCCTCGGTCGGCGCCCCGCCGAGCCCCTGCCGGACCTGCCCGGGCTGGTGCAGCGGACCCTCGACGAGACGAAGGACGCCGTCGAGGAGGCGGCCGAGCTGCTCTACCTCTCGCCGTCCATGCATCTGCTCGCGACGCGTCTGCTCGCGGTGGCCAAGGAGGGGGCGCTGAAGGTGCGCGAGGTGGTGCTGAACCACACGGAGGGCTTCGAGGGCTCGGAGTTCAAGCACGGGCCGAACACGATCCTCGGGTTCAACACGCTCTTCGGGCCGCACCAGGTGCAGGCGCTCCTCGACCGGCTGGCGGCGAAGCTGGGCGGCGAGGAAGGGAGTGACGCGGCGGCGCTCGTCCGGGGCGCGCTGCGGAGCGACATGGACGCGCTCTACGCGGACTACCCGCTCGTCTTCATCACCGGACCCGACCGGCGCGACGTGGACCTGACGATCTCGCAGATCCACACGCACAAGATCCGCGGCGCGAGCGTGGTGGTGGTGGCCGAGGAGGACGCGCGGCTCCGCTCGGCGGCCATGGGTGCGCCGGCGAACGAGGAGGCCTACCGGGCCGTGTACGTGCCGCTGCCGAAGACCGGCGACACGCTGCTGACGACCTTCAGCGCGACGGTCGCGCTGCAGCTGCTGGCCCTGCGCATGAGCGAGAAGAAGATGGCCTACCTCGAGGCGCTCGGCGTGCGCGACCATGGCGTGCACCCCGACGTGCCGAAGAACGTCTCGAAGTCCATCACGGTGGACTGAGCGCGGGTCCAGAGGGCGGGTCGCGCTCGTGGCGCCGGCCGGCCGGGCGAGGGGCCGGGAGGGAACGCGAGGTGGCGACGGAATCTTCGCGCCCCTACGACCGTATCTGGTGGGGCCACTGCCCGGTGTGAGGGCAGGGGAGAGGCTGCTAGAGTCGGCCCGGCTCGGGGGGCGCCCGAGCACCGACGGAGAAGAGAATGGCGAACGAATCCGGTGGCGACGACGGCGGCTTCGGGGGCTGGAAGCCGGCCCCGCAGGGCGCCGAGCCGCCCCAGAGCTCCAGTGACGATCAGGCTCAGGGCGGCGGCCAGGGCGGCGCGTTCGGCGGTCCCCCCGCTGGCGGCCCGGCTCAGGGCGGCGGCCAGGGCGGCGCGTTCGGCGGTCCCCCCGCTGGCGGCCCGGCTCCCGGCGGCGGCCAAGGCGGCGCGTTCGGCGCTCCTCCGGCGCAGGGCGGCGGCCAGGCTCCCGGCGGCCAAGGCGGCCAGGGCGGCGCGTTCGGCGGTCCCCCCGCTGGCGGCCCGGCTCAGGGCGGCGGCCAAGGCGGCGCGTTCGGCGCTCCTCCGGCGCAGGGCGGCGGCCAGGCTCCCGGTGGCCAAGGCGGCCAGGGCGGCGCGTTCGGCGCGCCTCCCGCAGGCGGCCAGGCTCCCGGCGGCGGCCAAGGCGGCGCGTTCGGCGCTCCTCCGGCAGGCGGTCCGCAGGGCGGCGCGTTCGGTGCCCCCGGTGGTCAGGGCGGCGGCGCGTTCGGCGCGCCTCCCGCAGGCGGTCCGCCCGGCGGCGGCTACGGCGGCCCGCCCGGCGGAGGCGGCGGCTACGGCGGCGGCCCGCCCGGCGGGGGCGGCCCCTGGGGCGCGGGCGAGCTCGCGGCGTCGGCCGGCGTCGTCCGGGTCGGCGATCTCCTTCAGACCGCCATGCGCGGCATCGCCGCCAACCTCGGCTCCTTCTTCATCATCTGCCTCGTCTGCCTGACGCCGGCGATCCTCATCAACCTCTGGTACACGCTCGCGGTCCAGGATTGGTCGATGGAGATCATGGAGCGGTCGATGAACGACCCCTACTCCATGCAGAGCTCGAGCCCCTTCGACCTCTTCCCGTCCTGGTTCTGGTGGGGCACCTGCCTGAGCTCGGTCGTGACGATGACCCTCACCTACCTCGCGCAGGCGGTGATGATGTTCACCGTCGTCGAGTTCATGGCCGGCCGCCACGCGAGCGTCGGCGACGCCTTCTCCCGCGGCCTCTCCCGCGCCTGGTCGGTCATCCCGGTGGCGTTCATGGTCGCCATCGCCACGGCCCTCGGCCTCATCGCCTGCATCGCGCCCGGCATCTTCATCGCCATCGTCCTCTTCCTCTCCGTCCCCGCGGCGGTCATGGAGGACGTCGGCCCCTTCGAGGCGCTCCAGCGCTCCGTGCAGCTCACCGAGGGCAACCGGCTCACCATCTTCCTCGCGGGCCTCGCGGTCTTCGCCGCCTACTTCGTGCTCAGCTGCATCGTGGGCATGTTCGGAGGCGCCGCCGGCGCCGGCGCGGGCTTCGACGCCACGGGCGCCGTCGCCCAGCCGAGCATGGCCATGCAGATCGTGAACTTCGTGCTCACGTGGATCCTCCAGCTCGGCCAGACCATGGCCTTCTCGGCCCTCGCCGCCGTGACCTACGCGCGCATCCGCGGCATCCGGGACGGCGTCGACGCCCAGGAGCTGGCGAACGTCTTCGCCTGACCCCTCCCCCGTGCGCCGCCTCGCCCTCAGCCTCGCGCTGGCGGCCGCGCTCCCCGCGAGCGTGGCCGCCGCGCAGCCGACCGAGGGCCTCTCCGGGTCCGACCCCCGGGAGGTCGCGGCGCGGGTCCACGAGCAGGGCAACTACCCGGGCGAGCTCCGCTTCCGCGGCTCCGGGGGCGGCGGCGTGCGTTCGTTCCCCTCGGTGGGCGGCGGCGGCGGCTCCTCCCGCCCGGACGAGGCGCGGCGCGGGCGCGTCGGCGGCGGCACGGGCGGCCTCGAAGGCCGCGAGGCCGGCGACGCGAACGCGGCCGGCGGCGGCCAGGGCGGCTTCACCATCGGGCGCATGCTCGCCGGCGCCGGGCAGCTCCTCTCCACGGTCCTGCTCGTCGCCGTCATCGTCCTCCTCGTGGGCCTGGTCGTGATCCTCGTCATCGCCATCCGCCCCCGCGAGGAGAAGGACGCCCCCGAGCCGCGCCGCCCGCGCCCGCCGGCCCGCGCGCCGACGGACGACGACCTCCTCCCCCTCGATCTCGGCGACGCCGATCGGCTCGCCGCCGAGGGCCGCTTCGCCGACGCCATCCTCGCGCTCCTGGTCGAAGCCCTCCGCGACGCCGGCTGGGACCCGCGCACGCAGCGCAGTCGCACGGCCCGCGAGAGCCTCCGCGCCCTCGGCCTCACGGACCCGCGCCGCGCGCCCCTCGATCAGGTGGTCCGCCGCGCAGAGCGCGTCCGCTTCGCCGGCGAAGAGGCCACCCACGCCCTCTTCCTCGAGGTCCGCGAGCACCGCGAGGCCGTCCGCCGCGCCGCCGGCCAGACCGCTCCCTCCCTGCCCGCCGGGGCCCCCGCATGAGCCGCAGCCGCACCATCGGCGACGTCTTCTCGCCGCGCATGCGCCGCTTCGTGCTCGTGCTCCTCTTCCTCTCCGCCGGCGCGGTCGTGGCGACGCTCCTCTACGGCGCCCGCCTCGTCACCCCCTCCCCCGGCGAGGCCGACTCCTACGGCGGCGGCCCGCTCGGCCACCGCGCCTTCGCCGAGACCATGGAGGCGCTCGGCTGGCACGTGATGCAGAGCCGCGGCGACCGCTTCGACGGCCCCGAGGCGCCGCTCCTCTTCATCGAGCCCCAGGACGAGGCCCGCGTCGAGGGCCGCCTCCGCCGCCTCGACGACGCCATCACCACCCGCACCGCAGCCGGCCTCCCCACGCTCGTCGTGCTCCCCAAGTGGACCTTCGGCGCCGGCCTGAGCATGGGCGATCCGAGCGTCGGCTACGTCCCCGACGACCGGCTGCACGCCGTCTTCGACGCCGCCCTCCCCACCTCGGGCCTCGACGAGACCCCCCGCATCCACCGCGGCGACGACCGGCACGCCCGCCACACGCTCGTCGGGCTCCTCGGCACCTTCGAGGTCGAGGTCCCCGAGCTCCAGACCATCCAGCGCGTCCCCCCGGGCGCCGAGGTGCTCCTCGACGCCGCCACCGGCGCCGTCGTCCTCCGCGAGGCCCGCGGCACGATCGTCGTCAGCGACCCGGACCTCATCCACAGCTTCAACTTCCACCGCGCCGATCACGCCAGCCTCTGGGTCGCCCTCCTCGAGCGCTCCTTCACCTCCGACGCCCTCGGCATCGACGAGGTCTTCCACGGCCACGGCCGCGTGCTCTCGCTCAAGACCGCCCTCGGGAAGTTCCCGGCCGTGCTCCTCGTCGCCCACGGCCTGGTGCTCCTCCTGCTGCTGGTGATGCTCGGCTCGAAGCGCTTCGGCCCGCCCCTCGGCGCCCGCGACCTCGGCCACGGCCCGCAGGAGGCGATCAGCGTCGCCGCCTCGGTCCTCGCCGACGGCCAGCCCATCGGGCGCCTGGCCTACAACTACGTCGTCGAGGTCGTGCAGGATCTCCACCGCCAGCTCGGCCTGCCGAGCGCCCCGACGCTCGCCGCCCGCGCCGCCCGCATCGACGCCGTCGCCAAGCAGCGCCAGGTGCCGCCGGCCGCCGAGGCGCTCCTCCGCCGGGCCCACGCGCTCGGCGACGACCGCAAGGCCCAAAACGACGCCTGGGCCGTCGCCCGGGCCGCCCACCAGTTCCGCGCGCGCCTCCTCGGCTCCGCGCCCGGCGGCGCGCCCCGGCGTGCCCCCACAGCCTCCTCCGACAAGGAAAAGACGGCAGCATGACGCCCCAGAACGTCCAGCAGGTCCTCGCCCACCTCACCGAGCGCATCGGCCGCGTCGTCCTCGGCAGCGAATGGAACGTCCGCTACGCCTTCGTCGCCTTCCTCACGCGCGGGCACCTCCTCCTCGAGGGCGTCCCGGGCGTCGGCAAGACCCTCCTCGCCCGGAGCTTCTCCCGCTCCCTCGGCCTCGAGCTCGGCCGCGTCCAGTGCACGCCCGACCTCATGCCCGGCGACGTGATCGGCGCGAACGTCTTCGACTTCCGCACCCAGTCCTTCACGCTCACCAAGGGCCCGGTCTTCACCGAGTTCCTCCTCGTCGACGAGATCAACCGGACCCCGCCGAAGACCCAGTCGGCCCTCCTCGAGGCCATGCAGGAGCGCGCCGTCACCATCGACGGCACGACCCACCCGCTCTCCGACAAGTTCATGGTCCTCGCGACCCAGAACCCGGTCGAGCACGAGGGCACCTACCCGCTCCCCGAGGCCCAGCTCGACCGCTTCCTCTTCAAGCTCGAGATCGGCTACCCGGAGGAGCAGCAGGAGGTGAACGCCGTCCTCGCCCACTGCGGCTCCTCGGGCATCCCGGACCTCGACCAGCTCGGCCTCGAGCCGGTCCTCGACGCCGCCCAGACGAGCCAGCTCCGTACGGTCCCCTCGAGCGTGCGCATCGAGCCGAGCATCGCCCACTACTGCGTGCGCCTCGCCCGCGCGACCCGCGAGCACCCGAGCCTCGCCGTGGGCCTCTCGCCCCGCGCCGCCACCATGCTCGCCGCCGCCGCCCGGGCGAACGCCGCCTGCGACGCCCGCGACTACGTCGTGCCCGACGACGTGAAGATCCTCTTCACCCCCGCCGCGCGCCACCGCGTGATCGTCACGCCCGCCGCGGAGATGGAGGACGTGCAGGTCGACGGCGTGCTCCAGCAGATCCTCCAGCAGGTCCCCGCCCCGCGCTGAGCGCGCGGCCCCCGTCTCCCTCACTCCTTCGACGACGACGCGATGGTCCCCGCCCCCCGCCTGATGTGGACGATGCTCGCCGGCCTCCTCGTGGCCGCCGCGCCGACGCTCTTCCACGCGGCGCTCTGGACGCTGGTGGCGGCGCTCTGGGCGCTCGTCGCCTTCGCGGCGCTCGTCGACTTCGTGCTGCTGCTGCGCGCCAAGCCCGCGCTCCGCGTCGAGGTGCCGGCGGCCGTCGGCGTCGGGAGCGAGCTGGCGCTCCGGGTCGAGCTCGAGGTGCGCTCGAAGGCGCGGCTCCGGGGCGTGCTCCGGAGCGAGGCCGAGGCGCCGCTCCACGCCGGGCCCGACCTCGATCTCCGCACGGCCGACGGAACGACCGAGCACGAGGTCCTCCTCGACGCCCCCCGCCGCGGCGGCGCCTCCGTGCGCGCCCTCTGGCTCCGGCTCCAGGGCCCCCTCGGCCTCTTCCGCCGCATCGATCGGCACGAGGTCGACGAGGAGGTCGCCATCGTGCCGAACGCCGAGCGCGTCCGCGAGCTCGCCCTGGCCCACTTCGGCGCCCAGCGCTTCGGGGGCATCCACGTCACCAAGAAGGTCGGCGACGGCGGCGAGTTCGACGCCCTCGAGGCCTACGAGCCGGGCATGGATCTGCGCAAGGTCGACTGGAAGGCCTCGGCGCGGCACCAGTTCCTCCGCGTCCGGCGCTTCCGCATGGAGCAGAACCAGCGCCTCGTGCTCTGCGTCGACACGGGCCGGCTGATGGCCGATCCGATCGAGGGCCTCGAGCGCCTCGACCACGCCATCCACGCGGCGCTCCTGCTCAGCCGCGTCGCGCTCAAGGCCGGCGACCTCGTCGGCGTCCACGCCTACGGCGAGCACCCCGAGGCCTGGGTGCCCATGGGGGGCGGCATGCGCCAGATGGCGCGCATCAGCCGCGGCCTCGCCAAGCTCGAGTCGGCGCCGGCGGAGACCAACCACGTGCTCGGCATCCACGGCCTGCTCGGCAAGATGCGGCGCCGCTCGCTCGTGGTCGTCTTCACCGAGTTCACGGACTCGACGACCGCCGAGCTCATGGTCGAGCACCTCGGCCACCTCGCCAAGCGGCACCTGGTCGTCTTCGTCGCCCTCGACGACCCGGCCATCGAGGACCGCATCGGGCAGGAGCCGAAGACCGCCGAAGACCTCGCAGGCACGGTGGTCGCCGGCGGGCTCCGCCAGGATCGCGAGCGCGTGCTCCGGCGGCTGAAGCGCATGGGCGTCGACGTGGTGAACGGCCCGCCGGGGCCGGCCGCGCTCCAGCTCCTCGCCCGCTACGTGCACATCAAGCGCCGGGGGCTCATCGGATGAAGCGGAGTCGCACGGCATGAAGGCCCCCGCCCAGACCCCCCGCTCGGTCGCGTTCCGGAAGGAGCGCGAGGGCCAGTGGTACGAGCTCGACCGGCTCGTGGAGAAGGCGCTGAAGAGCGGCCTCAAGGCCCTCGACGCCTCGGAGCTCCACCGGCTCCCGGTGCTCTACCGGGCCACGCTCTCGAGCCTCTCGGTCGCGCGCCGCACGGCCATGGACCGGGCCCTCGTCGAGTACCTCGAGGCCCTCGCCTCGCGCGCCTACCTCGCCGTCTACGGTTCGCGCCGCTCGACGCGCGGGGCGCTCCGCCGCGCCCTCTTCGAGACCTTCCCGCGCCGCGTCCGCGCCCTCGGCCTCGAGCTCGCGCTCTCGACCGGCTTCCTCACGCTCGGCGCCGTCGTCGCCTGGGCGCTGATGAGCATCGAGCCCGGCTGGTACGACGCCTTCGTCGACCCGGCGCTCGCCGGCGGCCGCGATCCCTACGCGAGCACGGAGATGCTCCGCGGCGCCCTCTACGGCGAGGGGCAGGACGTCCACGGCGACGAGCTGGGCTTCTTCGCCCAGTTCCTCTTCGTGCACAACGCGCGCATCGGTCTGATGTGCTTCGCGCTGGGCTTCGCCGCCGGCATCCCCTCGGCGCTCCTGCTCTTCTCGAACGGGCTGATGCTCGGCGCCTTCCTGCACCTCTATCACTCGCGCGGGCTGCTCTTCGAGCTCGTCGGCTGGCTGCTCCCGCACGGCATCCCGGAGATCGGCGCCGTGATCCTCTGCGGCGCGGCCGGGCTCCACCTCGGCCGCGCCATGCTCACGCCCGGGCGGCGCACGATCCGCGACGCGCTGGCCGACGCGGGACGGCGGAGCGCCATGGTGGTCGCCGGCGCCGTGCTCCTCTTCGGCATCGCCGGCCTGGTCGAGGGCATCTTCCGGCAGGCCGTGACCGACGACGGCACCCGCTACCTGATGGCGGCCTTCAACGGGCTCTGGTTCTTCGGCTGGCTCTTCGTGGCGGGCCGGAGCCGCGTCACCCGCCCGAAGCGCCCGCGCCCGGCCGCGACCGCCGCGACCGCCGCGACCTCCTCCTCCTCCGAGGAGGCTGCCTGATGCGCGAGAAGGATCAGGCGATCGAGATCATCGGGCCGGAGGGCGTGCCGCTGCACTTCCCGGCGGCGACGTTGAGCGAGCGCGTGATGGCCTTCGGCGTCGACATGGCGCTGCTCTTCCTCGGCGTCGCCTGCGTGCTGATCCTCTTCGTGATGGCCGGCGCCGGCAGCGGCTCGGCGTCCATCATGGGCATCGGCATCGTGCTGGCGTTCCTCATCCAGCACGGCTACTTCATCGTCTTCGAGACGCACTGGCAGGGGGCGACGCCGGGCAAGCGCCTGCTCCGCCTGAAGGTGGTCTCCCGGGACGGCGCCGGGCTGCAGACCGACGCCGTCATCGCCCGGAACCTGATGCGCGACGTCGAGCTCTTCGTCCCCGCCGCCGCGGTGAGCGCGCCCGAGCAGCTCTACGGGGACGCGCCCTGGTGGATGATCGCGCCGACGGCCATCTGGCTGCTCGTGATGCTGCTGATGCCCGTGCTCTCGCGGGAGCGCACGCGCGTCGGGGATCTCGTCGGCGGCACGCTCGTCGTGCGCATCCCGAAGGCGGAGCTCCAGAGCGACGAGGCCGCGCGCTCCTCGCTCATGCCCGGGCTCCCCCAAGGCGACGCGATCACCTTCACGACCCAGCAGCTCGGCCACTACGGCGAGCGCGAGCTCGAGACGCTGGCCGACCTCATCCGGAAGATCGATCAGGGGAAGGTCACGCCCTACGACCTCCAGATCGTGGCGACGACCATCGCGCAGAAGATCGGCTTCGGCGGCGATCTGCCGAACCGGCTCCCGGAGCGCTTCCTCCGGAGCTTCTACAAGCAGCAGCGCGCCCACCTCGAGCGGCGGCTGCTCTTCGGGCAGCGCAAGAGCTCGAAGTACGACGGCTGAGCGGCTGGCCTCGAGCCCGCCGCGGCGGGACGGCCACGCCGGCTTCCTCCCGCGTCGCAGGAGGTGGCGCGCTCCGCTCCGTCGCCTGGGTGAACCGGGGCCGGGGAGAGCGCGGCCCCGAACGACCTCGGGAGCCAGGCGGCCTGCATCGCTGCCCTTCTCGCGTCTCCGCGGTGTCTCCGTCATGTCACGCAAGCGCCGTGCCCGGGGGAGGCGAAGGGCGTGGTTTCCCTCACCAGGAGTCCACAGGCCCTCCCACAACCCCCGGGCCCACTCGTTTCCGCTCGCAAGTCGTTGCAATCACAACACAAAACACCTGTCGAAGCCTCGTCTAGGGCAATCTCCGAGCGAGTTATCCACAGGGCATCCACACCCGGATCGCCAACGATCCACACCCTTTTGGGTGACAGGTCTGGTCACCACCGTGTCACGTGCGAATCGGGCTCGCCGCAACCCGCCGATCAATGGTCCGATGCGCGCCCGCCGCCGATGACGCATGCTGCTCCCGCCTCCATGTCGCCCCCCGCCCAGACCTGCTCCTGCGGTCGCCGCTTCCAGCCCGACTCCCCCTCGGCCACGGCCTGCCCGGTCTGCGCCGCCGGCCCGACCCCGGACACGCTGAAGTTCGGCAGCGAATGGAGCCCGCTCGCCCTCGGGACCTTCAGCCTCTTCTGCGACCCCTTCCTCATCCCCACCATCATGACGCTGGGCCGGGCGCGGGCCCGCCTCCAGCGCGCCCGCGAGGTCGAGGAGCACGAGGGCTGGCACCCGGCCATCGCCGCGATCCGGGCGAACGCGGTCTGGGGCACGCTCCTCGCCCTCGCCCGCGTGCTGCTCGTGGTCGGGATCTTCGCCGGCATGGTGCTCCACCTGGCGCTCGATCCGTCGGCCACGCCGCGCGCGGGAGCCCGGCCGCTCCCCGGCGAGACGGACGCCATCATCGCCGATCTCGAGAGCGGCGACCCCGCCCTCCTCGACCGCGGGGCACGCCACGCGCAGGAGGCCGCCGAAGAGGAGACGCTCGATCCGAGGGCGGCGCCGGCCCTCTTGGCGGTCCTCGAGGCTTCGCCCACGGCCACCGCGCTCGACCGGCGCGTGCGCCTGGCGACGGCCCTGGCGGAGCTCTCGGACCCCCGCGCCCGGAGTGGCCTGGAGCGCCTCTACGCCACGCTCCCCGACGAGGCGCGCCGGCAGGCCCAGCGCGCCTTCGCCCAGGACCCGGGGCAGCCCGAGCGGGTCGCGGAGGCGCTCCGAGAGGAGGCTCGCCGCGAGCGGCCGGCGCTCCACGAGCAGGCGCTCGGCCAGCTCGCCGAGCGGGCCGTGCTCCTGCACCGGGGCGCCGCCCCCGTCCCCTTCGACGCGCTCCGGCCGCTCGTCGCCCGCGGCCAGCCGATCGCGGCGCGCGTCGCCGGACGCTGGTGCCGGGCCCTCGCACCTCCGGACCCGGATGAGTGGGCGGCGCTCGCTTCCGACCCGGCGCTGCCCGAGACCGAGCGGCAGGCGCTCGCGCCCTGCGCCCCGACCTCGCCCAAGGAGCCGAGCCGATGACCCGCTCGAGCTACCGCATCCTGGTCGGCCTGCTCGGTCTGGGCATCCTCGGCTGCGTCGTCCTCTCCGTGCTCGAGCTGCGAACGGTCAGCGGAAAGGGCGAGTTCCTGCGCTGTGATGGCCGGGCGTCCACTCCGAACGGCGAGCGCGTCTGGCTGCGCTGCGGCGTCCAGCTCGAGGCGATCGCCCGGGGCCCGATCCTCCCCGTGGCCGGCGCCGGCGACGGAAGCCTGGAGGACCCGCTCCGCCTGGCCGTGGCGCCCCGCGACGGAGAGCTCACGGCGTTGGGCGAAGCCGGCCGCGCGACCTACGGCGGGCGGCCCCGCCGCCGCTTCGCCGAGCGCTACGCGGCGCGGGCCGAAGAGCCCCGAGAGCACGTGGGCGTGCTCGGCCCCATGTACTTCCAGGAGCGCGCCGAGCTTCGCGAGCAGGGCTGGCACGTGGCGCGGGACGCGCGCGTCCTGCGGCCGGCATCGCGAGGGCCGCTCTTCGAGATCGCGCTCGTCTTCGGGCTGCTCCTCGCCGCGATCCTGCTGCTCGTCGTGCGCCTACAGCGCCGCTGGGACGCCCGGCGACTCGCCTGGGAGCGGACCCGAGGCATCGAGGTCGAGGCGTCCGGCGGGCGTCCGGTCGGCTTCTGAGCATCCGACCCCCGAGCATCCGGCCCCTCAGCGAGCCATCGGGGGACGGCGCCGGCGACTCGGCGACCGCGACGCCCGGGACACGGTCACGGACTCGGCTTCGGTCCCACCGGAGCGGGACCGGACGCCGCTCAGCTCTCGGCGCTCTCGCCGGCGTCTTCCTCGGGCGGCGTCCACGCGGTCTGCGCCATCTCGCCCTCCTCGAGGCCGAGCCAGATGCGCAGCTGCTTCAGCATGAACTCCGTGCCCTCCTTCGAGGAGAGGTCGACGCGGTAGGTGTTGATGAAGCGCACGCTCTCCTGGAGCCAGAGGTCCCAGGCCTCCTTCGACACCTTCTCGTAGACCAGCTGGCCGAGCTCGTTCGGGAACGGCGGCTTCGCCAGCCCGGGGAGCTTCTTCTCGAGCTTGATGCAGTCGACGAGGCGGTCGGGATCGGCTTCGGGCATGGTTCTCCTCGAACAGGGCGCGTCGCGCGCCGCGGAGTCATAGGGCGCAGCCCCGGAGGACGCCACCCCCGGCGCGCCTCGGCGCCGAACGGGCCGCGAATCGGACAGCCGAGCGCCCCCACTGGGGAGCGAAGAAGGACGCGGTCAGGGAGGAACGCGCGCGCCCGGAGCGACTCAGTCGACGAGCGTGACCGCCGTCGTCGCCCCGCTGCCGTCCGGGAGCACGCCGAGCGACTGCGTGAGCACGGTCACCTCCCAGCCGCCCTCGTCCACGATCTCCGGGTTCTGGCTGAAGATGGAGAGGACCGCCCGCCCGTTCGCGAGCTCGGCGAGGCCCGCCGTGGGGAGGGCGCCCTCGGTCGCGTCGCCGGCGAACACGCAGGTGAGCGTCGTCGACGCCGTGCCCTCTCCCGGCTGGTTGAGGATGGCGACCACCTGCCCGGGCGTCGTCCCGGTCCAGGCGAGGCTCAGGTCGGCGGCCCGGGAGACCGAGGGCGGCCCGGCGCTCACGTCGGGCGCGGTCAGCGTGACCTGGTCCGTGCCGGCGAGCATGACGTTGAACATCGGCACGTCGCGCATGGCCTGGCTGGTGAAGCGGATGATCGCCGTCGAGTCGGCCCAGAGGCGCGAGCTCCCGCTCGCCGAGGTGTAGAGCCCCGCCTCGTCCGGCATGAGCGTGACGGCGACGGTGCCGCCGGAGACCTGGATCGTCCCGGCGTTCGGCGCGACCGGGACACCGGCGTCCATCGCGCCCGCGTCCTCCGGCGCGCCCGCGTCCTCCGGCGTGCCCGCGTCCATCGGCATGGGCGTCGTGTCGGGGCAGTCGACGAGCGTGCATCCCTCGGCGGGGCTCGTCGTGGTGCAGGGGTCCTCGGGGGCGTCCTCGAGCAGCGAGAAGCTCGCGCTCACGCCGTAGCTCGCGACGGCGACGCCCCCCGAAGAGAGCCCCTGGCTCACGGCCGTGACCGAGCCCGTGCCGATCATGCCGGGCCCCGCGTCCACGCCCGCGTCCTCGGGCCCCGCGTCCTCCTCGCCCGCGTCGACGCCGCCCTCGCCGGCGCCGCCGTCGGTGGCCCCCGCGTCCTCGCGGAGATCCACGCAGCGCCCCTCGTCGGAGCAACGCTGGTAGAGGTCGCAGTCCGTGTCGATCACGCACTGCGGGTCGTCGGAGCACCCACCGAGCGCCAGGGCGCTGGCGCAGGCGAAGAAAAGCAGGCTCGCGCGCTTCACGCGTACACTCTACCTCATGCCACGACACCCGCGCGACGCCCGCGCGAGCGAGATTCCCTCCCTGCGGTCGGAACGCGATCCGCGCTCCGACGTCCGCCGTCCGTGCTGGCGCTCGGCTTCGCGGTCCACGCCGCGTTCGCGGAGCCGCGCCCGGTCGGCTACCCGCGCGGGGCTGCACGGCGTCCGGGAGCTCCGGCCTTCGCTGACGCGCGGGTCGCGGGGATCCGGGTTTCGCCGCCTTCGTCGACGGCGGCCCGGCTCAGCTGGCGAGGACACGGTCGATGATCGCGTCCACGTGGGCGAGGGCGTGGTCCAGCTCGAACTGCGCGTCGATCGTCGCCGCGTCCAGCCGCGCCGAGACGTCCTCGTCCGCCTTCAGCAGCGCCCGGAACTCGCCCTCCCCGTGGAAGGCCTTCATCGCGTTCCGCTGCACCAGCACGTAGGCCTCCTGCCGCCCCATGCCCGTGCCGACCAGCGCCAGCAGCACCCCCTCGCTCGCCCAGAGCCCGCCCGTGCGCTCGAGGTTCCGCATCAGGCCCTCCGGGTAGACCACCAGGTCACGCACCACCCGCGTGCACCGGTCGAGCATGAAGGCCGTCGTCGCCGTCGCGTCCGGCACCATCATGCGCTCCACCGACGAGTGGCTGATGTCGCGCTCGTGCCAGAGCGCCACGTTCTCGAGCCCCGGCACGACCGCCGCGCGCACCACCCGCGCGAGCCCGCAGAGGTTCTCCGTGAGCACCGGGTTGCGCTTGTGGGGCATGGCGCTCGAGCCCTTCTGCCCCTTCTTGAAGTGCTCCTCCGCCTCGGCGACCTCGGTCCGCTGCCAGTGCCGCACGTTCGTCGCGAAGCGCTCGATGCCCGCCGCGATCAGCCCGAGCGCCGAGAGCAGCTCCGCATGCCGGTCCCGCGCGACGACCTGCGTCGCCAGCGTCTCCGGCACGAGCCCGAGCTGACCGAGCGCGTCCAGCTCGATGGCCGGGCTGAGGTGCGCGTAGGTCCCGACGGCGCCGGCGATCTTGCCCACGGCCACGGCCTCGCGGGCCGCCGCGAGGCGCTTCTTGCCCCGCTTCATCTCCGCGAGGTGCCCGGCGAGGATCAGCCCGAAGCTCACGGGCTCGGCGTGGATGCCGTGGCTCCGGCCGATGGCCGGCGTCTTCCGGTGCTCCTCCACGCGCTTCGTGAAGGCTTCGATGAGCGCGTCCAGGCGCTGGTCGATCGCGTCCACGGCCTCGACGAGGAGCAGCGCGAGCGAGCTGTCGAGCACGTCCGAGCTCGTCATGCCCCGGTGCAGCCAGCGGGCCGGCTCGCCGGCGAGCTCCTCGACGTGCGTGAGGAAGGCGATGACGTCGTGGCGCGTCGTCTTCTCGATCTCGTCGATGCGCTCCGGGACCAGCTTCGCGCGGAAGGGGCGGACCTTCTCCGCCGTGCCGGCGGGCACGAGGTCGGCACGCTCCATGGCCTCGCAGGCCGCGACCTCCACGTCGAACCAGGCCTCGTACTTGCGGCGGGAGCTCCAGAGGGCGGCGAAGTCGTCGGGGGTGTAGCGCGGGATCATGGCGCCGGGAGGGATAGGCGCCTCGGCCGCGCTCGCAAGGCGAAAGGGCGCCCCACGAGCCCCGCCCGCCCCCGCGTAGGCGGGCCTATCGGCGCACCGGGGGGCTCTGGCATACTGCGGTCGTGTTCGAGCCGACCGTCCGCGAGGAAGTGCACATCGTCCGCGAGGTGCTCGAAGGGGCCTTCTCGCCCCAGCTCGCGACCCAGGTGATGTTCGAGGCGCTCCAGCAATCGGGCGCCGTGCCCGGCAGCACGGAGGAGGTCCTCCACTTCTGCCGGACGGGTCTCGCGAGCGTCGTCGAGGAGATGGTCGGCGCCGACGTCCGTGAGATCGTCCTGCAGCGCCTCGAACAGGTGCTCGTGAAGGGCGACCGCACGGGCACGGACATCCCCATCGAGGTCGACCTCGACGACGACTCGGTGACGATGGTGATGCCGACGGTCTGGCGCCAGCCCGTCAGCGTGCTCGTGCTCGCCGGGACGCCCCACTTCGCCACGCAGCTCCACGCGGCCCTCGGCGACGGGCGCGTGCACGTGACGACCGTCGACGGCGAGGAGGACACGCGCCGGGCGGTCTTCTCGAGCGCGCCGCTCATCGTGATGGTCGACGCCACGGCGCCGCCCTCGATGGATCGCGGCACCATCGCGACCACGCTCCGCAGCCTGCCGGACAACGTGCTCCCGGTCGTCTGGGGCCGGGAGACCGAGTACGGCGATGGGCTCGAGCAGGCGCTCCAGGCGGCCGGCGTGACCGCGACCATCTCGCTCCGCTACGGCCACGGCATCGGCCCGCTCCTCGATCTGGTGCAGGCCCGCTACACCTCCTGAGCTCGCCGCGCGAAGTCGGCGAGCGTGGCGGCGGCCACCGCCGGCGCGTTACAAGGGGCCATGGACAACGCCCTCGTCACCGGCGGCTGCGGGTTCCTCGGCAGCCAGATCGTCCGCCGCCTCCGCGAACGCGGCGTCTCCGTGCGCGTCCTCGCCCTCCCCGGCGAGCCCACGGACAACGTCGCCGACCTCGACGTGGAGCTCGTCCGCGGCGACGTGCTCGACCCGGACGCCTGCCGCCGGGCCGTGGAGGGGCGCCAGGTCGTCTTCCACGCCGCCGCCATCTACCAGGCCTGGGCGCCGAACCCGAGCCGGATGTACGCCGTGAACCACCGCGGCACCTTCAACGTGCTCGAGGCGGCGCGGCAGGCCGGCGTCGAGAAGGTCGTCTACACGGCGAGCATCGTCTCCCTCGGGCGCCCGCCGGAGGGCACGATCGGCGACGAGGAGACCGAGTACGACGTCTGGGACCTCGACTTCCCCTACAGCCGCTCGAAGTTCCACAGCCGCGTGCTCGCCGAGGACTTCGCCACCTGGGGCTTCGACGTGCGCGTGGTGTGCCCGGGCATCGTCTTCGGCCCCGGCGACATCGCGCCGACGCCCTCGGGCAAGCTCATCCTCGAGACGCTGAAGAAGGGCGGGCCGCCCATCTACGTCGACGGGGGCGCGGCCTACGTGGACGTCCGCGACGCGGCGGAGGTGCACGTGCTGGCGGCCGAGAAGGGGAAGCGCGGCGAGCGCTACGTGGCGGCGGCCCACAACCTCTCGAACCACGAGCTGCTCCTCGCGATCTGCCGCGCGACGAACACCGAGCGCCGCTTCTTCAAGCTGCCGCTGCCGGCCGCGCGGGCGATCATCATCGCGATGAACGAGGCCGCCGCGCGCACGGGCAAGGAGCCGCCCCTGAGCCGTGACTTCTTCGAGTACAGCCTGGTCCCGAGCTACTACGACAACGCGAAGTCGGTCCGCGAGCTCGGCGCCCGCTACCGGCCCATCGAGGACTCGATCCGCGACGCCGTCGCCTGGTTCCGCCAGCGCGGTATGGCCTGAGCCGGCCGGGGCTCTCGGTGGGCGAGCCCGGGAGGAGGCGCCGGAGCATTGACCAGCGCGCCGACGGGCCTCAGCTAGAGAGGATGACGCTCGAGCAGCTGCGCACGCGGATCGCCGAGCTCGAGCCCGCGGAGCTCGAGGCGCCGAAGCGCGCCGCCGTGGCGACCGTGCTCCGCCCACGGGGGGGCGAGCTCGAGGGCCTCTTCATCCGCCGGGCCGAGCACCCCGACGACCCGTGGAGCGGTCACATGGCCTTCCCGGGGGGGCGGCAGGATCCGGAGGACGCGACGCTCCTCGACACGGCCCGGCGCGAGACGCTCGAAGAGGTCGGCCTCGATCTGGGCCGCGCGGCGCTCCTCGGCCCGCTCGACGACGTGCAGACGCATCGGAAGGGCCTGATCGTGCGCCCCTACGTCTTCGCCCTCGAGGGCGAGCCGGCGCTCGAGGGGAACTACGAGGTCGCCGAGGTGCTCTGGGTGCCGCTCGGCCCCCTGCTCCGGGGCGAGCGGGACACCACCTACCCGCTCGAGCGGGACGGGCAGACCTGGCGCTTCCCGGCCTACGACGCCGACGGGCGCATCATCTGGGGCCTGACCTACCGCATGCTCCAGCTGCTCTTCCGGCTCCTTCGTCCTTGAGGCGCCGCCCGTGATCGAGTTTCATCGGAGCGGGAAAGAAGAGGAGAGGGAAGCCCCATGCGCCACGTCATCACCGTCGCCGTCGTCCTCGGTCTCGCCTGCGGAGGCGAAGAGCAGCCCCAGCAGCCGCCCGCGACGAACGCGCCGGCCACGCCCCAGCCCGTGGGCCAGGCCCAGCCCGTGGCCCCGGCCGGCGGCGCGGCGACCCCCACCCCGACGCCCGCAGCCGGCGCCGGCCAGAGCAACTTCGGCACCGTCGCCCTCCGCCCCGGCTTCACGCCGGACCCGCACGTCGTGCGCGGCACCTCCGGCGGCGCGATCCAGGCGAGCAACCTGAACGCCCAGTGCCGCGGCTGGATCTCCCAGACGCCGGACCACCTCTTCAACGCGCAGGGGCCGTTCAACAACCTCCGCTTCGTCGTGAACGCCGGGAGCGAGGACACGACCCTCGTCGTCCAGAAGCCCGACGGCACCTACCTCTGCAACGACGACACGGACGGCTTCCACCCGGTCGTGGCCGGCGCCTTCCCGCCCGGCATGTACAAGGTCTGGGTCGGCTCCTACCAGCGCGGGACGCAGGCCGCCTACCAGCTCGGCATCAGCGAGCTCGGCTCGGTGACCCCCTCGAGCCTCGGCGGCGGAAGCGCCGGGGGCGCGGCGGGAGCGGGCGCGGCGCAGCTCGACCTGACGGGCTCGAACGCGAACTTCCAGCCCGTGAGCCTGCGCCCGGGCTTCACGCCGGACCCGCACGTGGTCACCGGCACCTCCGGCGGGAGCGTGAACGCCACCAGCGTGAACCCGAGCTGCCGCGGCTGGATCGCGCGCGTGCCCGACCACCTCTTCACGGCGAGCGGCGCCTTCAACAACCTCCGCGTGATGGTGAACTCCGCGCAGGACACGACGCTGGTCGTGCGCAAGCCCGACGGCACCTTCGTCTGCGACGACGACTCGGAGGGCATGAACCCGATGGTCACCGGGTCCTTCCCGCCCGGCCAGTACCGGGTCTGGGTCGGCTCCTACCAGCAGGGCCAGAACGCCGCCTACCGCCTCGGCTTCTCCGAGCTCAGCTCGGTCACGCCGAATTCGATCGCGCAGTAGGGCCGTAGGATCGCAGTCGGACCATCGCGCCGGCGCCCTCCCCTCGCCTTTCCGCTTGCGTGGCGGCCCGAGTTGGTCGATCACGCCGGCGGAGGAGCGCCATGACCGTCTCGAAGGACACGCTGGAGCGGGGCCTCGGCCTGACCCTCGACGCCACCGACTTCCCCGGGCTCGGCGCGAAGTACGAGGGCAAGGTCCGGGACAACTACTCGAAGGACGGCCGGCGCACGCTGATCGTCACCGACCGGATCAGCGCCTTCGACCGGGTGCTCGGCACGCTCCCCTTCAAGGGGCAGGTGCTGAACCAGCTCGCCGCCTGGTGGTTCGAGGCGACGGCGGACGTGGCGCCGAACCACGTGATCGAGGTGCCCGACCCGAACGTGACGATCGCCCGCGAGTGCGCGCCGCTGCCCGTCGAGATGGTGATGCGCGCCTACGTGACGGGCGTGACCTCGACGAGCATCTGGACCCACTACGCGAAGGGCGAACGGGTGTTCTGTGGGCACCGGCTCCCCGACGGGCTGAAGAAGCACCAGCGCCTCGAGGCGCCGATCCTCACGCCGAGCACCAAGGCGGCGAAGGGCGGCCACGACGTGAGCGCCTCGCGGGAGGAGATCCTCGCCATGGGCACGGTGTCGGCGGCGGACTTCGACGCGGCGGCCGAGCTCGCGAAAGCGCTCTTCGCGCGGGGGCAGAAGCTCTGCGCCGAGCGCGGCCTGATCCTCGTCGACACCAAGTACGAGTTCGGGAAGACGCCCGAGGGCGAGATCGTCGTCATCGACGAGATCCACACGCCCGACTCGAGCCGCTACTGGTACGCGGCGAGCTACGCGGAGCGCTTCGAGGCCGGTGAGGACCCGGAGAGCTTCGACAAGGAGTACGTCCGGCGCTGGCTCAAGAGCGTCGGCTACGGCGGCGACGGCCCCAGCCCGACGCTCCCCGACGAGGTGCGCGTAGAGGCCTCGCGCCGCTACATCGAGGCCTGCGACGCGATCCGCGGCGAGCCCTTCGAGCCGAACCTCGAGGACCCGCACGCGCGCATGCGCCGCAACCTCGGCCTCTGAACGGCCTCCGCACGGCCCCGCACGAACTCTGCACGACCCCGACCTCCCCCGACTCCCGGAGCCCCCCCATGAAGGCGAACGTCTACGTCACGCTCAAGCAGGAAGTCCTCGACCCCCAGGGCGACGCCGTCCGCCGCGCGCTCGGCGCGCTCGGCTTCGACGACGTGAAGCGCGTCCGCGTCGGCAAGCTCATCGAGATCGATCTCGAGGGCGCCGACGAGGCGGCCGCGAAGGAGGAGCTCGCGAGCATGTGCGAGAAGCTCCTGGCCAACCCGGTCATCGAGGACTTCCGCTTCGAGCTCGAGAAGTAGCGTCGTTCCCCCTTGCGCCGCGCGTGGGCCGACCCACCCTGCGCGGCGCATGGGTCGACGAGGACGGGGCGGGCGCGGAGACGACCGGCGGAAGGATCTGCAGCTCTGCGCCCAGGTGCGCCGGACCCTCGACCTCGCGCTGGCCGAGGCGAGCGACGAGCGTCTGCTCGGCGCGTGGGTGCGCGAGGTGCTGCCGAACCCCGACGTGGGGCGCCTGCGGGTGGTGGTCGAGGTCGGCCCGGAGGTCGACCCGGACGAGGTGCTCGGCCTCCTGAACGCCGCCCAAGGTCACCTGCGCGCGGAGGTCGCGGGCGCCATCCATCGCAAGCGCACGCCGGACCTGATGTTCCAGGTGGTGCCGCGCGAGAGCGGAGCGGGCTCGCGCGAGCCGTGAAGGGAAGGGCGAGGCGGCGGACCGGATGCGCGGCCGACCGAGCTGCGCGCGCGGAGTGCTCCCTCGACGGCGCTCCGTCGGCCTGATCGCGTCGCCGTGGGTGGCGCCGGAGTCGCCGTAGACGCGCGGATGGGAGGGCGCGTCGTGGGAGCCCAGCGCTCCTGGTCGGAGACGCTCGTCGAGCTGCCGGGCACGCGGAGTGGGCATCCATTCCCGAGCACCTGCTCCATGCCCCGCTGGACCTGCGGGCACGGGCATGAGCTACGACGGGCGCGGGCGCGGGCACGGGCTTCGGGCGAGCCCGACCCCCTCAGGGGTGCGAGGTCTCCGGGGTGTTCTTCGTGCCCCCGGCGTAGAAGGCCTCGATCCGCTGGGCGTGCTTCTCCCCGATCTGCGGCCGCCGCAGCTTCATCGACGGCGTGAGCTCGCCGCCCTCCACCGTGAGCTCGTGCGGGAGCACGTCGAACTTCTTGATCGTCTGGTAGCGGGCCACGTGCGCGTTGCACTTCGCCTCGATCTCGCGCTCGAGGTATGCGCGGACCTTCGGATCCGCGGCCAGCTCCGCCATCGGCTTCGAGCCCGTCCCCGCCGCCTTCGCGAGCGCCTCGAGGTTCTCCGGATCGAGCGCGATGAGCGCGCTGAGGAAGGGCTTTCGGTCGCCGACCACGACGCACTGCCCCACGCCCACGATCTGCTTCACGTAGAACTCGAGCTCCACCGGCGCGACGTTCTTGCCGCCGGCCGTGATCAAGAGCTCCTTCAGCCGCCCCGTGATGCGCAGGTTGCCGTCCGGGTCGAGCGCCCCCGCGTCGCCCGTGCGCAGCCAGCCGTCCTCCGTGTAGAGCGCCGCCGTCTCCTCCGGCAACCCCCGGTAGCCCTTGACCATGTTCCGGCCGCGGAGCTGGATCTCGTCGTCCTCGCCGATGCGGATCTCCACGCCCGGGAAGGGCTTGCCCACCGTGCCGAACTTCGGCCGGAGCGGATCCGAGATCGTGCACGCCCCGCTCGTCTCCGTGAGCCCGTAGACCTCGTAGACGCAGATCCCGAGCGACGCGAAGAACGCCTGCGTCTCCTTCGCCATCGGCGCCGAGCCCGTGATCGCGATCTCGAGCCGGTCGAGCCCCAGGGCGGTCTTGATCTTGTCGAGCACGAGCGCCCGCGCGGCGCGCCGCTTCAGCGGCATGTGCTCCTTGGCGCGGACGCCCCGCTCCACCTGCTCGTGGAAGCACGCGAGCTCCGTCTCCATGGCCCAGCGCGCGAGCTTGCCCTTGAAGCCCTCCGCCTCCGAGAGCCGCGCCTCGAGCGCCGCCTGGAACTTCTCCCAGACCCGCGGCACGCCGAGGAAGACCGTCGGCCGCACCTCGCCGAGGTAGTCCTTCACCGCCGTGATCTCGGGGCAGAAGTAGATCTGCCCGCCGACCATCAGGCTCAGCACGTTCGTCAGCAGCTGCTCGGCCTGGTGGCTCAGCGGCAGGTAGCTGATCGCGTGGTACTCCGCCTCGGGCGGCTGGCCGCCCTGCGGGAAGAACTGCGGCCCGAAGGCCCGGCAGCCCTCGCCGATGAGGATCTGCCCGCCGTGGTCGATCTCCACGCCCTTCGGCACACCCGTCGTGCCCGAGGTGTAGATCATCAGGCAGGTCTCGTCGTCGGTGAGCGCGTCGAGGCGCGCGTCGAGCTCCGCGTCGTCCTGCGCGTGCCCGAGCTGCAGGAGCTCGTCGAAGGCCATCACGCGCCCTTCGGCCGCCGCGGGGAGCGGCGCGAGGGGGGTGAAGGTCACGTACTTCACGGCCTTCGGGAAGAGCCCCTGGGCCTCGCCCTCGAGGAACTTCTCGAGCAGCTCGAGGCTGTCGCAGCAGACGATCTTCGACCCCGAGTCCTTCACGATGTAGGCGGTCTGCTCGACGGTGCTGTTGCCGTAGATGGGCGCCGGCACGCCGCGCGCCGCTTCGGCGCCGAACTCGAGCTGCACCCACTCGGGCTGGTTCGCGCCGGCGATGGCGATGCAGTCCCCCGGCTCGTGCCCGAGGGCGATGAGCCCCTTCGCCACCGCGCGGACGTTCCGCCAGTACTCGGACCAGCTCAGCGACATCCAGCGGCCGGCTCGCTTGGCGTGGAGCGCGGGGACGTGGGGCTTCTGTTCGGCCCAGTGGGCGATGTGGTGGACCAGGGTGTGCGGCGCGGCCATGGCGCGCGAGCGTAGTACAAGCCCCTGGATGTGCGAGCGCGCCGCGCGCGAGCGGGCTTCAGCTCTCGTCGCGCTCTCGGGCCGCCCGCCGGGCGCTCTTCACGAGCCGCGAGGCCGGGACGTCGGGCCCGCCCTTTTCTTTCGGTCGCCGCCCCTGGAGGCCGAGCTTCCAGACCAGGTAGGCGACGGCGAGGGCCACCACCACGCCCGCCGCCAGGGGCTGCCAGCCCACTATCCGGTCCCCCAGCCGAGGGCCGCCCCGACCTGGTACACGAGGAGCGCCGCCAGGTAGGCGAGCGCCGTCATGTAGCCGACCATCAGGATCGGCCAGCGCCAGCTCCCGCTCTCGCGTCGCACCACCGCCACCGTGCTCATGCACTGGCAGGCGAGCACGAAGAAGACCATCAGGGCCACGCCCGCGAGCGGCGTCATCAGCGGGCGCCCGTCGGGCCAGGTCGCGCTCTGGAGCCGCCGCCGCAGGCCGACGCTCTCCTCGTCCGCCTCGCCGCCGATCCCGAAGACCATCCCCAGCGTCGAGACGAAGACCTCGCGCGCCGCGAAGGCCCCGATGACGCCCACGCCGAGGCGCCAGTCCATGCCGAGGGGCTCGAGCGCCGGCTCCATGGCCTTCCCGAGACGCCCCGCGGCACTGTGCTCGAGCTGCGCCGCCTGCTCCTCGCCGTCGAGGGCCCTCATCCGGTCCTCGAGCGCGTCGCCGACGAGCGTCGCCTCGGCCTCCTGGCGGAGCGACGCGAAGCGGGTCTCGATGGCCTCGCTGCGCGGGTAGGCGAGGAGCGCCCAGAGCACGATCGTGAGCGCGAGGATGATCGTCCCCGCGTCCACGAGGAAGGTGCGGACGCGGCCCCAGGTCGTGCCGAGGAGGTTCCGCGCGAGCGGCATGCGATAGGGCGGGAGCTCGAGCATCAGCGTCGGCCGCGGCCCCTTCAGCGCGGTGCGGCGCAGGACGGCCGCGGCCCCGAGCGTGGCCAGCACGCTCAGCCCGTACATGGCGAAGAGCGCGAGGGCGCCGGCGCTGAGGACGCCGCCCACGCGCCCGGCGCCGGCGAAGACCGTGGCCGTGATCAGCACGTAGACCGGCAGGCGGGCGCTGCAGCTCATCAGGGGGAGCGCGAGCATGGTCACGAGGCGGTCGCGCCGGTCGGCGATGGTGCGCGTCGCCATCACGGCGGGGACCGCGCAGGCGAAGCCGCTGAGGAGGGGCACGAAGGCCTTCCCGTGGAGGCCCACGCCCTTCATGACGCGATCGATGACGAAGGCGACGCGGGCCAGGTAGCCCGAGTCCTCGAGGAACGAGATGAGGAGGAAGAGGAAGGCGATCTGGGGGACGAAGACCAGCACGTTGCCGACGCCGGCGACGACGCCCTCCACGAGGAGATCGCGGAAGGGGCCCGGGTCCATGGACGCGAGGATGCCCTGCTGGACGGCGCCCACGCCGGCTTCGATCCACTCCATCGCGGGGGCGGACCAGGTGAAGAGCGCCTCGAAGATGACGTACATCACGAGAGCGAAGATGAGCAGGCCGGCGACCGGGTGGACGAGGACCGCGTCGAGGCGCTCGGTGAGGCTTCGGCTCTCCTCGCCCTCGCGGAGAGCTCGCGCGCAGAGGGCGTCGACGAAGGCGTAGCGCGCGTGGACGAGCTTGGCGTCGAGGTCGCGCCCCGCCTCGTCCGCTGCCGCGCGCACCTGGAGGGCCCGCGCGCGGAGGGCCGGCGGCACCTCACGGAGCTCGTCCTCTTCGTCGAGGCTGAGCAGCGCCCAGATCGCCCAGGCCCGCGCGAGGCGCGGCTCGGCGTCCAGCTCCGCGGCGGCTCGTTCGGCGACCTTCGCGACGTCGGTGGCAGTCTGGGCGTCGAGCGCGAGCTCGGGCGGCTCCGGGGCACGGCGGCCCGAGGCCACGTCTTCGAGGGCCGCGTGGAGCGCGTCGAAGCCCTCTCCGTGGGCGGCCACGAGCTCGACCACCGGGGCGCCGAGGGCCTCTTCGAGGGCGGCGCGGTCCACCCCGGTCCCGGCGCGGCGCGCCTCGTCCATCATGTTCAGGGCCACGACCGTCGGCACGCCGGTCTCGACCACCTGGAGGGCGAGGTAGAGGCTCCGGGCCAGCGCCGTGGCGTCGACGACGACGATCACCGCGTCCGGTCGGTCGCGCAGGATGGCGTCGGCGGCGATCTGCTCCTCCGGCGAGTGGGCGGAGAGGCTGTAGGTGCCGGGGAGGTCGACGAGCTCCGCGCGTCCGTCCCCGAGGTGGATGGGCGCCGTGCGCCGCTCCACGGTCACGCCCGGGTAGTTGCCGGTCCGGGCGCGGACCCCGGCGAGCCGGTTGAAGACCGTCGTCTTGCCGACGTTCGGGTTCCCAGCGAGGAGCACCAGCGGTCGCCCCGCGCCACGCATCGGCCCGTTCCGCGCGGCGGCGGCGGGCTCCTGCGGGGCGGGGGGCGGGGCCGGAGGCGGGGCCTCGGCGCTCACGTCGCGCGCTTCTCCTCGCGCTGCGGGACGGCCGCGGCTTCGACCTGCGGGAGGCTCTCCACCTCGATCGCGCTCGCCTCGGAGGAGCGGATCGACAGGGAGTAGCCGCGCAGGCGGAGCTCGATCGGATCGCCGAGGGGGGCTCTGCGGAGCACCTGCACCGGCGTGCCCGGCAAGAGGCCGAGCTCGAGGAGTCGGCGCCGCACGGGCCGGGGGCAGCGCACGGCGCGCACGACGCCCCGCTCACCGACGGCGAGCTCGCTCAGCGGTGTGGCCGCGACGGTCGGCGATGCGGGCTCGGGCCCCAACAACATCTGCTTTTGATAATGGCTTTCAACAAGCCCAGCAAGCCGAAGCGTCAGAAAACTCTCTGGAGCCGTAGCCCCCCGCCGTTCGGGGCTGCCCAGGCCTGCATCTCGCCTTCGTCCCAGCGGGTCCCGAGGACGGCGACGAGGAAGGTGCTGATGGCGACGGTGGCCGTGCTCGCGGCGAGGAGCCAGCTGCGCCGGGCGAAGCGGTCGAGCTCGTTCTCGTTCGCCGCACTGGGCACGCGGTCCAGGTGGTCGCGCGCCTCGAAGGTCTGCACCAGGGACCAAACGGTGACCGTGCCGAGCCCGGCGGTGATGGCGAGCCCGGTCCAGGTGAGCCACCGAGGCGCGTCGAGGCGCGCCTCCCGGTCGAGGGAGAGCTGGGCCCGGCGCGGGAAGGCGTCCTCCGGCGGCTGGGCCGAAGCCGCGGGCGCGGCGGCGAGCAGACCCAGCGCGAGGATGATCGCCGCGAGCTGGCGAAGTGGTGCGCGAACGAGCATCGATCCCCCCGATCCCGACCCGAAGCCGGGACGCCCAGCATGCTACCATCGACCGCGAACCGTCGCACACACCCCGCGAGCCGTCGCCCAGGCCGCGCGAGCCGTTCCGCCGCCCCCTCGGGACCGCAGCCCCAACCAGGCGTCCGCAGCCCCGACCAGGCGTCCGCAGGACTCCCCCCAGCTCCGCAGCCCCGGACCAGGCGTCCGCAGGACTCCCCCAGCTCCGCAGCCCCCAACCAGGCGTCCGCAGGACTCCCCCCAGCTCCGCAGCCCCCAACCAGGCGTCCGCAGGACCCCTCCTGGCGTCCGCAGGACGCCTGGGCCCGCGCGGGCGCCGTCGAGGCGGCGGGGCCGGCGAGCGGGGCCGCGAGCGAGGGTCTCGGGGCCTCG
>PABA01000085.1 GCA_002699025.1 Sandaracinus sp. | reverse complement strand
GGCCCGCCTGCTCCGCGCGGAGGGCGGCGTGATCGTGCGCGTGCCGAGCCACGTCGGCCCGCGCTACTCGGTGCGGCCCGAGGGCTTCGCGCCCCTCGAGCGCGACGACGTCGTGGACGCGCTCTCCCTCGGCACGGAGCGGCTCACGCGCGGCGTCGCGGCGAGCATGGCCGAGCGCGTCGTCGACCTCTACCGGCGGCGCGGCTTCGCCGACGCGGAGGCCGAGGTGCGCCCCGAGCGGGCGCCGCGCGAGGGGGAGGCCATCCTCCGGGTGATCGTGCGCCCCGGCAAGCAGCTCGACGTGCGCCGCCGCGTCTTCCCGGGCGCCGCGCACTTCGAGGACGGCTTCCTCGAGGAGCAGATGGCCTCCTACCTGGACGAGGCCATCAGCCGCGACTCCATCTTCGAGCCCGTCGACACGATCGTCGCCGACCACACCATCGGCGACCAGCAGCGCGGCCGCTGGGAGGGGCGCCCGCCGCTCGAGGTCGACCCGCTGCGCATCTGGTACGCGCCCGCCTACGAGAGCGCCATCGAGCACGTGCGCGAGCTCTACGAGGCGGACGGCTTCCTCGGCGCCCAGGTCGGCCCGGCGCGCCTCCGCCGGCTGGGGGGCGGGCGCGCGGTCGTCGAGGTGCCCATCGTCGAGGGGCCGCGCACGATGCTCTACGGCGTGAGCGTGCGCGGCAACGAGGCGCTCACGCTGCGCGAGATCCTCGAGGCCGCCGAGCTCGAGCGCGACCAGCCCTTCTCCTACCTCGCCCTCGAGCAGGCGAAGGGGCGCGTCGTCCGCGCCTACCAGGAGCGCGGCTTCTTCTACGCGGAGGTCGAGTCGTCGGTGCGCTTCAGCGGCGACCGCACCCGCGCCGAGCTCGCCCTGCGCGTCGTCGAGCGCTACGAGGTGCGCGTCGGCGAGGTGATCCTCCGCGGCAACCGCAACACGTCCGAGGCGCTGCTCCGGCGCGTCTTCGCGCTCGAGCCCGGCGACCTGCTCACGCCCTCGGGCCTCCGCGAGACCCAGGACCGGCTCCTCGACCTCGGCGTCTTCACGAGCGTGAACGCCTCCCCGCAGGACCCGGAGCTGCCGGCGCGCGTGAAGCCCCTCGAGGTGACGGTCACCGAGCGGAAGAACCAGTACCTCGACTTCCGGGCCGGCCTCTCGACGGCGCAGGGCGCGCGCTTCGGCGCCGAGTACGGCTACCGGAACCTCTTCGGCACGGCGGTCGGCTTCACGCTCTCGGCGCAGTTCGGCTACCAGTTCTTCTTCCTCGACGACGAGGTCGAGGAGCGCTTCGAGGCGCTCAGCCTGCAGGACCGGCTCGAGCGGCGCGTGACGGCGTCCATCGCCGTGCCTTACGTGGGCCTGCCGAACGTGCAGACGAGCTTCGCGCTGACGCACCAGCGGGAGAACGAGCGAAACTTCGGCCTCGACAAGAACGGCCTCGATCTCAGCTTCACCTGGCGCGCGCGGCGCTGGCTGAGCGCGACGCTGAGCACGGGCCTCGAGAACAACGACGTCGAGGTGCTCGGGCAGGAGTCCTACGAGGAGCTGCTGATGCAGAACGCCGGGGACGTGCGGCTGCGGAACCTGCTGCGCGTGCCCGAGGGCGAGAGCACGCTCGTCGCCTCGCAGCTCGGCGTGAGCCTCGACCGGCGCGACAACCCCTTCGTGCCCACGCGGGGCTTCTTCGCGGCGAGCTCCGTGGAGTGGGCGCGGACGATCAAGGCGGACGCGATCGAGCGCGCGGGGGAGCTCGAGCAGTTCTTCAGCCACCACCTGCGCATCCAGCTGAACGCGACCGGCTACGTGCCCCTCGACGAGCGCTCGCGCTTCGTCTTCGCGGCGCAGCTCCGCATGGGGCGCGTGGTGCACCTGGCCGGCGACTCGGAGACCTACCCGAACCGGCAGTTCTTCGTGGGCGGCGTCGACACCGTGCGCGGCTACCTGCAGGACGCGATGGTGCCGCAGGACCTCGCGGACGAGGCCGAGGACAACCCGGACCTGAACACGCGGGCGTTCATCCAGGGCGGCGATCGGTTCATGACCGTGCGCGGGGAGCTCCGCTTCCCCATCGCCGGGGACCTGCGCGGCGGGGCCTTCGTGGACTTCGGCAACCTGTGGATCGACCAGCGCCTGAACCCGCTCGAGCTGCGGCCGACGGCCGGCCTGGGCCTCCGCTTCGGCACGCCGGTCGGCCCCATCGCGCTCGACTACGGCGTGATCCTCGCCCGCCGAGACGAGCTGAACGAGCCCTTCGGGAGCTTCCATTTCTCGATCGGCCTGTTCTGAGCCGAAGGCGAAGAACCCCGTGCCCCTGCCCGTGCCCCTGCCCGTGCCCGCAGGACGAAGGGCCGGCCTGTTCTGAGCCAAAGGCTCAGAACCCCGTGCCCCTGCCCGTGCCCGCAGGACCCCGGTGAGGTCCCCCATCGGGCCCGCGATCCCCCTGCCGAGCCCGCAGGACAAAGGGCCCCGGTGAGTCCCCCCATCGGGCCCGCGACCCCCGAGCCCGAGCCCGTGCTCGCGCTCAGTTCTGCTCGGGGACCGGCTCGTAGGAGAACATCGCGTAGCGCCAGGGGGCCACGTCCAAGTGGAGGTGGTCGTGGTGGCGGGGGCGGGGCGGGCCGACGATGCCGCGGAAGATGTCCGGGCGGCCGCGGAGCGCTTCGGTGAGCCGGTGGAGGAAGCGGGCGTGGATGCGGTCGCGGCTCCGGCGGGGGTTCCAGTGCTGCCGCACGCGCACCTGGAAGGCCCAGCGCCAGCGCCGGCTCACGCCCTCCGGGAGCTCGGCGCCGCGCAGGGGGCCGAAGTCGAAGCCGCGCAGGTCGAGGGCGTTGCCGAGGGCGTGCTCGCTGATGCGCCCGCGCCGCCCGCGGGCGCGTCGGCAGTTGAAGGCGCCGCGGTGGACGATGCGCCGCGGCGCGCGGCCGTAGTGCTCGGTGGCGAGCTGGGCGACGAGCTCCTCGAAGCGCTCGAGGCGCGGGAGGAAGGCCTTGTGCACGCGCGCCGTCCCCGCGTAGCGGAGGTGCGTCCCGCGGTAGCGGACGATCTCCGCGGTCGGGCAGTCGATGCGCGAGCCGGGCGTCGTGAAGCGCTCGACCCGATCGAGCGCGTAGGGCGTCCGACCCCAGCCCGAGAACCACGAGTGGTAGGTGCGCCCGCGGGCGTCGTCGGCGACGACGGGCGCGTCGAGGAGCGCCAGGGCGATCAGCGGCAGCCAGACGGCGAGGCGCCAGCGAGAGCGGCGGCGGCGCGACGAGGGAGAAGACACCAGGGACGGAGACACCGGAGACACGGGGCGTGTTCCCCAGGGTAGGGCCGAAGTGCCCGCGCGTCCCGCGGGGCCCCTCCGCGGAGGGTCCCGCTCAGCGCTTCTTCTTCTTCTTCTTGGGCTTCTTCTTCTTGAGCTTGCCGCTCTTGCTCGCCGGGGCGTCGGCCTTCTTCTTGGGCGGCAGCCAGCCGTAGACCAGGTGGGTCGCGACGGCGCGCGGGTCCGTCTTCGCGAGCGGGGTGAGCTCGGCCCACTCCCCGAGGTCCGCCTCCTCCGTGGGGAGGCGCTCGAAGTCGCTCGCGTGCAGGATGCCCTGGAGCGCCTCGGCGAGGGGGCCGGCGTCGTAGAGCGCCCGCAGCTCGTCGACCTCGTCGCGCAGCGAGACAGCGAGGAGCGGGTAGGCGAGGTAGCCGAGCTCGAGGAGGGCCTGCTCGTGCGCCTGGCCCTCGAGCGACGCGAAGCGCTCGCGCGTCGCGTCGAGCTCGGCCCGCAGGCGCTCGCGGAGGGCGTGCCGGTCGTGGCGGCCCTGGAGGGCGTGGATGGCGAGGGCCGTGGCGAGGGCGCTCTTCACCGAGGGGCTCTTCGCGTCGTCGAGCCAGCCGCTCAGCGTGGCCGGCGGCAGGGCGACGAAGGCGTGCGGGAGGCACTCGTGCATGTAGTCGCCGAAGACCGCCTCGAGCTGCGTCTCGCTCAGCTGCGCGATCCGCGCGAGCTCGGGCTCGGCCTCCGTGGCGTCGTGCCAGCGGACGAGGAAGCAGGCGTGGATCGCCCCGAAGCTCTCGGCCGGATCGATGCCGCCGAGGTCGCCCTCCTGGGGCCGCGGCAAGGCGCCCGCTTCGGCGATCTCGACGGAGTGCACGAGGACGGCGCGGGCGGCGCCGACGGCGAGGTCGCGGTCCTCCGTGGCGAGGGCCACGGCCTTGGTGGGGAAGCGCGGGACCGGGGTCTCGAGCGCGTGGACGATCTCGTCCTGGTTCATGGCGGCGCAGCGTGACCCGCGGGCGGCGGGCGCGCACGGCGCCGCCATCGCCGCGCCCGAGAGAACCCGTGCCCGTCCGAGCCCCTGCCCCTGCCCCTGCCCCTGCCCCTGCCCCTGCTCACGGGAGTGAAGGAAGAGACGTCCACGCGGCCATCGCGGTCCTCGGCGTCACGACCTCGATGCAGTCGTCCGCCACAGCGCGATGCTGACGTCCGCTTCTTCGTCGCGGCCGCGGGCCCGGCCGCGCGCTCAGGGGAGCGCGCGGCGGCGGCGCGTGATCACCAACCCGATCCCCGCCAGCACCGCCGCGCTGCTCGCCACGGCCCGCGGCTCGAGCGCCTCGCCGAGCACGGCCACGGCGAAGAGCACGCCCACCACCGGCTGCAGGTAGATGTAGATCGCGACCGTCGAGCTCGGCGCGTGCTTCAGGGCCCAGGCGTTGAGCAGGTAGGTCAGCGCCGTCGGCACGGCGAGGATGTAGGCGACCAGGAGCCAGGTCGTCGCCCCGGCCTCGCCGGCGCTCGCCACGTGCGGCGCGCCGAAGGGCGCGACGGCGATCGCGGCCGCGCCGAAGCCGATGGCCACCGTCGCCAGCGAGCCGTGGCGTCCGACGAAGGGCCGCACGAGCACCAGGTAGGCGCCGTAGCAGAAGGCGTTGATCACGATCATCAGGTCGCCGAGCGCCGAGCGCCCGCCGAGCGTCAGCTCTTCCACGCCGACCAGCGAGAGCACCCCCGCGAACGCCAGCGCCAGGCCGAGCCCGCTCCGCGGCCCGAGTCGCTCGGCGCGCGTGATCAGCGCCACCAGAAACGCGAAGACCGGGATGGTCGTGACCAGCACGCTCGCGTTGATCGCCGTCGTCCGCTCGAGGCCACCGAGGAAGAGCACCTGGTTGGCGGCCATCCCGAGCAGGCCGCAGCCGGCGATGCGCAGCACGTCCGCGAAGGGCACGGGCGCCTCCCCGCGCCGCGCCAGCCAGAGGCCGCCGAAGAAGACGGCGCCGCCGAGCACGCGCACCCAGGCGAGCGCGAAGGGCGCGAGCTCCTCCATCACCAGCTTCCCCACCACCGGGAGCGTGCCGAAGGCGAGCTGCACGGCGACGAGCGCGAGGTGCACGCGGGGCGCGGCGCCGGGGGGCGCATCGGGGCGGGCGTCGGACAACGCGCACTGGGTAGCCCGGATTCGTCCCCAGTCGACGCGCCCTCGTACGATCCTTCGGGCCGAGGCGGATCTTCGCCTCGCCGAATCGGGCCCGTGTTCCTCGCTTCACGACGAGCCCCGACCCGCTCCCGGGGGGCGGGGCCGGCGCATTCGGGGCGCGCCCGTGCTATGGCGGGCCCATGTTCGCCGTCACCGGATGCCGCCGCTCGGGCACCTCGCTCTGGATGCAGATCCTCGCCGCCGGCGGGGTGCCCATCGTGGGCGAGCGCTTCTCCCGCGACTGGGAGGAGGCGCTCGCCGACGCCAACCCGGAGGGCTTCTGGGAGTCGGACCACCGCGACGGCGTGGCGCCGGACGTCTCGCCGGACCTGCTCGCCGGGAAGGCGGTGAAGGTCTTCGTGCACGGGCTCGTCACGACCGACGTCGCGCACCTCGAGAAGGCCATCGCGACGCTCCGCCCCTGGCGCGAGCACGTGGCCTCGGTGACGCGCTTCGAGGCCATCGAGGAGGCGGCGCGGGGCGAGGCCGTGCCGCGGGCGCTCCCGGCGCCGCTCGAGTGGTGGTACGAGACCTACTGCCTGCTCGGCGACGTCGCCGAGCGCGGCTACCCGTTGATGCTCGCGGCCTACGACACCGTGCTCGAGGCGCCGCGGGAGACGATCGAGCGCGCCTTCGGCTTCCTGGAGGTGGAGGGCGACCTGGGCGCGGCCGTGGCCGCCGTGCGGCCCGAGCTCCGCACGCAGCGCGGGGAGACCGAGGTGGAGACGGACCTCGACCCGGAGATCGTGGCCGTCTTCGACGAGCTCTACGATCGGGTGCGCGAGCGGCGCGGCTTCGACGGCGACTTCCTCGAGCGGATGAACGCGACCCAGGAGGCCCTGGAGCCGCTCATCGCGCCTCACCTCGCCTGAGCCTGCGCCCATCTGCCCGCGCCCTGCCCGCACCTGCCCGCCCGGGCCGGCACCTGCGAACACGTCCGAACACCGGGCAGGCTCCCTTGCCCTCGACCTCGTCCCTGCCCGCGCGAGCACGGATGCGCGGCCGACAGCCGGTCCCCTCGTCCGGTCCCCTCGCCCGATCCCTGCCCCTGCCCGCGTGGGCCCGGCGCGCCTCCGAAGCGGCCCTGCGGGATGGCGGCCGGTCCTTCGTTCGCCGTCTGCCCTCGTGACCGCCGGACGCGCGTCAATGGCGGGCGAGGTCGCGGCCGACGAAGGTCGGGCCCGCCCAGCCCTCGCGCACCTCGGCGAGGAGCGCGGCCGGCTCGGCGCCGAAGAGGAGCAGGTGCGTGAGGACGAGCTTGCCGGGGCGCGCGCGGGCTGCGAGGGCGCCGAGCTGGCGGGCGGAGGTGTGGAAGGCGCGGTGGTAGCGGCGGGTTCCTTCGGGGAGCCGCCGCCAGGCGTCTTCGGCGTAGGCCTCGTGCACGAGCACGTCGCAGCCGTCGCAGGCCTCGACGATGGCGTCGGTCGGGGCCGTGTCGCCGCTGACCACGACGACGCGTTCCGCTCCCTCGACCCGGTAGCCGTAGGCGTTCGGGTTCCAGGCGCCGTGGTCGACGCGGAAGGCGCGCACGCGGAGCCCGCCGACGCGCACCTCCTCGTCGGGGCCGAGCTCGCGCACGGCGACGCGCGGCCCGGCGCCCTGGGCCTCGAGCCCCGTCGTGCGCACGCGCGTGTCCTCGGTGAAGGCCTGCTCGAGGTGCTCCACCAGGGCGGCGGTGCCCGGGGGGCCGTAGACGTGCAGGGGCGCGGCGCGGCCGACGACCCAGGGGGTGCGCATCAGGTCGGGGAGGCCGACCGTGTGGTCCGAGTGGAGGTGCGTCAGGAAGACGTGCTCGAGGCGCTCGGGCCCGAGCGCCGGCTCGGCGCGGGACGCGGCGGTGGCGCGCCGGACGAGGCCGGGGCCGGCGTCGAAGAGGAGGGCGCGCGCGTCGGTGACGACGGCGGTGCAGGGGCCAGCGCGCTCCGGGTCGGGGATGGGCGTGCCCGTGCCGAGGAGCACCACGCGGGTGCGCGCGCCGGGGGGCGGGGCGCTCGCCGGGTCGGGGGCCGGGGGCGCCGGCGCCGGGCGGGCCGGCTCGGTCGGCGCCTCGGGAGGCGCGGGGCCGGGGGAGGCGGCGCGCGGTGCGGGCGGCGCGGCGCTCGGCGCGGGCGGCGCGTCCTCCTCGGTGCAGGCCGGCGTGAGGAGCGCGACGAGGGCGAGGGCGCGGCCGAGCGCGATCACGCCGCGGAGCGTGGAACGGGGACGCTCGTCGGAGTGGGCGGCGCACATGGGCTCAGCATGCCCGCTCGCGCGGGGAGGCTGCGATGGCGGGGCGGACGGTTCCGATCTCGCGGCTCGCCCCGACCCCCTCGTTGGGCCCGGCGGGGATGCGCGCAGAGGCCCGGGCCCGCACGGAGGCCGGCGTGCTCGGCGTGTAGCTCGAGGCCACGGGCCCCTCGGCGATCCGCCGTCCGCTCTCCGCCGTCCGTGGGGCGCGTCGGCTGCGGCGGGTGGGGCCGCGTTCGCGGAGCGCCTGGAGACACGCCGCCGGACGCATCGTCGCGCTCGCCGGCCGCCCGCCGAGCGCTCAGCGCACCTTGTCGATCACCAGCTCGCGGACCTCGCCGCGCAGCCGGAGCTCGAAGTCGTCGCCTTCGCGGAGCCCCACCAGCGCCCGGCCGAAGGGGGCCGCCGGGGTGATCACCTTCACGGTCACGCCGCCCACCTCGAGCGTCCGGCCGCCCTCCACCGGCACCAGGAAGTAGGTCGTGACCTCGCCCTCCTCGTCCTCCACGTCGACCAGCGCGCCGAGGCCGATCGGGTCGTCGGGCCCGAGGGCCTTCGTCTCCACCCAGCGGAGCCGCGTCAGCGCCTCGCCGAGCTCCTCGACGCGCATGGCCTGGCCGCGCGCCAGGTAGCTCGCCTCGAGCCCGCGCGTGTCCTTGTCGTTCTCCGGCCGCGACTCCTCGTGCGTCGCGCCCTTCCGCGTCTCCTCCGCGGTCGCGATGGCCTTCTCCATCTCGGCCTCGACCGCCTCGAGCAGCGCCTTCCGCACCTCGCCCTTGTCCACCGGGGAAGGCTACCGCGCCGGCGCCGGCGCGGGCAGCGTGAAGAACGACCCCTGCCCTTGCCGCGAATCGACTCGCTCGAAGTACGACCCGCTCGGAGCGCGCCCGCCGATCCCGGGAGCGCTCGAGCTCACGACTCCCCCATCCCTTTCATCCCACGGGCACGGGCACGGGCAGGGGCAGGGGCGCGGGCACGCCTACGCGCTCTCCGGCTTGGGGGCCGGGGCGCCGCAGTGCGGGCAGGCGAGGAGCTCGGCGGCGTAGGGGCCGCTGCAGTGGCCGCAGAAGATGCGCCCGGCCATCGTGCCCTCGTCGATGCGCTTCAGCTCGGGGTAGAGCACCTCGAGCTCGGCCGTGCTCATGCGGTCGTCCTCCGCCGCCGGGCTCCAGATGACCTCGAGGGCGACGAGCTGGAAGGGGTTCATCTGCGGGAGGCTCGCGAGGATGCCGTCGAGCGCCCGGGCGTCGCGCGGGTTCTGGAGGTCGGCGAGGTTCTTCTTCGCGGCGACCATCAGGCTCACGACCACCACGCCCTG
Source organism: Sandaracinus sp. (assembly GCA_002699025.1). Lineage (GTDB taxonomy): Bacteria > Myxococcota_A > Polyangia > Polyangiales > Houyiibacteriaceae > Houyiibacterium > Houyiibacterium oceanicum. The sequence continues at coordinate 2,276 of PABA01000085.1, read as the reverse complement.
GCCCTCCTCCTCGCGCGCCCGCAGCTCCGGCGTCCCCTGCACCTTGCTGCTGCCGTCGGCGTTCCGGATCAGCTCGTGGCGGAAGCGCGCCCTGAGCTCCGCGGCCTGAGCCTGGAACTGCTGCTGCGCCGCGGCCTGCGCCATGGGCCGCGCGTTGTACGCGCCGGCGTAGATCCAGGCGAGCTTGCTCTCGCGCAGCGTGGCCACCGTGCGCGAGAGCAGCCGCAAGAGCCCCATGGGCGAGGAGGTGTCGCCGCTCTGCGCGAGCTCGTCGAGCGTGTCCTGCACGAAGCGGCGCGCGCGCCAGTCGATGGCGAGCATCACGACGCTCACGTCGATGCGCGTCTCGGGCACGGAGCGCAGATCCACGCTCATCGGTCGCGCGTGGCTCTTCAGCGCGAAGAAGAAGAAGAGCCCCAGTACCGCGAGGAGGACGAGCGGGCAGACGAAGTCGAGGGGGCCACCGCCGCCCCCGCCGGATGACGCGCCGTAGGAGTGGGAGCCCGAGCTGCCGGAGGAGGAGGAGGAGCCCCAGCTGCTCGAGCTGCCGGAGGAGGAGGAGCCCCAGCTGCTCGAGCTGCCGGAGGAGGAGGAGGAGCCCCAGCTCGAGCTGCCCGAGGAGGAGCCCCAGCTCGAGCTGCCGGAGGAGGAGCCCCAGCTCGAGCTCCCCGTGCTTCGCGAGGAGGAGCCCCAGCTCGAGCCGCCGAAGCTGCCGCCCGTCCGTTGGGCGTCGGCGGGCGTGACGACGAGGCCGGCGAGGAGGACACCGAGGGCGACGAGCGAGGAGCGCGGCACGGCGCCATTGGGCCGGCTCCCGCGCCCCCGCGCAAGCACTCTGCGGGACGGAGGAGGGCTGCGCGCCTCGACGCCGCGCGAGCTCACCGCGGAACGGCTGCCCCGCGTACGCGCGCCGCGCCCGCGTCAGCCGCCCGCGTCGGGCAGCTCGGGCACGGGAGGCAGCCAGCCCTCGAGGAGCCCGTCGTTCATGCCGTCCCCGAGCAGCACGAAGCTCACGACGTGCGCCAGCACGAACGGCACGATGGCCACCGCGAAGGACGCGCCGGGTGAGCAGCCGCAGGCGCGCTGGGCCGCGTGCCGGAGGCCCACGAAGTGCGCGAGCACGGGCGCCGCGGTCGCGACGAGCAGCAGGAAGACGAGCGGCGAGCCCGGGTCGAGGTCCTTCGGGAAGGCCCAGACGAGGAGCGACGCCGGCAAGCCCGAGAAGGTGTGCATGGGCACGAGCCACGCCCGGTAGAGGACGGCGCGCATGCCGATGTCGCGGACGTCGTCGGTGGCGGCGTCTGGCGGCGGCGTCCCGTAGGCGCGCGCCAGGCTGGCGTAGCTCGCCGCGAGGCCGATGAGCATGGCGCCGTTCACGAGCAGCCCGATCCCCATGGCCCGCGCGACGTCCATGCCGACCGTGATGGTCGCGTCCTCCGTGCGCACGACGCCGAAGACGTCGCCGAAGCGGAGCGTGTGCGTGAAGGGGATGATCCCCTGGAGCGCCGCGAGGGGGACGAAGGTCAGCAGGGCGAAGAGCCAGGCGCGCCCGGTGCCGGCCCCCGTGGCGAAGCGGGCGGCGCTCACGCGCGGGCGGAGGACGCCGTCGCCGAGCGTGCGGAAGAAGCGGCCGAGCACGAAGCCCTCGCCCTCCCAGGGCACGGGCTCCTCGTCTGCGACGCTCTCCGGCCGGTGCTCCTCGCCCATGGGCGGATGGGTATTGCGCCAGCCGGCGCCGGGCCGCAACCGGGCGCTTCCGTTGGCCGGTTCTTCGGGTCGGGCACTTCGGGCCGGGACGTTCGGCGTGTTCGGCGCGTTCGGCGCGTTCGGCGCGTTTGGCGCTTTCGGCACGTTCGGCGTGTTGGGCGCGTTCGGCACGGGGGGAGGGGACGGGGCCCGCGGGACCCCGCTCCGGCTCGCGCCCCGCTGTCGCGGGACGCTCCGCCTCCGCTCCGAAGCTCGCCCAGGACGTCGGCTTCGCCGCCGCCCTGGACGGCTTCTATGGTCCCGCGGGCCCCATCCCCTCCCCCCTCCGTGGTCCAAGTGGTCGGCGCGGGGGGGAGTGGCTTGGGGGCTCGCCGTCTCGTCCATAGCGGAAGAGACGACGAGCCCAGGCTCCTGCTGCCCGTGGTCCTCTCGGCCCCGTCCGGCTCACGCCGTCCGCGGCCTTCGCGTGTCCATGGCGATCCCGATGCGGGGAGCGCGCGCCGCTTCGCGTCGCCCGCCCCCGCGACCACCTCCGCCTCGCCGTCGACTATCGCGACGACGAGGCTGCG
>PABA01000084.1 GCA_002699025.1 Sandaracinus sp. | reverse complement strand
GGCACGTCGAGCTCGACGCGGCTCGAGAGGTCGCCGGGCGTGACGTCGTCGTTCTGGGCGACGAGCTGCCCGTTCAGGAGCACCTCGAGCACCGTGTCGGCCGCGCCCTCGAGCTCCCCCGTCGCCAGGACCCAGCGCCCGGCCGTGAGCTCCACCGCGTGCGCCTCGCCGTTTGGGGCGAGCTGCCCCTGGATGCGCCGCGCGCCCGCCTCGACGCTCGGGTAGGCGCCGCCCGCCGCGCCGAGCTCGGCCACGCGGAGCGTGTAGCTCCCGAGCGTGTGCGGCGCGTAGGGGCGGACGTGCACCTCGTAGGTGCCGCTCGCCGAGGCCGTCAGCTCGATGCGGCTCGAGAGGTCGCCGGGCGTCCGGTCGTCGTTCTGGGCGAGCACCTGCCCGCCGCGCCGCACCTCGAGGACGGTGTCCGCGGAGCCGCCGAGCGCGCCCGTCTCGATGAGCACGCGCTGACCGGCCTGGAGCTCGATGGCGTGCACGGCGCCGCCCGCGCTCAGCCGCTCCCCGGGGAAGCGCGCGAGCTCCGTGCCCTGGCTCAGCCCCGTCGCGACCGTCGCGACCGACGGGCCCGTCGGGACCTCGCCGTTGCCCGCGCCGATGGCCATCATCACCATGTCGGGCCGGACGCCGGTGCGCTTGATGTCGATGAACTGGTAGCCGACCGTGCGCCCGTTCGGATCCGAGGCCTGGATGGTCGGCAGCTGCGCCGAGCGCTGGCGGATGAAGACCTCGAGCTCGAGCGCCGTGAGCTGCCCGTCGCGCGCCTGCCCGGCCACGCCGTTCGCCACGCCGTCGGCCTGGCCCTCGAGCGCCTCCGCGAGGAGCAGGCTGAGCCAGCCGCCGGCCTCGTTCTGCGGCACGGCGCTCGTCAGGTCCTCGTCGCTCGAAAAGAGCGTCATGCGCCCGGCCGCCGCGCCCACGTCGAAGAGGAAGCCGCCGCTGAAGCAGGCGTCGATGCCAACGAGCGTCACCTGGCTCTTGGTCTCGTCGAGGGCGGCCGCGAGCTCGTCGTCCGAGAGGTGGCCGTCGTAGAGGGCGATCACCTCGTCGAGCTGGTCGCCCTCGTCGCCGGTCTGGTCGGCGACGGGCGTGCCGTGCCCGCTGAAGAAGAAGATCACGCGGTCTTCCTCGGTGGCCTCGCGGCGCACCTCCGCCAGCGCGGAGAGGACGTTCGCCCGGGTGGCCGAGCCGTTCAGGAGCAGGTGCGTGCGGAGCCGGTCGGCCGGCACGTTCGCGGCGAGGGCCCGGGCGATGCGCTCGGCGTCGACGTCGGTCCGCGCCAGCGGCGAGCTCGGGTAGTCGGCGATGCCGACGAGCACGGCGTGGGTGCGCCCGGTCTGGGCGTCGGCCAGCGCGAGCCGCGGCACGAAGAGCGCGGCGGCGAGCGCGAGGGTCGAGAGTAGGCGGGTGAGCGTGGACATGGACGGACCTCCGTGGTGCCGGGCCGGGGCCCGGATGAGCGTTCGCTGGGGGAGCGGGCGGGGGAGCGGCGGGCCTCCCTCGGCCCTGCCTCCTCCCGCACACACCACCGGACACCGTCCGCCCCGCCGCTGTGACGGAGAAAATCGAGAAAAGTCGCGCTCGCGCGAAAAACCGCGTGATATCTTGCGGTTGCGCATGGCGAAGGCGACGCGGGAGGAGCGAGACGCGCGGGTCCGCGCGGCCCTCGAGCGGGCCCGCGCCGGCGATCGGGCCGCGCTCTGGGAGGCCGCCGAGGGGCTCCGGCCCTACCTGCACGCCGTCGCGAAGGGGGTCCTCGGCGGGCGCCTCGACGCGAAGGTCGACACCTCCGACGTGGTCCAGCAGAGCCTCCTCGCCGCCATCGAGCGCTTCGCCCAGTTCCGCGGCGAGTCGCCGGCCGAGTGGCAGCAGTGGCTCGTCGCCATCGTCCGCAACGAGGCCCGGAACCTCCTCCGCTACTGGCACCAGGACAAGCGCAACGTCGCCACCGAGAAGGCCATCGCCGGGAGCATGGTCGAGGCCGCCGCGCCGACGGAGGGCGAGCGCCCGCGCCTCCCGGCCGCCCAGGCGACGCCGAGCCACCTCGTCGCCACGCGCCGCGAGGCCGCCCGCCTGCTCGAGGTCATGGCGCGGCTCCCCGCCGAGCACCGCGAGGTGCTGCGCCTGCGCCACTTCGAGGGGCTCTCCCACGGGGAGATCGCCGCGCGCCTCGGCAAGTCCCCGGCCGCGACGCGCCAGCTCTGGGTGCGCGCGCTGAAGCGCCTGAAGGAGGCCATGGCGTGAGCGAGCTCGACGACGCCGATCTCCTCGACCGCTTCGTCGAGGCGCTCGCGAAGGGCGAGGCGAGCGATCCGGAGCGCTGGGCCGAGGCCGAGGGGGTGACCCTCGACGACGAGCTCCGCGGCGCGCTCGAGCTCCTGGTCTCGCTCCAGGGCGCGGCCGAGAGCGTGCAGCTCGACGCGGGCCTCGGCGGCGGCGCGGCCAGCCTCCCCGAGACCCTCGACGCGCCGGCGGACGGCTCGAGCGGCGCCGCGCCCCCACGCCGCTTCCTCGACGCCGGCACGCGCCTCGGCGAGTGCGTCGTCGAGGCGCTCCTCGGCTACGGCGGCATGGGCGAGGTCTACCGGGCGCGCCACGAGGTCCTCGACCGGGACGTGGCCATCAAGGTGCTCCGCCCCTTCCTCGCCGGGGACGCCGCGGCGGCCGCGCGCTTCCGCGACGAGGTGAAGGCCGTCGCCAAGCTCGGCGCGCACCCGAACGTGGTCGCCGCCATGCACGCGAGCGAGCGCGAGGGGCGCCTCTACCTCGTCATGGAGCACGTGCCCGGCGGCGACCTGAGGCGCCTGGTCGCCGCCGAGGGGCCGCTCCCGCCCGAGCGCGCGCGCCGCTACGTGCGCCAGGCCGCCGCCGGCCTCGCCCACGCCCACGCCGCCGGGCTGGTGCACCGCGACGTGAAGCCCTCGAACCTCCTCCTCGGCGAGGACGACGTCGTGAAGGTCGTGGACCTCGGCCTCTCGCGGCTGGCCATGAGCGAGGCGCGCCCGCGCTGGGCCGACGAGCTCGTGGGCTCGCTCGACTACATGGCGCCCGAGCAGGCCGACGATCCGGAGAAGGCCGACGCCCGCTCGGATCTCTACGCCCTCGGCTGCACGCTCCACTTCCTCCTCGCCGGCCGCCCGCCGTTCGCCGACCGGCTCATGCTCAAGAAGCTGATGGCGCATGCGACGCAGGCGCCCGAGCCGATCCCGGGGCTGCCCGCCGGCCTCCAGCGCGTGCTCGACAAGCTCCTCGCGAAGGCGCCGGCGGACCGCTACCAGAGCGCCGCCGAGCTCGTCGACGCGCTCGACGCCCTCGACTCCGACTGGTCCGTCTCGAGCGCCGAGCAGGCCCGCGCCGACGCCACGAGCGACAACGAGCGCGCCGCGCGCCTCTCCAAGATGCCCGTGAACGGCGCGCCCTCCCGCGACGCCGGTTGGGCGCCGAAGCTCGCCTGGCTCTTCGGGCTGGGGCTCGCGGCCGCGCTGATCGGCCTGGTCGTGCTCTGGCAGCGGGGCGCGCCCGAGCCCGCGCCGCCGCCCACCGAGGGCGACGCCGGCGCGCCCGCGCCGCCCCCCGTCCCGACGCTCGGCCTCGGCACGCCCGTCGAGGGTGCGCTCGCGGAGGGCGACGAGCTCCTCCCCAAGACCGGCAGCTGGCTCGACGCCTACCGCGTGCCCGTGGAGGCCGGCGTGAGCTACGTGGCCACGCTCCGGAGCCGCGAGGTCGACCCGCACCTCGTCGTGCGGAGCGCGCGCGGCTGGGAGATCGCCTCGAGCGACGACGCGCCCGGGCTCGGCTCGACGGCGCAGGTCGTCTGGCGCGCCGAGGCGGACGGCGAGGTCGAGGTGGTCGCCGCCTGCACGCGCGAGGCGCGGCCCGGGAGCTACCTCCTCGACGTGGCCCGCCTCGAGGCCCGCGAGCTGGTGGCGGGCGAGGTGCTCGAGGGCGAGCTCGGCGCCGCGTCCGGGCGCTTCTACGGGGACGACACGCCCATGGACCGCTGGTGGCTCGCGGCGACGCTCGGCGAGACCTACGTGGTCGAGATGCGCTCCGAGGCCTTCTCGCCGGCCGTCTTCGTGCTCTCGGACGACGGCGGGATCCTCACGCGCGGCGAGGCGCTCGGGGAGGGCGGGAGCCGCGTCGTCTTCACGGCCGAGCAGACCGGCTTCGTCTTCGTCGCGGCGAACGTCGCGCGCGAAGGGGAGGGCGCCTACACGATCGAGCTCGGGACCGAGCTCGCCGGGGAGCTGCTCTTCGACGAGACCGGCATGCTCGCCGAGGGGGACGCGCGCGCCGGGGACGAGAGCTGGTACGACCCCTATCCGCTCGAGGTCGTCGCGGGGCGCACCTACGTGATCACGATGCGGAGCGACGACTTCGACACCTACATCCTCCTCGTGGACGCCGACGGGAAGCGGCTCGCCCGCAACGACGACGCGATCGGCACCGACAGCCGCCTCGTCTACACGGCGGACGCGACGCGGCCGCTGCAGGTCTTCGCCAACAGCTACGCGGCCGGCATGACCGGCCAGTACCGCGTCACCGCGCGCGCCCTCCCGGAGTGAGCGCGCGCTCGTTCACTCGCTCGCTCGCTCGCGACCTGCGGTCGCTCGGCGTTCCGCTCTCCGCCGTCCGCGATCCGTGGGGGGGCGGACGGCGGCGCGGCGGCGGCCGCGTTCGCGGAGGCGCGCGACCCGGGCATCCGGCGTTCCGTCGTCGCGAGCGCGCGCTCGCTCGCTCGCGACCTGCGGTCGCTCGGCGTTCCGCTCTCCGCCGTCCGCGATCCGTAGGGGGCGGACGGCGGCGCGGCGGCGGCCGCGTTCGCGGAGGCGCGCGCTCGATCCGTGGGGGGCGGACGGCGGCGCGGCGGCGGCCGCGTTCGCGGAGGCGCGCGATCTCGCCAGGTCCCCACCTCCAGGCCTCGAGCCGGAGCGCGGAGCTTCCGCGAAAGCGTGTGGCTTCGTCGTGAGCCAGAGCGCGAGCTTCAGCTGAGCGGGCAAGCCTGGAGCGCGGAGCTTCAGCCCCGAGCGAGGAGCCCGAGCGCGGAAGAGCCTGAGACGAATCCGAGGGTCCGGCCGTTGTGAACGAATGTTCGCATCGCCGGGGAACCGCTCCTCGCGATCGGAGCGGCTGACGGTGTGCGGCGCGTGCGAAGGATGCCGCGTCGGCGGAGAGGGCGCTCATCCGAGCTGGAGGTTCACGTCAGGCGTTCAGGGCGACTCGTGCACGAGCACGTGCACGGGCACGAGGACGTGCACGAGGATGTGCACGGGACGTCCGTGAGATTGACGGGGTGGGGTGGTCGTGCTTGGATGGGTGCGAATGATCGTTCGCATTCCCGAGCGCGCCGAGCCCCATCCGACGGAAGCGCGCATCCTCGACGCGGCGCTCGGGCTCTTCGGCGAGCTCGGCTACCACGGCACCTCGGTGCCGAAGATCGCTCGCGCGGCGGGGCACGCGACGGGGGCCCTCTATCGGCACTTCCCCTCGAAGGAGGCGCTCGCGAACGCCGTCTACCGGCGCGCCAAGGGGCGGCTCATGCGCGCCCTCTTCGTCGGGCTCCTCGACGAGCTCCCGGACGCCCTCTCCTCCCCGCCGCGCGAGGTCTTCCGCCGGCTCTGGCATCGCCTCGCCCGCTTCGCGCGCGAGCACCCGGAGGACTTCGCCTTCCTCGAGCTCCACCACCACGCGCCCTACCTCGACGCCGAGAGCCAGGCCCTCGAGCGGGACTCCCTCGCGCCCTTCCGCGCCTACCTCGGCACGGACGTCGCCCGCCGAGCCCTTCGCCCCATGCCCCCGGAGGCCATCGTCGCCCTGACCTGGGGCGCCTTCTCCGGCCTCTTCCGCGCCGTCCGCCTCGGGCACCTCGCCTGGGACGACGCGCTCCTCGCGCAGGCCGAGGAGGCCGCCTGGGACGCCGTCCGGCGCCCGCACCCCACCCCTGGAGAGATGCCATGACGCAGACCACCCCCGCCGCCGCTCCCGCCCGCGCCGCCAGCCCCCGACGCGAGGTCAGCGACGTCGACGCCCTCGCCGCCCTCTCGAGCGCCGAGCTCGACGCCGTCTACCGCGGTGGCGTGCTCTTCGATCTCGACGCCCTCGATGGCGCCCCGCGCGGCCGCATGCTCACGGTCGCCGGCCCGCTCGGCCACCGCCCGGCCCGCGACGCCCTCGCCGCGTTCGCCCGCGCCGGCGTCTTCCCCTGGCACGGCAAGAGCTTCCAGAGCACCGACGCCGGCCACGGCCGCGGCATCAACCGCGTGATCCTGCTGGGCGAGAAGTACCCCTTCGAGACCCGCGTCGAGCCCTCCGCCATCGACGGCGCGCCCTGCGTCCGCCTCGACTACGGCCTCGCCGAGAACCCCTTCTTCATCCGCCCGATCCGCGACGAGCTCCGCCGCGTCGGCCCGGACCTCTACCTCGGCCCCGCCATGCTCGAGCGCGCCGCCCGCGCCCCCGCCCTCGTCCTCTGGTTCGCCATCGACGCCTCCCACCGCTGACCCACGAGGCGTCCACCAGCTCGCGTCCACGTCCACGTCCTCGTCGACGTTCGTCGACGTGCACGAGGACGATGCGCCCGAGCATGGTGAGGCGAAGGTCGGCCCCTCCCCCCGAGCCCGCGCCGCCTCACCCCCCGCCTTCTCCGCGAAGCGGCATGGACCGCCGCAGCCCGCGCCAGCACGGACAGCGGAAGGCGGACCGCATCCCGACCGAAGGGAGGGATCCCCCCGCGTGCGTCGCGTCCACGTCCTCGTCCACGTCGACGATTCGTCTGAAGTAACTCCGGAGGCGGAGAGCTCGCGGCCTCGCGGGTGTTCGAATCTGCCCCTCTCGTCGATCGCGCGAGTGCTGGGCGTGCGAAACGTCGACCTGCGGAGAGCGGATCTGACGGAGGTCGAGTTGCTTCAGACGAATCGTCGACGTGCACGTGCACGTGCACGAGGACGATGCTCCCGAGCATCGTGAGGCGAGGGTCGGCCCCTCCCCCCGAGCCCGCGCCGCCTCACCACCCCGCCTTCTCCGCGAAGCGGCATGGACCGCCGCAGCCCGCGCCAGCAGCGGACAGCGGACCGCATCCCGACCGAAGGGAGGGATCCCCCCGCGCTCAGCGCATCCCGCGCCGCATGCCACGGCTCATGCCCCGCCCGGCCATCACGCTCACGCGCGCCGAGCCCCCCGGCCCGCGCACGCGGACCATGGCCGACCCGCGCGGCGGACGCGGGCCGCGCACCCGGAGGCTGCCCATCACGGACGGGCCCATGATCGAGACGCCGGGCCCGCGCACCATGATCGAGCCGCCCGGAGCCATGATGGAGACGCGCCCCCCCGGCCCGCGCACGCGCACGTCGCCGCCGGGGCCCATGATGGAGACGCGCCCCCCCGGCCCGCGGACCATCAGCGAGGCGCCCGGGCCCGGCACGCGGCCCTGCGCGCGGAGCCCCACGGCGGGCGGGTGATGGGGCGGGAGCGGCGGCATGCTCGCCGCCACCCGCACCCGGCGCCGGTGCCAGCGGCGGAGCGGTCGCGCGTGGGTGACGGTGATCGCGCCGCGGTGGCGCCGCCCGCCCCGCACGACGACGACGCCCACCGGCGCGGCGGCCACGTCGATGCGCGCGTCCACGTCGCCCACGAAGGCGCCGGCGTCGGCGCTCCAGACCAGCGTGGCCGGGCGCCGCTCGGGGCCGACCACCACGTGCACCTCGGCGCCCGCCTGCACCGGCGCGCCGCCATCGTCGAGCACGTAGGCCTTCAGCTGCCCCTCCTCGTCCGCCGGGACGACCTCGACCGTGTAGTCGCCGGCGACGACCACCGAGCCCTCGTGCGCGGGCGGCGGCGCGAGCGGTACGTGCTCCACCCGCGTGTCCCGCCGCCGGCCGTCCACGACGACCGCGAGCTGCATCGGGCCGGGCTGCCAGCTCACCTCGGCCGCCGGCCGGCCCACGTACGCGCCGGCCTGGGCGTCCCAGTCGAGCTCCACCGGGTGGAGCGCCCCGTCCTGGCCCTTCAGGGAGACCTCCACCGTCGGCCCGGCACCGCGGACCTCGCCCTCGGGCCCGGCCACGTAGGCGGTCACGGTGCCGTCGGGCTTGGCGATGACCTCCGCGCTGAAGTCGCCGGCGACGACCACCGTGCCGCCGTGACTGGCGGCGGCCGGAGCGGCGGCGAGCTTCGCCGCGTGGCCCCGATGGCTCTCGCCGTCCTTGGTCACGGCCACGTCGACGGGCCCGGCGACGGCGACCTCGACGCCCGCCTCGACCCGCCCCACGTAGCGCCCCTCGCCGGGGTCCCAGCGGAGCGTCGTCGGGTGCATGTTCCCGTCGTCGCCCTGGAGCTGCACCTGCACCTCGGCCGTCTCCACGACCTCCCCGTCCGGCCCGACGACGAGCGCCTCGACGTAGCCGTCCTGCCGCGGGAGCACCTCGACCATCAGCCCGTCGCTCGGCACGACCGTGCCGCCGATGCGCGCCAGGCCGAGCGCCGAGCGCGCGCTGGCGGCGACGTTCTGGAGGTCGGCGCTCGCCTGTTGGAGGGCTTGCTGGGCGTCGTCCTCGTCGCATCCGAAGAGGCCGAGCACGCAGAGGAGGGCGGTGCTGCGTCGCATGACCCCCAGGACGCCATCGCCCGGCGCCTTCTTCAAGGAGCGTGAGGATGTACCGGACGGCGTCCGGCGATCCCGGACGGTGGAGCGGCTCCCGAGCGGGTTCGGAGCAGGTCTGGGACGTCAGGAGGCCGCGGCGAGCGACGCGACGTCCGTGGGGACGGCGCCGGCGTCGAGGTCCGCGCTCAGCTCCGGCAGCGCCTCGCACCACCAATCGCGGGCCCGCGGCGCGTCCCAGGCCTCCTCGAGCTCGAGCTGCTCGAGCGCCAGGGCAAGCGCCGCCGCGCCCTCGGGCCGCTCCGCCGGGTCCTTCTCCAGGCAGCGCATCACCAGCGCCTCGAGCCCGGCGGGGATCGGCGCCCCCAGCCGCTCGGAGGGCCGCTCGGGCGCCTGCGTGACGTGCGCGATGGCGACCTTCATGGCCGTCTCGCCCTCGAAGACCCGCTCGCCCGTCAGCAGGTAGTAGGCCACGCAGCCGAGCGCGTAGAGGTCCGCGCGCCCGTCGACCGGCGCGTCCCCGGTCGCCACCTCGGGCGCGAGGTAGGCCGGCGTCCCGGCGAGCTCCCCGTCCGCCGTGAGCGCGGCGCTCGTCGCCTCGCGCTCCTTCACCAGGCCGAAGTCGAGCACCTTCACCCAGTCGACGCGCCGCCCCTTCCGCGCGAGGAAGAGGTTCGCCGGCTTCACGTCCCGGTGCACGAGCCCGGCCCGATGCGCCTCCTCGAGCGCGTCGCAGACCTGCAAGAGCACGTGCACGACGCGCTCCGGCGGCATGGGCCCGAAGCGCTCGACGAAGCTCTCCAGATCGATCCCTCGGAGCAGCTCCATCACGTGGAAGAGCTCGCCCCGGGGCGAGACGCCGAAGTCGTAGAGCTGCACCGCGTGGGGCGAGTCGAGGCTCGCCGTCGCCTGCGCCTCCCGCTCGAAGCGTTCGATGGCGCGCTCGGTCGAGGCCGGGTCGCCGAGCTTCTCCGGGCGGATCAGCTTCACGGCCGCCGGCCGCCGCAGGAGCCGATGCCGCGCCCGCCAGACCTCGCCCATGCCGCCGCTGCCGATGCGCTCGACGAGCTCGTAGGGGCCGAGGCGCTTGGCCGCGTGGAGCGCCTTCGTCATGCGCCGCACGATCTTCGCCGGCACCACCGCGAGGAGGGCGACCAGCGCCGTGAAGACGACGACGACCCACTCCTCCGCCGTGGACGTCGCGCCCGCGAGCGTGTCGTGGAGGACCATCGCGAGCGGCAGCGTGCTCACGCCGAGCACGGCCGTCGCGAAGGCGCGCGGCACGGAGGTCGGCACGAAGAGCGGGAAGAGCACGAGGAGCACGGCGACGGCGCTGAGACCCCCCGCGGGCTGGGACTGCTCGGCGAAGGCGATGCCGAAGGCCGTGAGCACGACGTAGCCGAGGGCCAGGTCGAGCAGGCGCCGCCAGGAGAGGCGCGTCCGCCCGATGACGCCGACGAAGACGAGCGCGAGCGCGAGGAAGATCGAGTGGAGCCCCGCGCCGGCGTGGGCGCAGCCCTTCTCGAAGCCGAACCAGCTCAGGCCCGCGATGTTGATGACGATGGCGACGGCGTTCAGCAGGCCGGTCGCGATGACGAAGGCCTTCAGGCGGGCGCGCGCCTCGGGCAGATCGCCGGTGGTGAGGCTGCCGTCCGACGCCATCGTCGCCGAGCCGATCACGATGTCCCGCGCGCCCATGCCGTCGGCAGGGTAGCGCCCGGAGGCCTGCGCGTCGCGTCGAAGGGAGCCCACCACGGGCAGGATCGTCTGCCGAGCGCGGCGCGCGTTACAGACGTCTTCCGCTCGCTGCGCTCGCGATCTCTGACTTGGCAGCGTCGCCGTGGGCAGCTCGGCGCTCGCGCGGCCTATACTCGGCGGCCCATGGTCCGCATCGCCGATCCCGCCCTCACCGACCACGCCTTCACCCTGCTGCGCGATCTGCTCCGCATCGCCAGCGTGAACCCGCCGGGGGACGAGGCGCGCGCGGCAGAGCTGGTGGCGGGGGAGCTCCGCGAGGCCGGCCTCGAGCCGCAGGTGCTCGTCTCGCGGGAGGGCCGGGCGAACGTGGTGGCGCGGCTGAAGGGCACGGGCGAGAAGCCGCCGCTGCTCCTGACCGGCCACCTGGACGTCGTGCCCGTCGAGCCGGACGAGTGGACCCACCCGCCCTTCGATGGGGTCGTGGGCGACGACGGCTGCCTCTACGGGCGCGGCGCGGTCGACATGAAGAACCACGTCGCCATGTGCCTCGCGGTGATCACGCGGCTCGCGCGGGAGGGCGTGAGACCGAAGCGCGACCTGATCTTCGCTGCCGTCGCCGACGAGGAGCAGGGCTGCCGCCACGGCTCGCTCTGGCTCTGCGAGAACCACCCGGAGCTCGTCCAGGCCGAGTACGCGCTCGGCGAGGGCGGCGGCTTCAGCCTGCACATCGGCGGCAAGTGCTTCTACCCGGTGCAGGTCGCGGAGAAGGGCGTGTGCTGGATGAAGGCCACGCTGAAGGGCCCGCCGGGGCACGGCTCCATGCCGCGCGCCGACTCGGCCCTGCTCCAGCTCGCGGAGCGCGTCGGGCGCCTCGGGCCGGCGGCGCTGCCGGCGCATCGGACGCCGATCGTGGAGGCCTTCCTGGGCGAGGTCGTCGACGCGCTCGCGCCGGGCGTGCCCGGGCTGCGGGCGCTCGCCGGACAGCTCGTGGGGCAGCCGGCGGCGCTGCGGCAGCTCGTCGGTCGCCTGCCCGACCCGACCGTGCGCCTCGGGCTGATGGCGCTCCTCGCGAACACGGCGTCGCCGACCGTCTTCCGCGCGGGCGAGAGCGTGAACGTGATCCCGGGCGAGGCGAGCTGCGAGATCGACGGGCGCTACCTGCCCGGGCAGACGCAGGCGGACATGCTCGCGGAGGTGCGGGCCGTGCTCGGCGAGGACGTGGAGCTCGAGGTGATGCACGCGATGGACGCGGTGGAGACGACGCCGTGGAAGTCGCCGCTCTACCGGACCATCGAGGAGGTGATGGGGGAGCGGGAGCCGGGCTGCCCGGTCGTGCCCTACATGCTGCCGGGCTTCACGGACGCGAAGGGCTTCGCGCGCATCGGCGTGAAGTGGGTGGGCTTCGCGCCCGTGAAGCTGCCCGAGGGGCTCCGCTTCGCCGACCTCTTCCACGCCCACGACGAGCGGATCCCGGTGGACGGGTTCAAGTGGGGCGCGGAGGTGCTGAGCGAGATCGTGACGCGGTGGGTGATGTAGCGGAGCCGGAGCCAAAGGCGACGGCTCCCCCGTGCCCTTGCCCGTGCCCCTGCCCGTGCCCGTTCGGAGAGCCAGGCGCGACTCCACCAAGGGGCTCGCTCGGCGTGTACGAGGCGCGGTGCCCGGTGCCCGTGCCCGTTCGGAGAGGCCGGAGCGACTCCACCAAGGGACTCGCTCGGCGTACCCGAGGCGCGGTTGCCGGCGCCCGTGCCCGTTCGGAGAGGCCGGAGCGACTCCACCACGGGACTCGCTCGGCGTGCCCGTTTCGAGCGGCGCGAGGGGTCCTTCGGGGCGGTCGAGCACGCGCACGAGGAGGAGGCGCGGTCCCCGGGGCAGGCACGCGGGGCTCGTTCTCCGAGCGGGCAGGGGCACGGGCACGGGTTCGGCTCGGGCCTTTGGCCCTCGCCTCAGTGGACCCTCGCGGTCTCCTCCAGCTCCATCGCCTTCGTCTCCGGCATCAGCTTCCAGATCAGCGCGATGGCGACCAGGTTGAACGCCGCCAGGGACGCGACCACCGGCCCGAACGCCTCCGTCTGGCTGACGACGAGGCCGACCGCGAGCGGCGAGAGCACGTAGCCGAGCCGCCCGAGCAGGTTGTTCGACCACGCGAAGGCCATGCCGCGGAGATCGGTCGGGAAGAGCTCGGACGTGTAGGCGTTGAGCACCGGCAGCCACGCGCTCGCCGCGAAGATGCCGAGCATCAGCGCCATGGTCAGCGGCCAGAACCCCTCGAGCGTGTAGGCGAGGGCGACCCCGACGCCGCCGATCCCGAAGATCACGGTCGCGCCGGGTCGCCGCCCGAGCACGTCGATGAGCTTCCCACTCAGGAACACGAAGGGCATGGAGCCGACGGCCGCGATCGAGATCGCCTTGCCCACCTCGCCGTCCGTGAAGCCGCGCTCGGTCATCGCGAACTCCTTCCAGAAGGCGATCGCATTCTGCGCCGGGATGTAGGCGATGAACCAGATCAGCGCCACGGCGAGGAGGCGCTTCACGTAGGGCGTCTTCCAGATCCGGAAGAGGTTCTCCTTCGGCGCCCCCGCGGCCTCGGCCTCGGCCCGCGCGGCCCGCAGGCTCTCGAAGCGGCTCGTCTCGCGCAGGCTCCGGCGGGCGAAGGCGAGGACGACGAGCGGCACGATCCCGACGAGGTAGACGCTCCGCCAGCCGTACTCCGTCTTCAAGAGGAGCGGCACGACGCCGGCGCAGAAGATCGAGCCGAGGCTCGAGCACGCCTGGATCACGCCGATGACCATGCCGCGCTTGGCGGCCGGGAACTCCTCGGCGGCGATGACCATGCTGATCGCCCACTCGCCGATCAGGAAGATGCGCGCGACGAGCTGGAAGGCGGCGAAGCTGTAGACGTCCGGCGCGAGGCCGCTCGCGAAGGTGAAGAGCGTGTAGCCGGCGATGGTGATCGTGAGGACGCGGCGGCGACCCCAGACGTCGGCGCGGCGGACGAGCCAGAAGGCGATGATGGTGCCGGCGTTGATGAAGCCGACGAGGTAGCCGCTGGCGTCCTTGCCGAGGCCCATGTCCTCGCGGAGGTTCGGCAGGATCTGCGTGAGGGCGAGGAAGTCGTAGCCCTCGAAGAACGTGGCGACGCCGAGGAAGAGGAAGAGGCGTTTCTGGTAGGCGCTCAGGCGCGCGTCCTGGAGCACCCCGCCCGCGCCGCCCTCACCCCCGCTCCCGTTCGGCATCGCCCCGGCCATCGCGGCCGACTATAGGTGTGCCCAGCGCGCGGGCGCCAGAACGCTCGACCGGGTCGTCCCGTCGTGCGCGGTGCCGCGTCGCGCCCCTCGACGCCACTCCCCCGCTCCCCCCCGAGGCGAAGGCCGTGCTCACCCACCAGGACATCCAGGCGCCCCTCCGCGAAGCCCTCGCGCGCCGGGCGCCGCTCCTCGAGGCGCTCGCCGCCGAGGGCACCGATTGCCTGCGGCTCCTCCACGGCGCCACGGAGGGCGTGCCCAAGCTCGCGATCGACCGCTACGGGCCGATCCTCCTCGTGCAGACCTGGCGGGAGCCGCTCGCGCCGGAGGCCATCGAGCGGCTCGGCGAGCAGGTTCGGGAGGCGCTCGGGGTCGACCTCGTGCCTTGCTGGAACCACCGGCCCGCGGACGACTGGGAGCGGCACCACGCGCCGGCGCTGCCCGCCGATCCGGAGGGGCGCGAGCTCGGCCTGCGCTACGACGTGCGGCCGCGCCACCGGGGCCACGACCCGCTCCTCTTCCTCGACTTCCGCGCGACGCGGCGCTGGGTGAAGGCGCACGCCGCGGGCCGGAGCGTGCTGAACCTCTTCGCCTACACCTGCGGAGTGGGCGTCGCGGCGGCCGCCGGGGGCGCGCGCGAGGTGCGGAACGTCGACTTCGCCGCCAGCGCCCTCGAGGTGGGGCGGGCGAACGCCGCGCGGAACGGCGTGTCCATGGAGACGCTCCGGGAAGACGTGATCCCGGTGCTCCGCCAGCTCGCCGGCCTGCCGGTGAAGGGGCGGGGCGCGCGCCGCAAACGCTTCACGAAGATCGATCCGCGTCCCTTCGACCTCGTCGTGCTCGACCCGCCGCGCTGGGCGAAGTCGGCCTTTGGCGCCGTCGACGTGGTCCGCGACTACCCCAGCCTCTTCAAACCCGCCGTGCTCGCGACGGCCCCCGGCGGCCAGGTCCTCGCGACCAACCACGTGCCGCACGTCGCGCTCGAGGATTGGCTCGACGTGCTCCGCCGCTGCGCCATGAAGGCCGGCCGCCCCCTCGGCGAGGTCGAGGTGCTCCCGCCCGAGGCGGACTTCCCGAGCCCCGACGGCCGCCCGCCGCTGAAGGTCGCCCTCTGCGAGGTGCCCTGACCGCCGCCCGCGGGCGCCCCCCTCGAAGCCTCCCCCCGCGCCGCTCGCCGGCGACCCGCCACCGCCGCGCCCGAGGCGCGGGCCGCGGGTCGCGTCGCCCCTCGGGACACCCCGTCTCCGGGCCCCAAAGCCCGTCCTTCACTCAAACGAGTGACGAGCGGAGTAGCTCGCCCTCTCCGCATAGGCGCCGCGTCGCTTCGCGCATCCGAGAGGCGAACGACACGTTGCACGAGCGCTGAAACTCAAACGCGGCACTTAACTGCCATGCGCCCGCTCGAGGATCGAGTCCACACCGGTCCCCGGCCGCCGCGAGCGTCTTCTTCCCAGCGATGACGGCAACTTGCATGGGTACACCCTGACTGCACGCTTGCGTCAAAATTGGACCGGGTGGACCATTGCATATGTGAAAAGGGCCGTTTCGTTTTCGGAATCGAGTGTCAAAAGGGCAAATTGATAATTCTTTTTCACGGCCTAAGCACGCAGAAACACTCGAAGTTGGTTCGCATACGCGGATAAGACCATGGAAGACGTCACAGGGCGCTGCTAACACCGTC
>PABA01000083.1 GCA_002699025.1 Sandaracinus sp. | reverse complement strand
GAAGCGAGGCTCGCCGCCAAAGGCGGCGAAACCCTGGCCCCTCGGCCGAAGGCCTCTCCCGCCGAGCGCAGCGAGGCTCGCCGCCAAGGGCGGCGAAACCCTGGCCCCCCAGCCGCAGACGGTCGGCCGTAGGCCGGCGGGCTGCGGCTGCTGAGCGTCGTTCTTGATTCGTGTCCCCCGCCGCCTCCACACTTCGGGGGATGGCTTCGGCAGCAGCATCACGCCGGTGGCCGCGGCGGTCGCGTGTCTCCCCCGGCGGGTGGGGCGCACGGGTACGGGTGCGCTGAGAGACCATGGAGCTCCAGCCGGGTCAGGCCGTCGCCGGGTACGAGGTCGTCCGCCCCCTGAAGGCGGGCGGCATGGCGTCCCTCTATCTGGCCCGCCGCCGCGGCGCCGCGGGCTTCCAGCGCCCGGTCGCCATCAAGGTCGTCCACGCGCACCTCGCCCGCGACCGGAAGTTCATCCGCATGTTCCTCGACGAGGCCCGCCTCGCCGTGCGCATCGACCACCCGAACGTCGTCCGCGTCGAGGAGCTCGCCGAGGTCCAGGGCACCTATCTCATGGTCATGGAGTACGTGCACGGGGTCGCCCTCTTCGACCTCGTCCGTGCCCTCGCCAAGAGCGCCCGGCGCCTCTCGGCGGAGGTGGCCACCTGGATCGCCGTCCAGATCGCCGAGGGGCTCCACGCGGCGCACGAGACCCGCGGCGACGACGGCCAGCTCCTCGACGTCGTCCACCGGGACGTCAGCCCGCAGAACGTGCTGCTCTCCTTCGCCGGCCACGTGAAGGTGATCGACTTCGGCATCGCCAAGAGCCGCGCCCAGGCGGAGCGCACCCGGGTCGGCGTGATCCGCGGGAAGATCGGTTACATGTCGCCGGAGCAGGCGAACGCCCAGCCCCTCGACCGGCGCTCGGACGTGTACGCCCTCGGCGTGGTCCTCTGGGAGATGCTCACCTCGCGGCGCCTCTTCCGCGCCAAGAGCGAGGTGGCGCTCCTCGACCTCGTCCGGAACCCGCGCGTGCCGCGCCCCGGCATGTTCGGCGGCGGCGTGCCGGAGGCGCTCGAGGACGTGGTCATGCGCGCCCTCGAGCCGGACGCCTCGCAGCGCATCCCGACGGCCAAGGCGTTCCGCGACGCGCTCCTCGCGGCCGTGCCCGGCGCGGCGAGCGTGCACTCGTCGACGCTGGCGCACCTGATCAGCACGGTGATGCCGGAGAAGATCGCCGAGGCGCCGGTGGCCTGGGACGAGGCCGGCCTCTCCGGCGAGCCGGCCCGCGGCTCGACCAGCTTCCTCGCCGACCTGACCATGGCCGCGAGCGAGGCGTCCTTCCCGTCCGAGGAGAGCGAGGAGGAGCTCGAGCTGCCGCCGGGTCCCCTCCCCTCGCGGGCCTCGACGCGCCCGCCGCCTCCACCGCCGCGCGGGCCGAGCGCGCCGCCGCCGCCGAGCCCCGCCGCCCCCTCGAGACCGCCCGGTCCGGCGCCCCGCAACACCTTCGCGGAGTTCGCCGAGCCGCCGCCGACGCCGGAGGAGGCCGCCCGCCGACGCGCTGCCGAGAAGGAGCCGCCCGCGCCGCCGAGCAGGGTGGCGGGCTTCTTCGTGAACCTCTTCGCCTTCGCGATCCTCTTCGCCGCCCTCGCCGTCGCCGGCGTGCTGCTCCATCGCGGCGGCGTGCTCGACCTGAGCTTCACGGGGATCGAGGCGCTCGGCCCCTTCCCCGGCGACCCGGTCGAAGTGGACATGGGCTACCCGGACGCCGGGCCCGTGGACGCGGCCTTCGGCCGCGGGGACGGGGTTTCGCCGCCATAGGCGGCGAGCCTCTGCGGCCTGCGGCCGAGGGGTCGGGGTTTCGCCGCCATGGGCGGCGAGCCTCGCTCCGCTCGGCGGGGGTCGGGGAACTGAGCCGAGGAGGCCGAGCGGGTGGCTCATCGGGCCCGTTCGCGCTCGTGGGGGCAGCACCGCGTCCCAGCACCGCGTCCCGGCGCCGGTTCGCCGCGACGCGGGGTCGGCGCGGACTCCGTGGGCTCCGTGCTCTCCCCGTCGTCGACGCGTCCGAGTTCCCTGGTCCCCGCCGCCAAAGGCGGCCCGGCGCCGAAGGCGGCGGAACCCCGACCCCCGCCGCCAGAGGCGGCCCGCCGCAGGCGGCGGAACCCTGGTCCCCGCCGCCGCAGGCGGCCAAAGGCGGTGTCAGACCCTCGGGGCCCGGATGCCGCCGCTGGCCGTGATGCTCTCCACGGCCTTCTCGACGGCGCTCTCCGCTCCCCCCGCGAGGCGCGCGAAGTAGAAGGTCAGGAACATGCCCGCGGTACCCGCGAGGTAGCCGAGGACGAGGCCGAGGATCAGGTCGTTCACGATGGGCCCATCGTCGGCGCGCCGCGGCCGCGGGTCCAAAAAACGGCATCCGGCGTGACTTCCCACACGGCGCGCGGACCGGCCCCAAGCTCGAAGACGACCCCATCGGCCGCGACCCGGCCGCGCTTCGTTCGGCGCGACGCCACCGCGAAGCGCCCTCGTTCACCGGGCCGCCACGCGACACCGCGGACGTTTGGCCGGGCCCACCGCGCGCCTCCCCCCACCCGCTCCCCGACGCCCGCGCGAGGCTTGCGGCGCCCCATGGATTCGAGCTAGCCCGGCCGGCGATGCACGACGACGCGGACCTGAAGCTCGACACCCTCGCCATCCACGCCGGCCAGGCGCCCGACCCGGTCTCCGGGGCCGTGATGCCGCCCATCGTCCTGGCGAGCACCTTCGCCCAGAAGAGCCCCGGCGAGCACTCGGGCTTCGAGTACGCGCGCACCGACAACCCCACGCGGCAGACCCTCGAAAAGTGCGTCGCGGCCCTCGAGGGCGGCGCCCACGGCGTGGCCTTCGGGAGCGGCTGCGCGGCCATGACGACGCTCTTCCAGACGCTCCGCCCCGGCGACCACGTGGTCGCCTGCGACGACGTCTACGGCGGTACCTTCCGCATCCTCGACAAGGTCATGGCGCCCATGGGCATCGAGACCAGCTGGGTCGACATGACCGACCCGGCGAAGGTCGAGGAGGCCATCGGCGAGTCGACGAAGCTCCTCTGGATCGAGACGCCGACCAACCCGATGCTGAAGGTCATCGACATCCCCGCCATCGTCGCCCTCGGCAAGGCGAAGGGCGTGCGCGTGGGCGTCGACAACACCTTCGCGACCCCCGTGCTCCAGCGGCCCCTCGAGATGGGCGCCGACGTCGTCGTCCACTCGATGACCAAGTACCTGAACGGGCACAGCGACGTGGTCGGCGGCGTGGCCGTGACCTCGGACGACGCCCTCGCCGAGCAGCTCCGCTTCCTCCAGAACGCGGCCGGCGCGATCCTCTCGCCCTTCGACAGCTTCATGGTGCTCCGCGGGCTGAAGACGCTGCCCGTGCGTATCGAGCGGCACTGCGCGAGCGCGGCGAAGGTCGCGAGCTTCCTCAGCGAGCAGGCGAACGTCGAGAAGGTCATCTACCCGGGCCTCGAGAGCCACCCGCAGCACGCGCTGGCGGCGAAGCAGATGAAGGGCTTCGGCGGGATGATCTCCTTCCAGATCGCCGGCGGCCTCGACGCGGCGCGGCGCTTCCTCGAGACGACGCGCCTCTTCACGCTGGCCGAGAGCCTCGGCGGCGTGGAGTCGCTGGTGGAGCACCCGGCGATCATGACGCACGGCTCGGTGCCGAAGGCGACGCGCGAGGCGCTCGGCATCACGGACGGGCTGATCCGGCTCTCGGTCGGCCTCGAGGACGTCGACGACCTGAAGGCGGACCTGGCGCGCGCGCTCTCGGCCGCAGGCTGAGGACGGCGGCGCCTCCGCCCGCTTCGGAGCGTCCAGCCACCGCGTGAGGCCGCTCCGGCTGCACGCCCGGGGATCGTTCGTCTTCTTGCCCGGGGCAGGGCCCGATTGCTACACCAGCGATCGAGGGGCTTCCCTCGGAGGAGAGTGTGAGCGCGATGCGTCGAGTACTACCGCTGGCCCTGTGCATCGGGGCCCTCGTCACGACCGCCTCGTGCGGGGACGGCAACAACAACGTCTTCGCCGACGCCCAGTGGCAGGCGCGCTGCCCCCCGGGGGTCGCCGGATGCTCGTTCAACGGGGACCCCGTCGACGTCTTCAACTTCGACGGCGAAGAGGACGAGGAGACCGGGAAGACGACCGTGGCGCGCTGCAGCGTCGTCGACTCGGGCGAGACGCGCATCATCGGCTTCCAGGTCGGCCTCGGCACGGGCGCCGGCGACCCGCAGCTCTCGGGCAACGGCCTGACGACCGGCATCGACGGCGGCCGGGTCGGCGGGAGCGGCTGCACGATCTCCGTGCGCGACGACAACACCATCTACACGGGCGCCTGCGGCGCGAACGAGCCGAGCGCGGCGCAGCCCTGCCGGGTCGGGCCGATCGTGATCGACCGGGACGCCATGGACGGGCCCGAGATGCTCATCCCGATCGAGTGCCGGGAGCTGCCGAGCCCGAGCGGAACGGCCGTGCCCCCGCGGGACATCACCTTCCCGATGATGCCCACGCAGCCGGCGAACCTGCGCCTCATCAACTGCGACATCTGAAGCGACACCTGAGCCCGTCGACCGCCCCCGCCCGCGCGGGACGGGGAACGGCGCGACGCGAGGGCGCGTATGCTTCGAGCATGCGCGCCCTCTCGCGTTCCGTCCTCGCCCTCGTCGCGCTCGCCGCGCTCCCGACGGCGCCCGCGGCTGCGCAGGACGAGCCTCCGCGGGTGCGCGTGGAGGAGCCGCGGGTCGGCCCGGCCTACCCGATGGCGTTCGTGGCCCGGATCCTCCGGCGGCATCGGCGCGAGCTGCTCCGCTGCGCCGAGCATGCCTACGCTCGGCGCGGAGCCGTGCCGAGCCCGACGGCGATCCGCTTCACCATCACCGACGAGGGGAAGGCCGAGGCGCTCCGGGTGGAGGGCGGCGGACCCGAGGCCGCCGAGGCGCGCGAGGCCTTCCGGCGCTGTCTGCGGGCGCGCATGAGCCGCTGGCGCTTCCCGCGGCCGCCCGGCGGGGCGAAGCTGCACGTGCGGGTGCCGCTCCTCGAGGCGCTCGGACGCTGACCCGGAGCCGGCCCCCGCCGACGGGCCGCCCTGCCCTTCGGGCCCGCCGCGGCTCTCGCTTCGCCGACGCACGCCCTGGCGGGCCTCTCCCGAGCGTCCTCTCCCGAGCGTCCTCTCCCGGAGCCGCGGCTACCAGGAGAAGAAGAGCTCCACGCCGCCGCCCGTCTTCGGCACGGCGCGCGTCCTGAGCCGGTCGCCATAGTGTGCGGCGATGCCCTCGCACTGACCGATCTGGTAGCACCACTCGCCCGGATGCTGCCCGATGGCGAAGCGCACCTCGCGCTCGCCGATGGACGCCATCTCGAAGCCCCAGGGGCCGCTCGCGACCTTCTCGTAGACGCCGGGGAGCTCGAGGAGCGCGCGCTTCGTGTCGCCGACGACGCTCATCATCACGCGCCCGAGCATGGAGCCCGCGAAGACGTGGACGTCCTCCCGGGCGAGCCGCCGGAGCGCCTCCCGATCCGACTGGCGGGGGTGGTGCAGGCGCGCGGCCTCCACCGAGAGGAGCGTGTAGTCGCGCTGCGGGTAGTCGCGGAAGGGCAGCCAGCCGGCGCGCCCGGGCGGCGCCTCGAGGCGCGCGAGGAGCCCGTCGAGGCGGCCGCCGAGGAGCTTGGCGATGCGCCGGAAGAACATGCCCTTGAGGAGGAAGCTGGAGGGGCACTCGGCGAAGAGGCGCTCGACGTCGATCTCGCCGTGGAGCGGCCGGTCCGGGCTCGTCTCGACCTCCATGGACGGATTCCTATCACGAGGCCGCGGCCTCGGCGCCCCCCGGATCGAGGGCGCGCCGGCTGTGAGGGAGCCCCGGGCGTCCGCTTGCGAGGCCCGGACCAGACGCCATCTTGGGGGGCTCGTGGACGATCCGCTCACCGACGACGCGCTCACCGGGGGCTTCCGGCTCTGGCAGCGCAAGCGGGGCCATCGCTACTCGCTCGACGACGTGCTCACGGCGTGGGAGGCGGCGCGCTGGGCCCTCGAGGCGGCGGCGGCGGGGCGCCCCGTGCGGCGCGCTTGCGACCTCGGCTGTGGCATCGGCTCGGTGCTGCTGATGCTCGCCTACAAGCTCCCCGAGGCGCGCTTCGAGGCGATCGAGGCGCAGGAGATCAGCTTCGGGCTGGCCCAGCGGAACGTCGCCCGGAACGGGTGCGGGGAGCGGATCCGGCTGCACCAGGGGGACCTCCGCTGCAGCGGGATCCAGACGCGGCTCGGGGGCGGCTTCGACCTGGTGACGGGCACGCCGCCCTACATGCCGCCGGGCACGAGCACGCCCTCGCCGGACCCGCAGCGGGCCTACGCGCGCGTGGAGCTCCGCGGGGGCGTGGAGGACTACCTCGCGGCCGCGGGGCAGCTCGTCGCGCCGAACGGGCGGGTCGTCGTCTGCTGCGACGCGCGGACCCCGGCGCGGGCCGTCGAGGGCGGCCGGCGCGCGGGGCTCCGGCCGCTCCGCAAGCGCGACGCCGTGCCCCGGGCCGGGCGCGCGCCCCTCTTCACCGTCTGGACCTTCGCCCGCGAGGACGACGTGGCCGCCGGGGCGCGCTCGGACGTGCTGCCCTTCGTGGCGCGCGACGAGGACGGCCAGCGGAGCGAGGCCTACTTCGCCGTGCGGGCCTTCTTCGATCTGCCGCGGACGCATGGCGGCGCGCCCAGCGCGGCGGCCGGAGAGCGCGCGTGAGCCGGCGCGCCCTCAGCCACCAGGGCGGCGCCGTGAAGCGCCGCGGCGAGCCGGAGGTCGCGGAGAAGCTCGCGCGAGCGCTCGCGGCGAGCGAGGAAGACGCGGACACGCTCACGCACGGCTTCCACAGCTACCCGGCGCGCATGCATCCGGCCATCGCGCGGGAGCTGCTCGCGGACTTCGATGGGGCGCCCGTGCTGGACCCCTTCTGCGGGAGCGGCACGGTGCTGGTGGAGGCGCGGCGGGCCGGGCGGCGGGCCTACGGGGTCGACCTGAACCCGGTCGGCCTGCGCGTCGCCGAGGTGAAGGTGTCCTGGCGCGACGCGGAGGCGCGGGCGCGCTTCTCGGCGCTGCTCGAGGGCATCGCGGCGCGCTCGGAGGAGCGGGTGCGGGCGCGGGTGGACGCGCGGGCGCCGCTGCCAAAGAGCGAGCTCCGCTGGTACCCGCCGCACGTGCTCAAGGAGCTCGCCGGGCTCCGCGAGGAGATCGTGGCGGTCGCGGACCGGGACGATCGGCGGGCGCTCGAGATGGTGATGAGCGCGATCATCACGAAGGTCTCGAGCCAGCGCTCGGACACGGCCGAGCGGACGGCGACGAAGCGCATCCGCAAGGGGCTGAGCACGGAGTTCTTCCTGCGGCGCGGCCAGGAGCTGGTGGAGCGCTGGGCGGCGCTCGAGGCGAGCTGCGAGAGGCCCGGCCCGCACCCGACGCTGCGCCTCGGCGACGCGCGGCAGCTCCGCAAGGTCTTGCCGAAGGGGGCGCGCGCCGGCCTGGTGATCAGCTCGCCGCCCTACGGCGGCACCTACGACTACGTGGACCACCACGCGCGGCGCTACCCCTGGCTCGGGCACGACCCGCGACCGCTGCGGCGCGGGGAGCTCGGCGCGCGGCGGGATCTCCGCGGGGCGGGCGCCGTGAAGCGCTGGGACGAGCAGGTCGCGGCGATGCTGAAGAGCCTGCGGCAGGCGACGACGCCCGAGGCGTGGATCGTGCTGCTGGTGGGCGACGCGCAGCTCGGGAAGAGGCGCATCGACGCGGCCGGGCAGCTGGTCTCGTTGGCGCCGGGGGCCGGGCTCGAGGTCGCCGCGAGCGCGAGCCAGGAGCGGCCGGACTTCACCGGCGGGCCCACGCGCCGCGAGCACCTGGTCGCGCTCCGCCGGAGCCGCTGAGCCGAGCGAGCGTGGGCGGTCGCGCTCCGCGCGGGCCGAGCCGTGCGGGCGCATCGGGGCGTGCCGCCGCGATCCGGCTCGGCGGCACGCGCTCCGTCGCGAAGGCGGCTCGAATCCTTGCACAGCACGGAGCGGACCCACCGTGGGCGGCCCGTGACCCCACCCCCGACTTCCGCCGCGACGCCCCTCGAGCGCGCCCGGCTCTCCCTCGAAGGTCTCGCTCTCGGGGACGCCTTCGGCGACCAATTCTTCGCCAGCACCGTGGAGGTCGGCCGCTGCCTCTTCGCGCGCCGGCTCCCGCCCGGCCCCTGGCGCTGGACCGACGACACGCAGATGGCGATCGCGCTCGTGGCGGAGCTCGAGGCGCCCGGCGCGGTGGAGCCCGCGCGCCTCGCGGCCCGCTTCGCGGAAGGCTACGAGCGGGGGCGCGGCTACGGCCCGGCGATGCACGGCCTGCTCCGCGAGGCGCGGAGCGGCGAGGCGATCGTGGCCGCGGCCGCGCGGCTCTTCGGCGGGCAGGGCTCCTTCGGGAACGGCGCCGTGATGCGCGTGCCGCCGCTCGGCGCCTTCTTCGCCGACGCGCCCGAGCGCCTCCCCGAGGAGGCCGCCCGCTCCGCCCGCGCCACCCACGCGCACCCGGAGGCGGCGGCGGGGGCGATCGCCGTGGCGTCCGCGACGGCCTTCCTGACGCGGGGCGAGCCCGTCACGCTCCCGGGCCTGGTCGAGGCCGTGCTCCCCGCCGTCCCCGCGGGCCCGACCCGGGACGCGCTCGAGCGCGTCACCGCCCTCTCCCTCGAGCTCGCCCCCGCCGAGGCCGCCCGCCGCACGGGCGCGGCCGGGGACATCACCTGCATGGTGACGACGCCCTTCGTGCTCTGGTGCGCCGCGCGGCACCCGGACGACCTCGAAGCGGCGCTCTGGGCGACCGTGGCCGGCCTCGGTGATCGAGACACGCACTGCGCGATCGTCGGGGGCATGCTCGCCCCGCGGATCGGCGGCCTGCCCGCAGCCTGGCTCGCCCGCCGGGAGCCCCTCGGGAAGCCCGCGCGGGCGGAGACGTAGACTGGAGCTGACGTCCGCCAGCTTGGTTGGACGGCCGAACCGTGCGCGCGCTCTTCCCCATCCTCCTCCTCACCCTGACTCCGCTCGCGGCCGCGCAAGCGCCGGCCCGCCCGAGCCGGCCCCCCGCGGCGGCGCTGATGCGCACCACCCCGGCCGCGCTCGCGGGGCGCCTCGGCCCGGCGACCGGTCGCGAAGCCGGCTGGCGCCTCCACGGACCGGACGTCGCCCTGAAGCTCCGCGACGGACACGTCGCGCGCCTCCGGGTGCGCGTCGCCGCGGGGCAGCGCTGCGAGGAGGTGGTCCGCCGGGAGGGCTTCGCGCACGCCGGCCCGCCGCTCCGCCGCCACCGCGCCTGCGAGTGGCCCGGCATCTCGCTCCGGCACCGCCTCGATCGCGCCCGCCGCTTCGGCGCGCGGCTCGACCTGGCCGAGGGCGTCCTCGAGGTCTGGCGCCGCTGACTTCGAGAGCCGAGCCATCCGGCCCGCGCCGACCCTTCAGCCCGGGCCGCGGCGCCGCACGTGGTAGCGGAGCGCCGCCGTGGCGCAGGCCTTCACGACGTCCGCGGGGATGGCCTCGTCGACCCGCCAGAGGAGCGCGCGGCGGCCCTGGTAGCGGAGCCGGTCTCCCCAGGTGACGCGGAACTCCTCCACCAGCGTGGTCTGGCAATGGAAGAACATGGCCACGTCCTCGCCGACCTGGCCGAGCCGCAGCGTGCTGCCGACCCGCGGCTTCACCGGGAGGTAGCTCGGCTGCCCCCACTTCGAGGTCTCGCGCACCGCGCCCACGCCCGCCTCGGCCGCGGCCTCGAGCACCAGCCCGCGCAGCTCGAGGAGCCGCGCCCGCACCGGCGCCGGGAAGGCCTCGAACGCCTCCCGCACCTCGGGCTCGTCGATCTCGCGCACCACGCGACGAAGCTACCCCGGATTCGACCTCCGTCGACGCGCCGGCGGCGGGATTCGCCGAATCCCTTGGCGAGGGCGGGAGGCCACCGCTAGCGGGACGCGACGAAGCTCAGGGAGACCGGCTCCTCGCTGCCGCTCGCGCTGCAGAAGAAGCGCCCGGGTCGGAGCCGCTCGGCGAGGCAAGCCAGCACCTCCGCGCGCCGCGCCGGCTCGAGCCCGTCGTGGATCGGCAAGACGCGCACGTCGGCCACCCGGCCGTCCGGACGGACGCGTAGGAGCGCGCTCGCGAGCACGGCGCCCTCGTGCTCCTCGAGGCAGCCCCCGCCGCTCCGGCGGAGCAGGAAGCTCGCGCCCCCCACCGAGTCGGCGAGCAGCGGGTCCTCGGCGTCCGAGCGACAGACCTGCGCCCGGCCGCGCGGCGGCGTGCTCGGCCCCTCGGGGTAGCGGAGCGTGAAGAGGAGGCGCCGCGCGCCGCTCCCGCGCGGGAGGCGCACGCCCCGGAGCGCCGCGGCGACGCAAGCCGCCCGCGCCGGCGCGTGCTCCGCGTCGCTCACCCAGGGATCGGCGACCCGCCCGTTCGGCTCCACCCGGAGGGCCACGTCCACGCGCGAGACGCCCGCGTGCGCCGTGCAGCGCTCGAGCGCCGCCCGCGCCCCCTCGAGCGCCGCCGTGGACGCCGCGGCCTCGAGCTCGCCGAAGACCTCCACGTCGCCGAGGGCGAGCCGGTCCGGCGCCGCGCCGAGGTGCCGCGGCGAGCGGAACCAGCTCCGCGTCTCGAGCCGGCCCGCCGCCGCCTCCCAGGCCGTGGCGTCCGCGCGCGCGTCCCCGGTGAAGCTCGCGGCCACCCGGAGCGGGAGCGGCGAGGGCAGCGCGCGCCCGTGCGGCGGGAGGAAGCCGACGACGAGCTGGCACTCGCCCCGTTGGCAGACCGCCTCCACGTCGGCCCGCACGAGCTCCGCATGCTGGGCGCGGAGCACCTCCTCGGGCCCCGGCCGGCGCGCGCAGCTCGGCCCCCGCGCGCGGAGCCGGCCGCCCGCGGCGAGCGCGGCCGCGTCGTCCCAGGCCGCGAGGGGGAGCACGGGGAGGTCGTAGAGCTGCTCGAGGCGCGCGCGAACCCGGGCGCGGATCCGCGCCCGCTCGGCGGCGTCGAGCGGCACCCGCCCGACGACCGGCCCGACGACGAGCCGGCCGGTCTCCATGGGCCGGGGCCGCCGGGGCGTGACGTCGGAGCAGCTCGCCTCCGGCTCGGTCTGACGCGCCCGCCAGCGCGCGGCGCGCTCCGCGCAGGCCTCGCGCCAGGCCCGAAGGCCCACCACCTCCGCGAGCGCGTCGCAGCGGGCGAAGGTCTGCGTGAGCTCCCGCGCGAGATCCCCGAGCTGGGCGTGGAGGAGCGCCCCACCGCCCGCGCCCATCACGCCGCGGAGCTTCCAGGTCGACTGCACGAAGGCCTCGAGCACGAGCCCGTCGAGGCCGTGGGCGACCACCGCGTCGACGCCGCCGGCCCGGGAGAGGGCCCCGAGGCTCTGGCGGAGGTCCTCCACCTGCGGCGCCATCTCGCGCGACCAGGGGAGCAGGGTCTCGGTGAGGAAGCGGAAGAACGCCGCGGGATCCGTCTCCCGGTCCGGGGCCGGCGGCACCTCGGCCGCCCGCTGGAAGGCGGCGACCAGACGCCAGGCCTCGCGCGTGGGCGGCGCGAGCTCGGCCTCCGGCGGCAGGGGCGGCAAGCCCGGGAGCGCGGGGAGCGCCGTCAGGCGCGGCGCGGTCGGCGCGCGCTCGGGGGACGAAGGCGCGGGGGCGGGGGCCGGCCGCGCGACCGGCGGCGGGCCCGGCGCGGCG
This sequence comes from Sandaracinus sp., assembly GCA_002699025.1. Classification (GTDB taxonomy): domain Bacteria; phylum Myxococcota_A; class Polyangia; order Polyangiales; family Houyiibacteriaceae; genus Houyiibacterium; species Houyiibacterium oceanicum. The sequence continues at coordinate 3,792 of PABA01000083.1, read as the reverse complement.
CAGGCGAGCGCCACCAGGAGCGGGGCGAGAGCTTTCGACGGGCGCGCCACGTCTCGGTTGATACCATCCCGCCGTGAGCCTTTCCCCCCGGCGGCGGCGCGTTCTCCCGGGGCGCGCGCTGGTGCTCGGGCTCGCGCTCGCCTCCGCCGCGCTCGGCCGGCCGGACGCCGCCGCCCAGGCCGACCCGGCCGCGCGCTGCGACGCCGGCGACGCCGAGGGCTGTTTGGAGCTCGGGCTCCAGCGCGCCGAGGCCGGCGACGCGGCCGGCCGGGTGACCGCCTATCACCGGGCCTGCGAGCTCGGCCACGCGCTCGCCTGCAACGACCTCGGCACCTACTTCCAGGGCGGCGAAGGCGTGGCCCAGAGCGACTCCAAGGCGCTCCAGAGCTACCGCCGCGCCTGCGATGGGGGCTTCGCCCTCGGCTGCTTCAACCTCGCCTGGATGATCACCGAGGGGCGAGGGACGGTCGCGAACCCGACGCTCGGCGCCGCCGTCTACCGGCGCGCCTGCGAGGAGGGCGAGGGGCTCGGGTGCACCAACCTCGCCGTCGCCTTCCGGGACGGCCGCGGCGTGCCCATCGACTTCGCGCGGGCCCGCACCTACGCGGAGCGGGGCTGCGACGCCGGCGCCGTCGAGGGCTGCGAGGTGCTCGCCTTCCTCCTCGTCGATGGCCACGGGGGCCCGGTGGAGCTGCGGCGCGCCGCGGGGCTCCTCGCGCGGGCCTGCGACGCCGAGCTCCGGGGCTCCTGCGACGAGCTCGCCCGGCTCCGCGCCGGCGGCCTCGCGCCCGGCGATGGCGGGGCGGGCCTGCGGCACCTCGAGGGGGTCTGCCTGCGCGGCGAGGGCTGGGCCTGCTGGCTCGCCGGGGTCGGCCTCGACCGCCGCGGCGAGCGGGAGCGCGCCGAGGCGGCCTACGCACAGGCCTGCGAGCGCGGCCACGCCACCGCCTGCGCGCATCTCGCCGAGCGACGCGAGGACGAACGCGACGCGCTCCGCGCCCGGGCCTGCGAGCTCGGCCTGCAGCGCGCGTGCGACGACGAAGACGACGACGAGTAGCCGAGCGCCTCGCGGCTCAGCCGAGCGGCCCCTCGCTCGTTCGCGCTCCGCCCGAGCGGGCTCGTCAGGCGGCCGTGCGCTCGACCGTGGTGAGGTCGTTGCCGCGGGCGGCGCCCGGGCCGAGGCGGAGGTTCGCGGCGAGCATGCGCTCGGTGCCGCGCGCGTCCTCGAGGAGCGGTGCGATGGCGCGGGCGACGGCGCGCGCGCTCGCGTAGCGCTTGTCCGGCGTGCGGGCGAGCATGCGAGCGACGACGGCGTCGAGCTCGCGGCCGATCTGCGGCGCGTTCAGCGCGAGGCGCGGTGCGTCCTCGCGGATGATGCGGCGGAGCAGGTTGGTCACGGTGGAGCCGCTGAAGGGGACCCGGCCCGCGAGGGCCTCCCAGACCAGGATGCCGAGGCCGAAGACGTCCGCGCGCGCGTCGACGTCCGGGTTGCCCGAGGCCTGCTCGGGGGAGACGTAGCTCGGCGTGCCGAAGACGCGCCCGCGCTCCCGATCCTTCTCGCCGGCGGGGGCCGTGTCGGCCGCGCAGACGCCGAAGTCGAGGAGCCAGATCTTGAGCTCGCCGTCCGGCGTGCGGTCGAGCACCACGTGCTCCGGCTTCACGTCGCGGTGCACGTAGCCGGCCGCGTGGGCGCGGTGGAGGATGTCGCAGACGCGCCGGAGGATGGCGAGCGTCTCCTGCACGCCGAGGATGCCGACGCGGCGCAGGAGGTGGTTCATGGGCTCGCCGTGGATGCGCTCGAGCACCAGGTAGGGGGAGCCGTCCGGCAGCGTGCCCTCGTCGAGCACGGGGACGATCCCCGGGTGGGCGACCCGTCGGGCCACCTCCGCCTCGCGCTTGAGGCGGCGACAGAGGTCGGCGTTGTAGGCGTAGACGGGCCGGAGCGTCTTGATCACGACGCCGTAGCCGTCGCTCAGGCGCGTGCCTTCGAAGACGACCCCGGTCCCCCCCACCCCGATTCGGGCACCGACGCGGTAGCGACCCTCCAGGGTCGTTCCGCGAAGCTCCGCGCGCTCGTCCGAGGCCATGGGGCGACCTTCGGCAAGGGGGGTGGAACGGTCAAAAAAGTGACGAAGAGGTGGGGGGCCGTGGGGGTGGCTGTGGGTTTCAGCGGCGGCGTCAGCTTCAGCGCCAGCGTCAGCTCCAGCGTCAGCGCCAGCGAGAGCGCGAGCGTCAGCTCCTGCGTCAGCGTCAGCTTCAGCTCCAGCGCCAGCTCCAGCGTCAGCTTCGGCTCCAGCCCCAGCTCCAGCGTCAGCTTCGGCTCCAGCTCCAGCTCCAGCGGCAGCTTCGGCTCCAGCTCCAGCTCCAGCTCCAGCTCCAGCTCCAGCTTCAGCTCCAGCGTCAGCTCCAGCGTCAAGCTCCAGCGTCAGCTCCAGCTTTAGCTTCCTTCAGCTCCAGCTCCAGCGTCAGCTTCAGCTCCAGCTCCAGCTCCAGCTTCGGCTTCCGCTTCCGCTTCTCCTCACGGCTCGGGCTTCCGCTTTAGGCTCGGGCTTCCGCTTCCGCGACCTGCTTCAGACCCCGCCCCGCTCGGGCTCGCTGCTCCGACTCCGCCGGGTTGGCGGGGAGGCTTCGAGCCAACGCGATGTGGGCTGCCCCGGTGACTGGCGCCGCGGCGGGGGGATTCGTGGCTGTCCAGCCTGGAAGGCGGCGCACCTTCCGCGCCAACGGCCGCACCTCGGGCTCGTCCTCCGAGGGGCCGTCGTCACGCAAGCTGCGCCGGGTGGGGGCATGGACAGCCACGAATCCCCCCGCCGCGACGCCCTCCCTCCCGCTCTCCGCTTCCGCTTCCAGGCCCTCGAGCTCGCGCTCGAGGCGGTCGTTCGTCTCCGAGCTCCCATCCGGAAGATCCGCGCCCAAGACCGCGAGCTCGGCGATCAGCTTCGCGACGCCCTCACCCACGCCTGCACCGCCCTCGGCGAAGGCGACGGACGCCGCGGAGGCAATCAGCGACTGGCCTTCCGCCGCGCGATCGGCGAAGCCCGCGAGGCCCTCGTCGCCCTGCGCATCGCCCTCGCCTGGGGCTGGGTCCACCTCGACGAGGTCCGCGAAGGCGCCGCTCTCCTCGACCGCGTCATCGCGATGGTCCACCGCCAGAGCCGGTAGCGACCGATGGCAGGAAGGCGCTCGCGCGGGCGCCTCCTGGCTCCGCTTCAGACGAAGCGGCCGAGGATGCGCTCCACCTCGCGGAGCTTCTCCGCGCCCGGCACGACTTCGTCGAGGGAGACGTACCCCTTCACGTAGGCCGTCGCGAGCCGCCCCCGCGCCTCCCGGGCTTCCCCGAGCGTCACGAGGAAGCTCTGCCGCCGGTGCCCGCCGACCTTCCCGTCCCCTTCCGCGACGTTCCCGACGACGTTGTCGAGCGCCGAGTCGAGCTGGGAGAAGAGGCTCCGGCTCTTCCGCCGAATGACGAGCAGGGCCGGCTGAAGCAGCCCCACCGCCTCGAGCGCCCGCTCATGCGCGACGAACCGAAAGCGAAGACAGGCCGGCCGCGCATCCAACCGCGCCCGAACGGAGGAGAGGGAAGACGAAGAAGACGAAGAAGACGAAGCAGAAGGCCGGCCCGAGGCAACGGCTCGCTGGGGGTGGTTCGTGTGGGTCATGCCCTCCCCAGGCGCAGGTCCCGTGACAACGGCGCCCGAGGAGGAGGAAGAGTTCCGGCCCGAGGCAACGGCTCGCTGGGGGTGGTTCGTGTGGGTCATGCCCTCCCCAGGCGCAGGTCCCGTGACAACGGCG
>PABA01000082.1 GCA_002699025.1 Sandaracinus sp. | reverse complement strand
TCGTTGGGGAGCCCCCCTTCGCCTGGCCCCCCGAGCAAGCTCGTGAGGGGGGCCCGGCTGCGGGCGGCTCCGACACCACATGCCTGGACGCTAACCGCGGCCCCGGGCGGCAGAGCGGCGGACCCGTCGCCCCGGAGCGGTCTTCGCGCTCAGCAAGCGAAGCGTTTGTAGCAATCCGATGGCTGCCCCGATCGCCGCCAGCGCCCAGGGAAACCAGCTTTGAGCGTCTGCCATCGCGCTCGGGATTGGGCCGTGCGAGACGGGACGCCGTCAAGAAATCCGCCGGAAACACACTATGGATTTCAAACGGAATGAATTGGCAGTCGGTCAAATGAGATAGTTTGGCTCGAACGCACGCGATGACGCGGTGCGTCATCGCGCCGCTGGGTCCCCATGTGGGGGAATCGCCCGATAAAGACGTCGTGTTGTGGAGAACCAGCGGGCCGCCCGGATGCGTGCTGTGGATAAAAAATATGGCTTTGAGGGCGAGAAAGTTCTTGCGGAGATCGCCCGAGCACGATACAAAGTCTATCGAAAGGTCGCGGGACACGCGCTCGTGAGCTTTCGAGGCCGCTGAGGCCGAGGGGGTTCAGCCGGTGCTTCCATCCGGAAGGCCGGCTGGCGGAGAGAAGCGGGGCACCGCTCTCTCGGGAGGACGTGCGTCCTGGACGCGCTCCTCTTTCCGAGGCCGAAGGCACCTGGCGGGGGAAGAAGTCGAAGGCTTCCGACCTCGCCTCGAAGCCGGCTCCAGGCGCTTCGGCGTCGCGGTAGGGGTGCGCTCGCACCTCCACGGCACGGGTCGGTTTGACAACGGGTGTACGACTCTGCCGTCCACGGGGGCGGCGACGCCGGAGGTTCTTCTCCTCCGGGGGTCCCGAGGTCCGGGTGTGAGCCCAGGCCTGCCGAGACATCGGTGTGGGGGCGGTTCATGAGAGTGGACCGACGCCACGGGGCTCGAGGGAGGCGCTTCGGCACTTCGTGCTTCGGCGCATCGTGCTTCGGCGCATCGTGCTTAGGCACCTCGTGTTTCCGCACGTTTGCCATTGGCACCTTTGCCACTGGCACACTGCCCTCCGCGCTCCTCGACGGTCGCAGGGTCGGCGCGGGCATCGCCGCTTCGGCGGGATGCCCGAACGACGAAACCAGCGGGTTCGCCCGCCCGGCGGAGTCGTGGCCCGGGCTCATGAGGTGCTCGTGAGTCCTCGTTCGTTGCAGACCCAACCCCTCGGCGGTCGTCCCAGACGGCCCCGAGGGAAAGGAAAGGCTCCTGGATGGGAGCTTCGTTCGTCCCCGTGCGTGCCCAACGCACTCGGGGCGCTCGGAGGGCTCATCTAGACGTGTCGCTCTCGCCGATCCCGTGCTCGCACGGGAGGACGGGCGCGCACGCGACGGGAGTCAGAGGTGTCGACCTCGGTGGGCTACGGAGTGGCCACGCGACCCGAACAGGGGAGCGATACCGAGGCACGAGCCGAAGCCGGGGCCGACCACCCCTCGAGGGGGGCGGCGGCACCGACCCACCGGCCAGCAGGTGCGGATGGGGAGCGAGCGTGGCGCAGCGGGTGCACGTCTTTGAAAATCGAAAGAAGATAGGTCGCAAATCGTCGATCCAACGTGCCTCTCATCGGTTCGTCCGATGGGCGGGCCCGAGCCTCGGCTTGAGCTCTCCCAGCGGCGTTCGCGATGACTCGCCGACTTGCTGCCGTCGCTTCGCGCGACGACGGTGAGTAGGCGGTCGGGGCCCACGCCGAACCCGCGCTCCTCGGAGCGAGGGACCTCGAAGTGGGTCACGGTCGAGGACCCGACCGACGCGAATCGCGCCCGCCGGTGCGCCGTCTACGACGGCCTCCACCTGCGGGCTTCCCCGGCGCCGCCGACGCGGCGTCGAGCTCTCTCATCCGCCTCGGCTCGAGATGGAGGGGAGAGAGGGAACCACGACCCACTACTTCATGGTGACTCCGGGCTCGGTGCTCGGGGACGCCCCCGACGCGGGAGAGCCACGGTTCGGAGCTACGGTTCCGGCCGTGCCCGCGGCGGGAGAGCCAGCTCGCTTCGGCGAGCTCGATGAAGGGGCGGTGAGGATGTGGGCGCGAACCACGCGAGACCCGTCCGCCTCCCTTCATCGGGAGAAGCGGGCGCGTCGACGTGACTTCGTCCGGTGTTCGCACCGCGGCGGAGCGCGAAGGCGCCCCGTGGACCGGGGGACCGCGTCGAGCTTCTCCTCCTTCGGTGTGAGCCGAAGAGGGGGCGAGCTCGGAGAGAACGCTCGCGCTTCGGCGCGGGAGGTGTCGCCTCGGCGGCACCGGGCGGGGGCCGAGCCCCGTTCGTTCCAGGTGATGGAGAGACCTCGTCGCGAAGCTCGCCGTGAGGCGAGGCGTGAGAGAGCCACCGTGCCGCGAGGCGCATGGACCTCTGACGCGCGGCAGCCGGGCTCGAGACGCTCTTCGGAGCGGCGCGGGTACGGTCGCAAGCGAGGAGCGCTCCCCATCGAGCGTCCCTTCGAGAAGTCGAAGGGGAGGGGCACGACGAGGTGCTGGACCACGACTCGATCGGCACGCGCGCCAGTGATGGGGCGCGTACGAAGCCGGCGTTCGCGCCGGTGGAGGGTCGAAGTCGGGTCCGCGGGGTCGAGCTCGAGCATCGAGCCGTCCAGCAAAGGGCAGCCGTCCAGCGAAGGGCAGCCGTCCAGCGATGGGCAGCCGCTCAGCGATGGGCAGCCGTCCAGAGATGGGCAGCCGTCCAGAGATGGGCCCACGATGCATGCGTCTCCGATTCGAGTGATCCACGCACGCCGTCCGTTCGCGGAGGGCGGGGGTGGGGACGGGTCGGAGGTCGTACGAGTCAGACCGACGTTCGAGCGCGCGGGGGAGTCTCTCTCTCCGCAGGTGATGGAGCTTCGGCTCGGGTCGGGTCTCCGGCCAATCACCGAACGCCAGCTCGGGCGCCGCCTTCGAAGCGCGAGAGCGCATCGAAGAGCATGTCGACTGCCAATCCGGCGCCGGTCCGGTGCGCCATCGCCTCGCTCCATCGCCTCGCACTCCGTGCGGGTGCGAGGGTTCCGTGGGGTGCTGGAGTCGCCGGGCGCTGGAGGAACACCGCGTGGCGTCGCTCCCGTAGCGAGCGTCGCGCGAGGGACACTTCCCGTCGCGAGACGGGGCCTTCTCTCTCCGCGAGGAGGGGCGAAGGCGGTGGACCCGGTTCGGGCAGAAGGAGACGACGAGACACGTCTCGACCATCGAGGCCAGGCGCTAACCCCGCCTCGTCATCGGTGGTCTCTCGACCCTTCGGGGCCTTTCGGGGCCTCGCGGCTCCTTCGGGAGGCGCACGGACGGGTGGCGCTCGCGCTGCCCGGCTGGGGAGGGTGAGGTGCCGACGCTCGACCCGACTCTCTCGGGAGCTCACCTCGGTGGGCGCCTGACGGAGCGGGAGGGGAAGGCAGGGTGAACGGGGTGCTCCTGGGGGAGCGAGACGCGGGGTTCCTCGCGTTCGCTTCGACGGAGCCGAGCTTCGGGAACGAGGCCGAACACGCATCGATCCCCTTCGCGCGAGCGGAGGAGCCGGGCCCGAGAGGGTCGCGGATCGAGAGCGTCGGACGCCCCCGAACGCCTCGGGAACGACATGGGACGTGAGACATCGAAGCACCGGAGGTCCGAGAGACGAGACTTCCCACGGGGGTGAAGGCTCTCCCAGCGAACGCCGCGAGCGTCCGCGCAGAGGGTCCTCGCCACGACTCGAGGAGAACGTGTGACTCCGACGGTAGCCGTTCGCGGCGATCGTCGGGCAGCGCTCCCTTCGCTCACTCGCTTTCGGGCGACGGGTGGAGGGCAGACGCGACGGAGGAAGCACGTCGACCGAGCGTCGACGACGAGCCCCAGGTGACGATGAAAGCCGGCCGGGTGAAAGACCCCGGCCGATGGCGGCGCCCGAGCACGCCGAGGGAGGAGACTCTCCCGGCGCGGCGCGACCGCCATGACCTATCCGAAGACGAGCGTGGTTCGAGGAAGTAGCAGCCTCGGACACGCCGCCTCCCTGCCACCGACGACGTGCCGTACACCGTATGCGCGTTCTGGGGGTGGGGGCGCACGAACCCGAGACCGGTAGGCCATCGGAGGAGGGTTTGGGCGTGCGAGCCAGCGCACCGGGGGATGCTCCGGAGAGCGAGGCGAGCGTGGCGGAAGCGACCTTTCGACGAAGGCGACCCGAGACCGGGTCGCCTTCGTGCATTTAAGCCGCCTTCGGATAGCCGAGGGAGCGACCCTTCGGAGCCTCGTCCGGTCGGGCCCGGCAGCGTTGGTGTTCCTCGTGGCCCGGCGTATCGTGCACCCATGCATCGCCGGCTCCTCCTCCTCGCCGCTGGGCTCCTCCTCGCCGGCTGCGGAAGCCGCGGGCCCCTTTTCACGGGCGCGCGCGACGCGGGGCCCTCGCCCGATGGAGCGGTCACGCCGGACGACGGCGGCCTCTGCCCGCCGCGGCTAACCGAGTGCGCCGGCGCGTGCGTCGACCTCGAGACCAGCCCGGCGCACTGCGGCGCCTGCGGGCTGACCTGCGCGCCGGGTCAGTTCTGCGCGCTCGGCCGCTGCAGCGACGAGTGCCCCCTGACGCTCTGCGATGGCCTCTGCGTGGACCTCGACACGAGCCCCACGAGCTGCGGCGCCTGCGGTGTGAGCTGCGCCGAGGGGGAGGTCTGCCGCGAAGGGAGCTGCGCGAGCGAGTGTGTCCCGCCGCTCGAGGCCTGCGGGGGGCGTTGCGCCGACACGCTCGTCGATCCCCGCAACTGCGGCGGCTGTGGGGTCGTCTGCGCGGACGACGAGGTCTGCGGCGATGGCGCCTGCGTGCTCGAGTGCCCGAGCGGCACGACGGACTGCCTCGGCGCCTGCGTCGACACGACGATGAGCGACGCGAACTGCGGCGCCTGCGGCGTGCGCTGCGACGAGGACGCCGTCTGCCGCGAGAGCCGCTGCATCCCGATCCGTGATCTGACGGACTCGGACGGCGATGGCATCGTCGACCTGGACGAGGGGGTCGAGGACGCGACCGACTGGGATCGGGACGGTGTGCCCGACTACCTCGACGACGACTCGGATGGCGACGGCCTCCCGGACGCGCGCGAGGCCGGCGACGACGATCCGGCCACCCCGCCCGTCGACACGGACCGCGACGGCGTGCCCGACTTCCGCGACGACGACTCGGACGGCGACGGCCTCTCCGACGCCGAGGAGGCGGCCCGCCCCTGCCTCGACCCGACCGACGACGACACGGACGGCGACGGCCAGAGCGACCTCGCCGAGACCAGCGCCGGCACGGACCCCTGCGACCCGGACGACCGGATCCCGGAGTTCTTCTTCATCCTCCCGCTCGACGATCCGAGCGGCGAGAAGGCCGGCACGCTCACCTTCGACACCAACATCCGCCGCGCCGACATCCACATCAACGTGGACACGACCGGCTCGATGACCGGCGAGATCGACAACCTCCAGTCGTCCATCCGCACCGAGGTGATCCCGGGCATCCGCGCCTTCATCCCCGACTCGGCTTTCGGCGTCAGCGCCTACGAGGACTTCCCCCTCAACCCCTTCGGCGACGCCGCCTGCATGGGCAACCCCTCGAACCCGGACCAGCCCTTCTCCCTCTTCCAGCAGGTGACCGACTCGACCTCCCTCGTCGATCGGGCCATCCGCCGGCTCGACATGCCCCTCGGCTGCGGCCGGGACCTGCCCGAGTCGGGCTACGAGGCCCTCTACCAGATCGCCACCGGCGAGGGCATCGCCTGGCCGGGCGGCTCCATCGGGCCCTTCGTCTCCGACCCGGACACGCCCGGGGGCGGGGAGCTCGGCGGCGTCGGCTTCCGGGCAGATGCCTTCCCGATCGTGATTCACGTGACCGACGCCGCGAGCCACCTGCCGATGGAGTACGCCACCCAGGGCATCGTCGGCGCCCACGATCAGGACGACGTCGTGGCGGCCTTCGCGGCGCGCTCGGCGCGGCTCGTGAGCATCGCCTCCCAGGCCGACGCGCGGCCGCAGCTGGTCGAGCTCGCGCTGGCCACCGAGAGCGTGGTGCCACCGGAGATGGGCGGTTGCCCCACGCGCATCGGTGGGGCGCGCCGGGCGCCGGAGACGCTCCCCGACGGAAGCGAGGTCTGCCCGCTGGTCTTCGACGCGCGCGCCGACGGGAGCGGCCTGGCCGGGACGCTCGTCGACGCGGTGAACGACCTGGTCACCGCGATCCAGTTCGACACCGTCTCCATCCGCGTCGTCGACGACCCGAACGGCTTCATCCGCGCCACCATTCCGCGCGCCGCCACGCCCCCGCCCGGCGCCGATCCGCCCCGCGTCGCCGACCTCGACGGGGACTCGGTCTTCGACTCCTTCACGGACCTCACGCCCGGCACGGTCGTGAGCTTCACCATCCTCGCCTACAACGACGTCGTGCCGCCGGCGAGCGAGGATCGGGTCTTTCAGGTCACGCTCCAGGTCGTCGGCGACGGGACCACGGTCCTCGACGAGAAGCCCGTGACCATCGTCGTGCCCCGCCGCGAGGAGTGAGCGAGCCTTCGCTCGGGCGTCGCCCCGTACCCGGTCGGCTCTGGGTTCGGGAGAGATTCGTTCGGGAGGGACGGGCTCGGAAGTGGTGGGCTCGGGAGCGCGGCGGTGCGGGGGCTTCCCGCCTCGTTCCGGCAGCCAGGTCGCGTCGGCGAAGCGGAGGACGAGGTCGAGCGGGCGCGGGCGCGCGCCCGTCGTGAGCAGGGCGGGTCGCTGGCGCGGGGGGCGAGGCCGGGCGAGGCGGCGAGCCGATGAGGGAGCGCGACCCCTCAGAACCAGAGCTGGACGGCGACCCGGGGGCGGGTCTCCCCCTCGGCGTGGAAGGCGACGGTGGCGCCCGGGCGCCCTTCGCGACGGAGGCGGCGCGCCGTGACCCGGAGGACGTCCCCGGCGAAGCTCGGCTTGCGGTAGACGATCTCGAGGGCGCGGGCGAGGAGGTCGCCCTCCGCCCACGCGGCCAGCGCGCGCTCCTCGGCGAGGCGCGGGTAGACGAGCGAGTTCACGTGCTGGTTCGAGTCCGTGTGCGCGAGCCCGAGGCGGACCGCGGCGGGGTGCGCGAGGGCGTCGTCGAGCGCCTCGCCGGGCGCGTCGAGGACGTCCTCCACCTGGCGCCAGGCGCGCTCCGGGCCGACGCCGACGTCCGCGGGGAGCGCCTCGACGCGCCGACGCTCCGGGGGCGCGAAGGGGCGCGTGAAGACGTGCTCGCCGTAGAGCCGGCCGGCCGGGCCGAGCTCGCCCGCGCGCTCCGGGGGCGGGCCGTGCGTGCGGCCGCGGGGGCCTTCGACGTCCGTCCGCAGCTCGAGGAGGAAGCGCCGCCGTTCGCCGGGGACGTGCGCGAGCCCGAAGCGCCCGGCCGCGCGGACCGCGTGGTGGACCGAGAGGGGCGTGTCCCCGCCGACCAGGACGAAGCGGCGGAGGATGGCGATGACGCCGTCGGCGGCGAGGCGCTCCGTGAGCGGATGCCCGACGAGGAGGCCGCGCCAGCAGCACGCGCCCATCAGGGGCGGGAGCGCGTCGAGCTTGAGGCGGCCGTCCTGGGCGATGTCCTCGTAGCGGAGGCGCGCCTCGATCGTCCGCCGCGCATCCTCGGGCGCGCCATCGAGCTCGGGCATCGGGAGCATGGCCGGAGCATGCCGTCTCGCGCGCCAGCGCGCCCGTGGGCGCGCTGGCGCGCGGGGGGATCGGGGTTTCGTCGTCTTCGACGACGACCGGCCTTTGGCCGGGGGACGCGCTGACGCGCGAGGGGTCGGGGTTTCGTCGTCTTCGACGACGACCGGCCTTTGGCCGGGGGACGCGCTGGCGCGCGGGGGGTCGGGGTTTCGTCGTCTTCGACGACGACCGGCCTTCGGCCGGGGGGATCGGGGAACCGAGCCCGAGTGGATCGAGCGGGAGGCGCGAACGCCGTGTCGGGGGCGCGCTGGCGCGCTGGCGCGCGGGGTTTCGCCGTCTTCGACGACGACCGGCCTTTGGCCGGGGGACGCGCTGGCGCGCGAGGGATCGGGGGTTTCGTCGTCTTCGACGACGACCGGCCTTCGGCCGGGGGGATCGGGGAACCGAGCCCGAGTGGATCGAGCGGAGGCGCGAACGCCGTGTCTGGATCGTCGCGAAGACGGCGCGCGGCACGGACATCGGGTTCGGTCGCGCTCACGCGGAGCGCGGGTGCCGCGTGGCTCGTGCTGTGGCTGGCGCCTGCGCTGGTGCTGTGGCTGTCGCTGTTGCTGGCGCTGTGGCTGTCGCTGTTGCTGGCGCTGTTGCTGGCGCTGTTGCTGGCGCTGTGGCTCGGGCTGGCGCTGTCGCTGTTGCTGGCGCTGTCGCTGTTGCTGTTGCTGGCGCTGTCGCTGTTGCTGGCGCTGTCGCTGTTGCTGTCGCTGTTGCTGGCGCTGTCGCTGTTGCTGGCGCTGTCGCTGGCGCTGTGGCTCGGGCTCCTCCGCTCGGGCTCCCCGCTGTCCGTCGGCTGACCCGCCGCTCCGGCTCGTGCCCCCCGCCCCGAGACCGCACGCAACGCTCGCCCGCTCGGGGCGAGGAGGGCGCCCGTGAGCTCGCCGCGCCGCCTCGCGCCCGCCGACGCCGGCTGGCCCCCCGACCTCGCCGACCTCGCGGCCCCTCCCGACGAGCTGCACCTCCTCGGCTCCCTCGACGCGCTCGCGGCGCGGCGGGTCGCCATCGTCGGCACGCGCCGCGCCGACCCGGAGGCGCTCCGCTTCACCCTTGAGCTCGCCGCGGCGCTCGCGGAGGCCGGCTTCGCCATCGTCTCCGGCGGCGCGCTCGGCGTGGACGCCGCCGCCCACGAGGGGGCGCTGGAGGTCGGCGGGCGCACGGTCGTCGTCCTCGCCTCGGGCGTCGTGAAGCCGTACCCCCGCCGGCACGCGGACCTCTTCGCGCAGGTCGTGGAGCGCGGCGGCCTGCTGCTCTCGGAGGAGCGGGACTGCGCCCCCCATCGCGGCCGGTTCCTGAAGCGGAACCGGGTCATCGCGGCGCTCGGAGAGGCGACGGTGGTGGTGCAGGCTCCTGCGCGCTCCGGCGCCCTCAGCACGGCGCGGCATGCCGCGAAGCTCGGGCGACCTCTCCTCGCCGTCCCCGCGAGCCCCTGGGACCTGCGGGGCGCGGGAGGCTCCCACCTGCTCACGGGTGACGCGCGTCCCTGCTTCGGGCCCGAGGACGTGCTCGCGGCGCTCGAACGGGCGGCGGAGGCCGACGCGAGCGAGGGGATGGAGGTGGGCGACGCCGCGCCGCGTCGCGCTGGCGCCGGCGCTTCGCGGCGGGCCGCCGGCACCGGACGCGCGAAGGTGGAGGGTCGGGTCGCCTCGCCGCTCGCGGCACCCACCCGCCCACGGAGGCGCCGGGAGGGCGACGAGGGGGCGCTCGAGCTGCTCCTCTCGAGCCGCCCGCGGCACCCGGACGAGCTGGCCGCCGCCTTGGGCTGGGAGGCGGGGCGCGTCCAGCGGGCGCTCCTCGGCCTCCTCCTCGCCGGCGAGGCCGACGAGCGCCCCGGCGGTCGCTGGGTTCGCGTGCGGCGTGCGCGCTGACCCATCGTCAGCGGGATCGTCGCGAGCCTTCGCCTGGCCTCGGCTCCTGCGCCTCCCGTCCCGTGCCTCCCGTCCCGTGCCTCCCGTCCCGTGCCTCCCGTCCCGTGCCTCCCGTCCCGTGCCTCCCGTCCCGTGCCTCCCGTCCCGCGCCT
>PABA01000081.1 GCA_002699025.1 Sandaracinus sp. | reverse complement strand
GCTTGGGCTTGTCGGCTTGGGCTTGTCGGCTTGGGCTTGTCGGCTTGGGCTTGTCGGCTTGGGCTTGTCGGCTTGGGCTCTCGGCTCGGGCTTCCGGCTTAGGGCTCCCGCTCGGGCTCGGGAGGACAACGGTACGCGAGCTCGAGGTCCTCTCCTCTTCCGCCCCGTCTGCCTCCGGGCACGGGCATGGGCACGGGCACGGGCACGGGTCGCCGGCACGGGTCGCCGGCACGGGTGGCCGGTCGCCGGTCTTCGGCCTACGGCAGCGTCACCAAGAGCAGCGGCACGAGCACCCCCACCAGCAGGAACACCACCCCCGTGTACCCGATGATGTCCCGCGCCTTCAGCCCCATGATGCCGAGCAGCGGGAGCGCCCAGAACGGCTGCAGCATGTTCGTCCAGGCGTCGCCGTAGCTGAAGGCCATCACCGTCACGCCCGGATCCACGCCGAGGTCCGCGCCCGTCCCGAGCAGGATCTCCCCCTGCACGGCCCACTGCCCGCCCCCGCTCGGCACGAAGAGGTTCACGACCCCCGCCGAGAGGAACGCCAGCACGGGGAATGAGCTCTCGGACGCCACCGAGACGAGCCCCTCGCTGATCCAGCCGATCATCCCCGACGCCTTCATCACGCCGAGCACGCCGAAGTAGAAGGGGAACTGCACGATGATCGCCCCCGCCCCCCGGGCCCCCTCGGCCACGGCCTCCACGTAGGCCCGCAGGCTCCCCTGGAGCGTCACGCCCAGGAAGAGGAAGAGCAGGTTCACCAGGTCCAGGTCGAGCTGCACCTTCCCGGCGAGCCACGCGGCGAAGAGCACGCCGAGCCCGGCGACGCCGAGCACGGCCCCGACGGCCGGCGTCTCCTGCAGCCAGCCCGGCACCGAATCGGGCGCCACCCTCGCGCGCTCCTCCGGCGGCGCGAGCTGCGTCGCGTCCGGACCCACGCGCTCCTCTTCGGGCGGCGTCATCAGCGCGAAGACCAGCGGAATCAGCACGCAGAGGGTCCCGGTCACCACGAGGTTCAGCGGCGAGAAGAGCGTCTCCTCCACGGGCAGGACGCCCGCGATGCTCTCCGCGAAGTGCCCCGCCTCGGCCACCTTCAGCGGCGCCGAGCCGCTCAAGCCACCGTGCCAGACGGCCAGCCCGGCGTAGGCCGCCCCGCCCAGGAGCGGATAGTGGAGCGCCCGCCCGTGCTCGCGCGCGTGCCGGCCGATCTCCCGCGCGAGGAAGGCGCCGACGATGGCGCCGAGGCCCCAGTGCACGACGGCCGCGAGGCATGCGACGAAGCCGACCAGGAAGGCCGAGCCGGCCGCCCCGAGGTTCCAGCGCGCCAGCCGTCCGACCGCCGCCTGCACCGGCGGGCTCGTCGCGAGCGCATGCCCGGTCACGAGCACCAGGCACATCTGGAGCGCGAAGGCGAGCAGGGGCTTGCTCGAAAACCCCTCGAGCCAGCCGACGAAGAGCGTCCCGGCGATGCCTTGCGCCAGCGGCTCACCGGCCGGCGGCGCACCGGCCGCCAGGCGCCAGGCGCCGAGGCCGAGCACGGCCAGCGTCAGGAGCAGCGCCAGCACGAAGGGATCGGGCACGACCCGCGTCGACACGCGCGTCAGCACCTTGCCGAGGCGGGCGATCACGAGGCGCCGTGTCGCTCGTCGATGACCCGGTGGATCGCCTCCACGACCTCGTCGGGATCGCTCCCCATCTCCACGGGCCGGTTCGCCAGCTCGGACGGGAAGTCGAGGCGCCCCTCGTGGTAGGCGGCCTTGAACTCCGTGAACTTCAGCCCGTGCGCCGTGGAGATGACGACCACCCGCTCGCCCTCGCGGATCTCCCCGCGCCCCACCAGCTTCTCGAGGCACGCCAGGGCGACGCCCGTGTGGGGGCAGTTGAACATGCCCGTCCGGTCGGCCCGCGCGGAGGCCTCGGCGAGCTCCTGCTCGGTGGCCTGCTCGACGACGCCGCGACAGGCGACGAGCGCCTTCACCGCCTTGGGCAGGGAGACCGGGTTGCCGATGCGGATGGCGCTCGCGAGGGTCTCGCCGGCCTGCATGGGCTGGAAGTCGCTCTCCTGGAGATCCCGGCCCACGGCCGCGGCGCGCTGGTAGGCGCGGTAGAGCGGGTTGGCGCGGGCGGCCTGGCAGCAGACGAGGCGCGGCAGGCGGCCGATGAGCCCGAGCTCCTTCATCTCGAGGAAGCCCTTGGCGATCGCCGAGACGTTGCCGAGGTTGCCGCCCGGGACGAGCACCCAGTCGGGGATCTCCCAGTCGAACTGCTGCACGATCTCCATGCTGATCGTCTTCTGGCCCTCCACGCGCAGGCTGTTCATGGAGTTCGCCAGGTAGATGCTCTGGTCCTCGGTCGTGAGGTGCTGGACGACGCGCATGCAGCCGTCGAAGTCCGTGTCGAGGGCGCAGACGATGGCGCCGTTGGCCATGGGCTGGATGAGCTGGGCAGCGGTGACCTTGCCCTTGGGGAGGAGCACGACGACGGGGATGGCGGCGGCGGCGCCGTAGGCCGCGAGGGCGGCGGAGGTGTCGCCGGTGGAGGCGCAGGCCACGGCGCGGATGTCCTTCCCCTCGGCGATCATCTGCTTCACCGACGAGACGAGCACGGTCATGCCGAGGTCCTTGAAGGAGCCCGTGTGGCTGGTGCCGCACTGCTTGACCCAGAGGTCGGGCAGGCCGAGGTGCTCCTTGCCGTAGCGCTCGGCCCAGAAGAGGTTCGTGTTGCCCTCGTAGAGCGAGACGACGTTCGCCGGGTCGACGTTCGGCTGGACCCACTCCTTCTTGCTCCAGACGCCGCTGCCGAAGGGCCAGCTCGTGCGCCCGTAGCGCTCGTCGAAGAGCTTCATCCAGGCGGCCGGAGTGCGCGCCCTCAGCGCCTCCATGTCGTGCACCACCTCGAGGAGCGCCCCGGTCTTCGGGCAGCGGTAGATCACCTCGTTCAGCGGATACCGCTCCGGATCCCCGGTGACGCTCTGAAACCACGCGCTCGGCCGAACCATGGCCGCGATATACCGCAGAGGGCCCGGGGAAGCCCACGGCGTTCCATCCGGCCGCCGCTTCGCGCCCCGCCCCACCCGCGCGCCCACCGCCCGCGCGCGTTCCTTCGGCGCGCCGGCCCGAGAGGCTACAACACGGCCCCGTGTCCCGGCTCGCCCGCGCGCTCGGCCTCGCGCCCGACGACCTCGCCCCCGTGGCGCGGCTCGGGGCCGTGCACGCGGCCCTCGGGGCGGCCACGGCGGCCGCCGACGCGCTGGTGCAGGCGTCCTTCCTCGCGCGGGTCGGCGCCGACGCCCTCCCCTGGGTGCTCGTCCTCCGGGCGGGCCTGAGCCCGCTCGCCGCCGCCGTCTACGCCCGCGCCGGCCGCCGCGCCACGGCGCCGGTCCTCGCCGCGCTCGCCGTCCTCGGGGGCGCCGTCGTCGCCACCCTCCCGCTCACCATGGGCCTGGGCGCCGCGGGCCTCATCGGCGCCTACGCGGCCCACGAGATCGCGTCGAGCCTCTTGACCATGCACTGGGGCGTCTACCTCCTCGACCACCTCGAGGGGGCGCGGGCTCGCCGGGCCGTCGCTCCGGTCTACGCGGCGGCCCGGGGCGGAGCGGCCCTCGCCGGCGTCGCCCTCGGCCTCCTGGTCCCCGCCCTCGGCGCCCGCCCGGTCCTGGTCGCTGCCGGCGCGCTCTATCTCCTCCTCGTGCCCCTGGCCTGGCTCCCGCGGCGCCACGCCGAGGCCGTCCCGCTCGCCCTCGATCCCTCCGAGCCGGACGAGGCCCCGGCCCGAGGCGCCCGCCGCGGGTGGGCCCTGCTCCGCCGCTCGCCGCTCCTCGGCGCCCTCGCCGCGGCCACCGTGCTGCTGGTGCTCGTGCGCATCCTCCTCCGCTACCGGCAGCAGGCCATCCTCGACGCCCTCTCCGAGGGAGAGCTCGTGGCGCTGCTCGGCTGGTACGCCGCGGGCGCCAACGTGGCCGGCGTCGCGCTCCAGCTCCTGATCACCGGGCGCGTGCTCGGGCGCCTCGGCGTCGGCCGCACCAACCTCCTCTACGCCGGCGCCACGCTCCTCACGCACGTCGGCCTCGCCTTCGGCGGCGGACAGCTCGGCTGGGCGCTCGCCGCGCGCTTCGCGGACGGGGAGCTCAAGCACGCCCTCAAGACGCCCGTCTCGCCGCTCTTCTACGACGCCTTCTGGGGCGCGGATCGCGTCCGCGCGCGGGCCTTCGTCCTCGGCGCCGTCTCCCCGGCGGCCCAGCTCGCCGGCGCCCTGGCCCTCGGCGCGCTGGTGGCGCACCCGGCGACGGCGGGCTGGGCGGCCGGGGCCGGGATCAGCCTGGCGGCCCTCTACGTGGGGGTCTCGGCCTGGCAGGCGCGCGCGTACGACGCGGCCCGGGCCCGTGGTAGCCTCCGGCCGCGCGGCGGCATCGGCGACCCGCTCCCCGCGGGATCGGTCGAGGGCGGGCCTGGGCCGGCCGAGGGAGGCCGCGCCGACGGGGACGCGAAGGGCGAGCGAGAGAACGGCACGTGAGCGACGAGCACGCCGAGGCGGCCGGAGAGCCGCTGCCCGAGACCCGAGGCGCCGAGCGGAGCGACGAGGCCGAGAGCCAGCGCAAGCTCGTCTGCTTCGACCTCGGCGGGCGCGAGCTCGCCGCGCCCATCGAGCAGGTCCGCGAGACCCTCGAGCTCCGCCCGATCACGCCGCTCTTCCGCATGCCCCCGAGCGTCGCGGGCATCACCAACCTCCGCGGCGAGATCCTCGCCGTGCTCGACGTCGGCGTGCTCCTCGGCTTCTCCCCGACGCGCCGCGACGCCAGCGCCCGCATCCTGGTCTGCGAGGTCGAGGGGCGGAGCGCCGGACTCCTCGTCGAGCGCCTCGGCCCGCTCCGGGACGTCCCGAGCCAGGCCCTGGCGCCGGCGCCCCCGACCATGCCGAGCGAGATCGCGGCGCTCCTCCACGGCGTCGTCTCGCTCCAAACGCATCCCCTCCCGGTGCTGGACGTCGCCCGCCTGCTCGACGCCCCACCCCTTCGACCCTTCGTGACGGAGCGCGCCGCCCGCGCGCCCGCCCAGGAGAGCCCATGAGCGAACGCAGACGCCGCTTCCGGCCGGGCCTGCGCGGCCAGGTGATGATCACCATCGCCGCCGTGGCCCTCCTCGAGGCGCTGGCCGCCGTCTACCTGGTCTACGACGCGCATCGGGAGGCGAGCCGGGGCGCCTTCCTCGTGAAGCACTACAACCGCTTCGACGCCTACCGGAAGGGGCTCGGGCGAGCCATGGCGGCCAACGCGGCCCTCGCCGCCCGCGGCTTCGACCTCGGCCCGGCGCTCCGGGACGAGCGGGCGAGCGAGCTCGTCCCCGAGCTCGGCGAGGCGCTGGCCGAGACGGCCGCGCCCGACCTCGTGCTGGTGGTCGACGGCCGGGGCCGACCGCTCCGGGGCGAGGGGCTGACCGTGCTCCCCCCCGACGCCGTGGCCCAGTCGCGGCTGGTCAGCGACGTGCTCGGCGGCATGACCGTCGCCGGGGAGCTCGCGCGCATCGACGGGCACGTCTACCAGGTCGCCGCCGTCCCCGTGCGCGCCCGGCCCCGCCGCGCCTTCGGCTCCGGGGCGGGCCCCGAGGGGCAGCCGCCGGGGGCCGGGCCCGTCGATCGCACGGCCGAGCCGGAGGTGGTCGGCGGGGTCGTCCTCGGCGTCCGCATCGAGCGCTACATGGAGGACTACCAGCGCCAATCGGACCCGAACGCGAGCAAGCAACACCGGCTCACGCTCGTCGGCCGCGACGCGCTCGTCCTCGCCAGCGTCTTCCCCGAGGACGAGCAGGGCGACCTCGGCTCGGCGCTCCAGGAGGACGCCTGGGGCGAGGCGCAGGAGGGCGAGGACATGGTCGCCGTGATCCTCCACGCAGACCACATGTACGACTTCCACCAGGACGAGGGCGTCCGGGGCTACGACGGCAACACCTACGGCGACCTCGGCAGCTTCTTCCTGATGCGCCAGCGCGACTTCAAGGCGCAGAGCTTCTGGGACCGCTTCTCTTCGAGCCTCAGCACGCTGCTCCTCTTCGCGGGGATCACCCTCGTGCTCGGCTGGCTCCTCGCCTGGTACATCACGCGCCGCATCCGCGTGCTCGTGCACGCCACCGAGGACCTCGCCCAGGGCCAGGGGGACCTCACCAAGCGGCTCCACGTGGGCAGCACGGACGACGAGCTCGGCCAGCTCGCGAGCAACCTCAACGCGGTCTTCGCGCACATCCACGAGCTGGCCGCGAAGGTGCAGCGCGCGGCCTTCCAGGTGGGCGCCTCGAGCGCGGAGATCAGCGCGGCCTCCCGGCAGATGCTCGACGGCGCGCAGGAGCAGGCGCGGAAGACCGAGAGCTCCACGGCGGCCGTGACCGAGCTGAGCGCGTCGATCCAGCAGGTCGCCGAGAACGCGACCGAGGCGACGCGCGTGGCGCGCAAGAGCGGCGAGGACGTGCAGTCGGCCATCGGGCGCATGCAGGAGATCCGCACGACCGTGGACGAGGCGGCGGCGCGCATCCACGAGCTCGGCGAGAGCGGCAAGCGCATCGGGAACATCGTCGAGGTGATCCGGCAGATCTCGGACCAGACGACGCTCCTCGCGCTGAACGCGGCCATCGAGGCGGCGCATGCCGGCGAGCACGGCAAGGGCTTCGCGGTGGTCGCCGACGAGGTGAGCGGGCTGGCCAACCGCGTCGGGCAGAGCGCGCGCGACATCGAGGACCTGATCGCGACCATCAAGGAGCAGACGCAGGAGGCCGTGCGAGCCATGGAGGCGGGCACGACGGAGGTCGAGGAGGGGACGCGGCTGGTGACGCGGACGCTCGCGGACCTGCAGACGCTGGTGCAGGTGGTCGAGGACACGGCCCACGCGGTGTCGGAGCAGGCGGTGGCCTCGGACGAGATCGCGCGGAACATGGACGCGGTGCAGCGCATCGCGGCGGAGGTGCTCGGCTCGAGCGAGGAGGCGGTGGACCAGGGCGAGCACCTGCACCGGCTGGCGCATGGGCTCGAGGAGAGCGTGAAGGGTTTCCGCATCGAGGCGTCGCGGCTCGAGGACGGCGGCGAGGGGGCCAAGCGGCTCCCGCCGGGGGACGCCGGCGAGTAGGTCCGCCGATGGACCGCGCCCGCCACCCGGCCCGCCCGTGGGCATGCTCGCGCTCCTCGATCGGGGAGCGCGCGCCGTGGCGAACGGCCCTTCGTTCGCGCCGCGGAGCCGAGTGCCGCGCGCGCCGGAGGCAGCCCTGAGCCTGCCGGAGACCTTGCTCGCCCCCCTGGCCGAGCGGGTGGCGGCGGAGGCGGGCCTGCGGGTCGGCCAGCGCTGGCTGCTCGAGGCCCGGGTGGAGGCGCTCCATCGCGCGAACGGCGCCGGCGAGCCGCTGGCGCGCTTCGTGGAGCGGGTGCTCGAGGATGCGGATCTGCTCGAGGCGCTGGTGGAGGCGCTCCGCGTCGGGGAGACGCGCTTCTGGCGGCACCCGCGGCAGCTCCGAGCCATCCGCCGCGTGGCCCTCCCGGAGCTCGCGGCGGCCTGCGAGGCGGAGGGGCGCCCCTTGCGCATCTGGAGCGCCGGCTGCGCGAGCGGGGAGGAGGCCTACACGCTCGTGATGCTGGTGCGGCAGGCGCGGCCCGAGCTCGCGGTGGAGGTGCTGGCCACGGACCTCTCGGAGGAGGCGCTCGCGGCGGCGCGGGCGGCCCGCTACGACGCCGAGCGAGTGCGGGACGTGCCGCCGAGCGTGGCGCGCTGGGCCCTCGCAGAGGAGGCGGACGGGCGCTTCAGCGTCGCGCCGGAGGTGCGGGCGGCGGTGCGCTTCGAGCGGCGGAACCTCCTCGGGGACCCCTACCCGGACGGCCGGGACCTCGTGCTCTGCCGGAACGTGCTGATCTACTTCGACCCGCCCACCCGGCAGCGCGTGCTCGAGCAGCTCTTCCGCTCCGCGCGGCTCCACGGCTGGGTGGCGCTCGGCTACGCGGATCGGGTGCCCGGTGAGGTGGCCGGCGTCGAGCCCGTGCGGACGGACGAGGGCGTGCTCTACCGGCGCGTGACGGAGCGCCCCTCGGTGCTCCCGCCGCCGCCGGCGCCGAGCCCCGCGCGACCGACGCCGCGCGCCCCCACGACGTCCGCCGCGGCGCCGAGCTCGACGCCGCCGGTCCGGCCCCGGCCGGCGCTCGTGGGCTCGCTCGAGGGCGAGCCGGGGCGACGCCGCGCCCACGAGGTGCTCGCCGCGCTGCTCGAGAGCGGTGGCCGCGAGCTCGACCTGACGCGCCTCCGCTTCGCGGACGAGGGCGTCGGGCGCGAGCTGCGGCGCGTGGCCGTCGCGCTCGCGGACGGGGGCGAGGCGCTGACGCTCTACGTCGAGACGGAGGCCGTGGAGCGCTTCCTCCGGCGCCATCGGGTGACGCCGCCGGCGCGGCTTCGGCGCGGGGGGTCGGCGTGAGCTTCGAGCGCTTCCTCGAGGAAGGGCGCGCGCTCCTCGCGAAGGCGGAGGCGGCCCTGGACGGCGCGCCGGCCGAGGCGGCGCCGCCGGTGATGGCCTTCGGCCTCGACGCGGCCGTGCTCGACATGCCGGAGGTGGCGAACCTGGCGGCGGCCTGGGTGGGCGAGGCGGAGCGGCCCGACGCGGACGGCCCGGCGCTCCGCGGCGGCCTCGAGGCGCTCCGGGCGACCCTCGACGAGCTCGGCGACGCGGACCGCTCGGGGGCCCATTACGACGCCGAGCGCCTGGAGGCCGCGCGGGAGCGGCTGGCGAGCCGCGCCCCGGGCCCCGCGCGACCGGCGGCTCCGCCTCCGCCGCCGGCCAAGCCCGCGAGCGAGTCGGCCTGGCAGCCGACGGTCGACGAAGACATGATCGACCCCTTCCTCGAGGAGTGCCACGACCGGCTCGAGTCGCTCTCGACGCAGCTCCTCGAGCTCGAGGCGCGCCCCGACGATCCGGAGCTGGTGAAGGCGGTCTTCCGGGACCTCCACACGCTGAAGGGCTCGGCCGGCTTCGTCGGGCTGACGAAGATGGCGCGCGTCGCGCACGCCGCCGAGGACCTCGTGGGGCTCGTCCGCGAGGGGCGGCGGAGCGCGGACCGGGCCGTCGTCGACGCGCTCCTCGCGTGCCTCGACGTGCTCCAGGCCATCGTGCAGCGGGCCGCCGACCGGGCCTCCATCGACGTGGACGTCGAGCCGCTCCTCGCGCGCCTCCGGGACCCGGGCGCGGCGACTCCGGCCCGCTCGAGCCAGCCGGCGGCGGCGCCCTCCCCCATCGAGGCGCCGGCCACGCGCGTGCAGCAGACGCTCCGCATCGAGTTCACGAAGCTCGACGAGCTGATGAACCTCGTGGGCGAGCTGGTGCTCTCGAAGGGGCGCGTCGGCAGCGGCCTCGAGGACCTGCACAGCCTCGCGCGCGAGCTCGAGCACCAGCGCCGCGGGGCCCGGGGGCGCGCGGGGCGGCGCGCGCGGCGGGGGGCCGTGCGCTTCGAGGACCTGGCGACGGAGCTCGGGCGGCTCCAGCGGGCCTTCGACTCGCTCCACGGCGAGATGGAGGGCGCCCAGCAGCAGCTCGAGCTGGTGAGCGGCCAGCTCCGGGACCAGGTGATGAAGCTCCGCATGCTCCCCGTCGGGCGGAGCTGGTCGAAGTACCACCGGACCGTGCGCCAGATCGCCCAGCGGCTCGGCAAGGAGGTCGTGCTCGAGCTGAGCGGCGAGGAGACGGAGCTCGACAAGGTGCTCGTGGAGCAGCTCGACGAGCCGCTCCTCCACCTGGTGCGGAACGCCGTCGACCACGGCATCGAGCGGCCCGACGAGCGCGAGGCCGCGGGCAAGCCGCGGGCCGGGACGCTCTCGCTCTCGGCCTTCCACCGGGGCAACCAGATCGTCGTCCGCCTGAGCGACGACGGGAAGGGCATCGACCCGGAGAGGGTGCGCGAGAAGGCCGTGCGGAGCGGGCTGGTGAGCGCCGAGGCGGCGGCCGAGCTCGACGCGGAGCAGGTGATCGACCTGATCTTCCACGCGGGCTTCTCGACGCGCGAGCAGGTGAGCGACCTGAGCGGGCGTGGCGTCGGCATGGACGTCGTGCGCGAGACGCTGGCGCGGCTGAAGGGCACGGTGCACGTCTCGTCGACGCTCGGGCAGGGGACGGTCTTCGAGCTTCGGCTGCCGCTGACCCTGGCGATCGTGCAGGTGCTGCTCCTGCGGAGCGCAGGGCAGACCTTCGCCCTGCCGCTCGATCTCGTGCGCCGCACGCTCGCCGTGGCGCCGGAGACGCTGCGGCTGACGGGGCAGCAGGAGACGCTCCTCGAGGACGGGCGCGAGATCCCGCTCATCCGGCTCGACCAGCTGCTGCGCCTGCCCGGAGCCGCGACGGAGGTGCCGCGAGAAGCGCCGGTGGTGCTCGTCGAGGTCGGCCACCAGCTCGTGGGGCTCGTCTGCGACGCCTTCCTCGGGCGCAAGGAGATCGTGCTCAAGACGCTCGGCTCGCTCCTCAAGCGCGTGCCGGGGGCGGCCGGGGCGACGCTGGTCGGGGACCGGCCGGCGGTCATCCTGGACGTGCCGGCGCTGGTCTCCCTCGCCATGACGGAGACGCCCCAGGCGCCGCGCCCGGAGGGGGTCGAGGGGCAGGCCGTGGGAGAGAGCGAGGCGCCGCGGGGCAAGGCGCGCATCCTGGTGGTCGAGGACACGGACGTGATCCGCGAGACGCTGCGGCGGACGCTGACGCGGGCGGGCTACGAGGTGGTGGTGGCGCGGGACGGGGCGGAGGGGCTCGAGCGGGCGCGGGCGGAGCGCTTCGACCTGGTGTCGACGGACGTGGTGATGCCGGGGCTGGACGGCTACGAGCTGACGCGGCGGCTGAGGCGCCTCGAGGGGTACCGGGACGTGCCCATCCTGATGGTCACCTCGAAGGCGGAGCGCATCGATCGGCTGCGCGGCTTCGACGCGGGGGTGGACGCCTACCTGACGAAGCCGACGGACGCGGCGGAGCTCCTCCGCGCCATCGACGAACACCTGGTCTCCGCTCGCTTCGCTCGCTAATTTGGCTTACCAGCGGGCCCGTGGGGCCCTCGGCGCTCGCTTCGCTCGCGTCACACGGGTCGGTTCTTCGTCGGGACACGAACGCGGCTCCGTGGGGCCGGGCAACGGGGCAGACGCTGGGGCGCTCCCCTTCGCAGAGGCGAGCTTTCGCCGCGTACGCGGCCGGGCCGCCCCCTTCGCAGAGGCCGGGCTTGGCCGCTACGCGGCCGCCGCGCTCTCCTCGCAGCGGCAGTGGCGGGGCCCCACGGCGATCGCGGCCGTACCGGGCGCAGTGGCAAGCCCCCGCCTCGAAGAGCGGGTCAGCGCTTCGAGGCGGCGACTCGGCCTTCGAGCGCGTCGATGCGCTCGAGCCAGCCTTCGCGCTCTTCCTCGTACTCGGCGACGGCCCGCTCGAGCATCTCGACGCGCTGCACGAGCGTGCGCACCTGCGCCGGCGTGAGCGCCTCCGGATCCACCTCGAGCGTCGGCTGCGCGTCCTTCACCAGCCGGAACCGCCGCGCGAAGGCCTGCACGGCGATCGTGCTGCGCCCCAGGTGCTTCGCGATCTCGCCATGGCTCATGCGCCCGTAGTTCGCCACCACGAAGGCGCGCTCCTCGGCGGTCCAGCGACGCTTCTTCTCACCCTTCCGCATCTCGATGCCCCCTCAGCGCCGCTTCGCGACGCGCTTCTCCAGCTTCACGATCCGACGCTTGAGCTCGCCGCCCCGAAGGGCCTTGATGCGCTTCGAGAGCGCCTTGATGCGCTCGCGGAGCTCCTCGGGAGACGTCGGCGTGGGCGCCTCCGCGGCGCGCTCCTTCTCCCGGCGCTCGCGATTGAGTCGCGAGGATTCGTTCTGCACGGCGGCCTTGCTCCGCCCGATCTTCTCCCCGATCTCGGCGTGCGTGAGCTTGCCGAGGTTCTGGCGGACGAAGCGCCGCTCCTCGTCGGTCCACGGGCGCTTCCGCCCGCTCCCCGACTTCGCGCTGCGTCGCTTCTTGGACGTTCGTCGGCTGGCCATGTGGGGGAGCATACCCCGTACACGGTACGAATCCATAGTCCGTTTTGCGTGAACACACGCTGGACTCCCTCATCCGGGGGATCGACGCAGCTTCGCCGAGGCGCAGGGGCGACGTCGGGGGACGCCGGTTCGCGCCGAGCGGCCAGGGGTCGGTGGGTCCGAGGACGTCGTGTGAGGAGCAGCGCGGCTCCCACGAACGGGCGAGAGATCGTCCGGGAACGCCCGGGGTGGCCAGAAGCCGGCTTTCGTGACGCCACGCCGCACCGGTGCCAGGCTGAGGCCATGCTCCGCCCTGCCGTCTTCGCGCTGACGCTCGGCGCGCTCCTCCTCGCCGCCTGCGATGCCGACGAGCCCGCCCCGGCCGGCCCGGTGGGGGGCGGCAACCCGGTGCCCGGAGGCAGCACGGGCGGCGGCGAGGTGGACGCGGGCTCGCCGGCGGACGGGGGATCGGGGGTCGGCGATGGAGGCACGGCCCTGCGCACGCCGAGCGGCTGCGTCGAGGTCGACGGATTGAACAATCGGCTCCTCGTCACCCTCGGCGAGACGCCGATCGACTTCGAGCCGACCCGGGCCTTCGCCACCTGGGTCGACCAGGCCTGCGGGGAGACGCCCCGGCGGCTGATGATCGGCTTCACGGACGACGACGGCTGCCGCGTCGGCGTCGGCGACCGGCTGCTCTTCCTCGTCGACGCCGAGGAGATCGGGAGCGGCCTGGTGCCCATCGGCGCGCCCATGCAGATCGCCTTCGCCGAGGCCATGGACGTGCGCCTGATCCGCGACGTGGGCGGGGCGCGCGTCGTCCACGGCAATTGCGAGGGCGGCGACGGCGTCGTCACCTGGGACTTCCTCGACGCCGAAGGCGGCCGGCAGGCGGCGGCCTTCGACATGACGCTGACCGACTGCGCCGACGAGCCGAGCGAGTTCCCGCTCACCGTCGCCGGCGCCCTCGACGTGACCCTCGAGGACACCTTCGACGCCATCTGTCGCTGACCGGCAAAGCCGGTCCCCCTGCCCGTGCCCGTGCCCCTGCCCGTGCCCGCAGGCCAACGGGTGAGAAGACCCGCCTCACCTGACCCTCAGCTGCGCCTCCGAGCGTGAGTCGGACACGGCGAGCGCCAACACGAGCCCGTGCCCGAGCCCAAGCTCCGAGCGCCAACCCCAGCTCCGGGCCCCCGCCCCACCGCTCGCCCCCCTCCCCGGCGGATTCGCAGAATCCCGCGTCCGCGCCCAGCCCGAGGGCTGGCGCTACCGGACGCCCGCCCGCCGGCGTAGCCACCACTCGCCGGCGAAGAGCAGCAGCGCCCCGAGCAGCGCCCACGGGCTCGCGAAGGGCGCGAGCTCCACGCTCCCGAGGTGCTCCGTGCGCGTCGCGTCGATGGCCCCGAGATCGGGCGCCGCCTCCGGGCTCCCCCAGGCCACGCCCCCCGCGGACTCGGCGAGCGCCTCCAGGTAGGCCGGGTCCGCCCGCGGATCCGCCAGCTCGTCGCCCCCGCTCTCCACGACGAAGGCCTCCTCCGCGAGCCGCTCCCCCGCGCGCAGCGCCACCGCCCGATAGGCCCCGGGCCTGGCCGGCCCCTCGAGCTCGGCCTCCGCCCTCCCCTCGCCGTCGGTGGTCACCTCCACCGCCGCCTGCTCGCTCCCGGCCTCGTCCACGAGCGCGAGCCGCACCGTCTCGAGCGCGATCGGCCGATAGCGCGCGTCCCGCAAGAGCGCCCGCACCCGCACCCGCGCCTCCGGCCCGTAGCGCTCCCGATCGGTCGTGACGCTCGCCGGCTCGAGCGCCGGATCCCGCGCCAGCCAGCGGAGCGCCCGATCCCAGAAGCGCTCGAAGGCCGTCGCGTCCCCGCTGCGACCGCCCGTGGTCAGCCCCCAGCGCCAGCTCGTGTCGGTCGTCAGCGCGAGCACGCGCCCCTCCTCGGCCTCGCCCACGACGAGCACCGGCAGCCGCTCTCGCCCCGGGCGCCGCAGGAGCACCTGCGCCGGCTCCTCCACGGCCTCCACCCGGTTGAGCCCCTCGAGGGGCGCGAGCCGGGCCCAAGCCGCCACGCTCGCCCCGGGCTCCGGCGCGAGCGCCACGAGCGGGTGCCGCACGAGCTCCGCGTCCACCTCCGGGGAGAAGCGCCCCTCGGCCACGAGCCGCGAGGGCGGCGCGTCCGAGCGCGGCAGGCGCACGGGCAGGATCTCCGCGAGCGGCGTCCCGGCGTAGCCCCCGGAGCCGAAGCTGCGATCGCCGCCGACCATCGCGAAGCTGCCGCCCCGCTGCACGTAGTCGCGGATGCGCGGCAGGTAGGGGGCCATCTGGTAGGGGCCGTAGTCGAAGTTCTGGAAGAGGACGACGTCGAAGCTGCCGAGGTGCTCGCGGAAGAGCTCGTCGGTCGGGAAGGGGATCAGCGCGAGCTCGTCCGGCGACGCCATCGTCATGTCGCTCGTCGTCCGCAGGATGAAGAAGCTGATCAGGTCGATGGACGGGTCGCGTTTGAGGAACGCGCGGAGGAAGCGCACGTCCCAGCTCGGCGCGCCGGCCACGAGCAGGACGCGCAGCCGGTCGCGGGTGACGCGCACGAGGAAGGCGCGCTCGTTGTTCTGGGGGACGGCGTCGCCCTCGGCGGTGGGGATGCTCACCCGGTAGACGGCCCGGCCGAGCCGCCGGGGCGTGAAGGAGAGGACGGCCTCGGCCTCGCCCCCCTCGGGGACGGCGACCAGGGCCTCGGTCACGACCTCGTCGCCCTGGCGGAGCGTCACGGGTACGCGCAGACCGCCGCTGCCGGTCGAGCGCACGACCACGCGCACCTCGCCGGGCTGCCGCAGGAAGGCGATCGGGTCGGCCTGGAGCTCGGCGATGGCGTCGTCCCGGAGCGTCTCGTCGGCACCGACGGCGACGGTGTGGATCTTCACGCCGTTCATCTCGAGGGGCGCCGGCGCCTCCCCGGGGGCGCGCCGATCGCCATCCGCCCCGTCCGAGATCACGACCACCGCGCCGAGCTCGCCGGCGCCGTCCCCGGCCACCAGCTCGGCGACCGCCCCCGCGATGCGGCTCTCGTCGTCCCGCGCCCGCGTCGCCGCCGCCAGGTCGTCCCACTCGGCCGGCCCGAGGGCGCTGCCGAAGCGGTGGAGCGCGACCTCCTCGCGCTGCCCCTGCCAGCGCGCCAGCAGCGCCCGGACCGCGTCCGAGCGGGGCTCGTCGGCGCCCACGGCCATGCTCCGCGAGCCATCGACGAGCACCGCCAGGCGCCCCTCGCTCTCCTGCACGCGCTCGACGGACCAGCGCGGCTGCACGGCCAGCACCCAGGCCAAGAGCGCCGTCGCCACGCGGAGCGCCCGCAGCCTCGGCCCCGTGCGCCGGCGCCACTCGAGCACCGCGGCGCCCGCCAGCGCCGCGAAGAGGAGCGCCGCGCTCACGGCCCCGCCCGGGATGGCGAGGCGTGGGATCCACTCGACGCTGGACACGGCTCAGCGCCCTCCGCCGCCGCGCCGCCGCATGATGAAGGGCGCGTGCACCTGGTCGTCCTTGTAGTCCAGGCAGAGCGCGTACATCACCAGGTTCACGCCGAGGCGGATCGCCAGCTCGCGTTGCCGATCGCCGCCGGGCACGACCGAGTGCTCCCAGGTGCCGAGGTTGTCCCGGGCCCAGGCGCCGCCGAGATCGTGCCGGCTGTAGACGATGGCCACGCGATCGCCCCGCTGGAGCCCGAGGAGCGTCTCCGGCCCCCGGATGCGGCCGTAGGGCCGGTCGAGGAGGAAGAAGGAGCGGTAGACGGTGTGGTCGCGGGGGAGCGGCGCGAGCCGATCGTCCGGGAAGGCGCGACGCAGGGCCCGGCGCACGCTCTGGTCGAAGCCGTCGCTCGTCGGGGTCGCGTCGTCGACGAGCACGAAGCCGCCGAACTCGACGAAGCGCCGCAGGCCGATGATCTCGCCTTCGGAGAGCGGCGGGAAGGCGCGGTCCCCGGCCCAGTAGAGGAGCGGGCTCTCGAAGATGGCCGGGTCGTCGAGGCGCGAGCGCGAGGGGCGGAGCACGGTCTCGATGCTGGTGCGCTTGCGGACCTCCCAGGCGAGGCGGCGGCGGGCCGACTCGCGGGGCTCCGGGAGGTCACCGACCTGCACGCCGCGGACCTCGACGCGCGTGCCGGCGCCGAGCGCGCGGGCGCCCACGGCCCCGGCGCAGACGAGGCAGGACGCGGCGAGGGCCATGAGCACGCGCGACATGGGAGGAGCGTAGTACCGTCGGCCACGAATTCGAGCCGCGTCCCGGCTTCGGGAGCCCGCCCGGCCAGCGAGCGAGCCTCGCGAGTCGCCCTTGAAGTGCGGGGAGAGCGATGCTTGGCTCCGGCTCGGAGGGGCCATGCGAGACGACGAGCGGTGCGAACGGGCGAGGCGCGCGTGGGCTGGGGCCCTGGTCGTGGCGACGGCGCTGGGGGCGCAGGCGTGGGGGCAGGCCTCCGCCGGGGCGCAGACTGCCGGGGCGAGCGCCGGGGCCGAGGCTCCGGTCGAAGCGGGCGCCGAAGCCGGGCCGGCCGAAGAGGACGCCGCAGCGGAGGACGAAGGCGCGGAGGACGAAGGCGCGGCCACGACCGGCGACGGGGGCGAGAGCGGCGGTGGCGAGAGCGTCGGTGGCGAGAGCGTCGGTGGCGAGAGCGACGGGGGCGAGAGCGACGGGGGCGAGAGCGGCGGGGGAGCGGGGCCCGAGCCCGTCCAGCGCACGCTCGACTCCCGCGTCGTGAACGAGCAGCAGGAGGACCTCGAGCGCGAGCAGCGCGAGGTCATGGACGAGGAGGAGCGCGAGGTCTCCCTCATCACCGCCGTCGAGGAGGAGGAGAGCCCCTATCGCGTCGACAACCGGGACCACGCGAACATGGTCTCCCTCCGCGTCGGCGTGCACATCCCCTACCGCCTCACCATCAAGTACGCGAACGGCCCGCGCTGCGACCAGCCCGACCCGACCGACCCGGTCGACGAGGCCGAGCAGTTCTGCAACGACCTCGCCGAGCCCCTCCTCGACCTCGAGCTCGGTTACGCCGTCACGAGCACGCTCGCCATCACCGCCTTCGCCTCCCTCGCCCTCGACGAGGATCCGGTCGCGAACGCCACCCCGCGCCAGTTCGGCGTCGGCCTCCGCGGCTACACGAGCGAGGACGCCATCGTGAAGGGCTTCTTCGGCGCGCGCGTGATCTTCGACTACACGAAGTCCGACCTCGAGAGCTGGTCCAACTTCGACGCGGGCCTCCGCGGCGAGGTCGGCCTCCAGATCGACGCCCTCCGCTGGCTCGGCTTCTACGTGGGCGGCGCCGTCACCGTCCGCCTCTTCCGCGGCTTCACCTTCTTGCCCGAGGCGGGGGGTGGGATCCAGGTTCGCTTCCCATGAGGACCCCACTCCACGCCGCGCTCGCGGCTCTCCTCGCGCTGGCCTGCGGCAGCGACGAGGACGAAGACGAAGTCGTCGAGACGGTCGAGGTCCGCGGCGAGGACGAGGGCGGCGGTCAGCCCGAGGCCGAGGCCCCGCCCGATCCCGACGCGCTCCCGCCCCTCTTCAGCCGGAGCCGCCCGCTCATGGGCACGGTCTTCATCATCAAGGTGCAGGCCCCCGAGCGGGTCGCCGCCCCGGCCGTGGAGCGCGCCTTCGACGAGATCGAGCGCCTCGAGACCGTGCTCAGCGAATGGCGCGAGGACAGCGAGATCTCGCGCATCAACCGCCACGCCGGTCGGCGCCCGGTGGAGGTCGGCGAGGACGTCTTCACCGTGGTGAAGGCCGGCGTCGACGTGTCGCGCTGGAGCGAGGGCGCCTTCGACCTCAGCTGGGCGGCGCTCCGCGGCCTCTACGACTTCCGCCCGGGGCGCCAGCGGGTCCCCGCGCGAAGCGCCGTCCGCCCGAAGCTCCGCCTCATCGACTGGAGCCAGATCGAGCTCGACGAGGAGGCGCGCACGGTCTTCCTGAAGCGCGAGGGCATGGCCATCGGCACGGGCGGCATCGGCAAGGGCTACGCGCTCGACCGGGCCGGCGAGATCCTCCGGGACGCGGGCATCGAGAGCTACATGCTCTTCGGCGGCGGCCAGGTGCAGGTCCACGGCCAGCGCGGGCCGCGCGCGTGGCGCGTGGGCATCCAGCACCCGCGGCGCGAGGAGGAGTACTTCGCCTTCTTCGAGAGCGACGGCGGCTCGATCAGCACCAGCGGCGACTACGAGCACTTCTTCATCGACGACGACGGCAAGCGCTGGCACCACATCCTCGACACGGACACGGGCCTGCCCGCCGAGCGCACGACCTCGGTCACGCTGCTCGCCCCCTCCGGCCTCTACGCGGACGCCCTCTCCACGGCGGTCTTCGTCCTGGGCCCGGAGCGCGGCCTCGAGATGCTCGCGCGCATCCCCTACCGCGCGGAGGCCGTCGTGCTCGGCGCGGACTGCCGGCTCCGCACGACGCCGGGCACGCGCGAGAAGCTCATCCTGCGCGTGGAGCTCGGCGAGGACGACCTCGTGCCCGGCTGCGACGCGCCCTGAGGCGAGCCCCGAGGCGAGCCCCGAGGCGAGGGCCCCGGGCGGCTCACTCGCCGAGCAGGTCGCCCATCACGCCGTCGCGCTCGTAGGCGTGGTCGAAGAGCGGGTGCAGGCGCCGCGCGGTCCGGAGGAGCGCCGCCTCCGCCGCCACGAAGCGCAGGGCCGCCTGGGGCGTCGCGTCCTGCTCGATCCAAGGCGCGAGCTCGCTCTCGCCGAGGGCCTGGAGCGTCCCCTCGAGCACGAGGCGCGAGAGCCAGCGCGGGTCCATCAAGCGCAGCATCGCCTCGCTCGCCCCGTCCTGCCCCGGGGTCGCGATCGCGTCGCGCACCATGCGGTGACGCTCGAAGTCCGTCCGCGTGAGCAGGTCCACGTCGACCTCGTCGGCGTGTCCCCGCGCCGCGTCCCGGTCGCCGCGGAGCAGCGCGGCCCAGGCGCGCAAGATCGGCAGCCGCTCCTCGCAGACGCCCAGCGCCTCGGCGTCGGACACGGCCCGCTCGAGCCGCTCCGCCGTCTCCGCGTGGCGACCCTGGCGCATGGCGCAGCACGCCGCCGATCCGTCGACCAAGAGAGTCCGGATGCCCTCCACCAGGTCCGCGAGCCCCTCGGCGTCCTCGCCGGCCGCCTCGCCGAGCGCGTTCGCCACCGCGGCCGCGTTCGGCGTGCCCGCCCGATCGGAGGCGCGCCCCGCCTCCTCGCCGAGATCGCAGAAGCCGACCTTCGAGAAGGCGAAGGCGCGCGCCGCGTGGCCGAGCCCCCGGAGGTCCACGGGGAGCTCCTCCACGGAGAGCCGGCGCGCCTCGTAGAGCTGCACCTCCTCGGGCAGGCGCGCGTTCTCCTTCGGCGCCGACGCGGTCATCGCCAGGAGGAGCGCCAGCCGATCGACCTCCGCCGGCTGGGCTCCGCCTCCGAACGCCTCCAGCACCGGCCCGAGCTCCTCGTCCGCGCCCTCGCGCTTCACCTCCCGAGCCTGCCGGGAGGCCTCGATCAGCGCGTCGGCGATCCGCTCGGCCCGCGCCTCGTCGTCGCCCTCGGCCCGATCGACGGTCGCCGAGAGCACCTCCCGCCCGAACGCGGCGCCCTCGCTCGAGACGCGCTCGCGGAGCGCCACGTGGAAGTGCACGGTCGGGCGGTCGACGCGCTCGGCGAGCTGGTCGGTGTCGTCGCGGGGAGCATCGTCCCCGACGGTGACGGCGAGGATGCCGACGACGAGGCCCACGGCGGCGAGGCCGAGGCCGAGGCGGAGCGCGAGGCGGCGGGCGGGAGGCGAGAGCATGGTGGGGACGTCTTGCGAGCCGACCCGCCGAACCTGGGGCCGGAAGGCTCATGCGCAAGAGGATTCCCGAATCACTTTTCTTGTTTCCAGACCTACGCGCAACCTCATTCGATTCGCCCTCGCCTAACTTTGCCGCGACGTGGGGCTCGCTCCGCGGCGGGGACGCGACGGTCTGCGCTTCGCGAACCGGCCCGCGCCCGACGGGAGCGCTCCCCCCTTGACCGGCGCTGCCCGACGCGGGGATCACCCGCCTTGTCCCGGCCGCCCCCCCGCTGCGATGCTCGCGCGCCGTGGCCGGGGAGCTCCTACGAGTGCGCAGCGCGTTCGCCGCCGGCGATCCGCTCTTCCTCGACCAGCTCTTCGCCTGCCGGGACCACGCCGGGCTCGCGACCTTCGCCGAGGCCTTCTACGGGGACCTCCGCCCCTGGGCCCGCCAGCAGCTCCGCGCCTACGTCCTCGACGGCTGCGACCGCCCGCACCACCGCCCGCTGGTGAAGCGCCTCTTCAAGGCCGCCGAGCGCGACGAGGACGACGCCCTCCTCGGCCTCTTCCTGGTCGCCTTCGACCGCATGGTGCGCCACGAGCTCGCCCTGCAGCGCCGCTACGTCTGGCGGGAGCGGACGTGGAAGAAGGTGCCGGTGCCCGTGCGCACGGGCGGGTACCCGGGCCGGCTGGCCGCGTCCTGGCAGGGCCCGAAGGCCAAGTGGCGGGTCGTGCCGCGCTTCAGCTTGGCGACGCGCCAGTACCTCCGGCGCCGCGCCCTCCGCTACTTCCGCAAGCTCGGCCGCCGCGACCCGGCGCGCTTCCGCGCCGCCCTCGCCGAGGCGCTCCCGCTCTACGAGGACGCCGACCTCGGCCAGGGCACGGACCTCGTCGACAGCTGGAGCCTGCTCCAGCTCCTCTACTACGACTCGCCCGTCCTCCGCTGGGACGCGCGCGGCATCGACGTCCGCCGTGGGCGCTCCCTCGCCGAGCTCGAGCCCGCCCCGATGCACGCGGACGTCTGGCGCGAGCAGCTCCCGCTCGTGCTCGAGCTGATCGGCCGCGCCCGAAGCCGCTTCGTTCGCCGTACGTTCATTCGCTGGGCGCGGGCCGAGTACGCCCTGGCCGACCTCGACCTCGAGGCGCTCCTGCCGCTCTTGCGGAGCCCGCACCCGGAGGTGCAGCTCTTCGCCGTCCAGCAGCTCCGGAAGGCGCGCGGGCTCCAGGGGCTGGCGGCCGCCGAGTGGCTGCGCCTGCTCCGGCTCGAGGACGCCATGGTGCTCCAGACGGCGGCCGGGCTGGCGCGCGAGCACGTTCGCCCCGACCGGGTCTCGCTCGAGGAGGCCGTGGAGCTGGCCTGCCTGCGGCCGGCGCCGGTCGCCGAGCTCGGCCTCGCGTGGGTGCGCGAGAAGGTGGACGCCTCGACGCCGCTCGCGCCGCTCCTCCCGCTTCGCCACGCCGAGGCGCCGCCCGTCCGGGAAGAGGCCGCGCGCTGGCTCTGCGAACGCGTGCTCGCCGCGGGGGACACGAGCGCCCTCCGGGAGCTGATCGACGCGCGCCACGCCGACGTCCGCGCCCTCGCCCTGCCGCTCCTCGAGGCGCCGCCCTTCGCCGACGCGACCGCCCTCTGGGCGGCGCTGGCCGAGTCGCCCTACCCCGAGGTGCGCGAGCTCCTCCTCCGCCACCTCGACGCGCGGCGGAGCGCCCTCGACCCGACGAGCGTGCGCCACCTCTGGGCGACGACGCTCCTCGGCGTGCACCGGGGGAGCCGGAGCAAGCGCGTCGCGCTGAAGCAGATCGCCGACCGGGTGATCGCCGGCGAGGGAGAGCTCCTGCCGCTCCTCGCCCTCTCGCTCCGGAGCGTGCGCGCCCCCGAGCGCCGGGCCGCCCTCGCCGCCATCACGCGCGCCGCCCTCGCGCGGCCGGCCTTCCGCGCGGATGTCGAGGCCGCCGTGCCCGAGCTCGGGCTGCCGGCGGCGGAGGAGGCGCGCCCGTGAAGCTCGGCTACCTCGGCAAGAGCTCCGTGGACCTCGGCCCCTACCGGACGGCGCTGAGCTTCCGCCCGAACCTCTGCCGCGAGCCCGTCTGGTTCGACGGCACGCTCCGCGACCCGCTCCGCTTCCGCGAGGTGCTCAGCGCGCTCCACGAGGTCGTCGTCGACCTGCGCGTCCGGAAGAAGGACCGGAGCGCCCACGAGGCGTGGAAGAAGCGCAAGGCCGAGGAGGAGCGGCAGCTCCGGGAGGCGCTGCTCGAGGAGCTCGAGCAGAAGGCGCTCGCCGACGTGGAGGAGAAGGGCCCGCCACCGAAGGACCTCGAGAAGCGCTTCCGGAAGGCGCACAAACGCTACTGGAAGGCGCGGCGCACCTGGGCCTGGGAGCTGATGAAGCACGACCCGGAGCTCTGGCGGCACCTCGTGCCCTGCGATCCGGTGGTGACGGTCGCGCCGGACGTCGTGCTCTTCGAGGGATTCAGCAAGGACGAGTCCTCCTACGGCTGCGTCACCCTCGACCGGGAGGCGCTCGACGGGAAGCACGAGGGGAGCCTCGGGACGACGAACGTCGACTACTCGCTCGCGCTCTACGAGCACTTCCAGGCGCTCCGGACCTACCGGGAGACGCGGCTCCACGTCGACCCACAGGGCTTCGAGGTCGCCGTGGAGGGGCAGGCGGACTACCGCGAGGAGAAGATCGACCTGCCGCCCTCGTGGCTGCGCGGCTTCGGGCAGATCAGCGCGGCGACGGGGCTGCCGACGAAGCGCGTGGAGCTCTCGCTCGACGTGCTCTACTCGCTCCTGGCGCGGCTCCGGCGGCGGCGCGCGAAGGAGAGCCCGCGGGACCTCCGGTTCACGCTCCGTCCCGGGAAGGCGCCGGAGATCGCCGTGATGCCCTGGGGCGAGACGCTCGTGAGCAGCGGGCCGGTCTGGGAGGGCGAGCGCGAAGAGGTCGTGCGCGTGTGGGGGCGGCGGCGGCTGCTCGTGCTCGCGCGGGCGCTGCCCTTCGTGGAGCGCGTGGAGGTGCACCTGCTCGGCGATGGGCTGCCGAGCCTCTGGGTGCTGCACCTCGGGCCCATGCGCTTCGTGCTCGGGCTGAGCGGCTGGACCGCGAACGACTGGAGCGGCGGCGCGGCGCTCGATCTGCTGGCCGACACCTGGGAGGCGGACGAGGCGACGATGGAGGAGGCGGCCGACCTGCTCTTCCGGGAGCGACGCCTGAGCCTCGGCGAGCTCGAGCGGGGCGTGGGGGCGTCCCCGAAGGCCGTGCGGGGGGCGCTGCAGCGGCTCGCGAAGCGCGGGCAGGTCGTCTACGACTTCGCGGCGGGCGTCTACCGCTGGCGTCAGATCCTCCCCGAGGCGATCGGGGAGGCGCAGCTCGGGCCCGAGCCCGAGGAGGTCACGGCGGGCCGGCGCCTCTTCGCCGAAGGCAAGGTGACGCTCCTGAGCGACGACGCCGACGGGGCGACGCGCTTTCTGAAGGCGCGCGTACGAGGCACCGAGTGCGAGGCGCTCCTCGACGGCGACGGGCGCTTCCGCGAGGCCCGCTGCCCCTGCCCCTTCCACCGCCGCTTCCGCCTCAAGCAGGGCCCCTGCCGCCACCTCTTCGCCCTCCGCCTCGCCACGCGAGGAGCCCGCCGATGACTCGGCGCGCTCATCGCGTGGGGGAGCCGTCGGCGCGCTCCGCGGCGGCCGTGTCGTTCGGCCTCGACG
>PABA01000080.1 GCA_002699025.1 Sandaracinus sp. | reverse complement strand
GGGAGGGGACGGGGCCCGCGGGACCATAGAAGTCGTCCAGGGCGGCGGCTTCAGCCGACGTCCTGGGCGAGCTTCGGAGCGGAGGCGGAGCGTCCCGCGACAGCGGGGCGCGAGCCGGAGCGGGGTCCCGCGGGTCCCGTCCCCTCCCCCCGTGCCGGAAGAGCCGTCGGTCGGAAGAGCTCGGCGGGCGGAAGAGCCGTCGGGCGGAAGAGCTCGGCGGACGGAAGAGCTTGGGGGCGGAAGAGCTGACGGACGGAAGAGCCGCCCGACGATCACGAGGACCGCCGGGCGGCGCGGGTAGCCCGAGCGAGCGGGCGAAGAGTAGACGCCCGCGGCTACTCCTTCACATCACCCCGCGCAAAGATGCTCGCCACGTAGCTCAGCACATCCGTCGCGCTCGCCTCGTTGTACCCGTAGTACTTGATGAGGCGGTTCTTGATGACGTCGATCTTGTCCTGCGTCTCCTTGTCGATGACGTTGGCGACGAAGCTCGAGAGCTTGATCGAGTCCTTCTGGTCCTCGAAGAGCTTCATCTCCAGCGCCCGACGCAGCCGATCGTTCGTGTCGTAGGTGAACTTCTTCCCCTCGAGCGCGAGGTGCCCGATGAAGTTCAGGATCTCCCGCCGGAAGTCGTCCTTGCGCGCGTCGCTGATGTCGATCTTGTCCTCGATCGACCGCATCAGGCGCTCATCCGGCTCCTCATCCTTGCCCGTGTAGGGGTTCTTCACCTTCTGCTTCATCAGGTAGGCGCGGATGTTGTCGATGTAGTTCGCGCAGAGCCGGGCGATGGCTTCCTCGTCGGCGCTGATCGCGCGCTGCACCTCGTTCTTCACGATCTCGTCGTACTCGGCCTTCACGACCCCGATGAGCTCGTTGTACTTCCGCCGCTGCTCCTCGTTCGCGATCAGCGAGTGGTGCTGCAGCCCCTTCTCGAGCTCGTTCAGCACCATGAACGGGTTGATGTAGCCCTCGGTGCCGTCGCGCACGAGCGCGTTCGAGATCTTGTCCTGCACGAAGCGCGGGCTGATTCCGTCGAGCCCCTCGCGCTGCGTCTCCTTGCGGAGCTCCTTCACGTTGTCCTGCGTGTAGCCGGGCAGGATCTTCCCGTCGTAGAGCTTCGCCTTCTGCAGCATCGAGAGCTGATGCTTCTTCGGTTCCTCGAGGCGCGTCATCACCGCCCACATGGAGGCGACCTCGAGCGTATGCGGCGCCACGTGCTTGCCGCGCAGCCGCTCGGAGCTGAACTCCTTCTGGTAGATCTTGATCTCCTCCGACACCTTCGTGATGTAGGGGATGTCGATCTTGATGGTCCGGTCCCGGAGCGCCTCCATGAACTCGTTGCTCAGGAGCTTCCGGTACTCGGCCTCGTTCGTATGACCGATGATCACCTCGTCGATGTCGGTCTGCGCGAACTTCTTCGGCTTGACCTTGTGCTCCTGCGTGGCGCCGAGCAGGTCGTAGAGGAACGCCACGTCGAGCTTCAGCACCTCGACGAACTCGATGATGCCGCGGTTGGCGACGTTGAACTCGCCGTCGAAGTTGAACGCGCGCGGGTCCGAGTCCGACCCGTACTCGGCGATCTTCCGGTAGTTGATGTCGCCCGTGAGCTCGGTCGAGTCCTGGTTCTTCTCGTCCTTCGGCTGGAAGGTGCCGATGCCGATGCGGTCCTGCTCGCTCAGGATGAGGCGCTTCACCCGCACGTGGTTCGCGACCACCTTCGCCCAGTTGCCGTCGTAGCGGTCCATGAGCTCGCGGAAGATGAAGCGACACGCCGGGTTCAGGTCGCCCTTGATCCGCACCCGGTGCCGGTCGCTGCCGAGCTTCAGGTCGGCGATGGCCTTCTCGCGCCACTCGAGCGGGATCAGGCGGAGCGGCTCGTCGTGCATCGGGCAGGGGAACTCGTCGTCCTCCCCGGCGAGGCCGGTCTCCTTCAGGTTGATCCACTCGTAGGTGTAGAGGGCCCCCTCGGGCGTGCGCGAGTAGTGCTCGATGCCCTTCTTCAGGAGGCGCGCGATCGTGCTCTTCGACGAGCCGACGGGGCCGTGGAGCAGGATGATCCGCTTCTCCGGGCCGTAGCCCTGGGCCGCCGCCCGCAGCACGTGCACGAGGCGCATGAGCGGGATGTCCAGGCCGAAGATGGCATCCTTGCCCTCGTCGAGCGGGTCCTTGAAGAAGGGGTAGCGGATGAGCCGCTTCTTGTTGTCGATGTACTCCTCTTCCCCGTAGCTCACGACCATGTCGTAGAGCCGCTGGAAAGCGTTGCGCGTCACCTCCGGGCGCTGGCGGACCAGGTCGAGGTACTCCTCGAACGTCCCCTCCCAGTGCAAGTCGCGGTACTTGTCGTAGTCCTGGAGCGACGCGATGCGCTCGACCATCGTGGTCACGTGGAAACCTCCCGGGCGTCCCGGCCACTCTATCAGCGCCGCCGCGCGCCCTGCCAGGGTCGTGACGGGGGCGGCGTCTCCCCCGCGCGCGCGAACCGGGCTCGATCCGCGCTCGAGTCGCGCTTCGGTCGGCGTTTCGATCCGAATGGGCCGCCCAGACGTAGCCGAAGGGGCGCTTCGGCATAAGGTTCCCCGGAGCGCGCGTTTCCCTCGCGCCCCGTCTCCGCCTGCCCGACCTCCGCCTGCCCGACCTCCGCCTGCCCGACCTCCGCCTGCCCGACGCGCCGCGTCCCTGCGACCGCTTCGCCCGCGCCCCGCGCCATGTCCGACCTCGCCCGCGCCCCCCGCCGACGCTCGCTCGCCCTCGCCGGCGGCTTGCTCGCCGTGTTCGCCCTCGGGGGCGCCGCGCGGGGCGAGGACACCCGTTCGGCGCGCCTCGAGCCGAAGCGATGCGACCGGGCCAAGCTGGCCCCGAGCGCGGAGCGACGCCGCTTCGTCCAGGTGCGCGAGCACGTCGTGCTCGGCTATCGCTTGACGGAGGTCGTGCTCGGCCGCGCGGCGCTCGACGATGAGCTCCCGCTCGTCGTCTGGTTCCACGGCCGGGCGAGCGCCCCCGAGCTCCCGACGGGCGATCACGCCGACACGCCGCCCGTGCGCCTCCTCTTCCCTTGGGCGCCCGACCGGCTCGGCGAGGGCTTCACCTGGTTCTCCATGAGCATCACGGAGGAGCGCCCGCACGCCCTCGGCCGGGAGATCCGCGCGCGCGCCGACGAGCTCGCGCCGGTCCTCGAGCGCTTCATGGCGCGGCGCCCGACGCGCGGGCGGGCCGTTCTGACCGGCTTCAGCCAGGGCGGCATGCTCGCCTTCGGGCTCGCGCTGCTCCACCCGGCGCAGGTCGAGGAGGCCATCCCCGTCGCCGGCTGGCTCCCGCCCGAGCTCGCGCGGGTCATGGCGCCGGAGGCCCGCGCCGTGCCCATCCGCGCGCTCCACGGCGCCGCCGATCCGATCGTGCCTTCGGCCGAGACGCGGGCGCTCGTGCGCCGACTGCAGCACCGCGGCGTCGACGCCCGCCTCGAGCTCTTCGACGCGGACGCGCACGCGATGACGGCGCCCATGGAGGCCCGCCACCGGGCGCTCCTCCTCGAAGCCATCGGCGCGCCGCGCTCAGAGTAGGTCGGCGACGCGGACGACCTCCACGTCGCGCGCTTCCGCGAGCCGCTCGGCGAGGCGGTGCAAGGCGGCGAGCGGGCGGGCCTTCGCGCGGCCGGCCGCGTCGAAGAAGCGCCAGTGGTGGAAGACCCAGATGGTCGGGCCGCGACCGAGCGCGTCGACGAGCCCCGCCGGGTCGGCGAGGTCCGGCTCACCGGCGTGCCTCAGCAGCCGCGCCCCGAAGGCCCGCCGGGCGCCGCCGAGCCGGGACCGCAGCGGCAGCCAGCGCGGCCAGAAGCGCCCGTTGACGATCGCCGGGTAGCGCCGCGCGGCCTCCCGGAAGCTCGCCGGCGTGTAGAGGTCCTGGGGCGCGGCGAAGGCCACCGGCTCGAGCCCCGCCTCCCGCAGCCGCGCTCGCCCCCGCTCGAGGCGGCGCGCGGCGTCCGCGGCGTCGTGGCGATCGAATTCGTAGCGGCCCGCGACGCGCTCGTGCGTGCAGCCGTGCTGGAGCACCTCGAAGCGCTCGGCCAGGCGAGCGAGCTCCGGGTTCGCCGCGAGCGGCCGCGTGCCCCGGCCTCGCTCGCGGAGGTAGCGCTCGGGCTCCCCCTCCGCCGTGCGCGCGTCGAGGCGCACCTCGGGGATCAGCGCGAGCCCGATGGGCAGCCCGCGCGCGAGGAAGGGCCCCCAGAGCGCCTCGAGCCAGCCCGCGGGCGTGGTCGCGTTTGCGTCGTGGTCGTGGATGAGGAGCTGTCGCGCCCTCGCACGATCCTCCAGGCCCCCAGTCCTCGTGTCGCGAGAAGCCACCGTGGACCGAAACCTCGCACGATCCTCACGCCGCGTGGTGACCGATGCGGACCAGCGGGTCCCGGCGCGGCGCGCCTCGGGGCCACGCACGGGCTCTCGCGCTCGGTCGCGCCGCCGGAGTCAGAAGCCGTTCCAGCAGACGCCGTAGCGGGTCGCGCCGACGGAGATCGCGGGATCGAAGCCGTAGCAGTCCTCGAAGGTGCCGCAGTCCGCGCTGGGCCCCGGGGCGACCGTGCTCGGGTTGCGGCAGATCGCCAGGCACTGGTTGCCGAAGCCGTCCGGATCGAGGCACACGAAGCCGGCGCGGCAGTCCGTCTGGTCCACGCAGCGCCCGCCCTGTCCGGTGGTGCCGGCGGGCTCGCCCTCGCAGTGGGTGATGTCGCGCATGGCGCCTTCGGACTCGGAGCCGAGGAAGCAATGCGCCCCCGCCGGGCAGCCGGTCTGGGCCGCCGGGTCGCAGGGGATGGTGCAGGCGCGGACGCTCAGCGGGGCGCCGGCCGAGTCCTCGAGGCCGAGGATGCAGAAGGAGCCGGAGGAGCAGTCCGCGTCGCCGTCGCAGAGGCGGTGGCAGGCCGCCGTCGAGCCGCCGAGGCCGATGCAGGTCAGGCCCGGCTGGCAGTCGGCGATGGCCGTGCAGGCGCCGCCTTCGCCGACCGTGCCCACCGTGTCCGAGCAGCCGGCGTCGCCGTCGGCGTCGATGTAGCAACCCTGGCCCGTCGCGCAGCCGCACTGGGGCGCGACCACCTTGCAGGGGCTCTCGCTGCAGCTCCCGCCCCCGGTCTCGCAGCCGCTCGCGCCGCAGACCTGGCCGGCCGGGCAGAGGGCGTCGTTCGGCGTGTGCGTGCAGCTCCCGGCGGGCTCCGCGCAGGCGTCGGTGGTGCAGGCGACGCCATCGTCGCAGGCGAGCGCCGTGCCCGCCTGGCAGGTGCCGCCGACGCAGAGCTCGGCGCCGTTGCAGGCGAGCCCGTCGTCGCAGTCCACGTTCGTGCTGCAGGCGCGGGGCGGGCCCGTGTCCGGGCGGACGGTCGGCCCGGTGTCGGGCGCGCCCAGGCCGCTGTCGGGCGCGCCGGGGCCGGTGTCGCCGCCGCCGAGGACG
This sequence comes from Sandaracinus sp., assembly GCA_002699025.1. GTDB lineage: Bacteria > Myxococcota_A > Polyangia > Polyangiales > Houyiibacteriaceae > Houyiibacterium > Houyiibacterium oceanicum. The sequence continues at coordinate 80,591 of PABA01000080.1, read as the reverse complement.
CCGCTGTCGCGCGTGCCGGCGTCGGGGGTGATGCGTCCGCGCCGGTCCGCGCCGGACGCGCAGCCGAGCGCGAGCGCCGAGAGCGCCGCGAAGAGAGCGAGGTGCTGCATTCCCATCCCTGAAGAAGCAAACGAGGTCGGTACGGCGCGCCCTCGGGCGCGACGGGGCGCGCGACCGAGAGCGCGGGCGGGGTCCACACATTCCCCGCGAGAGGCTCTTACCACCATTCCCCGAACGCGCCGTTCATGCCGCTGCCAGCGGAGTTTTTTGATCGCTGCCTCGCCGCCGCGTCGGGGGAGCGCGCGCGCTCGACCGCGGCCGCGCTCACTTCAGGAAGGCCGCCACGCAGCTCGCGACGACGGCCAGGAAGACCACGGCGCGGAGCGCCTTCGGCTTCACGCCGATCGCGAAGCGCACGCCGAGCAGCGAGCCGACGGGGGTCGCCACGGCGAGCACGGCGGCCGGCACCCAGTCGACCTGCCCAGCGTAGGCGAAGACCGCGAGCGCCACCGTGCCGTAGACGAGCACACAGGCGAGCTTGAGCGCGTTCGCCCGCACCAGGTCGTAGCGGAGCACGCCGCCGAGCGTCGCGAGGAGCACGAAGCCGACGCCGGCCTGCACGAAGCCCCCGTAGACCCCGGCGACGAAGAGGCCGAGGGCGCCGAGCGGGCGCTCGCGCAGGGTGTGCGGCGCGCCCTCCTCCGGGGCGAGCATCTTCGGGCGGAGGAGCATCACGACGGCCATCGCGAGCATGGTGCCGAGGAGGACCGGCTTCACCCACTCGCGCGGCAGGAGCACGGCCGCGCCGAAGGCGCCCACGACGGCGCCGAGCACGGTCCAGCCGACGACGGCGCCGGCCGCCTGGAGCTGGAGCTTGCCCTGGCGGTGGAAGCCGTGGACCCCGGTGATGGCCTGGGTGACGATCGAGAGCCGGTTGGTGCCGTTGGCGACGTCCGCCGGGAGCCCGAGGAGCATCAGCGCCGGGAGCGTCAGCATGGAGCCGCCGCCGGCGAGCGTGTTGATGAAGCCCGCCGCGACCCCCGCCACGGCGAGGACGACGACGCGCCAGGGCTCGAGCTCGGTCACGAAGCCCGAAGGTGCCAAAGAACCGGGACCGGGAGAACCGGGGCCGGGAGATCCGGGGCCGGGAGATCCGGGGCCGGGAGATCCGTGCCCGTGCCCGTGCCCTTGCCCTTGCCCGCAGGAGACCGGGGCCCACCCCGAGCGACCATGCCGGAAGAGCGAGCGGGAGCCGAAGCCCGAGCCCGAGCGGGAGCCGAAGCCCGAGCCCGAGCCCGAGCGGGAGCCGAAGCCCGAGCCCGAGCCAAAGCCCGAGCCCGAGCGGGAGCGAAGAACGACGGCCCGCGCCTCGGTCCAAGCGCGAGAGGGAGCCGAAGCGGGAGCCCGGGCCGGCGCCGACGCTCCCCGGCTGCATCCCGCGCCCGCCCTGTACTACGGTCCGCCCGTCATGCGCGTCCGCACCGCTCCGGCTCTCGCCCGCTTCCTCCCGCTCCTCCTCGCCGCCGCCTGCGCCGGGGATCCCATCACCTGCCCCGACACCGAGCTCCTCCCCTCCACGGGCGCCGAGGGTGCCGACGAAGGCGCCCCCGAGCCGGAAGCCGCCGCCCCCGCGCCGACCCGCGAGAGCGACGCCACGCTCCTCCTCGACGGCACCCCCGAGGTCCCGGACGCCCTCCGCGCGCGCCTCCAGCAGTACACGAACACCCGCGCCGCCTCCCTCGTCTCCCTGAACGACGACGGCACCACCGCCCTCGTCGCCACCCGCTTCGCCGAGACCCGCCAGCTCCACCTCGTCAGCGAGCCCATGGGCGCCCGCTACCAGATCACCTTCGGCGACGAGCCCGTCCGCGAGGCCTCCCTCGTCCCCGGCGCCCCCGACACGGTCCTCTACCTCAGCGACGTCGGCGGCTCCGAGGACCACCAGCTCTTCCGCCTCGACATGACCACCGGCCGCGCCGAGCGCCTCACGGACGGCGAGAGCAAGCACGCCGGCCTGGTGGTCGCCCCGAGCGGCGCGAAGGCCGCCTACTCGAGCAACGCCCGCAACGGCCGCGACATGGACGTGCACGTCCGCGACCTCGCGAGCGGCGAGGTCTTCCGCTTCGAGCGCGAGGGCTACTGGTACCCGCTCGACTTCAGCCGCGACGGCACGAAGCTCCTCGTCGGCCGCTACGTCTCCATCAACGACTCGCGCCTCTGGCTCGTCGACCTCGAGAGCGGCGACGCGACCCGCCTCTCGCCCGAGGACGCCCCGGCGAGCTACGAGGTCGCCGTCTTCGGCCGCGACGCCGACACGGTCTACGCGGTCAGCGATCGGGGCGGCGAGTTCCGCCAGCTCTACCAGCTCGACGCGAGCGCCCCCGAGGACGAGTGGCGCCTGCTCACGGGCGACATCCCCTGGAACGTCGAGCACCTCGCCCTCGCTCCGGACGGGCGGCAGCTCGCCTTCACCACCAACGAGGAGGGCTGGAGCAAGCTGCACCTCCTGGACACGCGCCGCGGTCGCATCACCGAGGCGCGCGACGTGCCGCAGGCGCTCATCCGCGGGCTCAGCTGGGCGCCGCGCGCGAACGTGCTCGGCCTGAGCCTCGCGAGCGCCACCCTCACCGGCGACGCCTACACCTACGACCCGCGCCGCGGCCGGCTCACGCGCTGGACCGTGAGCGAGACCGGCGGGCTCGACCCGGAGCAGTTCGTCGAGCCCGAGCTGGTGCGCTTCGAGAGCTTCGACGAGCGCGAGATCCCCGCCTTCTACTACCGGCCCGAGGGCGAGGGGCCCTTCCCGGTGATGCTCTACATCCACGGCGGGCCCGAGTCGCAGGCGCGCCCCTGGTTCAGCCCGCTCACCCAGTACCTCGTCTCCGAGCTCGGCGTGGCCGTGATCGCGCCGAACGTGCGCGGCTCGGACGGCTACGGGAAGAGCTACCTGCTCCTCGACAACGGGCGCCTCCGCGAGGACTCCGTGCGCGACATCGGCGCGCTGCTCGACTGGGTCGGCGAGCGCGAGGAGCTCGACGCGGAGCGGGCGGCCGTCTACGGCGGGAGCTATGGCGGCTACATGGTGCTCGCCTCGCTCGTGCACTTCGGCGAGCGGCTGCGGGCCGGCATCGACGTGGTGGGCATCAGCCACTTCGTGACCTTCCTCGAGAACACGCGCGACTACCGGCGGGATCTGCGGCGGCAGGAGTACGGCGACGAGAGCGACCCGGAGATGCGCGCCTTCCTCGAGTCGATCTCGCCGCTGAACCACGTGGGCGAGATCCAGAGCGCGCTCTTCGTGGCGCAGGGCGCGAACGATCCGCGCGTGCCGGCCTCGGAGGCGGAGCAGATCGTCGAGGCCGTGCGCGGGAGCGGGCGGGACGTCTGGTACATGCTCGCGCGCAACGAGGGGCACGGCTTCCGGAAGAAGGAGAACCGCGACGTCTTCTTCGAGCTGAGCGTGCTCTTCCTGGAGCGGCACCTGCTCGGGCGCGGCGAGGCGGCCGAGGGCGCACGGGCCGAGGGCGAACGGGACGACGGCGAGGCCGCCGAGGGCGCCGGCGACGCGGCGCCCGCCGAGGACGACGAGGACGCCGAGTCGAGCGAAGAGCCGTCGGCCGAGGAAGCCGACGAAGCCGCGGAAGGGGAGGGCGCGTGAACGCTCCCCGCGTCCCGCTCGCGCTGATGCTGCTCGCGGCCTGCGGCCCCTGCGGCGGCGCGCCCGCCGAGGAGGCGGCCGAGGCCGAAGAGGTCGACCCGGCGATCTACTTCCCCATGAACGAGGGCGACCGCTGGGGCCTCGAGCGCGACGACGGGGAGCGCAGCGTGCTCGCCGTCACGGACCGGACCGAGGGCGGCGCCGCGGTCTTCTTCGGCTCCGGTCGGACGAGCGCCGAGCGCTTCGCCGCGACCGACGAGGGCGTCGTCTGGGTCGGCCCGGGCGACGAGGTCCTCGCGCCGCTCCTCGATCGGCCCATGGAGCTCGGCCACGCCTGGAGCTACACGCTCGGCGACACGCGCTGCGAGGCGCGCTACGCGACCGTGGACGCCGAGGCGGAGGTCGCGGGGCTCGAGCTCGAGGCCTGCGTGGAGGTGCGACGCCGCTGCGTGCATCCGGCCGGCAAGCCCTTCCCCGAGGAGACGACGGAGATCCGCGAGGAGCTCTACTGCCCCTACGTCGGCCGCGTGAAGGAGACGCTCCGCTTCCGGCCGGCCATGGAGGGCGTGCCCGCCGAGCGGAGCTGGACCGTGGGCTACTACCGGGTCGCCGACGCGCCGGCGCCGCCGCTCCCCGAGCGCTTCGACTGCGACGCCGTCCTGCTGCTCCCCTCCGACGTGCAGGCCGCCTGCGGGCCCCGGCTGCGCCCGGCCGGCGCGGCCCGGGTCGAGGGCGCCTGCCGCTTCCGCTTCACCGCGCCCGGCGGGATCCTCGAGGTGCGCGCCGAGCGCCACGCCGACGAGGCGACGCGCGCCGAGCTCGACGCCGCCGTCGAAGCCTGGGAGGGCGAAGGCGCAGAGGACCCGGAGGACGAGGGCGACGCGGAGGCCGAGCCCGCCGAGAGCGAGGACGGGGGCGGCGACGGCGACGGGGACGCCGAAGCCGGCGCGGACGCGGCGCTCGTCGCCGGCGCGATCGAGGGGCGCCACCTCCTGCTCGTGCGCGCCGACGCCGCGGCCTGCCGCCCCGAGGACGCGCGCCGGCTCCTGCCGCTGCTCCAGTCCCTCGTGCGCCGCTGAGCGGATCCGTCGTCGCGGCGAGAGCCGCGCGGCCCCGACTTCGCGCCCGGGCCCGAGCTCGGCTCGCGGCTTCCGCTCCGGCTCTGGCTTCGGCTTCAGATTCAGCTTCGGCTCTGGCTCGGGCTGCGGCTTCCGATTCGACTTCGGCTCGGGCTCGGGCTCGGGCTCGGGTTCGGCTCCGGCTCGGGCTGCGGCTTCCGATTCGACTTCGGCTTCGGGTTGGGCTTGGGCTTCTGCTCAGGCTTGGGCTTCTGCTCAGGCTTGGGCTTCTGCTCGGGCTTCAGCTTCTGCTCAGGCTTCAGCTTCTGCTCAGGCTTCAGCTTCTGCTCAGGCTTCAGCTCGGGCCCGGGCTCTGGCTTCGGCTCGCGGCTTCCCCGTCGCTCCCCGCCTTTCGCCTGTCGCGCGAAAGACGAAGTAAGAAGCCGCTCCCCGCCCCGCCTCCACACACTCGAGCGCATGGCCTCGCCCCCGCTCCGCCTCCTCCTCCTCCTCGCCCTCGCCGCCTGCACCGTCGACCGCACCCCCAGCGATGACGACGACGCGGGCGGCTCCTCGGTCGACGCCGGCGGCGCGACCGGCATCGACGCCGGCGAGGGCGTGGACGCCGGCGGCGCGACCGGCATCGACGCGGGCCCCGGCGTGGACGCGGGCCCGGGCGTGGACGCGGGCCCGGGCGTGGACGCGGGCACCCCCGGCACGGACGCGGGCCCCGGTGTGGACGCGGGCACCCCCGGCACGGACGCGGGCACCCCCGGCACCGTCGTCCCCCCCGGCTGCCCCTGGGGCGGCCGCCCCTTCATCGGCGACGAGCCCCTCGAGCACGCCTCCGGCCGCCGCGAGACGGTCCGCGCCGGCTCCTTCACCGACGAGTACCTCCACGACGCCACGGGCACCTACAAGGTCGGCATCCGCCGCGACTGGGGCAGCAGCGTCGTCTTCTTCGGCGAGGCCGGCTCCGGCCCCGGCTTCAACCTCACCAACACCATCGACGCCGACGACACCGGCCGCGAGGTGCAGGTCGCCCTCTACGACCCGGACCGCACGGCCCAGGGCTGCTCCTGGAACGCCTCCTGCGCCGACACCCCCGGCTGCCCGCTCCAGATCCGCTACCTCGGCTGGAACCCGGTCCAGGGCGGCAACCGCTGCAACGTCGGCTCCCCCACGGACGACGTCCGCGTCGTCGACGGCGGCCTCGTCGCCAGCACCATCCCACTCCAGTGGAACCCCGACTGGGACGCCCGCGAGTGCAGCGCCGACAGCTGCGGCTCCTCCGCCTCCCCGCCCCGCAGCGACGTCCGCCTCACGCAGACGCTCCGCTTCGTCTCCCCGCGCGTCGCCGAGCTCCGCTACACGGTCGAGAACCTCTCGGACATCGCCCGCCGCCCGGCGCTCCAGGAGATGCCCACCCTCTACACGGCCAACGGCAAGCGCGGCCGCCCGGACCTCTGGCGCCTCATGGACCCGAACGGCACGCAGATCCCCATCGACACGCCCAGCGACAGCGACGGCTTCTTCTACGAGAACTTCACCGCCTCCGGCCCCTGGGTCTCGCTCCAGAACGACGACCTCAGCTACGGCGTCGCCATCCTCTACGAGAACGGTCTCCGCGACTTCCAGGGCTGGCAGAAGCGCGACCTCCCCTTCAACAACGTCCGCTCGCGCATCGTCTTCGGCATCCCGGCCCGCGGCGCCGTCCACGCCCGCGCCTACCTGCTCCTCGGCTCCTTCGCGACCATCCAGGCCGAGGCGAACGCCCTCATGGACGAGCTGCCCCCCTTCGGCGTGATCGACAGCCCGACCGAGGAGTCGAGCTCGGGCCGCGTGCGGATCCACGGCTGGGCCCTCGACAACCGGGGCGTGACCGCCATCGAGGCCCGCGTCGACGAGGGCGCGCCCGTCGCGCTCCGCTACGGCGACTCGCGCCCCGACGTCTGCGTCGCCTGGCCGGGCTACCCGCAGTGCGATGGCGTCGGCTACTCCGGTGAGATCGACCTCGGCGCCCCCTCCGAGTGCCCGCGCCTGGTGCAGGTCATCGCGACCGACACGGACGGCAACCGCCGCACCATCGCCGAGCGCCTCGTCACCGTGCGCTGAGCGCGCGCCCGAGCCCCTCGCGCCCGGATCGGCCGGCTCGATGTGATCCTCACACCCACGAGGTGCGACCTCGGCGGCACCTGCTACGGTGTTCGATTCCGCTCCGACGGGACGGCCTCGCGCCGCCCCCCACCGGGGCGCGGGAGGACGGCTTGAGCTTGCTTCGATTTGGGGTCGCCTGCGCGTGCGTCGCGGGCCTGATGGCATGTGGGGACGACGATCGGCGCCCCATCGGCGGCGAGGACGCCGGCGGCGGCGTGGACTCCGGTCCCCGGCCGGGCGTCGACGCGGGCCCCGGCACGGACGCGACCACGCCGCCTCCCCGCGACGCCGGCCCCGGTGAGGACGCGATGACGCCGCCCCCCGTGGACGCGGGCCCCATGCCCGAGTTCTGCGACGACGGCGTCCGCAACGGCGACGAGGTCGGCGTGGACTGCGGCGGCTCCTGCCCCGGCTGCCCGGACGACGGCCCCTGCCGCCTCAACGGCGACTGCCTGAGCGGCGTCTGCATCGGCGGCATCTGCCAGGCCGCGAGCTGCGAGGACGGGCTCCAGAACGGCGACGAGACCGGCCGTGACTGCGGCGGCTCCTGCGAGGTCGGCTGCCCCCTCGGCTCCGGCTGCGTCGATGACGACGACTGCGCCGGCGGCGTCTGCGCCGACGACTTCTGCCAGGCGGCCAACTGCTTCAACATGCGCCAGGACGCCGGCGAGACCGACGTCGACTGCGGCGGCACGACCTGCGGCCCCTGCCCGGCGGGCAGCGCCTGCCTGAGCGACGCGGACTGCATCGACGGCTCCTGCACGGATGGCTTCTGCCTCACCCCCGAGTGCATGAACGGCGCCCTCGATCCCGGGGAGGCGGACGTGGACTGCGGCGGCGAGTGCGTCGGCTGCGACGACGGCACGAGCTGCACGGTCGACTCGGACTGCTTCTCGGACCGCTGCGACGACACGGGCGTCTGCTCGAGCTGCTCCGACGGCGAGCGCAACGGTGACGAGGCGGACGTGGACTGCGGCGGCGACTGCCGCGGCTGCCCGAGCGGCACGGCGTGCACGGACGACTCCGACTGCGCCTCGCGGAGCTGCGAGGGCGGCACCTGCGCGCCGGGCGCGACCAGCTGCCTGGCGCTCCTCCAGGCCGAGCCGACGCTCCCGAGCGGCGTCTACGAGATCCAGCCCGACCCGGCCGGCCCGGTGCGCGAGGTCTGGTGCGACATGGACACGGACGGTGGCGGCTGGACCCTCGTCGCCGCGTCCTCGGGCACGACCCTGAACGACCAGGCGAGCGACTGGTACGCGGACCTCGCGACCCTCTCGCCGGCCATGGCGAACGCCGGCGTCTGGGGGGGCATGAACGCCCTCGGCCTCGGCATCTCGGACATCCGCTTCGCCTGCAAGCGCGACCCGGTCTCGGGCCCCATGGACGTGGATCTCAGCTTCTACGCGAACGACTGGTACGAGGCGATCACGGAGAGCACGACGGACGCGGGGACCTGCTTCGCGCCCGGCTCGGGCTCGACGACGACGCCCTTCCCCGAGCGCCAGAACAACCTCACGAGCGAGCGCCTCGTCGAGGGGGACACCTGGGACGACACGGCGGGCTTCGAGGGGGAGGACAGCTGCGGCGACACGGGCGACTTCACCGTCGACTTCGACGCCGGCGGCATGGACCGCACGGACCCGACGGACTGGGGCGAGGACGACTCGGGCGCCCTCTGCGGCACGGGCAGCGCCTCCTCCGGCGTCTGGTTCGTCTTCTTCCGCGAGGCCCTCTGCGCCAACGGCGAGCTCGACCCGGGCGAGGCCGACGTGGACTGCGGCGGCGCCTGCGCGGGTTGCGTCGACGGCACCTTCTGCGCGGACGACGGGGACTGCGCCTCCGATCGCTGCGACGACGGCGTCTGCACCTCCTGCGAGGACGGCGCGCTGAACGGCGACGAGGTCGGCATCGACTGCGGCGGCTCCTGCGTCGGCTGCCCGGAGGGCACGGCGTGCACCGCCGGCGCCGACTGCGCCTCGCGCGAGTGCGACGGCGGCTTCTGCACCAACGTGCCGGCGAGCTGCCGCGAGCTCCTCGCGGCGGACGCGAGCGCGGCGAGCGGGCTCTACCTCATCCAGCCCGATCCGGCCGCGGCCCCGATCGAGGTCTGGTGCGACATGGAGACCGACGGCGGCGGCTGGACCCTCGTCGCCTCGACGAACGGCACGACGCTGAACGATCAGGCGAGCGTGTACTACGCGGACCTCGCGACCCTCTCGCCGGCCGAAGGGCACGAGGGCATCTGGGACGGCATGCGCGACGTGGCCGGCGCGGTGCACGACGTCCGCTTCAGCTGCAAGACGGCGCCCGCGGCCCGCGACATGACCGTCGACCTGAGCTTCTACCGGGTCGACTGGTACCGGGCGATCACCGGCTCCACCTCCGACGCGGACAACTGCTTCCACCCGGGCAGCGGCACCAGCGACGCGAACCCGAACGACCCGGAGCGCCGCAACAACGTCACGGGCGAGCGGCTCGCGGCGGACGGCGGCTGGGACGACTCGGCGGGCCTCGAGGGCGAGGACAGCTGCTCGGACAGCGGCGACTTCACCCTCGACTTCGACGCCGGCGGCATGGACCGCACGGACTCGGAGACGGACTGGGGCGAGGACGACTCGAGCGCCCTCTGCGGCTCCTCCGCGAGCGATGGCGCCTGGTTCGTCTGGGTGCGCGAGCGCGTGCCCGATCTGAGCGTCCGCGTGTTGCCGAGCACGACCGAGTGCGGCGCGGCGACGGTGGAGGTCACGAACCTCGGCGGCGGGCGCTTCGCGACCTTCGACCTGACCATCTCGGTCGACGGCAGCTCGTCGACCGAGGTCGTGAGCAGCGGCATCGACTCCGGCGAGACCCTCACCCGGGCCGTGACCGGCGCCACCGGCACGATCACCGCGACCGTCTCGGCGGTCGGGGACGAGGTGCCCACGAACGACGAGGCCTCGGCCATGGTCACGGTCATCCCGCTCGGGGCCGGCTACGCGGAGGACTTCGAGGCCGGCCCGGCCGACTGGAGCGCCGCGCCGGCGGACGGGAGCTGGGAGCACGGCGCCCCGGCGGGCGTCTTCATCCCGGGGGCGGCCACGGGTACGCGGGCCTGGGTGACGCGCCTCGACGGCGACTACCAGAGCGGCGAGGTCTCCTACCTCTACTCGCCCTGCTTCGACTTCGGCGGCGCGGCGAGCGACCCGGTGCTGAGCTTCCAGCACATCTACCGGACCGAGGCCTGCTGCGATCAGGGCTGGGTGGAGATCAGCACCGACGGCGGCGCGACCTGGAGCAAGCTCGGCGCCTCCGGCAGCGGCACCAACTGGTACAACGACGCCGCCAACGACTGGTGGGACGGCTCGAGCGGCGGCTCCGGGCTCTGGCGCGAGGCGTCGCACCCGCTCACGGGTAGCGCCGGCGCGAGCGCCGTGCGCCTCCGCTTCGTGCTCGAGAGCGACGGCTCCATCACGGACGAGGGCTTCGGCGTCGACGGCGTGACGATCGCGCCCTGAGCGCGGTGAGCGGCGGGCCCCGCGCGGCGTTCGCGTCGCGCGGGCCCCGGCCGCCTGATACACCAGGGCCCGTGAAGCGCGTCGCCTGCTGCTTGCTCGCCCTCGGGGCGCTCCCGCTCGCCTCCACTGCCGCCCAGGAGGTGGAGCCCGCCTCCGCGGAGATCGCGCCGGCCGCCGTGCCGGCCGAGCAGCCGCGGGGCGTGGTGGAGGCCGAGCTCGCCCTCTACCGGGGAGAGCAGCCGCTCGTGCTCGGGTCCGAGCTCGAGGGCTACGCGCTCTCGAGCTGGCTCGGGGCGCGCTACCGGGTGCTCGACCCGCTCGAGCTCGAGCTCGGTTGGGGCTTCACCTACGCGAAGACCGAGGTGCAGAGCGCGCTCGGCTCGGACGACGACCGGGGCTTCCGGAGCGCGAACCCCTGGCTCGGCGCCAACTGGGTGGGCGTGCTGCGGGTCGGCGCGCCCATGGCGCTCCGCATCGGGCTCGGGCTGGCGCTGCCCGCGGCGAAGGCCGTCGACGAGCCGCTCGAGGACCACGCCGAGGTGGCGGGGCTCCTGGTGGCGCCGGGCATGCGCGGCGCGTGGGATCTCTGGCGCTGGCTGCCGGACACGCTCGGCATCGCCGTCTCGAGCTCGCTCGTGGCGCGCCCGCACCCCGTGCTCGCCCTCCGCGCCAGCCTCGGCCTCGGCTTCCTCGCGCCCGTGCGGCAGGAGGACGGCGAGGATCGGGACCTCGAGATCGCCGCGCAGCTCGGCGTCGACCTCGCCGTGCTCCCCGTCGAGCACTTCACGATCGGCATGCGCCTCCAGGGCGTGATCCTCACCGTCGGCGACGACCAGTTCCAGAGCGCCCTCGAGCCCTTCGTGGGCGTCGAGGTCGAGCAGGTGCTCCTCCGCCTCGGCCTGATGATCAACCTCGACGAGCCCTACGGCACCGGCTTCGGCGCTGGCGACGTCTGGGCCCTCCGCCTGAGCGGCAGCGCCCGCTTCTGAGCGCGCCCGGGCGCTCCGGCTCGCGGGCGCTGTGCGCTTCTTCTGAGCGCCGCGCGCCTACTCGTCGAAGAACTCGACCTCTTCCGTGTCGACCTCCATGGTCGTCCGGGGCGCGTCGAAGGGGTTCGGCGCAGCGGGCGGCGCGGGAGCAGCAGGACCACCGGGGACGGGGGGCGGCTTCGCCTCGCCGAGGGCCTCGGCCTCGGCGGCCTCCACGGCGCCGGCCGGCGGGATCTCGCTGGCGCGGAGCTCGGTGAAGGAGGAGCGCTTGGGCATGCCGAGGGCCTCGGCGCAGACCTCCACGAGCGCGACCGCGCGCATGGAGATGATGTCGGTCGCGCTCGGGTCGTTCGAGTCGGGGAAGACGCCCTTGTCGACGATGGCCGCCGCGGCGCCGCACTCGAGGAAGGTGGGCGCGTTCTCCACGTCGATGCGCCCGGAGGCCACGAGCGGCGTGTCGGGGAAGGTGCGCAGCATGGCGCGGAAGAACTCGTCGCCTCGGTCCATGGCGCCGACCGGGTGGAGCGAGACGAGGTCCGCCCCCGAGTCGAGCGCCCGGTGCACCTCGGTCGGCGTCAGCGCTCCGGCGATCACCGTGAGCCCGTAGCCCTTGGCCGAGCCGATGACCTCCGCGTCGGCGATGGGCGTGATCAGGAACTCGGCCCCCGCGGCGACGGCGATCGACACCTGCTCGGCCCGGAGCACGCCCGTCAGCCCGACCGTGAGGTTCGCGTCGTCGAGGTCCGAGATGACCTCCGTGACGTTCGGCAGCGTGGCCGGGATGCCGAGCAGCTCGATGCCGCCCTTGGAGACCGCCATGCCCCAGTCGAAGACCCGCTCGGCGATCGGCAGGTCGATGACGGCGATGAGCCCGTGCTCGCGGATCGTGGCGAGGGTCGACACGGACCGAAGAGTCGCCGCCCCCGTCAGAGCGGTCAACCGCCGCCAGGCCCACCCCGGCGCGCCCGGGGGAGGGCTCCGGATCTCCGGCGCCCTCGGCCGCGGGCTCGGCGGCGGCGGGCTCGGCGGCGGCGGGCTCAGCGGCGGCGGCGGGCCTGCCGGAGCGCGCGGACCTCGTTGACGATGCGGCCGTCGAAGGGCGCGGCGATCGGGTCGCCGGTCTCCTCGAGGAGCGCGATCACCTCGGCCGGCGTCAGGTCCGGGTTCAGCGCCAGCACCTTCGCCGCCGCGTTCGCCACGTTCGGGCTCGCCATGGACGTCCCGCTCAGCGGCACGGTCTCGCCGCTCGGCACCAGGCTCGGCACGGCCACGCCCCAGTCGAAGATCCGCACCCGCTCGGGGTTCGAGTTCGTGAAGGTCGCCCACTCGCCGAAGCGGTTCACGGCGCCGACCACGACCAGGTTCTCCGCCTCGAGGCTCGCCGGCACGTCCCCGTACTCGACGATGTCCCGGTTCGAGTTCCCGGCGGCCACCACGAAGAGCGTGTCCGGGCACGCCGCGAAGACCTGCCGCCAGGTCTCGGCCCGATGGGCCTGCACCGCCGCCGCCCGCTCCCGCACGGCCTCGTCGGTCGCGTAGCGGTCCCGCTCGTGGCGGAGCTGGCTCGCGACGTAGTCCTCGCCGAAGCCGAGGCTCGCGTTCACCACGCGGATCTCGTGCGCCCGGATGAACGCCGCGATGGCCTCCACGTTCGCCCGCTCCGCCGCGAGCTCCTCGTCCGTCGGCCCCCGGTGGTGGTAGAGCCGCGCCTCGCCGGCCCAGGCGCTCCGGAAGATCGCGAGCTCGGCCTGCGGCAGCCCGGCCAGCATGATCCCGGCGACGTGGGTCCCGTGCGCCCACTCGCCGATCGCGTCGAGGCTCGTCTCGAGCGTCTCGAGCTCCTCCGGGTCGGTCACGGCGCGCATCAGCGCGAGCACCTGCTGGGCCGCCTCCGTGCTCGCCATCCCGGCGCGCAGGTCCATGATGCCGCGGAGGAACCCGCCGTACTCCTCGATGACCTCGGGCGCCGGCTCGTAGAGGAGCTCCATGTGCGTGTGCTCGCCCGCGTCCTGCACCACGCCGTGCACGTCGTCGACGAGCCCGTTGCCGTCGTCGTCCTCGCCGTTCGGCTCCTCGTTCGGGTTCGTGAAGAGCTGGTCCTCGAAGAGCGCCGGGTTCGTCCCGACGTCCCAGACCGCCACGCGCACGGGCCGCGCCCGCCGGTTGCCCTCGAGGTCGACCGTGCCGAACTCGTAGGCCTCGGGCTCCTCGCCGAGCGCCGCCTGGACCTCGCCGATCGCCGCGAGGAAGGTCGCGCGCGCCTCGACCACCGGCGGCATGAACTGCTCGAAGAAGAGCGCCGCCGAGGCCGTCTCGAGGCTGACGAGCTGCCCGTGGATCTGCCCGAGCTGCGCCGTGAGCTGCTCCGGCGTCTGGAAGAGCTGGAAGACCACCGTCGCCGAGCCGAAGCGCGAGCGGGGGAGCGCGCGGAAGACCTCCGCGATCGCCGCCTGCGCCTCCTCGCCGCCGGCCCGCCGGGCCGCCTCCGCGAGCACCGTGTTCCCGGCGAAGGCCTGGTTGCGGTTCCGCGCCTTCGCCCGCGCGAAGGCCACGATCTTCTGGGCGCGCCCCGGATCGTCGGCGGTCACGGCGACGAGCGCGAGCTCCATCAGCCGCTCGACGGCTTTGCCGCTCAGCGCCGGGGCCCCCTCGGCGTCCTCGAGCCAGCCCTCGAGCGCCTCCGGCGTCAGCTCCGGCTGCACCTCGGCGAGCTTCGCCCAGGCCCGCTCGCGCACGTAGTCGCGGAGCGCCTCCCCCTCGAGCTCCGCCCAGGGATCGGCCTCCTCGGGCGGCGCCTCCGTCTCCGTGCTCTCGGCCTGGGGCGCGGGCGCCGGCTCCGGCGTCGTCGTGGTCTCGGGCGGGGCGCTCGCGCCGCCGCAGGCGACGAGGAGCGCGAAGGCGAGGGGACGGATGCGCATGGGCCCGGTCTACCGGCCCGCGGGCGTCCCGCAAGGAGAGCGTCGCCCGGCTCCCGCCGGACACTCCAGCTCCGGCATCTCCGCGGGCGCGTGCGTCTCGAGAGGGGCCGTTCGAGAAGGGCCGACCGCGCGCTCCCGGCGCCGCCTGCGCGAGGCCCTCCGGGCTCGCTCAGGGCAGGCGGCCGCAGGCGTTCGCGAAGGCGGTCCACATCGCCCCCGCGCTCTCGAAGCGATGCGCCGGCTTCTTCTCGAGCGCCTGGTGGACGACGCGGCAGACGTCGAGCGGGAGGTCGGGGGCGTGCGCCTCGAGGGCCATCGGCTGCCCCTCGATGATCGCCCCGCCGAGCTCCGCGAAGGTCCCGGCCTCGAAGGGCGGGACCCCGGCCAGCAGCCGATAGAGCACCGCGCCCGCCGCGTAGAGATCCGTGCGGGCGTCGACTTCCTCCGGCGCGAGGATCTGCTCCGGCGCGATGTGCGTCAGGCTCCGCACCACCGCCTGCTGCTCGCCCGAGCTCACGCTGCTCGAGGCGCTCCCGAGGTCCGACGAGTGGCCGAACTGCGTGAGCTGGATCGACTCCCGTCCGTCCCACGCCGTCCCGAGCGCGATGTTCTCCGCCGAGACGTCCTGATGCACGACCTTCCGAGAGTGCAGGTAGCCGAGCACGGAGAGGAGCTGCTCCGCGAGCCCCCGCACCTCCTCGAGGGGCATGGGCCCGCGCACCAATGAGCGGTCCGCGAGCGTCGTGCCGCTCAGATCCTGGAAGACGACGAAGGGCCGCCCCTCGTGCACGCCGCTGTCGTGGACCAGGACGACGTTCGGGTGGCGCAGCATCGCCAGCCGCCGGGCCGCCCGCTCGAAGCGGCGCCGCGCCTTCGGGCCGTCCCGGAGCAGGAGCTCGAGCGTGACGTTCCGGCCGAGGCCGAGGTGCGTCGCCGAGTAGACCGCGCTGCCCCCGGTCGTGCCCTTCTGGCTCGCGACGCGGTAGCGGTCCGCGACGATGGCTCCGGCGGAGAGCCCGCCGAAGGGCGGTCGGGACGAGCGCGCGTACATCCGCGTCACGATAGCCCGAACGGGGTAGGGCGCGGCAACATGTCCCTCGCGTCGCCCGACGATTCGTGTCACCGCGGTAGGGCTCCCCGCGCCGATGTCCTCGCCCCTCCTCGACCACTCGACCCTCCACGCCGTTCGCTCCAGCTTCGAGCGCGTGCGCGAGCCGGCGTTCGCCGCGGCCTTCTACGAGCGTCTCCTGGCGCGCGATCCGGAGATCCGGCGCCGCTTCGCCCACACCGACTTCGAGCGCCAGCGGGAGCTCTTCCTCCACGGCCTCTTCGCCCTCGTCGACTACGCGAGCGGCGGCGCCACCGGGAAGCTGGCCATCGAGCGGCTCCACGCCATGCACGGCCCCGAGCAGCTCGACGTCCCGGCGGCGCTCTTCGACGTCTGGCGCGACGTCCTCCTCGAGACCCTCGCCGAGCACGATCCGGAGTGGCGGGGCGAGCTCGCCGTCGCCTGGCGCGCGGTCTTGGGGCCGGGCATCGACGCGGTCCGCTCCCCCTGAGGCGGGCGGAGCCGGCGCGGTCGAGCGCGCCGGATCGATCAGAGCGGGAGCTTCTCCGGCGCCGGCCACTCCTCGCCCGGGCCGAAGCGGCCGCGCTCGTCCTTCTTCACGGCGGCCATGGCGACGTCCGGATCGTGCGTGAAGAAGAGCCGGCCGCCCCGCGCGTGGAGATCCTCGAGGAGCGCCGCCTTCTCGTCGATGAGCTGCTCCGGGAAGCGGTCGTAGCCCATGGTGATCGGCAGGTGCATCCAGGGCCGTCCGGGCACGAGGTCGCCCGCGAAGACCACCGGGCCCGCCTCGCTCTCGACCTCCGCGAGCATCAGCCCGGGCGTGTGCCCATGCGAGACGTGGAGCCGGTAGGCCGGGCCGAGCGTCTCCGAGCGCGCGCCCGCCTCGACGATCTCGAGCCGCCCGGTCGCCTCGAGCAGGCCCGGCAGCTCCGGGATGAAGCTCGCCCGGTCCCGCGCGTGCGGCGCCTTCGCCCGCTCCCAGGCCTCGCGCCCCACCACGTAGCGCGCCCGCGGGAAGACCAGCGCCGGCTCGGCGCCCTCGCGCCAGACGTCGAGGAGCCCGCCCGCGTGATCGAAGTGGAGGTGCGAGAGGACGATCACGTCGACGTCCTCGGGCTTCACCCCTTCGGCGGCGAGGTTCTCGAGGAGCACGTGCTCCTCCTCCTGGACGCCGAAGCGGTCGCGCAGCTTCGGCGGGAAGAAGGCGCCGATGCCCGCCTCGAAGAGGAGCGTGCGCGCGCCCTCGCCCTCGCCCTCGCGGATCAGCATGGCGCGGCAGGCGAGGGGGATGCGGTTGCGCTCGTCCGGCGCGATCCAGCGCTGCCAGAGGGCCCGCGGGGCGTTGCCGAACATGGCGCCCCCGTCGAGGCGCTGCGAGTTGCCGAGGATGGCGGTGAGCGTGCGCATGGGCGGGACCCTAGCAGCCAGCCGCGCTCGGCGATCGCCTGGTCTGCCCCGTTCTCATCGGATGGCGTCGTCCCACGACCGGCTGAGGGTTCGACGGCGCGGCTCGGCGAAAAGGCTTCGCGGCGCTTCCCTCGAACGGGCTATGATCGGGTCGTGAAGCTCGGGCAGGAGGCGATCGTCGTGCGGGAGGTCCTCGAGGGGATGCTCGCGCCGGAGCTCGCGGCGGCCGTCCTCTTCGAGGCCCTCGAGGCGGCGGAGGCGGACCCCAGCAGCGCCAGCGAGTGGGTCGCGCTCGTCGAGACCGAGGTGCGCAAGGCCGTCGCGCGGCGGCTGAGCGCGGGGCGCGCCGACGAGGTCGTCGATCGGGTGCGCTCCATCCTCGGGAGCATCCGGGAGACCGAGCGGCCGGCACGCACCTCCCAGGCGCCGACCCACCGCTTCCCCACCCGCTCGGGCCCGACCCGGGCGCTGATCTTCGCCGAGGGGAGCGGCCTCGCGCGCCGGCTCAAGACCGCCCTCGGGCCGAAGGTCGTGCCCCTCGCCTTCTCCGATCTCTCGCGCCTGCCCACCTTCGCCGCCGACTTCGAGCCGACGCTCCTGGTGGTCGACGTGGCCGACGCGCCGAGCGCGGAGCTCGAGATGCTCCCGGCCCACGCGGGCCCGCTCTCGAAGGACGTGCTCTTCGTGATCTGGGACCGGGGCGGCACGCCCCTCGGGAAGGCGCTCGTGACCTCCTTCGAGGAGACGGGCCGGCAGGCGACGCTCGCCGATCGCACCGAGGGGGTCGACGCGCTCCTCGACCTGATCCGGGCCTCCCAGGCGCCCTATCCCTGAGCGCGCGTTCCCCCGAGCCTCCCCGAGCGCGCGTTCCCCCGACCTGAGCGTGCGTGCAGTGCGCTCCCGGGGCTCTGCGACCCCTCACGTGCGCGCGGGCCAAAAATCGGCCATAGAGCGGGACGTCGACTTGCGCGGGTCCGATCGATCCGTCAGGCTCGCGAGCCCTTCGGGGCAAACCGACTGGAAGAAGCAGAAGCACCATGGCCACCAAGGCGAAGATCGCTTCCAACGAGAAGCGCAAGAAGCTGGCGGACAAGTTCTACGCCAAGCGTCAGAAGCTGAAGAAGATCGTCTCCGATCCGAACGCCTCGGATGAGGAGAAGGACGAGGCGATGTACAAGCTTCAGCAGCTGCCGCGGAACTCGAGCCCGACGCGCGTGCGCAACCGCTGCGCCGTCACGGGCCGTCCCCGCGCCTACTACCGCAAGTTCGGGCTCTCCCGTATCGCCCTGCGTCAGCTGGGCCTCGCGGGCGAGATCCCCGGCCTCACGAAGTCGAGCTGGTGAACCATGCCGCGTGACAAGATCCGGATGGTGTCGACCGCGGGTACGGGCTACACGTACTACACGACCAAGAACAAGCGGACGATGCCGGGCAAGCTGAAGCTCAAGAAGTACGACCCGCGTGCCGGCAAGCACGTGGAGTTCGTCGAGCACAAGATGCCGTCGCCGAAGAAGTGAAGGGCTAGGAACGCATCATGTCGAAGGTCTGCATGGTCACGGGCAAGGGCCCGATGGTGGGAAACAAGGTCTCCCACTCCAACCGCAAGACGAAGAAGCGCACGCTTCCGAACCTCCAGACCCACCGCTTCTGGGTCCCCTCGGAGGAGCGCTTCGTGAAGCTCCGCCTGAGCACGGCGGGCATCCGCGAGATCGACAAGCGCGGCATCGAGACCGTGCTTCGCGAGCTTCGCGCCAAGGGCGTCAAGGTCTGAGACCCCGCCCGCTTCCAGTCGAGTGAAACCCGGCCCCTGCGGCCGGGTTTTCGCGTTTGTTGCGCTCGCTGCGCTCGCTATTGGGCTTACCAGCGCGGCCGTGGGCCGCTCGGCGCTCGCTGCGCTCGCGTCACACGGGTCGGTTCTTCGTGGGTACGACCGCTGTCGCGGTTGGAGGGCTCCGGCCTTCGCAGGAGCGTGGCTCTGCTGCGCGGCGTCTTCCGCTCGCTGGCGCTCGCTATCTTTGGCTTACCAGCGCGGTCGTGGGCCGCTCGGCGCTCCCCTTTGGTGGCGCGATTTCGCCGCACTCGCGGTCGGGGCTCTCGCCTTCGCGGCGCTCACTCGAGGGCGGCGAGGATCTTCTGGCGCATGGCCTGGCCTTCTTCGTCGGGGAGCTTGCCGGGGTGCCAGCGGATGCCGAGGCCCTGTTCGGGGGTGGGCTTGGGGATGATGTGGAAGTGGACGTGCATCACGGCCTGGTGCGCGCGCGTCCCGTTGTTCTGGAGGATGTTGTACTGCTCGCAGCCGGTGGCCTTCATCACGGCGCGGCAGAGCCGGGGGAGCACCCGGCCGATGGCGGCGGCGGCCTCGTCGGAGAGCTGGTCGAGGGTCTCGGCGGGCTCCTTCGGGATGACCAGCGTGTGACCGGGCGCGAGCGGGCCGATGTCCAGGAACGCGAAGACGTGCTCGTCCTGGTAGACCTCGTGGCAGGGGACCTCGCCCCGGAGGATCTTGCTGAAGATGGTCTCGGCCATGGCCGGGACCGTACGACGGATCAGGCGCTGGCGTCGACGGCCGCCGCGAGCTCCTTCACTCGCTTCACCATCGAGTGCAGGCCGTTGCTGCGGCCCGGGCTGAGGTGCTTGTCGAGGCCGAGCCGGGCGAGGACCGCCTGGTGGTCGGTCGCGGCGATCTCCGCGGGCGTCTTGCCGCCGTAGATCATCAGGAGCAGCGCCACCAGCCCGCGCACGATGTGGGCGTCGCTGTCGGCGAGGAAGTCGATCGTGCCGTCCTTCGGCACGCCCACGAGCCACACCTGGCTCATGCACCCCTTCACCTTGTGCTCGGGGACCTTGAGCTCCTCCGGCATGGGGGGGAGCTCGCCGCCCAGCTCGATGAGGAAGCCGTAGCGGTCCGTCCAGTCGTCGAGCAGCTCGAAGGTCTCGTACACGTCGTCGAGGGAGGTCTTCATCGCGTCGCTGACCTTGGCGCCGACCGGCCCGCTCCGCTACCCGCCCGCGCGCGACTCGAACTGATGCATTTCGCCCGGATGGAGAAAATCGACGGGGAGAACTGACGCGACGATGGCGCGAGAAGGGCCGCGTTCCCCGAGAGCGCCGCCCATGGTCCCGGCACCGACCCTGCGAAGAGGCGGCGCGTGGTGAACGAAAGGAACCGACCCATGACCCGCTTCTCCTCCGCGCTCCGACCCGCCTCTTCCCCCGCCCGCCCCGCCTCTCCCTCCCGCGCGCTCCTCGCCGATCGCCGCGGCCTCGCGACCGTCGAGTACACGATCGCGCTCGTCCTCGTCGCCGTCGGCGCCATCGCCGTCTGGACGAACCTCGGCGACGCCCTCGTGGAGAAGGTCGAGTACGCGACCCACATGATCCAGCAGCTCGGCCTCTGAGAGGCGCCGCCGACCCCCACTCACGCTCCCGTCATCCGTCCGCCGCCCCACCGCGAGGTGAGGGCGGCGGACACGCGTTCGGCCGAGCCCCGACGGAGCGAAGCCACGCTGCGGTCGGGCCAGAGCGCCGGCCGCGAGCGCGGCGAAGTCGCGCCCGCCCCGAGCCCGCCCTCAGAGGTCGGGCGCGTCCGAGGCGATCATCTCGGGCACGAAGCCGCGCTCGAGGCTCGCGTCGCCGAAATCGTCGACCAGCGAGCCGTCTTCCTTCCGGATCCCCATCGCGCTGAGGACCGTGTTGAACATCTTGTTGTGGCTGACGTAGTCGCCGGCGCTCGCGCGCGCGTCGACGTAGTTCCCGACGTTCAGGTTCCCGCCGAGGCTCCCGGCGAAGATGAAGGGCACGTTCCGGTAGGTGTGGCTCACGCCGTGGCCGAGGTCGTTCGTGATGCAGGCCGTGCCGCAGTCGAGGAGCGGCCCGCCGCTCTCCGACGTGTACTCGCTGAGCCGGTCGAGGAGGTAGCGGAAGAGCCGCAGGTGCATCTTGTCGACCTCGTGGTGCATCTCCTGGGCGCCCTCGATGGGCGGTCCGTCGGAGCCGTCGCTGTAGATGCGGTGCGAGATCTGGTGGAAGCGCGGCAGCTCCTCGCCGCCCCGGTAGCCGGGGATCACGTGCTGCGTGCCGTCGTTGCCGTTGCCCAGCTGGAGCGTCGCCGATCGCACGTAGCCGCAGGCCACGGCGGTGGCGATCAGATCCATGTGCATGCGCGTGACGACCTGGTAGTTGCCGGAGCTGAGCGGGTCGATGCCCTCCATCTCCATCTCGCGCATCTCCGGGAGGCGGCAGCTCATCAGCACCTCGAGGTCGCGGATCGACGAGAAGTGCAGGTCGAGGCGCCGCCGATCGTCGACGCTCAGGTCGCGGCTGAGCAGCTCGCCCATCTGCTCGCGCACCAGGTCGTTGACGCTCATGCGCCGCTGCCGGATGCGGTTCACCACCTCGACGTCCATGCCCGTGAGGCCGGTCATGCGCATGTAGGCGTTCCAGGGGTCGTTCTCGCCGGCGCGCAGATCCATGGGCCCGCGGTAGCTCATCACCTCGGGCAGGTAGCCGCTCTTGCGCCCGGTGAAGAGCGTCAGCGGCTCGCGCTCCGGGTGGAGCTCGCGGGCCACGCGGTTGTCGACGGACTCGCCCATGGCGAGCGACTCGTTGCCCGAGGGCTCCTCGCTCACGCGGGCGGCCGTCAGGCACTGGTTGCCGCCGCCGCTGTGGCCGCAGCCGTTGCCGGGGAAGGCGAAGCGGAGGCCGCTGACCATGAGCAGGCTCTCGGCGTAGTCGGCCAGCTCGCTCGTCGCGCGCCCGGTCTCGCCGGCGAGGCCGTCCCGGGTGAGCCGACCGGTCGCGCTCGGCCAGAAGCGCTCGGGCTCGTCGCGGCCCTCCTGCGCCACGCCGTTGCCCTGCCGGAGCCAGATGGCGAAGCTCTCGTCGCCGGACGCGGCCTTGGCCTTCGAGCCGAAGCGGCCGATGCTCTCCAGGAAGGGCAGGCCGAGGGCGACCGTGCCGGCGCCGCGCAGAAAGAGGCGGCGGGAGAAGGGCGAGCGGGGCGTCTTCGTCTTCTTCTTCTTCGGGGCGGTCATTCCGAGGCCTCCTCGGCGTCGACGCGGCGGGTGCGGAAGAGGGTGCTGTCGACGAGCTGGATGAGGATCTCCTTCACGGAGAGCCCCTCGTCTCGCGACTGGGTGGCGATGCTCTGGAGCACCGGCGAGTCGCCGAGCTGCACGGGCCGGCCGAAGGCGTACTCGAGCCAGTTCTTCGCGTAGCAGCGGTGGGCGTTCATGGAGTCGGCGATGGCGCCGGCGAGCTCGACCGGGCCGTCGAAGCCGACCGTGCCCTCCTCGAAGCGGAAGGCGGCGGCGGCGTCGATGGGCTGGCCGTTGTCCTCGGTGCGCCAGCGGCCGAAGTCGTCGAAGGTCTCGTAGGGGAAGCCGACCGGGTTGATCGCTTCGCCGTGGCAGGTGCCGCCGCAGGTGCCGGGCCCGGTGATCGAGTTGATGCGCTCGCGGCGCGTCGTGCCCTCGAGGGTCGGCGGGTCGAAGACCGGCGGCGGCGGCAGCTCGGTGCAGAGCACGTAGAGGTTGAGGAAGATGCCGCGGTGGATGGGCGCCGTGTCGCCGTCGTGGGAGGCGATGAAGCCCGGCTGCGTGAAGAGGCCGGCGCGCTGGCTCGGGTCGAGCTCCGTGCGGACGAGCTCGTCGCCGAAGTCGGCCGGGTCGAGGCCGTAGAGGGGCGCCGTGTCGGCGTTCACGTAGGAGTAGGGCGCCGTGTAGAGCTCGCGGACGCCGCCGTCGTTCTCGAGCACGACGTCCTCGACGAAGCGCTCGGCCTCGGCGCGGAGCGTCCGACCGATGCCGGCCGGGAAGCCGTCGAGCTCGACGTCCTCGTAGTGGCTGAGATCGTAGAGCTTGCGGTGGAAGGTGCGGATCTTCCCCTCGGCCTTCGGGTCGTCGAGCATGCGCGCGGCCTGGGCGCGGAGCCCGTCGCCGCGGGTGAGCTCGCCGGCCTCGGCGGCGCGGAGGAGCTCCGCGTCGGGCATGGAGTCCCAGAGCGTGTAGGCGAGGCGCGAGGCGAGCTGATAGTCGGTCAGCTCGACGACGCCGTCGCCGTCGGGGTCGCCCCATTCGTCCCGGTAGAGGAAGTGCGGCGACTGGAGCGCCGCCTGCACGACCAGGGCGACGCGGCCCGTGGCCTCGGGGACCTCCGGGTAGTGCGAGGGCGCCATGGCGGCGAGGTCGACGAACTGGCGGACCTCGTCGTCGGTCGCCGGGCGGCGGAAGGCCTGCCCGAGGAAGCGCTCGACGAAGGCCTGCGTCCGGTCCGGCTCGTCCGCCGGGAGGCCGTCCGTGAGCCGGCCGAGGAGCGCGGCGTCCTCGATGACCCGGCTGGCCATCACCTCGGCGGCGCTCTGGTAGTCCTGCCAGAGGTTCGGCGTGACCTGGAGCACGGTGCTGTCGTTGTCGAAGGCCGTGGTCCCGCTCGGGTCGTCCTCGAAGCCGGTCGTGAGGCCGGGCGTCTCGGAGAGGCCGAAGAGGTCGCGGATCGTGTTCTCGTACTGCCCGTGGCTCAGTCGCGGGTAGGCGCTGCCGAGGGCCGGGATCGCGTCCTCCGGGTCACAGGCGCCGTCGGCGCAGGGGTCGACGGGGCGGCTCGGGTCCGATGGATCGCTGGGATCGGTTCGGCCCGTGGGCTCGCCGATGGCGCCTTGGCAGGCGCCGAGCAGCAGCGCGAGCGCTGCTGGCAGCGTGGTCCTCGTGGTGATGGTCGCGCGCACGTTCCCTCTCGCTCCTTGGTGTCCCCGCACGGATGTGCACGAAGCGTACACAGTTTGGGGCGGTCTCTTCCAGCCGGCCGTGAACAGGGCTCACGGCGGGCCATGGGAGGACGTTGCAACGCGAATACCACTGTCCAGGAAGTGGTGAACTGGATTCATTGTCAGGATCGGGCGGACTTCGGGCGGGGGCCGGGACCCCCGACCGTGACAGCCCGTCGCGCCGGATCCGCACGGCGAAACCTCGCTGGCTACGCGGCGAGCACGCCTCCGCCGAACCGTCACTCTCGCCGGGCGGCTTCATCGTCGTCGCCATGCCCCGGGGCGCGCGAGTCCGCCTTGGGTGGAATATTCCACATGATCATCGGATTCGGGCGTATACTCGCCCCTCGATGGTGAGGGTATGGAGTGGGTGGACGTCGCTGGCGGCGCTGGGGCTCGTATGGGCGCTCGGCTGCGGCGGCGGCGAGGACGCGCCGGACGCGGGGTCGGGGGACGCCGGGCGCGTGATGGCGGACGCCGCGACGGACGGCGGGTCGGGAGACGAGGACGCGGCCCTGCCGGACGCGGCGATGGACGCGCGGGTGGAGGCCGACGCGGGGCCCCCGGACGAAGACGGCGGCCCGCCTGGCTACTGCGGAGACGGCACCATCGACGAGGGCGAGGCCTGCGACGACGGGGACGCGAACGACGACGCCGCCCCGGACGCCTGCCGGACGGACTGCACGGCGCCGCGCTGCGGCGACGGGGTCGTGGACGCGGCGGAGCAGTGCGACACGGGGCCGGCCCGCTCGGATCTGTTGGCGGACGCCTGCCGCAGCGATTGCCGCCTGCCGCGCTGCGGCGACGCGATCGTCGACACGGGCGAGGCCTGCGACCAGGGGCTGATGAACTCGGACTACGCGCCGGATGCCTGCCGAACGGACTGCAGCCTGCCGACCTGCGGTGACGGCACGGTCGACGAAGGCGAGGAGTGCGACACGGGCGACGCGCGCTCGGACACGCTCCCCCTGGCCTGCCGGACCGACTGCACGAGCTCCACCTGCGGTGACGGGCTCCTGGACGAGGGCGAGGAGTGCGACGACGGGGACGAGAACGCCGACGTCGCCAACACCTGCCGGACGACCTGCCGCCTGCCGCGCTGCGGGGATGGGATCGTCGACCACCGCGAGCAGTGCGACGGCGCCTCGAACTGCTTGCCGCGGCGCTGCGTCTGGGATGGTACGGGGGACCCGCCCGTCCCGGTCGAGTACCCCCGCGGCCCGCGCCCCGCGCCAGCCTGCGTCGAGGCCACCCCGGCGCTCTGCGCCGAGTTCCTCGACGAGGGCTGGGCGGCCTTCAACGAGCGCGTCGGCGGCAGCTTTCGCATCGGCGAGACCTACCCCTGCTGGGAGTACTACTCGATCGCCTGCGCCGGCTGCCCCTACTGGACGGAGCGCGACTGCGCCGACCCGGGGCGGCTCCCGCTCGCGTGCCGCGAGGTCGGCGACGCGCTCTGCCCGGTGCTCGAGCGCGCGGACTGCCCGCGCGACGTGACCCTCGGCTCCTGCGCGAGCCCCTCCTATCGCTACCAGCGGAGCCCCCTCTACGACCCGGTCTGCCGCCCGGTCGTCGAGCCCCTCTGCGAGGCCCTCGCCAGCGACTCCTGCCCCGCGGACGTCGACGCCTGCGGCGCCTACCTCGCCGACGGGACCGCGCCGGATGGTTGCGCCTGGTATCTGCAGAGCCGCTGCGAGGGCGTCGTCCGGGACGCCTGCCCGGCCATCGACACGACCACCTGCTCGGACGTCGGCGCCGCGCTCGCCGGGCGGCCCGCGGCCTGCACGGATTACGTGATGGCGCGCTGCGCCGGCTGGGAGGAGCGGCTCTGCCCCGAGACCAGCCTCCAGCCGATCACGGCCGACCTCTGCGCCACGTCCTACGGCGTGCTCACGAGCCGTTATCCGAGCGAGTGCCACGCCTGGCTCGAGGCGGAGTGCCGCGCGTCCGTCGCCGCCCAGGCCCAGGACGTGGCCGCCAGCGCCGCGATCTGTCCGAGCGAGACGGCGCGCCTCTCCTCCGGAGGCGACCTCGACTCGTTCGACGCGAGCCTCTCCGAGCCCGGCCGCCACGACTGCCCGCTCTACGCCTACGAGCCCGGGCCGGCGGCGCTGGTGCCCTTCGCGGCGACGCCCGCCGAGGTCGTCGTCTCCGACGCGGACGTGGGCGAGTACGAGGCGTCGCTCGGGACGCGGGCCGTGGGGAGCTGCGACGAGTACGTCGACCAGGCCTTCCACAGCTACGAGGTCTATCGCGCCTACACGGAGCAGTTCTACGACGACGCGCGGCGCGTCTACCAGCTCGCCTACTCGGAGGACGAGGAGCTCATCGACGTCGCCATCGCGCGGCGCACGCTCCGCTTCGGCACGCCCTTCGGCTACTACCCCTCGCACGCCCCGGTGCTCCCCGGGGACTTCGCGCTCGGACAGGACGGCGGCACCTCGCCGAAGAACGACTTCTACCGGCTGATGTGGACGCAGAACGAGGCGATCCGCGAGGTGCTCGCGAACATCTCCTCCTTCCGCACGGTCTTCGAGAACTCGGCGGACCCGGACGCGGACGCGCGCAACCAGGCGATCCTCGCGAAGCTCGAAGGGCAGGGGGACGTCTGGCTCACGCGCACGGTGCGCGGCGAGGACGACGGCTGGCACCACCACCAGCGCATGAACGACGCCCTCGGCGCGCGCGGCGTCTCCGACGAGGTGTTGAGCTACGGCTGGGGCCTGCGCGACCGCTTCATGGGGCTGATGGACGAGCGGCGCCTGCTCGAGGAGAAGCTCGAGGAGCCGCGCTTCATCGTCGGCGGGGACGACCCGATCGGCGACCGGATCCGCGCCGACATCCTCGCCATCGACAAGTCGATCTCGGATGTGCTGAAGCGCGCCGACGCGCGGGGCTGCTTCGATCTGCGCCGCGACGCGGAGGGGAACCCGATCCCGCACCCCTGCGACTGGGCGCCCCAGGACTTCGTCGAGGACGTCCAGGCGATGTTCGAGTGGGAGATGGAGCAGGAGCGGGAGCGCTGCGAGAACCTCGCGCCGGCCGACTTCGCGACGCTCGCCTCGGGCTACACCTACCTGCCCGTCGGCGGGAGCTCCTTCCGCACCGAGAGCGCGGACCCGACCGAGCGCGCGGTGGACTTCCGCACGTACCTGGATCGGCAGGAGTACACGATCCAGAACCTCGACGACGCCTTCGACACGGACGACCCGACGCGGCGGCCGACCTACGGCGAGAGCTACGGGGCGGCGGACGACATCGGCATCCCCGAGTGGTTCGGGGCGGGCTACGACGCGGGGGCGAGCTGGTTCCTCGACTTCCCGCCGCACCCGGACACGGGCGAGCCGGACCTCTGCCAGATCGACGCGGGCGCCGAGGCGCACCTGCAGGCCTGGGTCGACCTGGCGACGGTGCGCTTCCACGCGGTGGACGGCGTCATGGACGTCACCATGCGGGACGAGACGGGGGCGGCGGACCCGCGCTTCGCGACGCACCTGCGCGTGCTCGGCAGCGAGATCTGGGACGAGGAGCTCTCGGGGCGGGCGGCGTTGGACTCGATCGATCGATCCTACGCCTTCAACCTCGTCTTCGATCAGGTCGTCGGCGAGGAGGGCTTCGGCGAGAGCGTCGAGGCGCCGGTCTTCTCCATCGCCGGCTTCGACGTGGTGGTGCGCATCGGCGCGGCCGGGCGCGTGGGCCTGGACGTGAGCGGTGGGCTGACGATGGCGCTCGACACGAGCGGCGAGTGCGGACCCGGCGGCCACGTGGCCGTGCTCGCGAACGCGCGGCCCTTCGGCGCGCTCAGCGGCTTCGCCGAAGTGGGCATCGATCTCTTCGTGGTGGAGCTCGGCGTCGGCGCGTCGCTCCAGGTGATCGAGCTGGCGCTGCCGGTGACGACGTCGCTCTCCTTCGAGACCGACGGGCCGCTCCGCGACACCTCGCTGGTGGTCGGCCTCTCGGCGGACCTCGAGCTCGAGCTGCTCAGCGGGCGCGTCTACGCCTACGCGGACACCTGGTGGAAGACCTACAAGAAGACGCTCTTCCGCTGGAGCGGGCCGAGCTGGGAGGTGCCGATCTTCCACAAGGATTGGAGCTACCCGCTCGGGCCCCTCGTGACCTACTGCGACCTGAATCCCTCCGTCTGCGAGTGAGCCGGTGCGTGAGTTGCTGCGAGTGTCGGTGCGTGAATTGCTGTGAGTGTCGGTGCATGAGTCGGTGCGAGTGAGCGCATGAGCGGGCGTGTGGCGATCGGCGCCGCGGTGGTCGCCGCGGCGGGGGTGGCCTTCTGGGCGAGCCTCGGAGGCGAGGGCCCGGCGGAGGAGCCGGTGGCGCCCGGCGCGCAGGTCGAGGGGGCGCGCGCGGAGGAGGCGATCGCCTACCGCTTCGCGATGCTCGACGAGGGGCGCGTGCGCATGGGCGAGCGCGAGACGCGCGGGAAGCTCGCGCTCGAGGGGACGCTCGCGCTCCAGCCCGTGCCCTCGCATCCGGCCTGGAGCCAGCTCGGGCTCGTCCGGCTCGAGCGGGCGCGCTGGAGCATGAACGAGGAGCCCATGCCCGACCCGGAGTCGCGCTTCCGCGGCGCCCAGCTCTGGGTGCGCTGGGACGAGGCGGGCGGGGTCGAGGCCGTGGAGGCGGCGCCGGAGCTCGAGGCGCCGGTGGCGCGGGCGCTCGAGATCCTCGCGCTGGCGCTCGGCCGGGAGCGGCTCGGGCCGGGCGCGGCGCGGGAGGCGGAGCGGCGGACGCCCTTCGGGCTCGTGCGGACGACGCTGCGCGCGGAGGAGGGGTGCGCCGCGGCGCCCTGCGCGTTCGCCGAGCGCTGGGACGGTGCGGACTACCTGGCGCTCGAGCGGGGCGAGCGCGCCGAGGGGCGGGGCCGGCGGGAGGCGGGCTTCGACGAGGAGGGGCGGCTCGCGCGGGTCGAGGCGGAGGAGCGGGAGGCGCTCGCGAGCGGTGGGCCCGAGGCCGGCGCCGAGCGGCACCTGCGCGTGGAGCTCGAGCGTGTCCCCCTCCCCGAGGGGCTGCCGCGGCCGCGGCTCCGGGGCCGGCGCGTGGCCGTGCGGGAGATGCGCGGCGACGCGGCCCGGCGCGCCCTCGAGCAGCGGGCGGCGGGGCTGAGCGTCGAACGCATGCTCGCCGACCTCCGCGCCATCGGCGGGAGCCGGCTGCCCGATCACGACCGCTGGCTCTGGCGCGCGACGGGCCTCCTCCAGCTCGACCCGGAGGCGGCGGCGGCGCTCGCGGACGCCTGCCTCGACGGGAGCCTCGAGGGGCGGCCGCGGCAGGTCGCCCTCGAGCTCCTCGCGAACGTCGGGGATCCCGCGGCGGAGCGGGCGCTGCGGCGCGTGCTGGCCGATCCCTCCGTCGTCGCCGCCGAGGACTACCCGGCCATGCTCCAGCGGACGCTGCTGATCCGCGAGCCGGAGGACGCGACCATCGCCTTCCTCGCCGACCGGGCCGAGGCGCTGGAGGGGGCGTCGGCGCGCTCGGCCTACGTGGCGGCGGGGGGCCTCGTCGGGCACGCGCGGGAGCGGGAGCCGGAGCGGGGCGGCGAGGCGGTGCGGCGCATGGTCGACGCGTTCGACGGGGCCGAGGATCCGCTCGACCGGCGCGCGCTGGTCACGGCGCTCGGGAACGCCGCGGCGAGCGAGGCGCGGGACCGGCTCGTGGAGGCGGCGCGGGACGACGATCGGGCGCTCCGGCTCACGGCCGCGCGGGCGCTCGCGCACCTCTCCGACGAGGAGAGCGCGGGGCAGCTCGCGGACATGGTGGGCGACGGGGATCCGCTGGTGCAGCGCGCGGCGGTGGCTGCGCTCTCGGAGAACCGGCCGACGGCCGAGCAGCTCGGACGGATCGCCCGGAGCGCGGCGACGCTGCCGGAGGGCACGCGCGTGGCGCTGGTGACCCTGGCCGAGCGGCTCGCGCGCCAGCCGGGCACGGAGCGGACGAGCCTGCTCGCGCTCATCGACGCGATCCGTCCGACGCGCCTCCCGGACGACGCGGCCCATCGGCTGATGGCGCTCCGGCGGGATCTCGTGGGCGCCGGCCCGCGCTGAGCGGCTGCCGCGCAGGATCGCTCGGCGTGCGGTGTTCGGCGGGCGTGGGGTTGCTCGGCGGCCGGGCCGAGGCTCGAGCACGAGCACGAGCACGAGCACGAGCACGAGGACGTGGGTGGACGCGGGCGTGGGCCGCAGCGTCGGCGAGGACGTGCCGAGCGAGGCGGCCGGCGGCTGGGAGGGGCCCGCCCTTTGGCGTGCGGGGCTCGGCGCGGTACAGGGAGGGCGATGACGACCCTGGCCCAGATCAGCCGCGACCTGGTGGAGGCGCTCGCGCCGATGGAGTTCGGCGAGCCCGTGACCCACGTCTACAACCCGCTCGAGTACGCGCGGGCCCCGCACGAGGCCTACCTCGAGCGCTTCGGCGCCGGGCCGAAGCAGGTGCTCTTCCTGGGCATGAACCCGGGCCCCTTCGGCATGGCGCAGACGGGCGTGCCCTTCGGCGAGATCGCCCACGTGCGCGAGTGGATGGGCATCGAGGGCGAGGTGGGCAAGCCGCCCGTCGAGCACCCGAAGCGGCCCATCGAGGGCTTCGCCTGCGCGCGCTCCGAGGTGAGCGGGCGGCGCCTCTGGAGCTGGGCGAAGGAGCGCTTCGGGGAGCCGGAGGCGTTCTTCGAGCGCTTCTTCGTGGCGAACTACTGCCCGCTCGTCTTCATGGAGGGGGAGCGCGGCAAGAACCGGGTCCCGGAGAAGCTGCGCAAGGCCGAGCGGGAGCCGCTGCTCGCGACCTGCGATGCGTCGCTGCGCGAGGTCGTCGCCCTGCTCGAGCCCGAGTGGGTAATCGGCGTCGGCAAGTGGCCGCGCGTGCGCGCGGAGAAGGCGCTCGCGGGCGTGGACGTGAAGATCGGCCACGTGCTCCACCCGAGCCCGGCGAACCCGCGCGCGAACAAGGGCTGGGCCCCGCAGGCGGAGAAGGAGCTGGAGGAGCTGGGGATCGCGCTACCCTGACGGACCCGTGCCCGTGCCCGTGCCCCTGCCCGTGCCCGCAGGCCAACGGGCTCTCCCACGAGCCCACGACTCTCGGGCACGACCCGTGCCCCTGCTCCGGCCCGCAGGCCCACGGGCGACGCGCCTCACTCCGCCAGCGTCACGTTCACCCGCCGCCCGTCCACGCTCTCGACCGCCGCCACCGCATGCGGCAGCGCGGCCCGCTCCACGCGCAGCGTCGCCCCGATGAGCGCGCGGCAGTCGTCGCCGTGGTCGCCGTGCACCAGCACCAGCGCCTGCACGGCCGGCTCGGTCCGCGACACGGCCGGATCCGGGCAGAGCCGGAAGTCGTGCGGCTCGCAGCCCCCCCCGTGCTCGACGGCGATCGAGAGCACGTCCCCGTGGAGCTCGGCGCCCATGATCTCCACGGGGTCGCTCTCGGCGTCGTGGCAGCCGGCCTCGACCGGGATCGGACGGGGGCCTTCGACCGAGGTCGGGCTCTCCCCCGTGACCTGCGCCGGGCCGCAGGCCGCGGCGATCGCGAGGGCGCTCCAGAGCGTCGTGGTTCGCATGGCGTCTCGAGACGCACGAGCGGCGTCGAGGGTCTTCATGGTGCCTCGTCCTCTCCGTGTGCGTGGCTCGGCCGCGGTCCCCAGCGGCGCCAGGCGAGCAGGAACACCGGCACGGCGATGGCGAAAGCGATGAAGCCCGGCTCGATCCACGCCGGCCGGAAGGCGCCCACGAAGGCGAGCGCGAAGGCCATGGACGCGAGCCAGGGCCCGCCCTCGTGGAAGGGCGTCAGCGCGAGCCCGCCCATGCCGATGAGCAGCGCGTCGGTCAGGAGGATGCGCGGCCCGTCGGCGCCCGCCGCCAGCGAGGCGAAGCGGTTCAGGGCGCTCACGCCGAGCGTCAGCAGCGCGATCTGCGCGATGCGCCGGTTCACCAGATTCCACGCGCCCCGCCGCCGCCACCAGGCGACGATGGCGAGCATGGCGCCGAAGACCGCCACCCCGACGATGGCGAAGCGGAGCGTCGGCGGCGCGTAGTCCGGGTAGGCGACGCGGAGCGCGACGAAGCCGGCGGTCAGGAGCACCACCGCGGCGCCGAGGAAGGTCAGCGCGCGGCTCCGCTCCCGGGCGCCCACGTGCCGGTCCCGATCGTGCTCGAGCTGCGCGAAGCGAGCGCGCGCCGCCTCCCGCTCGGCCCGCTGCGCCTCCACCTCCGCGAGGAGCGTGGCCGGCGGCGCCTCCATCGCCTCGAGGGCGGCCTGCGCGGCGTCCGGCTGGCCGCGTCCGAGCTCGTAGCGGGCCATCGTCGCCAGGCACTCCTCGAGCCCGTCCTGCGCGACCCGTCCCTCGGGCCAGGCGGCGAGCGACTGCTCGAAGCCGAAGCGCGCCTCGTTGAAGAGCCGCTGCGCCTCGAGGTACGCGAGCCGGCTCGCCTCCTCGTCCTCGCCCGGCTGCGATGCCCGCCGCGTGAGCGCGCGGAGCTCCTCGAGCCGCTCCTCCGCCGTCGCGGCGAGCGCGGCGGCGCTCTGGTGGCTTCGGTAGCGGAGCAGGGCCTCGCGGAAGGCGGCCACGTCCAAGTAGCGGTCCTCGGGGCGCTTCGCGCAGGCGCGGTTGCAGATGCGCGCGAGCTCGTCGGGCACGCCCTCGTCGTAGAGGTGCGGCTCGGCGTCCTTCGCGCGGAGGAGCACGTCGATGAGGTCGCCCTCGCCGTGGCGCGCCTCGCCCGTGAGGATCTGGTGGAGCGTCGCGCCGAGGAGGAACACGTCGCTCCGCGCGTCCGCGCGCCCCTCGAGCATCTCCGGCGCGAGAAAGCAGGGCGTGCCGGCGATGCGATCGGTGGGCGGCTCGTCCACGCGCCGGGCGATGCCCCAGTCGAGCAGATAGACCTCCCCGTAGGCGCCGATCATCACGTTCTCGGGCTTCACGTCCCGGTGGATCACGCCGCGGTCGTGGGCGAAGGCGAGCGCGTTGCAGACCTGGAGGAGGATCTCGAGGTGGCGCTCGAAGGGCGTGTCGCCCGCCTCGAAGAGCGCCTGCCACTCTTGCCCGGTGATCCGCTTCATCACGACCGCCGGGCCCTCCTCGTCGGAGACCACCGCGTGGACGGGGACGATGTTCGGGTGCTCAAGCTGGCCCGTGAGGGTCGCCTCGCGGAGCAGCGTGTCGACGAGGTGCCCGTCGCCGGCGCGCAGCCGCTTGATGGCGACCTCGCGCGGGGGCATGCGCTGCTCGGCCAGGAGCACGACGCCCATGCCGCCCTCGCCGAGCGTGTCGCGGATGCGGAAGTCGCCCGCCGCCGCGTCGCCCTCCTCGGCCTCCTCCGGGCCCGCGCGAACGATGCGCGCCGGGGGCAGCGAGGGCAGGCCGGAGAGGCGCCCCTCGCGGCGGCCGAGCGTCTCACCCGGCGCGCGCGTCGCGTCCACGCCTTGGGCGGCGAGCGTCTCACGCAGCGCGTCGACCTTGGAGCTCGAGCTCACGGCCGCGGATGGTAGCCTTCGAGGCGCATGGAGGGGAGGAACCCGGTTGCCTGGGGCTCGCGGCGCTCGCGGCGCTCTTCGGCTGCGAGGACGACGCGAGCGATCGCGTGCAGGGCGCGGAGCGGGAGGCGCTCGTGCAGCTCCTCGGGGAGGACGGGCTCGCGGAGGTCGTGGCCTTCGACGAAGGGGAGGGCGACCGGCTCGAGCACCTGCAATACGTGGAGCTCCGGGACGGGCACGTGGTGCGCCTCGGGCTGACCCGCGCCGGCCTGACGACGACCGCGCCGCTCGCGGCGCTCTCGCGGCTCGAGCACCTGGTCGTGGAGCACAACGCGCTGACGGCCCTCGAGGGGCTGGCGGCCTTGCCGCGGCTGAAGAGCGTGCGCGCCGGGTACAACGCGATCGCGGACGCGCGGGGGCTCGGGGGCGCGCCGGCCCTCGAGGAGCTCTACCTCCCCTCGAACGAGCTGGACGGCGCCGCGCGCGTCCCCGACCTACCGACGCTGAAGACCCTCGGCCTGAACGGGAACCCGCTCGGCTCGCTCGAGGGGCTACCGAGCTTGCCGGCGCTGGAGCGCCTCACCGTCGCCGGGACCGGCCTCCGGAGCCTGGCCGGGCTCGGGCGGCGCCCGGCGCTGCGCCGGCTCGCGGTCTCGGGGAACGCGCTCACGAGCCTCGCCGGGATCGAGGGCGCGCCGGGGCTCGAGGAGCTGGTCGCGGCTCGGAACGAGATCGTCGACGCGGGCGCCCTCGCGTCGCTGCCGGCGCTCGAGCGCGTGCACCTACAGCACAACGCGCTCCAGGCCGCGCCGCCCGTGCCGGAGGGGGCGCGTCTCGAGCTCGAGGGCAACCCGGTCGGCGACCGCATGGCGCAGGAGGCGGCGGACGCGGAGCGCTGGATCGTCGCGGGCATCGATCTCGGTCCGCCCTCGAGCCCTTGGGTCGAGGCGCTGCCGCCACCGCGCGGGCGGGTCGAGCGCTCCTCGCGTTCCTGCCGGCGCGAGCTCACGGACGTGGACTGCCGCTTCACGGCGGCGCGCCTCGACGGGCACCACCAGATCGAGGTCGGCGACGGCTGGTCGTCGGCGCCCGCGGGCTACCTCACCGTGCGCGTCCGCCGCGGCAAGGTGCGGGCGTACATCCCGTACCCGACCCACGACGCCTGGACCATGCCCGAGGCCACCCCCGAGGCGCCGCTCGAGACGTCCGGCGCGACCGTCCCGCTCGCCTTCGGCGGCGCGCGCCTCGGCGCCTACGCCGTCCAGATCGAGTCGGTGGACGGCCCCGCCGAGGGCGTCGAGGTGCACTTCCGCACCGGCTTCGAGCCTTAGGAGTGTGTAGGGCGTTGGCGCCAGACGCCCCGACGCACGCCTGAGCGGAGGAGACGGGCGCTGCTTGACCGGTGGTGACGCGAGGCCTATTTCATGAGGGTGCTCTTGGCGGCTCAGCTGCGTCTCGCCCTGACGAGCCTCGTCGTGCTCGCCCTCGGCGGCATCGCGGCTCCCGGCGCGGATGCCGTGCTGGAGCTGCCGAGCCAGCGCGCCCAGATCGAGCTGCCGGAGAGCCACCACGGCGACCCCGGTGCCCTCTGGGAAGAGGTCCTCGCCGAGGACTGTGACGCCGACCCGGAGCTCGACGACGCCTTCGCGGGCGACGCGCCCTGGGCCGAGCACATCCGGCTTCGCCGGCTCGAAGCCGTCGGCCGGAGCCCCGCGCCGCTCTCCACGGGCGTCCCTTCGCCCGTGCTGCTGACGCGCGCGGCGCGCGGCCCACCCCGGGCCTGAGGCTGCCCCGCCCGCCGGACCCGGCGCGTCGCGAGTGCAGGTCGTGCGCGCTCCGCGGACGGCGTGACCGATCCGCCCGACCGAGGCTTCGACGTCCCGGGGGCTCGCGCCGCTCTCTGCCCTCGGGTGGCTGAACGTGCGGCCCAGCGGTCGCTCTCCGGGCCGAGAGGTGCGGGACAGCGAAGCGCTCACGCCCGACCTCTCCTCCAGGCGCCGTCGCCTCCAGAAGGCGCGGCTCGCCGGGGACCGCCTTCGCCGCCCTCGCGCGGCCGAGGCCGCCTGCACCCCTCATCCGGCCGAGCCGCGCTCGGTCTGGCCCCTCTCCTCCCCCGCCCTGCGTGGAGCCCATGTTCGAAGCGTTTCTTCCACCGACCGCCGCTCTCGGAGCTCGGCCCCGCGGCGTCGGTCCGCTCGCCCTTGCCGACCCGCCCGTTGCCGACCCGCCCGTTGCCGATCCGCCCGTTGCCGACCCGCCCGTTGCCGACCCGCCCGTTGCCGACCCGCCCGTTGCCGACCCGCCCTTTGCCCGACCCGCGAGAGCCCCTCTCCGGAAGGAGTCCCCTGAGATGATGACCTCTCAACGAGCCTGCCGTGGGCTGCTCCTCGTGGCCCTCGTCGCCGCCGGCTGCGTGCCGGACCTCCCCCAGGGGGAGCCCCTGGAAGCCGATCGCGAGGTGCCCGACGGATGGAGCACGTCCGGCGGCGAGGACACCGGATCCGCGGGCGGGGGCGCGGGCGAGAGCAGCCGGCCCTCGGCCCAGGTGGACTGGCGCGAGTTCTTCTCGGACCCGCACCTGGTCGCCCTCATCGAGACCGCCCTGGCCCAGAACCAGGAGCTGAACATCATGGTCCAGGAGAACCTCCTGGCGAGCTACGAGATCATGGTCCGGCGGGGCGAGTACCTGCCGCGGCTCGGCGTCGGCGCGAGCGCCGGCATCGAGCGCGTCGGTCGGAACTCCAGCCAGGGTCGGAGCGACGAGATGGCGGGCCTCGACGAGGACCTCCAGGATTATCGCTTCGGGCTCTCGGCCTCCTGGGAGATCGACGTCTGGCGTCGCATGCGCAACGCCCGCGACGCCGCCCAGCTCCGTTACCTGGCGACCATCGAGGAGCGGGGCTTCATGGTCACTCGCCTCGTGGCCGAGATCGCCAGCCTCTACTACGAGCTGCTGGCCCTCGATCAGCAGGCCGAGGTCGTCGCCCACAGCATCGAGCTGCAGCGCGACACCCTCGAGCTGCTCCGGCTCCAGATGCAGGCCGCTCGCGCCACCGCGCTCGCGGTCTCGCGCTTCGAGGCGGAGCTGGCCGACTTCGAGAGTCGGCAGTACGACATCCGGCAGCGGATCGTCGAGACCGAGAACCGCATCAACTTCCTCGTCGGTCGCTTCCCCCAGCCCGTCGAGCGCAACAGCGGCAGCTTCATGGAGACGGAGCCGGCGGTGGTGCGCGCTGGGCTCCCGACGGAGCTGCTCGAGAACCGGCCGGACGTGCGGGCGGCGGAGCTCCAGATGGAGGCCGCCGAGCTGGACGTCCGCTCCGCCCGGGCCCGCTTCTACCCGGCCCTCAGCCTCGAGGCGGGCGTCGGCTACGGCTCCTTCGACATCCGGCACCTCATCGATACGCCGGGGTCGCTCCTCTACAACCTCTTCGCCAACCTCACGGCGCCGCTCCTCAACCGGAACGCGATCACCGCCGGCTACTACAGCGCCGACGCGCGGCAGCGGCAGGCGGTGATCGGCTACGAGCGGGCCATCCTCACCGCCTACATGGAGGTGGTGAACCGGCTGAGCCTCATCGAGAACCTGGGTCGGAGCTTCGAGGCCCGGGCGCGTCGAGTGGAGCGCCTGACCGATTCGATCGAGATCTCGAACACGTTGTTCGACTCGGCGCGCGCCGACTACCTCGAAGTGCTGACGGCGAGACGCGACTCGCTGGACGCCCAGATGGAGCTCATCGAGACCAAGCAGCGGCAGATGACCGCCGCCGTGCGTCTCTATCAGGCGCTGGGTGGCGGCTGGAGCCGCGAGGCCTCGGCGCGCGCCGACGCCCGGGCGAGCGCGGACGCGGGCGACGATGAGGGAGCGGACGCGGACGCCGACGCCCCGCGGTGAACGGGGCTGGCGCGGGCGCGGTCAGGAGGCCGCGTCGGCGTCGGCGCTCTCGTCCGCGCCGCCGCCGTCCTCGGCGCTCTCGTCGGCGTCGCCGCTCTCGCCCTCGGCGTCCGCGAGCGGCTTGCGGAACTTGAGGGTCATGCGGTCGGACTCGCCGATGGCCAGGAAACCCTCACGCCCCTCCTCGCCGCCGCGGAGCGCGGGCGGGAGCGACCAGACGCCGTTCGGGTGGTCGTGCGTGTCCGCCGGGTTCGCGTTGATCTCGCTCGCCTCGACCAGCTCGAAGCCGGCGGCCTCGGCGGTCTCGATGACGAAGGCCTGCGGGAGGTAGCCGCGCTCGGCGTCGGCCTCGGCGCCCTCCGCGTCGCGGTGCTGCACGACGCCGAGGATGCCGCCGGGCCGGAGCACGCGGAAGGCCGCCGCGTAGACCGCCTCCTGCACGCCGTCCTGGGTCCAGTTGTGCGTGTTGCGGAAGGTGAGCACGACGTCGGCGCTCTCGGGCGCCCCCAGCTCGGTGTGGTCGGGCGGCGAGAGGACGGCCGTGCGCACGTGCCCGTAGAGCTCCGGATGCGCCTGCTGCATCTCGAAGAAGGCCTGCGCGAGGGTGCCGCGGTAGCCCTCGGCCTCCGGGTCCGTGAGCCCGACCGTGAGCGAGCCCTGGTCGCGGAGGAGCGGCGCGAGGATCTTCGTGTACCAGCCGCGCCCGGGCCAGAGCTCGACGACGTCCTTGCCGGGCTCGACCTCGAAGAAGGCGAGCGTCTCGGCCGGGTGGCGCCAGCGGTCGCGGGCGCGCTCCTCGTCCGTGCGGTGGGCGCCGGCGAGAGCGGCCTGCACGTCGCCGCTCGGCACGTCGTAGCGCTCGGGCGGCGCCTCGGCGCCGGAGGTGGGCTCGTCGGTCGGCGTGGCGTCGCCGCCGCAGCCGAGGAGGAAGAGGAGGATCGCGAGGGGACGGGCGATGCGCATGGCGCGGGGTGTGTAGCCAGCCGGGTGGCGCCGCAAGCCCCCGTTCGCGAGGTCGACGTTCGCGAGGTCGAGGTCGCGAGCGAACGCGCTTCGCCCTATCCTCGGGGGCGATGCGTGGTGCGGGGATCTGGATGTGCGTGCTCCTCGGTTGTACGGGCACGCTGAGCAGCGCCGAGCCGGGGGCCGGGCGCCGGGACGGAGGGGGCGGCGCGCCGGACGCGGCCGTGAGCTTCGACGCCGGGCCGGGGATCGACGGCGGGGCGGGCGTGGACGGCGGTCCGGGCGTGGACGCGGGGCCGGGCGAGGTCGACGCGGGACCCATGGGCGAGGACGCGGGCCCCTGCGCGGACGTGAGCTGCGGGGCGAACGCCCGCTGCGTGCCGGAGACCGGCCGCTGCGTCTGCAGCGAGGGCTTCGTGGACGAGGGCGGGGCCTGCGTCGCGCCGGCGCCGGGCGATCCCGCGACGCGGAGCGCCATGGAGGTCTGCGACGCCTGGCGCGACGGACACGTGGAGAACGCGAGCCCGGTCTGGGAGGGCGATGGCACCGAGTGCGGCCCGGGGACCCTCCCGCGCGAGGCCATCGACGACACGCTCCGCCGCGTGAACCTCTTCCGCTGGCTCGCCGGCCTGCCGCCGGTCACGGACGACCCGGGCCAGCACCAGGGCATGATGGAGTGCGCGGCGATCATGAGCGCCAACGGGCGCCTCAGCCACGACCCGCCCATGGACTGGGCCTGCTGGACCTCGGCGGGGGCGGGCGCGGCGGGGAGCGCGAACATCGCCTGGGGCTACGGCTCGTCGGCGGCGGCCATCGACGGCTACATGGCCGACCGCAACACGCCGAGCCTGGGGCATCGGCGCTGGATCCTGAACGAAGGGCTCGGCCGGGTGGGCATCGGGTTCTCGCGGGTGAGCAGCCGCCCCGGTCAGTGTCTCGGCGTGTTCGGCGGCGGCGGGCCCGGCTCGGACCGGACCTGGACCGCGTACCCCAACCCGGGGCCGGCGCCGCGCGCGCTCACGCAGAACGACTGGTCCTTCCACAGCCACGGCGTGCGCATGACGAGCGAGACCGGGGCGATCGTCGAGCGGGTCTCGGATGGGATGGAGCTGCCGGTGATGACCGAGCAGACGGGCGGCTTCGGGCCGCCGCCGAGCGTGCGCATCGTGCCGATGGGCTGGAGCGCGGAGGCCGGGGAGTCGTACCGGGTGACGATCACGAACCTGAGCGGGGGCGAGGAGATCTCGTACGTGGTCGATGTGATCGACTGCTGACGAAGAGACCCGTGCCCGTGGCTCCACGGGTGGCGGAAGGCGCAGCCGACGCGCGGATCCGGACGCCGATGGGACGCCGATGGGACGTCGATGGGGACGGGCGCGGGTTTCCTCAGCCCTGCCAGACCAGGCTGCCGCCCCCCTGCTGCTGGGCGAGGCGGAGGCGGCCCTCGGCGATCAGCATCAGCCGCCGGAGCTCGTCGCCGTCGCTCGGCGCGGCCGCGAGGCCGGCGCTCACGCTCACCTGCACGCGCCCCTTCCGGCCGGCGAAGCCGAGGGAGCCGGCCTCCTGCTGGAGGCGCTCGATGGCCGGGATGATGCTCCCGGCGCCGGTCTCGGCGAAGCCGGCCACGAGCGTCGGCCCCCCCCAGCGCCCGCGCACGTCCTCGACGCGGAAGCGCCCGGCGAGCAGCTTCGCGAGGCCATCGACGATCCGGTCCGCGACCGCGTCGCCCTCCCGCGCGCGGATCTGGTCGTAGCCGTCCACCTCGAAGGCGGCGAGCGTGAAGGCCCGGGCGCGTCGGCGCGTCTCGGCGAGCTTCGCGCGGAGCGCGCCGATCAGCTCGCGTCGCGTCGGCAGCCCGCTGGCCCCGTCCGGCGCGCGCCGTCGGCGGGCCTCCACCCGATCGCCGTGCGCGCGGACGATCTCGACCCAGCGCTCGGCGGGCCCGAGCTCGCCGTCGGCGCCGCTCGCCCGCGCGTCGGTCGCCGGGTTCGCGAGGAGCACCGCCAGGTCGTCGCCGGAGGCCGCCATGCGCACGGCGCGGGTCATGCGCTGGGCGTCGCTGCCGCCGAGCACGACCACCTGCGGCCGGTCGCGCTCGAGGACCTGGAAGAAGGCGTCGCCATCCGCCGGGGCGTTCGCTTCGATGCCGGCCTCCTGGAGGGCGGCGGTCGCCTCGGGGGCCGCGTGGAGCAGCACCCGCAGGCGCGCCGGCGCCATCGCCTCCAGCCGGGCGACGGCGCGGCGGAGCTCCGCGTCGTCGAGGGGGTGCGCGAGGAAGAGGTCGGCGCCCGAGCTCACGGCGCGGGAGCGGATCGCGTGACCGTCCTCGAGGGCGAGGAGCGCGACCGGGAGGCGCGAGTGGACCGCCCGCAGCGTCGCGACGGTCTCTTCGCAGCGGTCGGGGGAGCCGAAGGGGAGGCTGACGATGGCGGCGTCGACGTCGCGGGCGCGGCGCACCTCGTCGAAGGTGGTGGCGGGCACGAAGGCGGCGAGCGTGCTCTGGAGGGCGGTGGCGACGTAGTCGACGAGGGCCGGGTCGTCGTCGACGACGAGCAGGCGCGGGCCGAGGAGGGTGGAGCGCTCCGGGCTGACCGCGGAAGGGGGGAGCGGCGCGGGGGCCGGGCCGCGGGGAGAGGCCTCGGCGGCTGCGGCTTCGGCCACCTCCGGCATCTCCACGAGCTGGGTCGCGTCGGCCGCCATGGGGCCGGCCTCGGGAGGCGCGGCGGGGCGGGCGTCGCCGGACCGTGGGGGCGGCGTGGCGGGCCTCGGCGCGGCGGGTCTGGACGGCGCGGCGGGCCTCGGCGCGGCGGGTCTGGACGGCGCGGCGGGCCTCGGCGCGGCGGGAGGCGCGGCCGCGGGCTCGGGTCGTGCGGCGGGAGGCGCCGCGGCGGGGGCAGGCGCCTCCGGGCCGCCGCTCAGGGCCGCGAGCGCCGCCCGGGTCTCCGCGACCGCGCGGTCGTAGGACGCCCAGTCCACGTCCTCGCGCCGCTGGAGCTTCGCGAGCTCGCGCTCGACGAGCGCGGCGGCCGTCGACACCTCGTGGAAGCCGAAGGAGCCGGCCGTGCCGGCCAGCTCGTGGGCCTGCCGTCGCGCCTCGTCGACCGGCGCGGGCAGGTTGGGGGAGCGCCGCGCCCGCCCGCAGGCCCGGACGAAGGCGTCGAGCACGTGGGGCAGGAGCTCGGCGTAGGAGCTCCGGAGCTGCGCCTCTTGCTCCTCGGCGACGCCCGGGACGAAGACGATGTCCGAGTCGACCTCCTCGATGGCCGGGGCCGGGGTGAGATCGTCGAGCTCGAGCTCCGTCACGTCGATCTCGAGCGTCGAGCGCTTGCGTCGCCGCGCCCGGCTCGCCCCCGGCTCGCTCGCTCCGGCGAGCGCCGCCACCTGCGCGGCGAAGCGCTCGGGCTCCACCGGCTTGTGCACCACGGCCCGGCAGGCGAGCTCCTCGGTCAGCCGCTTGTAGGAGCCGAGGTCCCGGAAGAAGGCGGAGATGAAGACGACCGGCGTGACCACGCCCTGCGCGCGGATCTTCTCGAGCCACTTCATGCCGTTGGTGTCCGGCAGGAGCCCGTCCACGATCAGCACCGCGAAGTCGTGCTCGGTCAGGGCCTTGGTGGCGGCGCGTCCCTTGGGGGCCTCGACGACCTCGAGCCCGCGGGCCTCGAGGGCGGGCTTCACCAGCCCCCGGAAGTTGGCGTCGTCGTCGAGCAGCAGGACGGTCGGGGCCACCGCGGGATGATGGGAGGGGGCCCGGGGGCTGATCAAGAGTGGTGAGGGGAGCTGGGGGCTGGGCGCTCGAGCCGGGAGCGGGAGCCGGAGCCGAAGCCCGAGCGACGAGCGCGAGCTCCAGCGCGAGCCGGAGCCGGAGCCGGAGCCCCAGCCCGAGCAGCCCGGGCCGAAGCGGGACCCCGAGCCGGAGCGCAGGAGCGAGCGCCCGCGAGCGGAAGAACGTGACCTATCTCACCTCCACGCCCCCCTGAAAGCACGTGCCGTTCCTTCGCAGGCCCCGATCCCGTACCATCCGCCGTCGCCCCTGGGGGAGGGTTTCGACGGCCTTGGATAATCGATGAGCGATACGTACGACCTTTTGCGCGGCGAGCTGGAGAAGCACTTCGAGCTCGATGACATGACCGATCTCGCCCGGG
This sequence comes from Sandaracinus sp., assembly GCA_002699025.1. Classification (GTDB taxonomy): domain Bacteria; phylum Myxococcota_A; class Polyangia; order Polyangiales; family Houyiibacteriaceae; genus Houyiibacterium; species Houyiibacterium oceanicum. Next base: position 38,616 of record PABA01000080.1, on the reverse strand, counting down.
ACCTCCTGGGCTACGACCCGAAGGAGGTCGGCGGCACCGACGGCAAGGGCGCCTTCGCCCGCGCCCTCGTCGAGCGCTGCGCCCGCGACCACGCGATGGAGGCGCTCGCCGACGCGATCAGCCTCTCGAGCAAGAACGCCGACGTCGCCGCCGTCTTCGACGTGCGCCTCGGCGCCGCGCTCGAGCCCGGCAGCCACATCGGCGACTTCAAGATCGTGAAGACCCTCGCCGAAGGGGGCCTCGGCACGGTCTACCTCGGCGAGCGCGGCGAAGGCGACGAGCGCCAGCGCGCCGCCATCAAGGTCATCCGCTCGAGCCTGAGCCGCGACCCCTCCGCCCTGCAGCGCTTCCTCACGGCCCAGCGCGCCATCGCCCACGCGAACATCGCCGGCTTCGCCCCGATCCTCGAGTGCGGCCACCTCCCGGACGGTCGCGGCTGGGTCGCCACGGCCTACGTCGAGGGCCAGACCCTCGCCGCCCGCATCCAGCGGGTCGGGCCCATGCACTTCAACGAGGCCCGCCCGGTCCTGGCGGCGATCCTCGGCGCGCTCCGCAAGCTCCACCAGGTCGGCCTGGTGCACGCGGACGTGAAGTCCTCGAACGTCTTCGTCACGCGCCCCACCAAGGAGGACGGCAGCCGCGGCGAGCCGACGGGCGTGCTCGTCGACGCCTGCGCGCACCGCCTGCTCACGGCCGGCGCCACCCGCCCGGACGCCATCGGCGCGCTCCGCGTCTTCGGCAACGCTCAGGCCATCGCGCCCGAGATGGCGCGCGGCGACTCGGTCTCCCCGAGCTCGGACATCTACGCCGTCGGCGTGATGCTCTACGAGATCCTCACGGGCCGCTTCCCCTTCGAGGGGCACAGCGCCTTCGAGGTCATCGCCCAGCACCTCGACGCGGAGCCCGAGCCGCCCTCGACCCACGCCCCGAAGGGCTGGGTCAGCAAGGACCTCGACGCCCTCGTGCTGATGGCCCTCGCCAAGGACTCGGCCGAGCGCTTCGGCTCGGCGAAGGAGTTCCTCGACGCCATCGACGACCTCGCCCGCTCCAAGGCGGCGAAGAAGGACCTCGACGAGAAGGCCTTCGAGAAGGCCGCGAAGGCGCTGAAGAAGGCGCCGAAGGACGGCGAGAAGGCGGACGCGCTCGAGGAGATCGCGGCGCCCGCACAGGCCTGGGCGAAGGTCGTCGCCGTGCTCCTGGAGTGCGTCGAGAAGGTCGAGGAGGCCGACGACAAGAAGGCGCTCCTCTTCCGCGCGGCGCGCATCGAAGAGGCCGAGGCGAAGAACGCCGAGGGGGCCGCGAAGGTCTACGAGGCGCTCCTCGAGATCGACGCCGAGGACGCGGTCGCCCGGAGCGGCCTCGAGGAGATCCGGCGCGAGGCCGGCGACTACGAGGGGCTCGCCGAGCTCCTCCTCGAGCGGGCCGAGACGGTCGAGGACGCGGGCGAGCGGGCGGAGATCCTCCGCGAGATCGCCGCGCTCTACGAGGACCAGCTCGAGGACCCGGACAACGCCCTCGTCGCCTGGGTGCAGGCCCTCGCCGACGAGCCCGAGGACGACAAGACCGTCCGCGCCGTGCAGCGCATCGCCGCCGGCAACGAGGAGCGCTGGGGCGAGGTGCTCGGCACGCTGAACGAGGTGGTGCAGGAGCTCGGCGACGACCCGGAGGCGGTCCCGCTCTACCTGCTCCTCGGCGGCTGGTACGGCGATCAGCTCAAGCGCCCGGACTTCGCGCTGCCCTGCTACGCGAAGGCGCTCGAGCTCGACGCGCAGTGCGACGCGGCCTACGAGGGCACGCTCGCGCTCTACGAGAAGGCCAAGTCCTGGCCCGAGGCCGTGCAGCTCCTCGAGGCGCGCGCCGCGTCGACGAGCAACCCGGCCGCCGCCCGCGATCACCGCGCCGCCGCCGCCGACATCGTCCTCCGCCGCCTCGGCGACAAGGACCGCGCCGTCGGCATGTTCCAGGACATCCTCGGCGACGACCCGACGCACCCGATGGCCCTCGACGCCCTCGAGTCGATCCACGAGGAGCGCGAGGAGTGGAAGGAGCTCGCCGAGCTCCTCCAGAAGCGCATCCAGCAGAGCGGCGACGAGGGCAAGGTGACCGCCTCGCTCAAGCTCGCCGAGCTCTACGAGGATCGGCTCGACGACTTCGAGAAGGCGACGGTGAACTACGAGGCCGCGCTCCACGTGGACGACCGGAGCCTCGACGCGCTCAAGGGGCTCGAGCGCATCTACGCGCGCACGAGCAACTACGAGAAGCTCCTCGACACGCTCCAGCGGCAGCTCGATCTGATGGCGACGCCGCGGCAGAAGATCGCCGTCCTCGAGCACATCGGCGCCATCCAGGAGGAGGAGTTCGTCGACCGCGAGGCGGCCGTCGCCGCCTACGAGCAGGTCGTCGAGATCGACCCCGGCAACGAGAACGCGAACCCGGCTCTGGCGCGCCTCTACCGGCAGGCGGGGCGCTTCGACGAGCTCGTCCAGACCCTCGAGCGGCATGCGCAGGCGGCCGAGGACGAGCGCCGCAAGGGGGACCTGCTCATGCAGGCGGCCAAGGCGCTCATGGTCGACGTGGGCGCGCCCGAGCGGGCCATGGAGCTCTGCGAGCGCGTGCTCGCCATGGACTCGGAGCACGCCGACGCGCTCTCGCTGATGGCGCGGCTCAAGGCGCAGACCGGCGACGCGACGGCGGCCGTGGAGGCCGTGGACCGGCTCGCCGAGAGCGAGAGCGAGCCCGGGAAGAAGGCCGAGCGCTACGTCGAGGCGGGCAAGCTCCTCGAGGACGCGGGCGACCGCGACCGGGCCATCGAGCGCTACAAGTGGGCGCTCGACGCGGACGAGGGGAACGCCACGGCGGCCGAGGCGCTCCGGCGGCTCTACGCGAGCCGGGGTGACGCGCACGGCGCGGCCGAGCTCCTGCTCCGCGAGATCGAGGTCACGGACGGCAAGACCCGCAAGGCCGAGCTCCACGCGGAGCTGGGCGTGCTCTACGCCGAGCGCCTCGAGGACGAGAAGAAGGCCCGCGCGGCCTTCGAGGACGCCCTCGAGCTCGACCCGACCTGCACGCCGGCGGCCCGGGGCCTCGGCGACATGGCCTTCGAGGCCGGCGACTGGGAGACGGCCGTGGAGCGCTACGAGCCGCTCCTCGCGCGGACCTCGGAGATGGACGAGGAGGCGGCGCTGGCCGTGAGCCTGCGCTGTGGCGACGCCTTCGCGAAGCTCGAGCAGTTCGCCAAGGCCCAGCGCGCGTTCCTGAACGCCAAGGCCTACGCGCCGGACGATCGGGACGTGCTCCAGCGCGTGGCCGACGTCACCTACGACGCGAAGGAGTGGGACGAAGCGGCCGAGCTCTACCGGGAGCTCTTCGAGAAGGCCGGCGAGGAGCTCGGCGCCGTCGAGAAGGGGAGCCTCCTCTTCCGCCGCGGCGACGCGCTCCGCGAGGCCGGGCAGCTCGACGAGGCCGCGAAGGTGCTCGACGACGCGGCCGAGCTCGCGCCGGACGACCCCGCGCCGCTCGCCTCGCTGCGGAGGGTGCACGAGGCGAAGAAGGAGTGGGACCAGGTCGTGCGCACGCTGCGGCGGCGCATGGAGCGGGCCCCCGACGAGGAGCGCTTCGATCTGCTCGTCGCGGTCGGAGACGTGCTCAAGGACGAGCTCAAGGATCGCGAGAAGGCCGCGAAGAGCTACGTGGCGGCGCTCGAGATCACGCCGGACGATCGGAACCTGCTGACGAAGCTGATGGCCGTCTACAGCGAGACCAAGGACTGGTCGCGTCTGGTGGAGGTCATCCTGCGCATCGCCGAGCTGATCGACGATCCGCGGCAGCTCGCGAAGTACTACGTCACGGCGGCGTCCATCGCGCACAAGGAGCTCGAGCGGCACGACGAGGCGGCCGACTACTACGAGCAGGCCCTCGACAACGACCCGGGCATGGACCGGGCCTTCGAGGGGCTCCGCGCGTGCCTGGAGGCGGGCGAGGACTGGAGCGGGCTGGCGAACGCCTACCGCGCGCACCTCGAGCGCTCGAAGGGCGCGCCGGCGGAGGAGCGGGCGAAGATCTGGGACACGCTCGGCGAGCTCTACGAAGAGAAGCTGGACGACCCGGCGCAGGCGACCGAGGCCTACGAGGCCGCGCAGGAGCTCGACCCGGAGAGCCGGCGGCGCCTCGAGAAGCTGGCGGAGATCTACGAGGCCGACCCGAAGCGCTTCTTCCGGAAGGCCGTGGACATCCACCGGGATCTGCTGCGCAAGAGCCCCTACCGGATCGAAAGCTACCAGTCGCTGCGGCAGCTCTTCACGGACGTGAAGAAGGCCGACGAGAGCTGGTGCGTCTGCCAGGCGCTGAAGGTGCTCAACATGGCCGGGCCGGACGAGCAGAGCTTCTTCAAGAAGCACCGCTCGAAGCACCCGGCGGCGGCGCAGGAGTTCTTCAGCGAGGACATCTGGTTCAACCACCTGCTCCACCCGGAGCAGGACCCGCTGCTCACGGGCATCTTCGCGGCGATCACGCCGGCGGTCGTGGCGACGCGCTCGCAGAAGCTCTCGGCCTACAAGCTGGACGGGGCGAAGCCGCGGGATCCGGAGAGCGACGAGTCGGTGATGGTGCAGACGCTCCACTACGTGGCCGGCGTCACGCAGATCCCGCTGCCGAAGACCTACTACCGGGAGGACGACCCGGGCGGCCTGAGCTTCGTCTTCTCGTCCCCGCCCGCCGTGGGCGTGGGCAAGGCGGCGCTCGCCGGGGGCCCGGCGCAGGCGCTCGCCTTCGTGGCGGCGCGGCACCTGAGCTACTTCCGGCCGGGCCACTACCTCCGGCACCTGGTGCCGAGCGGGAGCGGGCTCCGGGCCTGGCTGCTGGCGGCGATCAAGCTGGCGACGCCGCAGTTCCCGGTGCCGAAGAACCTGCGTGTGAAGGTCGACGACTGCCTCGCCGCGCTGAAGTCCCACGTGGACAACAGCGGCCAGAACAAGGTGCGCGAGCTGGTGCAGAAGCTCCTCGCGGCGGCGCCGGAGCTCGACATGAAGCGCTGGGTCGCGGCCGTGGACCTGACGGCGGACCGGGTGGGCTTCGTGATGGCGAACGACCTGGAGATCGCGACGGCGCTCGTGAAGGCGAGCCCGGACGACCAGGCGACGCAGAAGGAGCGGCTGCGGGAGCTCTACCTCTACGGGGTGAGCGACGCCTACATGACGCTCCGCCAGAAGCTCGGCCTCGCCATCGACGACTGAGGGAGGGTCTTCCGGGGTCGCACGACGTCCTCGTCCTCGTGCACGTGCACGTGCACGAGGACGTCGCGGGGCAGACGAGAGGAACGGCGAGCGCACCATCGAGGCGGAGTCGTCCCGGCCGAGAAACGCTCCCCATCCTCCCACGGGCACGGGCACGGACAGGCACGGGCACGGGGCACACGCCGACTCGCTCGAAGCGACGCGGACGAAGGTCGAGTCGCTTCGGACGCATCCTGCGCGTGCGGGGACGTCGAAGCGCGGCCACGTCGGCGGGCGCGCGGTGGCGTCGTCCGGCCAGGGTTTCGCGGGGATTTCGCGGGCGTGTCGATCCACCCCGCGGGGGACGATTCGTCTTGCGGCTCGGCGCGAAAGGGGGCACTTCCGAGGCGTGCGGTGGTGGCTCCCGCTCCTCTTCTGCCTCGCGTGCTCCGTCGATCGCGGGGCGCTCGGCTTCGCCCCCGCGCGCGACGCGGGGGCCGCGGACGCCAGCGCCATGGACGCGGCCGTCGACGCGGGCGAGGACGCCGGCCCGGCCGACGCGGGGCCCATGGATGCGGGGCCCTGCGATGGGGGGCCGCCCGCGGAGCTCGTGCGCCTCGGCTTCGAGGACCTGACCCTGCCCGAAGGGAGCGACCTCGTCGTCAGCGAGGGGGCCCTCGAGCTCGCGCTCCAACCGCACCGGCTCGGCGTGCTCCGCGTCACGGCCTTCGAGGGCGTGGTCCTCGACACGGAGGACCCGGCGCTCGCGGACCTGAGCGGCGCGACTCCGACCGGCCAGGCCTACCTGCACGACCTCGACGAGTACTACTCGGGGGTCATCCGCGGGCTCGGCCTCGAGGCCGGCGACGACCAGTTCACGCTCCTCTACGAAGGCGAGATCTTCCTCGAGGCCGGCCCCCAGCGGCTCGTCCTCGACGTGGACGACGTGGGCGTCGTGGAGATCGACCTGGACGGGAGCGTCGCGCGGGTGGTCGCGCCCGGGCCCTTCGAGGACGGCGTCGGGGAGCTCGAGGTGCCGCGGGACGGTTGGTACCCGATCGCCATGACCTACGCGGACGAGGGCGGCCCCGGCGGGCTGACGCTGCGCATCGGGCCCGAGGGCGCGGAGGAGGTCGTCGCCCGGCGCCGGCTGCGCGTCCGGCCCGAGAGCCTCGGGCGCGAGCTCTTCGCCTTCGTCATGACGACCCCGGACGGCGTCCCCTGGGCCCGCCGCCTCGACCCGCGCGGCTCGGACCTCGACTTCGGCCGGGACGACCCCGGTGACGTGGGCTTCGCCGGCAGCGACCTCTGGTCCGCGCGGTGGATCGGGCGGGTGCGCCTGCCGGCCCCGCGCGCCACGATCCGCGTCCGCTCCGACGACGGGCACCGGCTCTGGGTCGATGGCGTGTTCGTCGGCGGCGGCTACGACCCGGAGCCCATGGACGAGAGCTACCCGCTCTCCCTCGCCGAGGGCTGGCACGACGTCATCCTCGAGCTCAGCGAGCACAGCCTCGACGCCTTCGCGCGCCTCACGCTCGACGACGGGACGGCCTTCGCGCCGGAGGACATGCGGCCGCGGACGCGCTTCGGCGGGGACGTCTTCGCGAAGGCGGCCACGCCCCAGCAGTCCGTCGGCCCGGGCTCGACGGGCTCGGCGACCCTGCCGCTGGTCCTCGGCGGCACGGCCGGGCCGGAGGCGGTGGAGCTCTCGGCGGTGATCACGGCGACGGCCGAGCCCGAGGGCATCTCCCTGCGCATCGACGCCCCCGATGGCCGCGAGTACCTCTTCGACGTGGACGCGATCGGTCGGCGCGTGGCGGGCACGGACGTGTGGCGCATGCGCCGCGTGCTCACGGGCGACGGGCTGCCGACGGCGGTGGCCGGCGGGTGGCGCTTCACCGTCCAGAACACCGGCGACGAGACGGTGCGCTTCGAGCGCGCCGGGGTGCTCGCGCACGTGGCGGCCGACCCGAGCCCCTATCCCGTCGAGGGGGTCTACGAGGCGGAGCCGCTCGACCTCGGCGCGCCGCGGACGATCACCGGGGCGTTCGCCGACGTCGACCTGGCGCGGGACGCCGAGGTGGTGGTGGCCGTCCGGGCGGCGGCAGACGCGGCGGCGCTCGAGCGGGCGACCTGGGTCACGGCCGACGACGCGGGCGCGCTCCCCATGGCCCTGCGGGGGAGCGTCGTGCAGCTCCGGCTGACCTTGCGGGGGCCCGGCTGGGAGACGCCGCGGGTGCGCTCCGTGAGCGTGCGCGGCACGAGCTGCCCCTGAGCGGGCGGCGTGCGGGCGGGGCGCCGCGCCCCGGGTGAGGCGCGGGCGCGCGGGGGCGGTCCGCGTCGAGCGCGTGGCGCCGCGCTTGCAGCACCCCGCCCCATGAGCTTTGCCCTGGAAGCCGACGAGCCCGTCGAGGGGGCCGTGCGCCGCGTCGCCCGCGAGCAGCTGGAGAAGGCCCTCGACGAGGCGAAGAGCCCGGTGATCGCCGACGCCGTCCACGACCTCCGCAAGCGCGCCAAGAAGGTCCGCGCGCTGCTGCGCCTGGTGCGGAAGGCCGCCCCCGAGCTCTACGCCCGCGAGAACGCGCGTGTCCGTGACGCGCAGGGGCTGCTCTCGAGCTTCCGCGACGCCGCGGCGCTGGTCGAGACCTTCGACGAGCTGCTCGCCGAGCCCTTCGGGGCGGCCCTCGACGACGCGCGCCTGAAGGGGCTGCGCAAGGCGCTCGCGCATCGCCGCGACGACCTGCACGCCCAGATGCATGCGGACGGCCGGCTGAAGGAGGCCCGCGAGCGGTTGGCGCGCGTGCGCGAGGACGTCGTGCGCTGGCGCGTGCCCGCCGCGGGGCCCGACGCCTGGGTCGGGGGGCTGCGCAAGACCTACAAACGCGCGCGGAAGCGCGGGGCCGAGGCGGAGGAGGCGCCGAGCGTCGAGCGCCTCCACGAGTGGCGCAAGCGCGTGAAGTACCACCGGTACCACTGCAAGCTGCTGCGGCGGCGCGCGCCCGAGCTGATCGGCGCGCGGCGGAGCGTGGCCAAGGCGCTGAGCGGCCTGCTCGGTGACGACCACGACCTGGCCGTCTTCGTGCGCGTCGTGGCGCGGGAGGAGCTCGGCGATCCGACGCTCCGGGCGGTGCTCCGGGACGTGGCCGCCGGGGAGCGGCGGCGCATCCAGGAGGAGGCTTTCGCCCTCGGGGAGCGGCTCTTCGTCGAGGCCCCGGACGACTTCGTCGAGCGCATCCGGGCCCTGCCCCTGGCGGCGTAGGAAGCACGCCCGGCGGCGACGCAGACGGTGATGCGCAGGCCGCGGGCCATGGCGCCGAGCGCTCGTCGTTCGTGACCTCCGCAAAGGTGGATGACCTCGAGGGGTCGAGGGCGGCGTCGACGCCGGGGAGGGCGGTCGGCGCGAGGGCGAGTGGGGAGCTCCGGTCCGCTTCGACCCTCCGACCGGGAGCGCCGGCCCCCTCGTCGGCGCGCCGTGAGGGTCGTTCGCGCTATCATGGCGGCCATGCTTTCCCGTTGGCTTCGCCCGGCGCTCTTCGGCGCGCTGGTCCTCGCGTGCGCATGCGGCGACGACGACGCGCCCGACCCCGACGCGGGCCCCGAGGACGCCGCCGTCGCCGACGCCGCGCCCGACGCGCCGCTCCCCGACGGCCCCCGCGGCGACGTCCTCCGCGTCCCCGAGAGCGAGCGCTGGGTTCTCCCCACCCTCGAGCAGCCCGTCTACGTCCTCCGCACCGAGGCCGGCGTGCCGCACGTCTACGCCGCCACCGAGCGCGACCTCCGCGTCGTGCAAGGCTTTCTCCTCGCCCGGGACCGCTACTTCCAGATCGAGGCCGGCCGCCGCCTCGCCCAGGGCACGCTCTCCGAGCTGATGGGCGACGCCGCCCTCGCCGCCGACCAGGCCTCCCGCGGCGAAGGCATGCGCCGCGTCGCCGAGCGCCTCGTCTCGCTCCTCACCGACGAGCAGCGCGAGGTCTACGAGGCCTGCCGCGAGGGCATCAACGCCTACGTGCAGGCCGTGAAGGAGCGCCGCGCCGACCCGCCGAGCGAGCTCCGCGTCGCCGCCCCCGTCCTCGGCGCCCGGAACGCCGGCATGCTCATGCAGCCCCTCTCCCTCGAGGACGTGGTCGCCTTCGCCGCCGTGCCCGTCTACCAGCTCGGCTTCGAGTCCAAGGACCTCCGCTGGGCCGAGGTCGCCGACGAGGTCGCTACCGCGTTCCCGGACGACGCGCTCCGTCGCGGCGGCGTGCAGGAGGACATCTTCGCGAACGTCCGCCCCATCCACCCGGTGAGCAGCGCCGCGGGCTTCGGCCTCGAGACGGACGCCTCGGGCTTCCTCCCCGATGCCTTCCCGAGCCCCGGCGCGCGTCCCGCCGCGCTCCCGGGGCTCCGCGCCGCCCGCCTCCCCGTCGAGCGCAGCATGTTCGCGCGCCACCTCGCCCGCGTCCGCGCCTTCGAGCGCCGCGTCGTCGGCCCCCGGGGCGACGACTTCGGCTCCAACGCCTGGGCGGTCATGGGCGACCGCACGGAGGACGGGGCCACGCTCCTCGCCGGCGACGGGCACCTCCCGCTCTCCATCGCGCCGCTCTTCTACCAGCTCGGCCTCGACACCAGCGTCTTCGGCGAGGGCGAGACCACGCTCATGGGCCTCTTCTTCGCCGGCATCCCGCCCATGGCCGTCGGCACCAACGGGCGCATCGCCTGGTCCCAGACCTACCTCCGTGGCGACGTCACCGATTGGTACGCGGAGGAGCTCGTCCTCGACGCCGAAGGCGCCCCGCGCGCGACCCGCTTCATGGGCGAGGAGCGCCCGCTCGTCGCCGTCGCGGAGACCTACGAGATCGCCGACCGACCGGCCCTGGGCTCGGTGGGGCGCACGGAGACCTGGACCCGCTGGGAGACCTTCGACGGCCGCCCCCTCACGGCCATCGAGGGCCGCGTCGTCACGGCCGACGCCACGCCCGGCGCCGGTGAGACGCTCGTCAACGTCGGCGGCGAGTACGTCATCCCCGAGGACGTCGACGAGGACGGCGTCGTCAGCGCGATCAGCTTCGACTTCGCCGGCTTCGACGTCTCGAACCTCCTCCGCGCGCTCCAGGGCTTCAACGACGCGGACACGGTCGGCGACTTCCGCGAGGCCACCCGGGAGCTCGTCACCTACGCGCAGAACCTCGTCGCCGCCGATGTGCAGGGCGACGTCTACTACGGCAGCTACAACGCGATCCCCTCGCGCGTGTACCTGCCGCGCGAGAGCGAGGGCGGCCCCTGGGTGGAGGGCGCCGACCCGCGCGGGCTCCTCGACGGCACGCGCTTCCGCGGCTTCACCATCCCCCTCGGCGACGACGGGCTCCCGGACGAGGGCCGCTGCGAGGGCGACGAGTACCAATGCCTGGTGCCCTTCGAGGAGTGGCCGGCGGCGCTCAGCCCGGCGCGCGGCTTCGTGCTCACGGCGAACCACGACGTCGCCAACATCACGACCGACGGCGACTTCTTCGACGACCCGTACTACCTCGGCGGCCCCTGGAACAACGGCTACCGGGGCGCGACGATCCAGGCGCGTCTGATGGAGCTCGCGGAGGCGGGCGAGGCGAGCGCCGAGGCCATGGCGGCGCTCCAGGGCGACCACACCTCCGTGCTCGGCCTCCAGTTCGCGCCGCGCCTGCTCGAGGTGATCGACCGGGCCCAGGAGCTCGCGGCCGGCTCGCCCGCGCCCGGGGCCGAAGGGCGCCTCGCGGATCTCTACGCGGCCCACGCGGCGCGCGTCGACGAGGTCGAAGCGCGCGTCCGCGCCTGGCTCGAGCGCGGCGCGCCAGCGGCGAGCGGGGTCGAGACCTTCTACGCGGCGCCGAGCGCGGACGAGCGGGCCGACGCCGTGGCGACCATGCTCTTCAACGAGTGGTGGCGTCGCCTCTACCGCGCGGTCTTCGACGACGAGGACATGGGCTTCGCGTTCCGCCCGGACGCGCCGACGCGCATCACCCGCGCGCTCCACGACCTCTGGCGCGGTCGGGGCGCGGCGAACCCGGCGGGGCTCGCGAGCTGGGACGCGGCGACGGAGGAGAGCGCCTTCTTCGACGACCTCGGCACCGAGGGGACGGTCGAGTCGAGCGACGAGGTGGCCCTCGGCGCGCTCGTGACGGCGCTCGAGCACCTCGAGAGCGCGCCGGACCCGGAGCGCCCGGGCGTCGGCGGCTTCGGGACGGCGTCCATGGAGGAGTGGCTCTGGGGGCTGAGGCACCTGGTGCAGTTCGAGTCGATCGTCAGCGACTTCATCGGCGACGAGCCGAGCTTCGCGCTCCTCGCCTCGGGCTTCTCGATCACCACCGAGACGCTGCCGCTCGCCGAAGGGCTCGAGGAGGACGACCCGCGCGCCACGCTCCCCTGGTTCCCGCGACCCGGGGACCTCTTCAACGTCGACGCGGCCCATTGGGACTACGACGCCGACCACTACTGGTACTCGGACGGGCCCGTGATGCGGATGGTCATCCGCCTCGAGGAGGGCGCCGTGAGCGGCGTGAACATCCTCCCCGGCGGCAACTCGGGCCGGACCGACTCGCCCCACTTCGCCGATCAGGCCGCGCTCTGGCTCGGCAACGAGACCGTGCCGCTCCGCTTCCACGTGGAGGACGTGGTCGCGGGCGCGACCGCCCGCGAGACCTACGCGCCGGAGTAGGGGGCCGGAGCAGGGCGGTCCGTCGAAGCGCGGCGCCGCCGGCTCGCCCTCGACGGGCGCGCGTCGATCGCACGAAGCTGGGGGGCGAGCGGTGTCCCGGGGGCATGCATTCGGACCGGGGCGCCGCGTTATGCTCGCCCGCGATGCGCCCGCTCTCCACTCTCTTCCCGCTCGCGCTCGGAGGCGTGCTCGCCTGCGCCCCGGCGCCGCCACCGACGCCGGAGCCCGTCGCCATCGGCGCGGCGGGTGGGGAGGCGCCCGCCGAAGCGCCCGTCGCGTCGCCCGAGCCAGGCGGGACGTGGGCCCCGAGCGAGGCCACGCCCTGGGCGGAGGCCGTCACGCGCGCCTTTTTGGCGGCGGCCCGGGGCGAGCCCGTGGAGGGCGTGCCGGTGGCTCCCCGGGAAGAGGGGGTGGACTTCGTCGAAGTGCGGGACTCGCCGACCGGCGCGCTGACGCCGCGCGTCCTCGCCGTCGGCGTGCAGGTCGAGCTCGGCGACGGGCAGCGGGCGCGCGTCATCGCCGTCTTCCTCCCCACGGGCGTGCGCCTCGGACGGATCGACCCGCTCTCCCTGGTCGGTTCGTCGAGCGCCAGCCCGACTCCGGGAACGCCCGCCTACCTCGCTCCCCTCGAGCAGCTGGCGCGCGGCTTCGCCGATCGCGTCCGGGCCGGCCAGGGCGCCGAGCTGGTCCCCGACGAGGCCGAGCTCCGCGCGGCGCTCCCGGAGGCGACCGAGGCGATGATCGGCCACGCGATGGGCGGCGCCCCCGACGCCGCCACGCTCGAGGAGGTGCGGGCCGCGCTGCTCCACGCCGACGTCCACGCCGTCCTCGCCGAGCGGATCGAGCTCATCGCTGCCGACTCTGCGGGGCGCGTCTTCAGCCTGGTCGGCCGGCTCGCCCTCGGGCCCGATGGCGACGCGCGCTTCCGCTCGCGCCCCTTCGTCCGTGTCCGCCGACCCGAGTGAGGTCGGCCGCCCGGCCCGCCCGCGAGCGCGCTTTTCCATTGCGGAGCGTCGCGCCCACCATTACCTGAGCAGCTCATGCCCAAGAGCGCCAAGACGACCGCCGAGGTCGAGGTCACCGACGCGGATCTCCTGCTCCGCCTCACGGGCCCGGGCGGCAAGCACCTCGAAGAGCTCGGAGCGGAGCTCGACGTCTCCATGGGGCTCCGGGGGGACACGATCCACCTCCAGGGCGACGTGGAGGACGTGGCGCTCGTCGAGCGCGTGCTCGCCGAGCTCCTCACCGTGATGGAGAAGCGGCACCTCTCGCCGGAGGAGATGCTCCGCGCGGCGCGCACCGTCGCCGCCCATCCGGAGGTGCGCCTCAGCGAGCTCTTCGACGACGTCGTGCTGCGCACCTCGAGCAAGCGCGTCATCTCGCCGAAGGGCGTCGCGCAGAAGAGCTACGTCGCGGCGATCCGCTCGCACGACATCGTCTTCGGCGTCGGCCCGGCGGGCACGGGCAAGACCTACCTCGCGATGGGCATGGCCGTCGCGGCGCTCCAGAGCCGCTCGGTGAAGCGCATCATCCTCACGCGGCCGGCGGTCGAGGCGGGCGAGAAGCTCGGCTTCCTCCCGGGCGACCTCGCGGAGAAGGTGAACCCCTACCTGCGCCCGCTCTACGACGCGCTCCACGACATGATGGACGACGGGCGCGTGGCCATGCTCCTCGAGCGCGGCACCATCGAGGTCGCGCCGCTCGCCTTCATGCGCGGGCGCACGCTGAACGACGCCTTCGTGATCCTCGACGAGGCGCAGAACACCACGCAGGAGCAGATGAAGATGTTCCTGACGCGGCTCGGCTTCCGCTCGCGCACGGTGATCACCGGCGACGTGACGCAGGTCGACCTGCCCGGCGGGCGGCGGAGCGGCCTCGAGGACGCGCAGCGCCTTCTGGCCGGCATCGAGGGCATCGCCTTCTGCGAGTTCTCGGACGCGGACGTGGTCCGGCACCCGCTCGTGCAGCGCATCATCCGCGCCTACGACCAGCGCGACGCCTACCGCCGCGCCAAGGAGTCCGAGCGGGAGGCCGCCGAGGCGGCGGACGACGAGCCCATCGGCGGCGAGCGCTAGAGCGACGGCCTCCCGGCCGCCGCTGAAACGGGATTCCGCGAATCCCGTCGCGGGACGGGTCACGGTGTCCTCTCCTCCGGTCCAAAAAGGGCCGTTGCGATGATCTCGTGCGAGAGGCCCGAGCCCTCTCGCATCGCGGACACGAGGCCGAGGAACGCTTCGATCGATTCGCTGTTATCCAAGCGCTTGCCACGGCGCGTCCACTCGGCAAGCCGCTCGACGACCGACTCATCGCCGTAGACCACGATGCGTGTCTTGGCGCGGGTCGCCTCCAACCTCGCTTCGCGACGACTCTCCGTGTCCCTGAGAATCGCGCTCTTCGCCACGGCGTTCAGGTACTCCGCGTATGCTTCGTGCCGCGCCTTCTGGACTCTCATGGCGGAGTCTCTGGAGCGCGAGAGAGCGAATTGGAGCACCGAGCCAACCACCACGCCAACGATGGGCATGGCCAGAGTTACCCAGTCCATCCAGTGATGCTGCCAGCTCGCGACGATGGTCACGCGCCCCGGACGGGGTAGAGTAGAGAGAACGGTTCTCGCGAGGTTCGTGAGGTCGCCGCTTCCGGGATTCCCTCGGGGAATCCCGATTCAGCGCCAGGCCGGAGGGCTGGCGCTAGAGGAGGCGGAGCTGCTCTTCGGCTTGGAGGGCCTCGGCGAGCGCGTCGCCGCGGGCCCAGGGAGTGGCGAAGGCGCCGAGGCGCGGGGTGGCGATCTCGTGGGCGGCGTCCGTGAGATCGCAGCCCCAGAAGGGGCGGCCGGCCCCGAGCGCGGCCTCGCCGGTGGCGCCGCTCCCGAAGAAGGGGTCGATCACCAGCTCGCCCGCGGAGGAGCTCTGCCGGACGAGCACGTCGATCAGCTCCGCGGGCTTCTCGGTCGGGTAGCCGCCGTGCACGCGCGCGGCCTCGAGCACGTCGGGGACGCTCAGATCCGCCAGGCGCCGCTTGCCCTTCTCGAAGAAGAGCACGAGCTCGTAGCGGCTCCGGTAGTGGTAGCCCATGCCGATGCGCCGCTTGTCCCAGACGAGCGGCTTCCAGAAGGTGAAGCCCGCCGCCTCGCCGATCGGCTTGACCACGAAGGCCGTCGTCGGGTCGCAGAAGAGGTAGAGGTGCGCGTCCGGCTTCAGCACCCGGTAGAGCTCGGCGAAGAGCGCCTCGAAGCGCGCGTTCGGGAAGATCGGGAACCAGGCGTTGCTCGAGCTCTTGCTCATCGAGAGGCGCGTCGTCGTGCCGACGGAGCGGTGCTTCTCGAGCGACTCGTAGGGCGGATCGGTGATCGCGAGGTGCGCGCACTCGTCCGGGAGGCCCTCGAGCCATGCGACGGCGTCCTCGCGCGCGAGCCAGTGATGGAGCTCCACGGCGAGCGCCTTAGCACGGCGCTCTGACGTTCTCAGGGGCCTCGGGCCATACTCGGGGCATGAGCGCGGCGCCTCCCGACGAGCCTCGGCAGCCTCCCTGCCCGCCGCCCGAGCGCTTCGTCGGGGACGGCCCCTTCATGGCGCTTCGCGTCGAGTGGCTCGGCCCCGACGCGCCGCTCCCGCTCCGGCTCGCGGACCCGGCGCTGCTCTGTACGCTCCGCTCGGAGGTCGTCGAGCTCTCCGGCCGCGGCGAGCCGGTCTTCCTCGACCGCACCTCCTGGTGCCTCCTGCCCGCCGGCTTCACCGGGCGGGTGGCGTCGCTCTCGGCCACGGCGCGGGTCTTCCTCGCGAGCGCCCGGCCGGCGCTCTTCGAGCGGGTCGCCGGGGAGTACGCGGAGTTCGGCATGCCGCTCGAGGAGGCGCGCGCACTGGCGGCCGAGCGGCGCCTCCTGCCGCGCACGACCTGGGTGCGGGAGCTGGTGCACCGCTACTGGTGGGAGCGGCAGGCCTGCGGGGGGCGCGCGGAGAACGCGGCGACGACGTTTCTCGAGGTGGAGCTCCTGAAGGAGGCGTGCTTCCTCGCGCTCGAGCAGCGCGAGGGGGCGGCCCGCGCGCCGCACTTCACCCTCGAGACGCCGAGCCTGGTCGACCGGGCCCGCGAGGTCGTGGAGGAGGACCTCTTCCGCGGCTGGACCGTCGCCGAGCTCGCGCGCCGCGTGGCCGCCTCGGAGAGCACGTTGCTCCGCGCCTTCAAGCGCGAGCTCGGCCTCTCGCCGAGCCGCTATCTGCGGGAGCGGCGCCTCGACGAGGCCTTCGCGCTCCTGCAGAGCGGGCGCTTCGGCGTGAGCGAGGCGGCGCACCACGTCGGCTACGCGAGCGCGTCCGCCTTCGCCGAGGCCTTTCGGCGCCGCTTCGGTCGCGCGCCCTCGAGCGTGCGCTGAGGGCCGGGGCGTTCACCTTCAGGCGCCGCGCCGCGTCTCTTCGAGCTGGCGCACGTAGCGCCGCGCTGGCGTCAGCTCGGGGGCGCCGGCCCTCTCCAGACAATCGAGGCAGAAGCGGGCACCCTCCAGCTCGGACGCCGTGACCAGCTCGGGCTGGTCGGCCGGCGCGAGCCATCGGTAGGCGGTCATGGCGCCGCGAAGGAAGCCCGAGTCCACGATCAGCGCCGTCCCGGCGCGGTGTCGCCGGAGCCGGCTCGCCGAGGCCTTCTCCCACTCGGCGATGCGCGCCCGTTGCTTGGCGTTGGCGAGGGCGCGCGCGCCGCGCGTGTGGACGAGCGTCGCGAACTTCCCGCCACGGGAGAAGAGCTCGCCGGTGGTGCCGAGCATCTTCTCCACGGCGTCGTCGGTCAGCCCCTCGCGAGGCATGTGCACGATCACCAGCGGGTAGTGATCGAGGTCCATCCGCAGCTCATCCGCCATCCGTGGCCGACTCTACCACCCGGAGGCGGCGTGTCCGGCGTCCCTCGCCTCCGCGCCGCGGAGGGCGCCCGCGCCGAGCGCGCATCCTCGAGGCCATGCTCCGCGCCGCCCGGCTCGTCGGGCGGGTCGCGACCGTGGCCCGGGGCCACCGCCCGGATGGAGCGGGGACCCACGGTCAGGCGGGGGCGCGGCCTGGGCCGAACGGAGCCGAACGGAGCCGAACGGAGCCGGTCAGAGCCGGTAGCTCAGCCCCAGCTGGGCGCCGACGTGATCCTGTCGGGTCCCCCCGGCGCTGCCCGTGAAGCGGCGGCGCCAGTCGACGGCGAGGGCCAGCGCGAGCCGATCGTGGAGCGGCACCTCGACGCCGAGGCGCGCCCCGACGAGGAAGCCGGCTTCGGCCCGCGGCGTGTCCTGCGGATCGCGGCGGAGGTGCACGGTGGCCCCGATGGGCATGCCGAGGCTGAGGGCGCCGCGGCCGAGCGGGGCGCGCAGTCGCGGGACGAGCGCCAGGTCGAGCCAGGCGCCCCGGTCCTGCTGCGCGCTCGCCTGTCCGCCGAGCGAGAGCCAGGGCCCGATGGGCGCCTCCGCGTCGAAAGTGAGCGTCGCGCCGTGGCCGCCGGGCTCGGCCGAGGCCGCGCCGGCGGTCAGCGTGAGCCGGCGCGCCAGGGCGGCCTCCTCGTCGATGGGCGTCTCGGTCGTGGGCGGGAGGGGCGGTAGGTCGAAGAGGCCTGCGGCGGAGCGCTGGGCCTCGGCGGGCGCGGCGAGGGCGAAGAGCGGGGCGAGGGCGAGGAGCGAGAGGGCGAGGCGTCGCATGGGCACAGGTCTCCATGCCGGCCGGCGGCCGGCGGTCGGGGTGAGGGCGCGGCGCGGTGGGCGCGCGCGCTCGGCACGACGGGTGAAGCCGGCGCCCGTGACGTCGGCGACTCCCCTCGGGCAGCGGCCGGTCCTACGGGCGCCGGCCACGCGTATTTCGCGCGCTCGCGCGCTTCCCGCCCCCGAGCGCGAGGACGCCGCGGGGGCGCTCGTGGTACTCCCGAGACATGCAGGGACTCACATTCATCAGGGGAGGAGCGCTTCTCGCGGCGCTCTTGATCGGCGGCGTCGGTTGCGGCCCGCCCTGGCAGGTCATCCAGCAGTCGGGCCCGCCCTCGGCGCTCCGCGGCGCGCAGCAGGTGTCGGTGGCGACCGACTTCTCGCAGCTGATGATCCGGAACCGCACGCTCGACCAGGAGATGGCCGCGCGCGATCCGAACGAGCAGGCGGCGATGCAGGAGGTCATCAACGTGATGGACCAGAACTTCCGCCAGGAGCTCTCGCTGCGCCTCGGCGTGCCGGTCGTGCCCGCGCAGGGGCCGCCCCAGCCGGGCGAGGTGCGCGTGGTCGCCCGCTGGACCTACATGGACATGGGCAAGTACGCGGTGATCTACGCGCGCGACACGGATCTGCGGACGCGGCTCGTGTGGAGCGTGGGGCCGCAGGTCGTGGACGAGATCGAGGTGCGCGCGGTGCGCAACGCCGACCGCTACCACCCGGCGATCGTGCAGCGCGTGGGGGCCGCGGCGCAGGTGACGGCGCAGCTCGCGGCGCGCTTCTTCCAGGCCGAGCAGAACCGCTAGCCAGCCAGCGAACGCCAGCGACCGGCGGGGGCCGCGAGCGGCCGCTCTGGCGAGAACCGAGGGAGTTCGCTGGGGAGACGCTCGCGGCGCTTGCCCGACCCTCGACCGGAACGCCCCCGGCGCGATCGCGTCGGGGGCGTTCTTCATGGTTCGTGCCGCGGGGGGCGCGCTGGCGGAGCTCATCGCGGCGCGTGCCGCCGAGCGGGGGCGACGCGAGGAAGGCCATGACGCCGCTCGGCCCCGGGCTCGTCGACCCCCGACGGCGTGGACGCGCCCCCGTGGGTCCGCGAGGGAAGGTATGCTCACCCCCGTCCGTTCGATGGGGGAGCGGCGGGATCGACCCAAGGCTCCCCCGCGGACCCCGTTCCCACCCGGTGATGGAGAAGCTCGGCAAGCTCCTGGCGATCGTCCGCCGCGCCTTCCTCTGGCGTACGGTGCTGCGTACCAGCGCGATCACCGCCACGGTCCTCGGCGCCCTGGCCCTCCTCGTCGCCATGGCCTTCCCGGCGCTCCCGCGCTGGCCAGGCCTCGCGCTCCTCGCCCTCGGGCCGCTCCTCGGCCTCCTCCACGCGCTCCGGCGCATGCCGAGCGAGGCCGAGCTCGTCGTCTACGTCGACATGAAGCTCGAGGCGGAGCAGGCGATCCTCACGGCCTGGGAGCGCCGCGCGGCCGAGGCCGATCCCTTCGACGAGCTCGCGCGCGCCCGCGCCGCCGAGGCGCTCGCGGGCGTCCCCGCCAAGCGCGTCCGCCCCCGCGTGCTCTCGCCCGATCTCTGGGGCCTGCCCTTCGCTGCCGGCACCTTCGCCGCGGCCCTGGTCGTGCCCGTGCCGCCTCCCCCCATCGCGCCCCCGGGCGTGGAGACGGTGCAGCTCGAGACGGAGGCGCTCCGCCGCATCGAGCGCCTCGAGGATCTCGCGCGGGACGAGGAGGAGGAGGAGCGCCTCCGGGAGCTCGCCCGCGAGGCCCGCGAGCTCCGCCAGCGCCTCGCGGAGGGGATGGAGCAGCGCGAGGCCCTCGACGCCCTCGACCGGCTCCGCGAGGAGGTCGAGCAGCAGCGGCGCCGGGAGACGGCCGAGCAGCGCCGCGCCCGCGACGCGGCCGTCGACGCCCTCGAGGAGGAGCCGGAGATGGCCCGCGCGCTGGCCGAGCGGGACCTCGAGTCCCTCGACCGGGCCGTGCAGCGGGCGGCGGCGCGGCGTGAGGAGGCCGACCGGGAGCGCGCGCGGGAGGCGCTCCGGGAGGCGGCGGAGGCGGCGCGGCGCGAGGGCGACGAGGGGATGGCCGAGTCCCTGCTGCGGCGGGAGCGGCTCCTGAACCGGCGCTCGCAGCAGGCAGAGCTGGCGCGCGACCTCGCCGAGGCCATGCCCGAGCTCGAGGGGGCCGGGCTCCGGCGCCAGCTCGAGCGCCTCGAGCGAGACGGGGACGGCTCGGGGCTGACGCGCGAGATGGTCGACGCGATGCGCGAGGCCTGGTCGCGGCTCACGCCGGAGGAGCGCGAGCGGCTCGCGGAGGCGCTGCGAGACGCGCAGGCCGCGGAGAACCGGCAGGCGCGCGAGGAGCAGGAGGCGCAGGAGGGCGGCGCGCCGATCAGCGCCGACGAGTACGAGCGCATGCTCCGCGAGGCCCTCGAGAACATCGACGACCTGCAGGTGCAGATCGGCGGGGGCGGGGGCCAGGGCGGAGGCGCGCTCCCCGTGCCCGGCGGTGGCGGCGGTCAGGGCGGCGGCCAAGGCGGCGGTCAGGGCGGCGGCCAAGGCGGCGGCCAGGGCGGCGGCCAAGGCGGGGGCCAGGGCGGCGGCCAGGGCGGCGGCGCCGGCGGCACCGGGGGCGGCTCCGGTCGCGGCCCGGGCGGCGGCGAGACCCGCCCGGTCGGCGCCGAGGACGGACCGCTCGCGCGCGTACGCCCCGTGGCGGGCCCCGGCGCGCCTGGCCGGAGCTGGGTCGAGTGGGTCGACCCTTCGGGCGAGCCCGTCCCCGAGCGCGGCGACGGCGTGGGCGGCGCCACGGGCGAGGCCGTCCAGGGCGAGGCCGGCGGCATCGAGCGCGCGCCGATCCCCGAGGACTATCGAGAGCACGTCCGGACGTACTTCGGCGAGGGACGCTGAGGCCCGGCCTCGGCGGTGGGAGAGACGATGAGCGAAGCGAGCGAACGCATCGAGGCCTTCCAGAAGGCGGCCCAGGAGCTCCGCGAGGCGGTGGGGCAGGTGGTCGTCGGGCAGGCCCAGGTGGTCGAGGAGGTCCTCGTCTGTCTCTTCGCGGGCGGCCACGCGCTCCTCGAGGGCGCCCCGGGCCTCGGCAAGACGCTGCTCATCCGCACGCTCTCCGAGGCCATGCACCTCGACTTCTCGCGCATCCAGTTCACGCCCGACCTGATGCCCTCGGACATCGTCGGCACGAACATGGTCGTCGAGGACGAGCACGGCCGGAAGCGCTTCGAGCTCCAGCGCGGCCCCATCTTCGGCCAGCTCGTCCTCGCCGACGAGATCAACCGCGCCACGCCGAAGACCCAGTCGGCCCTCCTCGAGGCCATGGCCGAGGGCGCCGTGACCATCGCCGGCGCGCGCCACGCGCTGAAGCCGCCCTTCGTCGTGCTCGCCACCGAGAACCCGATCGAGATGGAGGGCACCTACCCGCTCCCGGAGGCCCAGCTCGACCGCTTCCTCTTCAAGATCTTCGTGCCCTCGCCGGACGAGGACACGCTCGTCGGCATCCTCGAGGCGACCACGGGCACGGCGAAGGCCACCGTCCCGCGCGTCGTCGACGGGCCGACCATCCTCGCCATGCGCGAGCTGGTCCGCGAGGTGCGCGTGGCCGGCGCGCTCACCCGCTACGTCGCCCGCTTCGTCCGCGCCTCGGACCCGAGCACGGAGGCCGCCGCCCCGGCCGCCCGCGAGCTCCTCCGCTACGGCGCCGGCGTCCGCGGGGCGCAGGCCATGCTCCTCGCCGCGAAGGTCGTGGCCCTCATGGACGGCCGGGCCCACGTCGCCTTCGCCGATCTCCGCCGCGTGGCGCTCCCGGCGCTCCGGCATCGGCTCATCCCGAACTTCGAGGCGGAGGCCGACGGGATCTCCACCGATCAGATCGTCACCCGCCTCCTGGACGAGGTGCCGGAGGTCTCGGATGGCGTCGCGACCCTGGCGAGCTGAGCCCGTGCGCCGCGCCGCCCCCATCGCGCTCGCCGCGCTCTTCTTCGCCGCCCTCGCGCCCGGCCTCGCCCGCGCCCAGCAGGGCGAGCAGCGCCCGCCGGTCGGCGTCGAGGTCGGCGGCCTCTTCGGGGACGACCTCGTCGTCCCGCACACGCACGCGCCGGTGCTGGTCACGCTCACGAACCGCACCCGCGAGGCCTGGCAGGGCACGCTCGAGCTGAGCGTCGACGACTGGCGCCGCCGCGCCGAGCGTCACCGCATGCGCGTGGATCTCCCGG
This sequence comes from Sandaracinus sp., assembly GCA_002699025.1. Lineage (GTDB taxonomy): Bacteria > Myxococcota_A > Polyangia > Polyangiales > Houyiibacteriaceae > Houyiibacterium > Houyiibacterium oceanicum. The sequence goes on along the minus strand of PABA01000080.1, from coordinate 16,847 downwards.
CCGGCGCCACGCGCCGCGTCCAGCTCGCCCTCCGCATGCGCGACAGCGGCGCCACCCTCCGGGCGAGCTACCGGCAGGGCCGCCTGCTCGGCAGCGCCTCCACCACCGTCGGCTACAACGCCTCGGCCCGCGGTGTGGTCGTCCTCGCCGACCCGCCGCGGCTCCGCCAGGCGCTCCTCGACATCGAGTCCGAGCAGGAGCAGCCCTACGGCGGCTCGCGCCGCGTCGCCCTACCCATCGGCGCCGTGCCCTTCGACCCGGACACGGGCGACCCCATGGCGCCCACGCAGGCCGTCGCCTGGAGCGTCGCCGAGCTCGTCGTCGCGAGCGCCCCGGACCTCGAGCGCCTCCTCCCGCCGCAGCGCCGCGCCCTCTTCGACTGGCTCCGCTCCGGGGGTCAGCTCCTCGTCTTCCCGCGCACGCCCGAGGACGCCCGCGCGCCCGCCGTCGGCGACCTCTTCGGCCCCCTCGAGCGCGTCGAGGGCTACGCCGCCGTCGGCCACTTCGCGACCGTGCCCGAGGCCGCCCGCTCCATCGGTTGGGTGGCCCCGCCCGGCGCCCGCGTCCGCGCCGAGCCCTTCGGCGTCTCCGCGCCCGTCGGCTTCGGCCGCGCCTTCCTCGCGACCTACGACGGCGCCGCGCCGCCGCACGTCGACGCCCCCGAGACCCGCCGGGCGATCGTCTCTCTCATCGAGCGTCACCGGCGCCGCGGCACGGACGCGCCCCTCTTCGCCTTCGGCGGCGCCGACGCCTCCTCCGAGCCCTGGGCGAGCCCCTGGAACTTCCGCCCGCTCCGCGCCTCCCTCGACCCGAACGAGAGCTTCCGCCCGGCGCTCGGCCTCGTGGCGGTGGTGCTCATCCTCTACGTCTTCCTGGTCGGGCCCATCAACTTCAACTGGCTCTCCAAGAAGAACAAGCCGACCCTCGCGCTCGTCACGACCCCCCTCGCCGCCCTCGGCTGTCTGATGGTGCTCCTCCTCGTCGGCTACGTCGGCAAGGGGACGACCATGCGCTACCGATCGGTCTCCATGCTCGAGCTCGTCGAGGGCGAGCCCGTCGGCCCCGAGCGGCGCTACCTCGGCACCTTCCTCACCCGGCCGACGACCTTCGAGCTCGAGAGCCCCGAGCGCGGCGTGCTGCGCCTGCTCGAGGAGGGCGGTGCGCGGCCGCCGGTCGTCACCCACGACGGCTCCACGCCCGTGCTCGAGGAGCTCCAGGGCGGCCTCTGGGAGACGCTCTTCCTGCGCGAGGATCGGCTCGTGGAGGCCGGGGAGGGCATCTCCTTCGAGCGGAGCGGCAACAACCTCGCCGCCGTCGTGAACCGCTCCGAGCTCGCCCTCCGCGACGCCTTCGTCGTCGACTCGACGGGCAACGCCTACCCGGTCGGCGACGTGCCCCCCGGCGGGCGCGCTCCGGTCGCCGGCACGCCGACGCAGAGCCTCGGCATGGACACGCCGATGTTCTGGGGCGAGAACGACGCCACGCTCCGCGCCGTCACGCGCCTGCTCGGCGTCGACCCGGAGCGGCGCAAGGCCGTCTTCGGCCTCGTCCAGAACATGGGCGGCACCCTGGTCGGCCCGCTCCCGACCCTCTACGCGCGCGTCGAGGTGCCCGGAGAGATGCTCGCCGGCCGCTTCGTCCCCGAGATGGAGCTCCGCTTCGTCCGCGTCGTGCCCTACGTGGAGGGCGGCCCCGTGCCCGTCCGCTGGGAAGGGGAGGCGCAGCCGTGATCCGCGTCGAAGGCATCTCGCACCACTTCGGCTCCATGCAGGTCCTCCACGACGTGTGGTTCCACGTCCCCGAGGGCGAGGTCTTCGGCTTCATCGGGCCGAACGGCGCCGGCAAGACGACGACGCTCCGCATGATGGCGACGCTCCTCGAGCCGGCTCAGGGGCGCATCCTGGTCGGCGGCTACGACGTCGTGGAGCGCCCGGTGGACGTGCGCCGCATCCTCGGCTTCATGCCGGACGGCTTCGGCGTCTACGAGCGCGTGACCGTCTGGGAGTACCTCGAGTTCTTCGCCTCGGCCTACGACATCCCGCTCGGGCAGCGGAAGCGCACGGTCGAGGCGGTGATGGAGCTGACGGACCTGACCGGCCTGAGCGACCGGCTGGTGCAGGCCATGTCGAAGGGCATGAAGCAGCGCCTCGCCATCGCGCGGACGCTGCTCCACGACCCGCAGGTGCTCATCCTCGACGAGCCCGCGAACGGCCTCGACCCGCGGGCGCGCATCGAGATGCGCGATCTGATCGAGCAGCTCCAGCAGCTCGGCAAGACGGTCGTGCTCTCGAGCCACATCCTCACCGAGCTCAGCGACATGGTGACGAGCGTGGCGATCCTCGAGAAGGGGCGCGTGCTGGCGGCCGGGCCCGTGAGCCAGATCGGTCGCGAGCTGAAGCCCGAGCGGGCCGTGAAGCTGCGCCTGCTCGAGTACCCGGAGGGCTGCGAGGCCCCCTTCCGCGAGCTGCCGAGCGTGACCCACGTAGAGCGCGGGCCGGAGGGGTTTCTGCGAATCACCTACCAGGGCGGTGACGAGACGGTCGCGGCGATCGTCGCGAAGGCGGTCGGGGCGAAGCTGCAGGTCGTGCGCGTCGAGCCCGAGCGCGACGACCTCGAGCACATCTTCCTCGAGGTGACGCGGGGGGAGCTGCAATGAGCGCGCAGGCCGAGGCGAGCGCCGCGGAGGCGCCGGCGAAGGAGACCGCCGGGAAGAAGAAGGCGGGAGGCGGCAAGGGGCCGCTCGGACGCTGGCTCGCGAAGCTCCGCGACGACCCGAACCCCATCCTCGTGAAGGAGCTGCGGACCATCTTCCGCACGAAGCTCTTCATCCGCTTCCTCTACCTGAGCACGGGCCTGGTCGGGCTGATCGTGCTCAGCGGCGGCGCGGCGGTGGCGAGCGAGTCGCTGGCCCCGGCGCAGGTCGGCCAGATCGTCTTCCAGATCTTCTTCTCCATCGCGCTCTCGATCATCTGCCTGGTCGCCCCGGCGCATGCGGCGACCTCGCTGACGGGGGAGAAGGAGACCGGCACCTACGAGTCGCTGATCCTCACGGGCATGGACCCGGCGCGCATCGTGCTGGGCAAGTTCCTCGCGAGCTACGCGGTCTTCACGCTCGTCATCGTCGCGTTCTCGCCGATCGTCGGCATCGCCTTCCTCTTCGGTGGCATCTCGCCCTGGCACGTGCTGCTCGGCTTCTACGGGCTCTTGCTCGTGCTCGGTCCGGCGGTGGCGTTCGGCGTGGCCGTCTCGGCGCGGCTCCGCTCGACGCGCGTCTCGATCCTGCTCGCGCTGATCGTCTTCGTGCCCATGAGCTTCTTCTCGACGCTCATCCTCACGGCGCTCGGCGAGGCGGCGGAGCGGAGCTGGGGCCTGAGCATGAGCGGGCCCTTCTGGTTCACGGAGGCGCTGGCGTCGCGCATCGGCGAGCTCGACACGCTGCTCCTGCTCGGCGTGCTGCCGCTCTACGTCTTCGGGATGATGGTCTGGTTCCTCCTCGCCTCGGCCATCGCCGGTGTGCGGCCCGCGGCGGAGGACCGCTCGACGCCCTTCAAGCTCTGGTCGCTCGTCGCCGTCGCCGGGCAGGTGATCATCCTCTTCGGCCTGCAGACGCTCTGGGACACGAGCGACCAGGCCGAGGGGGGCGTCGCGATGAACATCTTCGCCGCCTTCCCGATCCTCTTCCTCGCGCTCCTCTTCGTGAACGAGCCGCCGCTCCCGCCGCGCCTCTGGGAGCTGCGCATGGAGGAGAAGGGGAAGCTCCGGCGGGCCTTCTCGATCTTCGGCCCCGGCGCCGCGCCGACGACGCGCTTCGGGGCGCTGATGGTGCTGGTGGCGACCTTCGGCTCGGCCGGCGCGTCGGCGCTCGGTTACCACCTCTTCCACCCGGGCCATCGGAACCTGATGGACGCGGACGTGGGCCTGCTGACGACGGCGCTCGGCACGGCCTCGGTCTGCCTCTTCGCGCTGACCTTCGGCGCCTGGCTGCGCGTGGTGCTGCGGAGCGGGATCGCCTCGCGCGTCCTCACGCTCGCCGTGCTCCTCGCGATGGTGATCGTGCCGCTGCTCATGGCGGTGATCCTCGACCCGGACAGCCTCGACGACATCGACGACGACGACGCGCCGCTCCTCGTGCGCCTGACGCCCTTCATGCACTTCATCCTCGGGATGGAGATCGCGGACGACGGGGACACCTGGCGCTTCGTGGAGGTGGCCGTGACCGTGGCCGTCTATGGGTTGGCGGCGCTCTTCTTCTGGGGGCTGCTGGAGGCGCGCGTGCGCAAGGTCGCCGGGCTGGTGAAGGAGCAGCGGGCGGCGCGGGAGAAACGCGCGGAGGAGGCGGCGGCGCAGCGGACGAGCTTCGCGCCGCCGGCGAGCCCGGAGGCCATCGCGGAGGCGGCGGCCCACGCGGGCGTGGCGGACGCGGCGGCGGCGGCGGCGGTGGTCGCGGCGGCGGAGGGCGAGGGCGACCTCGAGCCCGGCGCGCCTGGCCCCGAGCCGGTCGCGCGCGACGCATCCGGCGGCGGCGAGGGCGGCAGAAGCCCGCTCGACAGCGACGACGCGGGCGGCGACGACGCGGGCAGCGACGCCACGAGCCCGCCCGGGGAAGGCGGCGGCGGTCGCGCGGGCGACGCCGGGGGCGACGGCGCGGAGGGCGCTCCGGCCGATGGGGCGCCCGGATCCGGAGAGGGCGACCCGGAGGGCGACGGACGGCGATGAGCAGCTCGCTCCTCGACCCGGACTTCATCCGCCGCCTCGCGCGGCTCCGCCTCCTCGCGCGCCGCCGCTTCGCGGGCGCCGCCGGGGGCGCCCGCCGCTCCACGCGCCGCGGCCAATCCGTCGAGTTCGCCGACCACCGCCCCTACGCGCCCGGCGACGACGTGCGTCGCATCGACTGGAACGCCTACGCGCGCCTCGAGGAGCTCGTGCTCCGCCTCTACATCGCCGAGGAGGACCTCAGCGTCTACCTGCTGATGGACACGAGCGCCTCGCTCGCCTTCGGCGACCCGCCCAAGCTCGAGGTCGCCAAGCGCATCGCCGCGGCCCTCGCCTACGTCGGCCTCACGGGCTCCGAGCGGGTCGGCGTCGTCCCCTTCGCGGAGGGCATGCGCGCCCCCCTCGCGCCCACCCGCGGCAAGGGCCGCGTCGGCACCGTGCTCCGCTTCCTCGACGCCCTCGAGCCCGCCGGCGAGACGAACCTCGCGCGGAGCGTCGAGTCCTTCCTCGCGCGCCGCCCGCGCCCGGGGCTGGTCGTGCTCCTCTCGGACCTCCTCGACCCGGGCGGCTGGCAGCGCCCCCTCGAGCGCCTCCTCGGCGAGAAGCACGAGCCGGTCGTCTTCCAGGTCCTCGACGCCGAGGAGCTCGACCCGACGCCCGGTGGCGACTTCACGCTCGTCGACGCGGAGCGCGGCACCCGCGTGGACGTCTCCCTCGACGCCCGCGCCGTCGCCGCCTACCGGGCCCGCGTCGTCGCCTTCCTCGAGTCCATCGCGGCCTGGTGCAAGCGCCGCGGCGTGACCTACGTGCGCGCCGGCGGCGAGGTGCCCTTCGAGGAGGCGCTCCTCTCGTACCTGCGGGCGGCCTGATTGACCTTCCTCTCGCCGCTCTCGCTCCTCTGGCTCGGGCTGCTGATCCCGCTCGTGCTCCTCTACGTGCTCAAGCGGCGGCGCGAGGAGCGGACGATCGGCTCGACGATGCTCTGGGAGCAGGCGCTGCGGGATCTCCGCGCCGAGCGGCCGTGGAAGAAGCTGATCCCGCAGATCGCGCTGCTCTTGCAGATCCTCGCGCTCGTCGCCGGGGCCTTCGCGCTGGCGCGCCCGGCCGGCGTGGGCGGCGTGCCGACCGGCGCCTTCGTGGCCGTCGTCGTCGACGCCTCCGCCTCCATGGCGGCCGAGACGGACGGCGAGGCGCGCATGGAGCGGGCCCGGGACATCGCCGACGAGGTGGCCCGCTCGCTCCCGCCCGGTGGGCGCATGCTCCTGGTCGAGGCGGCCGCGCAGCCCTCGATCCTCGCGCCCCTCACCGGCGACCACGCCGCCCTCGACGAGGCCCTGGGGCGCCTCGCCGTGCGCGGCGGCTCGGCGGACCTCGAGGCGGCCGTGGCGCTGGCGGCCGAGCGGCTCCAGGACGCGCCGGAGGGGAGCCGCGTGCTCCTGCTGACCGACGCCGCGGAGGAGGGCGAGGTGGCCCTCGACGGCCGCGTCCCCGTGGAGGTGCGCCTGGTCGGCCCCGCGGAGGGCGCGCCGGTCGAGAACACCGCCATCGTCGACGCCGACGCCCGCCTCCGGCTCGGGGAGGGCCCGGATCGGGCGGACCTCTTCGCCCGCGTGCGCCATTGGGGCGCGGGCCCGGTGGACGTCTTCCTCACGGCCACCATCGAGGGCCGCGACGGCGTCGTCGCTTCCCGGCGGCTCACGGTGGAGCCCGGGCGCCCGGAGACGGTGGTGCTCCCGGCGACGCTCCCCCCGGACGCCGCCGGCCGCGCGGCCGTCGTGCGCCTCGCGCTCTCCCGCGTCGCCGGCGGCGAGGGCATGGACGACGACCTGGCCCTCGACGACGTGGCCGTCGTGCCGAGCCCCGGCGCCCGCCGCTTGCCGGTCTTCCTCGTCGGCCCGGCCCCGAGCGCCGTCGAGCGCGTGCTCCGCGCGGACCCGCAGGCCGAGCTCTTCGCGACGAGCCTCGAGCAGCTCGCCGAGCGCGACGAGGACGCGCCGCCCCTCGACGGCCTCTTCGTCTACACGGGCGCGCTCCCGGCCGCGCCCCCGCCCGGCGACAGCGTGGTGATCGCGCCCGAGGGCGACGCGGCCTTCGAGCTCCAGCTCGGCGAGGAGGTGGAGGCGCCGCGCGTCGTCACCTGGGACGAGGCGGACCCGCGCCTTCGCTTCGTGCCCCTCGCCGAGCTCCACCTCGGCTCGCTCCGGCCCCTCGTCGGCGGCGCCGGGCGCACGCTCGTCGAGACCGACGCCGGCGCCGCCGTCGCCAGCATCCAGCGGCCGGACGGCGAGACCACGGTCCTCGGCTTCGATCCGATGCGCTCGGACTGGCCGCGCCAGCCGGGCTTCGTCGTCTTCTTCCGCAACCTCCTCGAGCGCGCTCGCCAGCGCCGCGCGGCCGGCGGCGTCGCCCCCGGAGGCCTCGGCGAGCCGCTCCGCGTCCCGGCGCCGGACGGCGAGGAGATCGCCGTGCGCACACCGGGCGGCGTCACCCGCGCGGCGCGCTCGCGCGGCGGCCTGGCGATCGTGCCGGTGGACGCGACGCCGGGCGTCTACCACGTGCGCGCCGGCGGCAAGGACCTCTTCGCGCTCCGCAGCCTCCTCGACGCGGGCGAGAGCGACGTGCGCCCGCGGCTCACCTTCACCGAGGGCGGCCGCGAGACCGAGGCCGAGCTCGCCGTCGCCCGCGAGCACCGCGAGAGCTGGCCCTGGTTCGCCGGGCTGATGCTCCTCTTCCTCCTCGCCGAGGTCGCCTGGGCGACGCGCCGGGCCAAGCGGCGCAAGGAGAACGAGGGGCGCTCGGGGAAGCCGGGGCGCTCGGAGAAGCCCGGACGGGAGGGCGCGGCGGCGTGATGCGCTTCGCCCAGCCCTGGCTCCTCGCGCTGGCCCTGCCGGTCCTGCTGCTCGTGCTCTGGCGGGTCTCGCGCCTGCCGGCGAGCTTCGGTGGGCGCCGCCGCTGGATCCAGGCGACCTACCTCCTCGCCGCGGCCTGCGCCGCCCTCGCCCTCGGCGGCCTCGAGCTCGGCCGGCGCGTCGACCGGCTCGCCGTCGTCTTCGCCGTCGACCGGAGTCGGAGCGTCGACCACGCCGACGAGGGCCTGGACGCGCTCGCGGCGATCCGCGCGGGCGTCGAGGGCATGGAGGTCGGCGACCAGGCGGGCGTCGTCGTCTTCGGCGCCGAGGCCACGACCGATCTCCTTCCCTCCGTGCGGCCGCCGCTCGGGGAGATCACGGCGAGCGTGCCCCGCGACGCGAGCGACCTCGAGGCCGGGCTCCGGCGCGCGCTCGCGGACCTGCCGGCCGAGCACACGGGGCGCGTCGTGCTGATCACGGACGGCGTCGAGACGCGCGGCGACGCGCTGGCGGCGGCGTCGCTCGCGGCGGGGCGTGGCGTGGTGGTCGACGTGCTCCCCGTCGAGCGGGCGCCCCAGCCGGAGGTGGCCGTCGAGCGCGTGCGCGTGCCCACGACCGCGCGCCCCGGCGAGCCCGTCGAGGTGCGCGTCGTCACCCGCTCCACCCGCGCGACGCCGGCGCGGGTGCGGGTGATGCGCGGCGGCGCGACCATCGCCGAGGCGGAGACCGAGCTCCGCGAGGGCACGGACGTGCTGGTGCTCCGGGACGAGGCGCCCGAGGCCGGCGTCCACCGCTACGACGTGCTCGTCGAGCCCATGGTCGAGGGGCGCGACCTCGGCCGGGAGAACAACGAGGGCGGCGCCTTCATGCGCGTCGTCGGCGGCTCGCGGGTGCTGGTCGCCTCGAGCGCACCGGCCGAGTCCGAGGCCCTCGCGGCGGCCATCCGGCAGGCGGGCCTCGAGGTCGAGCTGGTCGGTCCGCGCGGCCTCCCCATCGACCTCGGCGAGCTCGCCTCCTACGACCTGCTCGTCCTCAGCGACCTGAACAGCCGCGCCTTCACGGCGGAGCAGATGGACGCCGTCGCCAGCTACGTGCGCGACCTCGGCGGCGGCCTCCTCATGGCCGGGGCCCGCGACGCCTTCGGCCTCGGCGGCTACGCCTACACGCCCGTCGAGGAGGCGCTCCCGGCGCGCTTCGATCTGCGCCGGCGCCGCGACCGGCTCAGCCTCGCCATGGTCATCGCCATCGACAAGAGCGGCTCGATGATGATGGAGGCGGTGCCGGGCACCTCGAAGCTCGACCTCGCGAACGAGGCGGCGGCGCGCTCGGCCATGCTGCTCTCGCCCATGGACCGGGTCGGCGTGATGCACGTCGACACGGGCGTCACCTGGACGCAGTCGATGGTCTCCGTGAGCGATCCGGCGGCCATCGCGGCGACCGTGCGGCGCGCCCAGCCGGGGGGCGGCGGCATCTACGTGAACGTCGCCCTGGACGAGTCCTTCGAGGCGCTCCGCGGCGAGCAGACCCAGCTCAAGCACCTGCTCCTCTTCAGCGATGGCCAGGACTCGCAGGAGATGCAGGGCACGCGCGAGATGGTGCGGCGCGCCCATCGGGAGCGCATCACGACCTCCATCGTGAGCATGGGCGCCGGCCCGCACAGCCCGGAGCTCGAGCACCTCTCGCGCCTCGGCGGCGGGCGCTTCTACATCGTCGAGGACCTGACGCAGCTCCCGCGCATCTTCACGCAGGAGACCATCGAGGCGAGCCGGGCGGCGCTCGTGGAGGAGCCCTTCCGGCCCGCGCCGGTGATGCCCGCGCCGGCGACGCGGGGCATCGGCTGGGGGAGCGTGCCGGCCCTCGGCGGGCGCGCCGTGGTGAACCCGCGCGGGCGGGCCACGCAGCTCCTCCGGGCCGACGAGGAGGACCCGCTGCTGCTCCAGTGGCAGCACGGCATCGGGCGCTCGGCGGTCTTCACGACCGACGTGGGCGCGGAGTTCGGGCGGGCCTGGCTCGACTGGCCCGGCTACGCGACGCTCTTCAGCCAGCTCTCGCGCGACCTGGCGCGCGCCCCCGAGCGGCGGGACGCGCAGGTCAGCGTGAGCATCGAGAACGGCGTCGGGCGCGTGCGCGTCGAGGCCGTGAGCGAGGGCGGGCGCTACCGGAACTACCTCGACCTCGGCGGCACGGTGGCGGCCCCCGGGGGGCGGCGCGTGGAGGTCGACCTCGCCCAGACCGGCGCCGGCCGCTACGAGGGGACCTTCGACGCGAACGCGCCCGGGCCCTACCTCGTGACCGTGCGCCAGGGGGGCGACGGAGAGGGCGAGGGCGCGGCCATGGTCGGGAGCGCTGGCGTGGTGCGGCCGAGCGGCGAGGAGCTCCGGGGCGACGGGACGAACCACGCGCTCCTCGGGCAGCTCGCCGCGCTGACCGGCGGCGCCGTGCGCGAGGATCTCCGCGAGGTCTTCGTGGACCGGCCGCCGCCCACCTGGGCCTACGCGCCGCTCTGGCCGCCGCTCCTGATGGCGGCGCTCGTGCTCTTCCTGCTCACGGTGGCGCTCCGCCGGCTGGTGCTCCCGCCGGGGCTGGTGCGCCGGTTCGTGCCCGCGCGGTTCCGGCGCCGCTCGGCGCGGCGGGCGAGGGAGGGCCCCGCGCGGACGGCGACGCTGGACGCGCTCCGGGCGTCGAAGCGGGCGCGGGCCGAGCGCGAGGGGCCGGAGGTCCGGGAGGCGCTCGCGAGGGCCGGCGAGGCGTCGCCGGGCGCGGAGGGGACGGGTCGGGGCGCGAAGAGCGGCGCGAAGGGCAGCGGCGCGAAGGACGCCGACGGGCAGGGGTCGGACGACGACGGGCCGGGCGGAGGCGCGGCGCCACCGGCGAGCCTGGCCGAGCAGCTGCTGGCGAAGAAGAAGCGGAAGCGCTGAGGGGCGCCGTCAGGCGATCTCAGCGGCTCCCAGGGGCACGTCCCGGGCGCCATGCGGCATGCTGGTCGGGATGCTCGCCTCCCCGCGCCCGTCCGCCCCGCGTTCATCCGCCCTGCGCCGGTCCGCCCTGCGCCGGTCCGCTCTGCGTCCCTCCGCCCTGCGTCCGTCCGCCCTGCGTCCATCCGCTCCGTGCGCGTCAGCGCTCGCCGCGATCCTCCTCGCCGCCGCCTGTTCGCCGGGGAGCGTGGGTCCGGTTCGGGATGGCGGGGCCGAGGCGGACGCCGCCGCCGTGGACGCCGGGCCGAGCACGCGCTGCGACGACGACGGGGACTGCGCGGGCGGGCTCTTCTGCAGCGGCGCAGGGGTGTGCATCCCCGTGGGGAGCTGCCGCGGGTCGGCGGACTGCGCGGTCGGCGAGACCTGTGGCGCGGCGTCCCGGGAGTGCCTCGCGAGCGGCACCTGCGCCGCCGTCGGCGACTGCCCCGAGGGCCGGAGCTGCGCGCTCGAGACGGGCACCTGCGAGATCGGCGGGGGCTGCGGCGGGAGCGAGTTCGCGACGACGCGCCTGCCGCCGAACGTGCTCATCGTCCTCGACCGGAGCGGCTCCATGGACAACGACGTCGGCGGGCGCACGCGCTGGGACGTGGCCAAGGACGCCATCCGGACCGTCACCACGACCTTCGACGCGGACATCCGCTTCGGGCTGGCGACCTACTCGAGCTGCCTCCCGGGGGGCTGCTCGGCCGGGAGCGTGGTCGTGCCCATCGCCGACGCGAACGCGACGGCGATCAACGACTTCCTCGCGCCGCTCCGCGGAGAGGGGAGCTCGAACGGCTCCGCGCCGCGCTACCTCTGCGACTCGGGGGATCCGGAGACGAGCACCGGGCGGACGCTCTTCGCCTTCGTCGGGGAGCCCACGCTGCAGGACCCGGCCCGCTCGAACGCCGTGCTCCTCGTGACCGACGGGGCGGAGAGCGGTTCGTGCACCATGGGCGGCGCGCAGGACGGGCCCGCCGGCGCCGGGGCCCTCTACGACCAGGCCGTGCCCGTGCGCACCTACGTGGTCGGCTTCTCGAGCGACGTGGACGCGGGCGAGCTGAACGCGGTCGCCACGGCCGGGGGGACGACGAGCTACTACGCGGCCGGCGACGCGGCGGCGCTGACGGGCGCCCTGGACGCCATCGCCGCGGACGTGCGCACCTGCGACTTCCTCCTCGGCGAGGCGCCGGCCGATCTCGAGCAGCTCTACGTCTACTTCAACGACGACCCGGCGGGCATCGACAACGACCCGGCGAACGGCTGGACCTACGACGCGGCGACCATGACGCTGACCTTTCACGGGACCTCCTGCGACCAGATCCTCGCGGGCACGGTCGACGACATCGACGTGGTCTTCGGCTGCATGGGCCCGGTCCTCGAATAGGCCCAGACGAGACCCGTGCCCGTGCCCCTGCCCCTGCCCGTGCCCGCAGGTCGACGAGACCGAGCTCGTCTCCACGAAGCACGAGCACGAGCACGAGCACGAAGGTCCTCGTGGCGCCACGGGAATGCGCCGGGCCCCGCCGCGCGTCCCCTCGGCGCCGTGCCCGCGACGACGCCGCTCCCGCTCTCCCTCTCGCCCGACGACGCCCCCTCGCCCCTCGGCGAGACCCCGCTCGGGGCCTGGTCGCCGAGGCGCCGCGCCCGCTTCGCCATCGCCGCGGTCGGCGTGGCCGGCGCGCTCCTCGGCCTGCCGGTGGTCGAGGCCTACGGCGCCGGGCTCGTCGGCACGCCGGGCGCGCTCGCGCTCGTCGGCCTCGCCTCGACCGGGCTCTGGTCGGCGCTCACGGTCGCGCTCACCCTGCGCTCGCGCCGGACGGCGTGGATCTTCCTCTACGGGCCGCTCTTCGGGGTCGCGAACACGATGACGAGCGCCGCCCTCGCGAGCTACGCGCAGCACGGCGAGCTCGGCGAGGCGTCCGGGCTGGCGCTGGCGGCGGGCATCATCGGGCTCCCCTTCGGCGGCTTCTTCGGGCTGCTCTTCGGGGCCCTCTTCGCCCCCGTGCCAGCGACCTGCCTCCGCCTCGCGCGCACCGAGCCCGGGGACGCGACGCTCCAGCTCCTCGCCCTCATCGCCACCTGGGCGGCCGGCATCGCGCTCCTGGCCCGGGCCGCCGTGCCCCTCCTAGGCGAGGACGGTTTCCCGGAGATCCTCCGCGCGGCGCCGCTCCTGCTCCTCGCCTGGGCCCTCCGGCGTCACGGGCGCGCCTGGTGGTTCCTCCGGCGCGTCGAGGCCGGCGTCCACCCGGACTGGTGGCTCGTGCCCATCGCTGGCGACGCCTCCGCGCCGGCCGAGGAGCCTGCGCGGGCGCTGGCCCGGCGGGCGCGGGCCGGGCAGGGACCCTTCCGCGAGGGGACGACCGTGCTCCGCCTCGCGGCCGTGCCGGCCGCGCGGGACGTGGGGCGGCGGGGGGCGCTGCTGCTGGGGCTCTTCGCGGCCTGCGCAGTGGCCGGCTGGGTCTGAAGGGCTCGCCGTGCCGCGCATCGGCGGCGCGGGGTCCGGGCGGGGAAGGGGGAGCGGCCCATGCTCGCGCGAAGCCCCGCGCGGCCACGGCCCCCGGGCGAGGGCAGGGGGCGGCGCTCCGGCAGGGGAGCCGGTGCCCGGGACGTGGGCAGGGGTTTCTGCGCGGAGGGTGTATTAGGCTTCCGCGCGATGTACCGCGCGCAGCTCGAGCGGCTTCTCCTCGTCGGGGTCGGGGGCCACCTGGCGGCCCTCGACCGGGAGTCCGGGCGCGAGGTCTGGCGCCAGCGCCTCGAGGGGGCCGGCGCCGAAGAGCTCGCCCTCACCACCGACGGCTTCCACGTCGCCGCCTTCGGCGCGCGCAACGTCCTCTTCTGCCTCGACTACGCCACCGGCGAGCTCCGCTGGCGTCGCATGACCTCCCACGCCCCGAACGCCCTCGGGCGCCCGACCCTCGCCATCGACGGCGACCGCGTCTACGCGGCGCGCGCGGGCCTCGTGGACTGCTTCGCCCTGGACGGGCGCTGCCTCTGGACCCAGGCGCTCCCGGGCCTCGACGCCGCCGCCGTCGTCCTCGCCTGGCCGCACCGCACGGTCACGCCCGCGGGCCGCTGACGACCAAGCCTCGAGGGCCCAGCGATCATGTCCCGCTACCTCGAGACCGCCTGGGAGGCGACCGTCGGCTACGCGCGCTACCTCTGGCGCGACATCACCGAGCCGACCTGGCACAGCTACTTCTACCTGCTCCTCGCCGTCAGCCTCGCCGCCTGGCTCTGGGAGCTCGCCCGGCCCTGGCGCCGCGAGCAGCCGGTCCTCCGCGAAGGCTTCGCCCTCGACGGCTTCTACCTCTTCTTCAACTTCTTCGGCTTCTCCCTCCTCGGCTACGCCGGCGTCTCGGCCGCCTTCGCCGAGGTCCGGGACGACGCCTTCGGCGCCCTCGGCCTCGCCGAGCGCTTCCCTCTCTTCGCCGTCGAGCGCTGGCCCATCGCGCTCCAGGTCGGCGTCTTCTTCGTCCTCCGGGATCTCCTCCACTACGCCATCCACCGGGTCCTCCACCGCGTGCCGGCGCTCTGGCGCGTCCACGAGGTGCACCACTCCGTGCGCCAGATGGGCTTCGCCGCCCACCTCCGCTTCCACCCCTTCGAGACCGTCGTCTACCGCACGCTCGAGTGGGTCCCGCTCGCGCTCTTCGGCTTCGGCATCGAGGAGCTCTTCTTCGCGCACGCCGTCGCGCTCGTCATCGGCCACTGGAACCACGCCAACGTGCGCGTCCCCCTCGGCCCGCTCCGCTACCTCCTCAACTCGCCGCAGATGCACCTCTGGCATCACGCCCACGACCTGCCGGAGGAGCGCCTCGCGAAGCACGGCGGCGTGAACTTCGGCCTGAGCCTCAGCCTCTGGGACTACCTCTTCGGCACGGCCTTCGTGCCGCGCGAGGACCCGGACCTGCGCCTCGGCTTCCCGGGCGTCGATCGGTACCCGCGTGGCTTCTTCGGGCACCTCGTCGCGCCCTTCCGCCGGCGCTGAGGGCGGAGCCGCAGCGCGCTCAGCCAGCCGCCATCGCGCGGCGCACGTCGGCGACGTGGGTGCCGAGCTCGACCGGGTCCACGTCCGCGCCCTCCGCCCGGAGCACGGCGCCGAGCGCGTCGGCGAGCGCGAGCCCGCTGGCGAAGCGCTCCTCGGGCCGGCGCGCCATGGCCCGATCGATGACCTGGTAGAGCGCCGGAGGCAGCCCGGCGCGGTGCTCGGCGAGGGGGGCCGCCGCGCCCTGGCCGACGAGCATGAAGAGCTTCATGTCGTCGACCTGGCCGAAGAGGCGCCGCCCCGCGAGGGCCTCCCAGAGCACGACGCCGAGGCTGTAGAGGTCCGAGCCCGCGCTCGCGCGCTGGCCGCTGACGAGCTCGGGGGCGACGTAGGCGAGCTTGCCCTTCACGACGCCGGGCGTGGTCATGGTCACGCGATCCATGGCGCGCGCCAGGCCGAAGTCCGTGAGCTTGGCCGTGCCGTGCACGCCGAGGAGCACGTTCGAGGGCGTGACGTCGCGGTGGAAGATCGGCGCGGGCTGGCCCTGCTCGTCCGTGCGCCCGTGCGCCGCGGCGAGGCCCCGGGCGATCTGGGCCCCGACGGCGGCGACGACGCGCCAGGGCGTGGGCTCGCCGCGCTGGACGAAGTGGAGGATCCAGCGCCCGAGGTCGAGCCCCTCGACGAGCTCCATCACGATGAAGAAGCGGCCCTTGGCGTCGCGCACGAAGTCGTGCACCTGCACCAGGTTCGGGTGCTGGAGCATGGAGACGACGCGCGCCTCCTCGACGAACATGGCCGCGAACTCCTGCTGCGTCGCGAGGTTCGGGAGCACGCGCTTGATCGCCACCGGGCGCCGGAAGCCGGCCTCGCCGTGGAGGAGGGCGCGCCAGACCTCGGCCATGCCGCCGGTGCCGATGCGCTCGATGAGCTCGTACCGCTCGGCCAGGCGCGTGCCGCTCATACCTGCATCCGGGTGGTCTCGACGACCGGCGCTTCGACGGGCACGGCGCGGCCGCGCTCCGCCTGGCGGAGGAGGCGCAGGATGTGCGGGCCGAGCACGTCGAGCTCGGTGGAGACGAACTGCTCGCCGCCGAAGGTCTCGATGGTCGCGGTCTGCTTGGCGAGCATGCGCGCGTCCTGCTTGAGGATGGTCATGCCGAGGGGGACGAGGGCGCGGGCGACGGCGTCGCCGAGGCGGGGCGGGACGAAGGGGAGGCGGAAGCTGACGGCGCCGAAGAGGCGCGTCTCGTGGTCGCGGATGGGCGTGAGGGCGGTGCTGGCGACGACGTGGCTCTCGCCGAGCCGGTACTCGACCTGCGCGATGCAGGGGAGGAGGAAGCGGTCGACGTGCTCGACGGTGCCGCCCCGGGGGGCGAGGACGCGGCCGATGAGGCCCTCGGGGCGGGGCTCGCCGAAGTACTCGGCCTCGACCCGGTCGTGCCAGCGGCGGACCTCGACGTCGATCTCGTTGCGGTCGCCGGTGCCGCGGAAGAGGCCGCGGTGGAGGAAGGCGGTGTGGGGGACGTCGAGGGCGTTCTCGGCGGCGGCGTGGAGCGTGCCGCGCATGTCGATGGTCTGGCGAACGGTGACGTAGCGCGGGTCGTCGACGTGGGGGAAGCGGAAGGGCTCGCGGAGGGGCTCGGGGAGGGCGCCCTCGGCGACGGGCTGCTGGTCGGCGGGGAGGTAGACCCAGACGAAGCCGTCCTGCTCGCGGGTCGGGTAGGCGTGGACGTGGCGGCCCTTGGCCCCGGCGGCGGCCCCATCGCAGAGGCCGGGGATGGCGCGGCATGCGCCGCCGCGATCGAACTGCCAGCCGTGGTAGCCGCACTCGAGGTGGCGCCCCTCGACGCGGCCGGCGGAGAGGGGGACGTTGCGGTGCGGGCAGCGGTCGAGGAGGGCGCCGGCGACGCCGTCCTCGCCGCGGTAGAGCGCGATGGGGAGGCCGAGGAGGGTGCGGGCGAGGGGCGCGCGGCGGAGCTCGTCGCTGCGCGCGGCGACGTACCAGTCGTCGAGGACGCGGGCGGCGGAGCTCGCGGGTTTGGTCCGGAGCGGGGTGAGGCGCGCCATGCGCGAATGATAAGCCGAAGCCGGCCGCCGCACGACCCGTGCGACGACCCGTGCCCTTGCCCTTGCCCTTGCTCCGACCCGTGCCCGTGCCCGTGCCCTTGCCCGTGCCCGTCGGTCATCGAGGTCGTCGGGTTTGCCGAGTGGTCGGCACGTCGGGTCCAGCACGTCGGGCACGGGGGGAGGGGACGGGCCCCGCGGGACCCCGCTCCGGCTCACACTCGGCTGGCGCCGAGCGTTCCGCCTGCGCTCCGAAGCTCGCCCAGGACGTCGGCTTCG
>PABA01000079.1 GCA_002699025.1 Sandaracinus sp. | reverse complement strand
TTCGCCTGGCCCCCCGAGCAAGCTCGTGAGGGGGGCCCGGCTGCGGGCGGCTCCGACACCACATGCCTGGACGCTAACGCGGCGGGAAGCGGCTCGAAGAAATGGGCCGCGAGAAAAACTGACCCGCTTCCCCGGCGCCGCTCGTCTCGGAACGCGATGCCCGCGCCGCCGCCTCCGACACCGAGCCTTCCCGCGCTTCACCTCGCGCACCGCGATGGGCGCAGCGTCACGCACGGCCTCGCGCCCGGTCCGGTCGGCTTCGCGCTCGGCTTCGCCGTCGCCGTCGCCCTCGGCTGCACGGCGGGGGAGGGCGCCGCGGTCGCGGACGCCGCGCCCCTGGTCGACGCCCCTCCCACCGAGGGGCACCCGGACGCTGCGAGCGACCTCCGGGATGGCGACGCGGGCGGCCTCCGGGATGGTGGCGCGGCCCCCGGGGACGCCCACGCGGCGCCCGCCCCCGACGCGGGGACGCCCGTCGAACCGGCGAGCGCCTACCCCGAGAGCCCCGAGCGCGTGCTCGCGACGGGCCGCTGGACCGATCTGCCGAGCTGGCGCGATGGCGCCCTCGACGTCGAGCTCGATCGGGAGCAGATGGTGCGCGTCGAGGACGGCGCGACGGAGCCGATCGCCCCCGCCCTCCGGAGATGCCGCGGCGTCGACGGAGACGGCTGGCGCTACTGCCTCGAGCCGCGCGGGGAGGGCCAGGCCCTGCTCCGTGTCGACGGAGAGCGGGAGGAGGAGCTCCTCGTGCTCGCGCCCGGTGACGCCCCGGGCTTCGCCAATGACTGGGCCGTCCGCGCCGACGGCGTCGTCTACTTCACCAACCGCTGCGACGAGCACCCGCGCTGCAGCGCCGCGCCGGAGGGGACCCCGGGCGGCGTCTACCGCTACCGGGACGGCGCCCTCGAGGAGGTCCACGCCGGCATCCCGAACCCCAACGGCATCGCCCTGAGCGCCGACGGGCGCACGCTCTACGTCGCCGCCGCGGCCTACCAGGACCGCAGCCAGGCCCGCGTCCATCGCTTCGCCGTCGACGCCGCCGGCGAGCTCGGCGCACCCGAGGCCCACTTCGACGTGCGCACCCCGGACGGCATGGCCGTCGCCCCCGATGGCGCCCTCTGGGTGGCGGCGAACGACTCCTCCGTCGTCGTCCACGCCCCCGACGGCGCGCGCCTCGGTCGCCTCCGGGCCCGGGGCCGGATCACCAACCTCACCTTCGGTGGCCCCACCGGGCGCACCGCCTACCTGACCACCGACTCGAAGGGCGTCTTCGCCTTCGCCCCCTTGGAAGGAGACGCCCGATGAGCGCCCGCCTCGCCTCGCTCCTGCTCCTCGTCCCGCTCACCGCCTGCTCCGGGACCCTCTCCCGCGACGGGGAGGGCGACCCCGGCGCTCCGACGGAGCCCGAGGCGCCCGAGAACCCGCGCCCGCCCGGCGTCCCGGTCCCGGGCAGCGACGACTGCCGCCCGCCCCCTGCGCGCCTCTGGCAGCTCGACCCGCGCCAGCTCGCCTCGCCCCTCGAGCAGATCGCGCCCGACGTCGCGCCCGCCGGCCTCGCCGCGCGCTTCGGCCGCACCATGACGCTCGGCGCGCCCTTCAGCTCGCGCCCGGACATCCAGAACGCCTCGACGCCTTTCCTCGCCGAGCTCGTCGACGTCGCTCGCGCCATGGCCGTGGGGATGGTCGCGACGGGCGAGGGCCTGCCCCCTTGCGCGGCCGACGGCGCCGCGGACGACGCCTGCGCCGACGAGGTCGTCGATCGGCTCACGCGCTCGGCCTGGCGTCGCCCGGCCACCCCGGAGGAGCGCGACGCCCTCCGCGCCGCTCACCAGGCGGCCCGCGCCGAGCACGGCGACGCCGGCGCGCTCCGGGTCCTCGCGCAGCGCATCCTCTCTGCCCCCGCGACCCTCTTCCGCTCCGAGCTCGGCAGGCTGGACCCCGAGAGCGGCGCCGCCGAGCTGAGCGACCACGAGCTCGCCGATTGGCTCGCCTACACGCTCACCGACGCGCCGCCCGACGCCGAGCTCGCCGCCGCCGCCGACGCGGGCACGCTGAGGGAGCGCGCCGCGCTCGAGGCCCAGGTGCGCCGGCTCCTCGCGCGCGAGCCCGCCGCGGCGGAGGTCGCCGACCTCGACGGCCGGAGCCCCGCCCGGCTCCACGGGCTGCTCCGCTTCTTCCACGAGTGGCTCGAGCTCGATCGCATCAAGGACGCGCCCATCGCCGAGCTCCGCCGCGCCGCCCCGGAGGGGCACCCGGTCCGCGATCGCAGCCCCGAGTCGCTCGGCCGCTGGCTCGCGCAGGAGCCGATCCTCTTCGCGCGGCAGGTGCTCTGGGAGGACGACGCCCGCCTCGAGACGCTCCTCGGCGCAGACTGGACCGTCTACGGCCGCACCCCCGCGGACGGCGAGGAGGAGTTCGACACCTTCAACACGCTCCGCGACTACTACGGGGGCGAGCCCCGCCCGGCCGTCGAGACCGGCCCCACCGCCGACGGTCGCCGCGGCCTGCTCATGCTCGGCGGCTTCCTCGTCGCCCACCACTCGACCACCCACCGCGGCCGCTGGATCCGCGAGCAGCTCTTCTGCCAGCCCGTCCCGGATCCGCCTCCGAGCGTCGACAACAACCTCGCCGGGGTGCAGGACCGCTTCGAGGAGGAGGCCGGCGAGCCCCTCTCCCCGCGCGAGGTCCGGGCCCGCCACCTCGGCGATCCGGTCTGCGCCGGCTGCCACGCCCAGACCGATCCGCTCGGCTACCCCTTCGACGCCTTCGACTCGCTCGGCCTCCCCCGCGAGACCTGGCCCGGCGGCTTCTCCATCGACACCGCCGGCGCCATCGAGGGCACGGCGAGCACCGACGGCGCGGTCCCCGACGCCCCCACCCTCGCCGAGCGCCTCGCGGCCAGCGCCGATGTCCGCGCCTGCTTCGTCCGCCGGCTCTTCACCTTCGTCCACGGGCGCGCGCCGGAGGCCGGCGACGCCTGCGTCCTCACCGACCTCGAGGCCCGCTTCGAGGCGAGCGACGGCGACGTCCGCGAGCTCCTCGTCCACATGCTCGCCCACGACTCCAACCGCACCCGCACTCCCCAGTGGGACGAATGAGCGCCCCAACCCGGAGACCCCCGATGAAGACCGCTTCTCCCCGCCTCTCCCGCCTCTCCCGCCGCGAGCTCGCGCGCACCCTCGGCCTCGGCGGCGCCGCCGCGCTCCTCGGGCCCCTCGTCGGGCGCCTGGTCTCTCGCGCCCGCGGCGAGGCGCCGACCCGTCGCCTCCTCTTCGTGCTCACGGACGGCAACGGCTGGAACCATCAAGGCGGCGGCGATCGCGACCCGGCGCTCCTCGACCCGTCGCGCGCGGACGGCCTCCCCGCCGTGCTCGACCCGCTCGCGCCCCTCGCCGAGAAGGTCACGGTCCTCCGCCGGCTCTACAACCCCCACGGACGGAACCTCCACGGGAACGGCTGGGCCACCCTCAGCGTCGCCCCGAGCGATCATCGCCACCCCGGCGGCGTCTCCATCGACCGCTTCGTCGCGCGCGAGGTCGGCGGGGACGACCCCTTCCCTTCGGTCGCCCTCGGCCTCTCCACGCGGAGCGATCGCGCGGCCGTCTCCACCAGCGCCGACGGCCCCTACCGCCCCTTCCCGGCGGAGGCCTCACCCGCGCGCGCCTTCACCCGCCTCTTCGGCGCCGCCGGGAGCTCCGAGGAGGCGCTCGCGGCCCTCGCCGAGCAGCGCAGCGTGCTGGACGGCCTCACCGACGACGTGCGGCGCACCGAGAGCCGCCTCGCCGGCCCCGAGCGCGCCAAGCTCGAGCAGATGCTCGGCAGCCTCCGCGACCTCGAGGGGCAGCTCGCCGGCCGCGCCGCCGCGCTGATGGACCGCGGCGTCCCCGGGGCGCCGGGCGAGAGCGAGGCGGGCCTCCGCGGAGAGACCGTCCGCGACCACGTCGAGGTCGCCGCGCACGCCTACGCCTACGGCCTCACCCGCGTGGTGCACCTGTCGATCTTCGGCCGCGACGCCCACAACGTCGGCTGGGGCTTCCTCGGCTTCCCCGGCGACGCCCACGAGAGCGTCGCCCACGTGGGGCACGGCTACGATCGGGACCGCTCGACCGAGGCCTACGAGGCGATCATCCGCTTCAAGGCCGCCGAGATCGCGCACCTCTTCGGGCGCCTCGCCGCCGAGGAAGACGGCGACGGGACCCTCGCCGATCGGGCCGTCGCGCTCTGGGTGAACAGCGGCGGCGGCAAGCACCACGAGGGCACGAGCCACATCCCCCTCGTCCTCGTCGGCGACGCCGGCGGGGCGCTGCGGGGCGGCGGTCAGCTCCGCTACGGCGGAGGCGAGGTCTGCGTCTCGCAGGTCTTCCTCTCGGTCGCCCGCGCCATGGGCTCGCGCGCCGAGGTCTTCGGCGACCCCGAGCACTGCCCCGGACCGCTCGCCGATCTCAAGGCCTGAGTCCCCGGCGCTCCGTCTCTTCCTCCGGCTCGTTCGAGCGGCCTGCACCCCCGGCTCGTTCGAGCGGCGCAGACGAAGCGGCGAAGACGAAGCGGCGCAGACGAAGGGCCGCGGACGAAGCGGCACGGACGAAGCGGCGCGGACGAAGCGGCGCGGACGAAGCGGCGCGGACGAAGCGACGCGGACGGAGCGACGCGGACGAAGCGACGCGGACGAAGCGGCTCAGACGAAGCGGCTCAGCCGCGCCTCGAGCTCCGCCACCGCCTCGGCGACCTCCGCCTCGCTCGCCTCCCCCCGCGGCGGCGTCAGCGTCTCGCCCGCTCCGAAGCCCACCACGCCGAGGTCCTTCAGCGCCTTCAGCGCCGACTCCATCTTCGGCTTCGACACGGCCTCCCGCCGCTCGAGCTCTCCGGCCAGGTACATCCGCTGCCCGATCGTCAGCGCCCGCTTCATCCAGGCCTTCCGCTCGACGCCATCCGCGCCCACCTGCTGGAGCGCGCGCACGGCGAGCAGGTAGCCCTCGAAGTAGCTCCGCAGCATCGACGCGAAGAGCGGCACCCGCGCGCCCGCCTCCCCCTCGCCGACGCGCACGCGCTCCCCGTCCTCGCCCGCGCGCACCAGCTCCCCGGCCCCCTCCATGGTTCCCAGCGCGTCCTCGAAGATCGCCTCGAAGGGCGCGTCCGCCCGGTACATGAACTCGTACTTGAAGAGCCGCGAGAGCCAGCGCACCTCCTCGCGGAGCGCCGCCACCTCGAGCTCCCCCTCCTCGCCGACCTGCTCGACGACCGCCGAGATCATCGCGCTCGGCACGAAGAAGTGGAGCACGTTGTTCTTGTAGTACTCGAGCGCCAGCCGCCGCGGGTCGGGCACCGTGTAGATCGGCGACGCCCCCTTCTCCGCGTAGCGCAGGAGCTTCGCGTCCAGGAAGAGCTGCACCGCCTCCTCGAAGGTCTCCTCGCGCAGGCTCTCGCCGTCCTCCGCGAGCAGCGAGTCCGCCACCCGCGCCCCGAGCCGCCGCAGGGCCCCCAGGAGCACGCGCGCCCGCTCGCGGAGGAGCTCGGTCGTGATCCCCCGCCGCCGCTCGGCGAGCAGGGCCGTCGCCACCAGCGCCGCCGGCGTCACCACCGTCACCCGGTCGATCTGGTAGGTCGTCTGGTGCGCGATCCGCTGCACGAGGGTCCGCCGCTCCGGCGGCTTGATGCCCCGCCGCGTGCTCGCCCGCTCCTCCCCGAGCACCTCCTGGAGCACGTCCTCGAAGGGCAGGATCTTCCCGAACTGCACGTAGAGCCGCCCGTACTTCGAGCGGAGCACCTGCGGCGTCTTCAGCAGCCCCCCGACGTTCTCCTTCTTCTTCTCGCCCCCGCCGAGCTCGTGCACGTACGAGGTCTCCTCGATGATGCGCTCGTAGCCCACGGAGATCGGCACGAAGTAGACCTTCTTCAGGCGCAGCTTCAGCGCCGCGTCGACGATCATCGTGAGCAGCCCGTACTTCGGCGCGAGGAGCTTGCCCGTCCGCGAGCGTCCGCCCTCGATGAAGAACTCGATGGGGAAGCCCTCGACGATCAGCTTCCGCATGTAGGCGTCGACCAGCGCCGCGTAGAGCTTCTTGCCGCGGAAGGAGCGGCGGATGAAGAACGCCCCGCCGCGCCGGAGGATCGGCCCGAGCGGGAAGAAGCTGAGGTTGTCGCCGGCGGCGATGAGCGGCGGGGAGAGCGCCCGCGCGTAGAGCACGTGGCTGAGCACCAGGTAGTCGACGTGGCTCTTGTGGCTCGGCAGGTAGATCAGCGTGCCGTGCCGCGCCGCCTCGCGGACCCGCTCGATGCCCTCCTTGTCGACGACGACGCCGTCGTAGATGCGGCTGAAGACCCAGCTGAGCAGCTTGTTCAGGAAGCTCAGCATGTATGGCATCTGGTTGGCCTGGAGCTTCTTCAGGTCCTTGCGCGCGCGCCGCTTCACCGTCGCCACGCTCTCCTCGCGCCGCCGCGCCTCCTCCTCGACGGCCTTCCGCACGCGCGGGCTCCGAAGGAGCTCGTCCTGGATGCGCGTGGGCGTCTTCTTCGTCGGCCCGAGCACCAGCGTGCGCTCGCGCTCCATGCGCCGGAGCATCGCGTAGCGGACCTTGTCGGCGATCTCCCCGTCCGTGAGGTCCTGGTGCTCGGCGATGAAGGCCTGGAGGTCGAAGGGCTCGCCCGAGCGGAGCAGGGCGTTCCGGTAGTTGAACAGGAACTGGAAGAAGACGCGGATGCGCCCGGGCCACTCGACCGGGCCGAAGAAGAGGTCGACCAGGCCCCGCTTCCGATCGGGCGGGCGCTTGGTCCAGACGAAGGTCTGCGGGACGAGGAGGATCGGCTCGTCGATCTTCCGCTGCGATTCGACGAGCGTGCGGATGAGATCGCCCTCGAGCTCCTGCCCCTTTCGCGTCGTCGAGCCGATGCGCGGGGGCTTGCGGAGGAAGAGGAGGGCGCTGTGGCCCTCGCGGACGACGTCGCCGAGGGCCTGCTCCTCCGGGATCTGGCGCTCGAGGGCGACGCGCCGGTCCCCCTTGCCGAAGGGCTCGAGGATCCAGAGGCCGAGGTCGTTCACGAAGCGGACCAGCGGCAGCCCGAAGCGCTTCACCAGGAAGTCCAGGCAGAGGAAGTCCAGGAAGCTCAGCGAGCGCATCACGTAGACGACGACGCCGCGGCGCGCGGAGGCGCGGACGGCGCCGCT
This sequence comes from Sandaracinus sp., assembly GCA_002699025.1. Classification (GTDB taxonomy): domain Bacteria; phylum Myxococcota_A; class Polyangia; order Polyangiales; family Houyiibacteriaceae; genus Houyiibacterium; species Houyiibacterium oceanicum. The sequence continues at coordinate 55,889 of PABA01000079.1, read as the reverse complement.
CCAGCTCTCGTCCACGTGGATGTGGGAGAAGTAGCGCCGGTAGATCCAGCGGAGGAGCGCGTTCGGCTCGTAGGGCTTGGCCGCCGGATCGGGGGCGCGGGATGGCCGCACCGGGACGATCGCCGCGTCGCCCGCGCCATCGGCACCGGCCTCCGACGGGGAGCTCCCGGGCGCCTCCTCCGACGCCTTCGGCTGGGGCTCCGTCGGGCCCGCCGAGCTGCCGGTCTCCTCCATCGCGCGCACCCTAACTCACGAGCCCCCGGGACGCGACGAGGCCGCCCCCGCCGTCGGGAGCGGCCTCGCGGGGACCCGGGCGCGGCGGCCCGGGCGACCCGAAGCAGCCGCTCGGAAGCAGCCGTTCTGGAGCAGCCGTTCTGGAGCAGCCGCTCAGAAGCGGGCGGTCAGGGCCCGGCGCTGCCCCTGGACGAGGCGCACGCCGTCGAAGGTCCGGCTCCCGTTCGCGTGCCGGTAGCCGGGCGTGACCGTCGCCGTCACCCGGTAGGTCCCGGTGCTGATGCGGGCGACCACGTGGCTGCCGATGGTGGCGACGAGGCGCCCGGAGGCGTCCCGGATCTCCGCCTTGCCGGGGATCCGCTCGCCGTTCTTCTCGAGGCGCACCTCGAGGATCGCCGTGGAGAAGCTCGCCGTCGCGCTCACCGTCGTGCCCTCGCGGACCGTGACCGTGCGCCGCACCGTCGGCTGATCGACGGCGCCCGTGAGCGTCATCTCGGCCGTGTAGGTCCCGGCAGGCGCCGTCAGCAGCGTGCCGCAGGCGCCCTCGGCGACCGGCGTGCCGTTCTGGAGGAGCGTGACCTGTCCGGCGGCGGGCGCGCCGTTCTCCTGGAGCATGCAGCGGAGCTGACCGTCCCCGGCGGGCTCCGGCGTGGCGGGCTGGACCACCGTCGTCGGCGCCGGGTTCGGGCGGCGAAGCGTGGTGTTCGCCCGGAGCACGCGGACCCGCGGGCTCAGCTGGACCGCGGGTCGTGGGCTCACCCGAATGGGGGTGACACGGGTCGTCTGGACGCGCGTCGTCTGGACGGGGACCCGAGCTCGGGTCGTCTGGACCCGCGTCGTCTGGACGGGGACCGAGGTCGTGGGGCGGCTCGTCCGCACGCGCACCTGGGCGTCGGCCAGGGAGGGGGCGGCGACGGAGAGGGCCAGGGCGAGGGTGGCGGTGAGGGAGAGCGAGCGGGTCATGATGACCTCCGGGGGCTGGGGAGGGCGCGCGGGGCGCCGTTCGGGAGATCGACGCCTCGGGGAGGGTCGCATTCATTTGGCGGCTCGAAAACGGGCCGCCTTCGCTTGACACGTCCAGACCACCCGGCTAAGCAACCCGCCCCCTGGCCCCGGCCAGCTCAGCACCCTCGCGCCGCGCTCTCGCCGCCCTTTCGGCGACCGGCGCACCCCTCGGCGGCTCCCGCCGACCCCTTTCGCGGCCCCGGCCGCCCGGACCCTCTTCTCTCGCAAGGTTTTCCCATGCTCACCCAGAGCGCCAAGGCTCACGAGATCGAGCGCCGCTGGTTCGTCGTCGACGCGACCGACGTGCCCCTCGGCCGTCTCGCCTCCCGCATCGCCAGCGTCCTTCGCGGCAAGCACAAGCCGGAGTTCACCCCGCACGCCGACGCCGGCGACTTCGTCGTCGTCGTGAACGCGGAGAAGGTCGGGCTCACGGGCCGCAAGCTCACGGACAAGCGCTGGTATCACCACAGCGGCTACCCCGGCGGCATCAAGAGCGAGCCCTACGGCCACCTCCTGGGCCGGCGCCCCGAGTTCGTCATCGAGAAGGCGGTCAAGGGGATGCTCCCGAAGAACGCGATCGGCCGAAAGAGCCTCAAGAAGCTCAAGGTCTACGCCGGTCCCACGCACCCCCACGGGGCCCAGAAGCCCCAGCCCTTCACCTTCTGAGCGACTACGGACGAGACGACCCATGGCGAAGCCCAAGCAGATTCACGGCCGCTTCTACGGCACCGGCAAGCGCAAGACCGCCGTCGCCCGCGTCTTCCTCTCCGAGGGGACGGGCACGATCGAGGTCAACGGCCGCACCTTCGAGGACTACTTCCCCCGGGAGGTCCTCCGGATGATCATCGAGCAGCCCTTCGACGCGATCGAGAAGCACGGCAAGTTCGACGTGAAGGTGAACGTCGACGGCGGTGGCCCCTCCTCGCAGGCCGAGGCCGTGCGCCACGGCATCTCCCGGGCCCTCGTCGCGATGGACGTGGACCTCAAGCCGAGCCTGAAGAAGGCCGGGCTCCTCACCCGCGACGCGCGGAAGAAGGAGCGTAAGAAGCCCGGTCAGCCCGGCGCCCGCAAGAAGTTCCAGTACTCGAAGCGCTGAGCTCCGCTCGCGCTCTTCCGAGCCCGCACGAGGCCGCTCCCACTCGGGGCGGCCTCGCGCCATTCCGTCCGTCCATCACCGCCAGTCCATCACCGTCGCCCGATCTCCGGTTCGTTCGAGGGAGGTCGCCCTTCTCCCAGCGGTCCCCCGCTCCCGGTCGCGCGTTGCGGCGAGGCGGCGCGTCGCATAACACGCCCCCGATGGATCGACCCCTTCGCGCCGCCGTCGTCGGCGGCACCGGCTACACGGGCGCCGAGCTCGTGCGTCTGTTGCTCGCGCACCCGCGCCTCGCGCCCGGACCGATCTGCGGTCACAGCAAGGCGGGCCAGAAGATCGCCGAGGTCCTGCCCAGCCTCGCCGGCTTCCTCGAGGGCGACGTCGAGGCCTTCGACGCCGACGCCGTCGCCGAGCGCGCCGATCTGGCCTTCTGCGCGCTCCCCCACGGCGCCAGCGCGCCCACGGTCGCCGCCCTCCGCGAGCGCGGCCTGCCGGTCTTCGACCTGAGCGCCGACTTCCGCCTCCGCGACCAGGCCGTCTACGAGCAGTGGTACGGCCCGCACGGGGCACCGGCGATCTTCGGCCAGGCCGCCTACGGGCTCGTCGAGCTCCACCGGGAGGCGATCCGCGAGGCGGATCTGGTGGCCGTGCCCGGCTGCTACCCGACGGCCGCCACGCTGGTCCTCGCCCCGCTCGTCCGCGAGCGGCTGGTCGCCGCCGACGGGATCGTCATCGACGCCAAGAGCGGCGTCTCCGGCGCCGGCCGGGTCGCCCGCCCGAACACGCACCTCCCCGAGGCCGCCGAGGGCATCCGCGCCTACAAGATCGCCAGCCACCGGCACACGCCGGAGATCGAGCAGGAGCTCGGCGCGCTCGCCGGCGCCGAGCTGAAGGTGCTCTTCACGCCGCACCTGACCCCCATGACCCGCGGCATCCTGGTGACCGCCTACACGCGGGCCGCCGAGGGCACGACCGCCGAGCGCTGCACCGAGGCCGCCCGCGCCGCCTACGCAGGCTCCCCCTCCGTCGTCGTCCGCGAGCCCGGCGCCTGCCCGGACACGCTCCACGTGCGCGGCAGCAATCGGGTGCACCTCGCCTACACGCACGATCCGCGCACCGGGCGCATCGTCGCCATGGCCGCCATCGACAACCTCGTGAAGGGCGCGGCCGGCGGCGCCGTGCAGTGCGCGAACGTGCGGCTCGGCTTCGACGAGGGCGCGGGCCTTTCCCTCCCGGCGACCTGGCCGTAGAGATCGGCGCCGTGCGCTTCCTCCACTTCAGCGACGTCCACCTCGAGGACGGCTTCCGCGAGGTGCCCTGGCGACGCTTCCTCAACAAGCGCTTCGTCGGCTACGCGAACCTCTTCCTCCGACGCCGGAAGTACTACGCACGGGCGCCCCAGAAGCTCGCGCGCCTCGCCGAGTTCATGGAGGCCATCGACGTCGACGTGGCCCTCTGCTCGGGCGACTACACGGCCCTCGGCACGGCCCCGGAGCTGGCCCATGCGCGCGCCATCGTGCGCCCCTTCGAGGCGGCGCCAGGCGGCTTCGTGACCGTCCCCGGCAACCACGACGTCTACCTGCCGGACGCCCTCGAGGTCTTCGAGGCGCACTTCGGCGATCTCCTCGTCAACGATCTGCCCGAGCTCGCGGCCGACGGCGTCTGGCCGCTGGTGCGCCTCTTCGGGGAGCACGTCGCCGTCGTCTGCGTGAACAGCTCACGGCCGAACCCGCCGGTCTTCCGATCGAGCGGGCGCGTCCCCGACGCGCAGCTCGCGGCGCTCGAGCGCGTCTTCACGCATCCGAAGGTGGCGGGGCGCTTCGTCTTCGTCATGACCCACTACGCGCCGCGGCTCGCGAGCGGCCGGCCCGACACGCCGCAGCACGGCCTCGAGAACGCCGACGCGCTCCTCGCGGCGACGGCCCGGCTCGAGCGGGGGGCGATCGTGCACGGGCACGTGCACAAATGCTTCGCGCTCCGGGTCCCGGAGACCGGCGTCCCGCTCTGCGGCGCCGGCTCGACGACCATGGAGGGGCGCGAGGGGCTCTGGATCTACGACGTGGAGCCGGACGGCGCGTGGATCACGCGGGGCCGCTGGGAGGGCGAGAGCTGGCGCCTCGACGAGGGCTCGCGGATCCCCCTCGCCGACCTGCCCGTGGTCGTGCCCCCGGCGCGCCCGTCGACCGCCGGCTGAGCGGCTTCGTCGGCCCCGAGGGGGCGTGGCGGGGAGCGAGTGGGGAGGGCCGGGAGGCAAGAGCGAGCGCGCCGGGCGCGCGGAGGGGAGGGCGCCGAAGAGCGAGCCGGGCGCCGAGGGACGGTGCGTGAACGCGTCTCGCCGCTTTCTGGACCCCGCTTGCCTACATGTAGGAGTGTGTGGGCAGGAGGCCTCCATGCTCGAACCCATCGACGTCGTGATCGAACGCCGCCAGTCCCCCCGCCGCGCCGGGGAGTTCGACTGCCTGGTCATCGCCGATGCCTGGGACCAGCCGGTCCCCCACGTCGTGCGCGATCTGAGCGAGGAGGGCCTCTTTCTCCGCACCGAGCTGCTCCTCGAGGCCGGCGAGGAGCTGGTCATCGAGCTGGCCCTGCCGAGCTGCCCGGAGCCCTTCTACCTCTTCGGGGAGGTCCGCCACGCCGTCCTCCGCCGCCGGGAGGGGGAGCGCCACCGCACGGGCTTCGGCGTGGAGCTCGTGGACACCGCCGAAGAGGTCCGCGAGGCCCTGCGGCTCTTCCTGGGCGACCTGCCGCCGGCGCTGCCGGGCGGGAAGGCGCCGGTGCGGCGCGAGCACGTCTGGGTCGACGCGCTGCTCACCTGGGAGGAGGACCTCGGCGATCGGGTGAACACCTTCGAGGTGAGCGAGGCGCTCCTCCTCGAGGACGCCGAGCTCGAGGCCGCCTTCCGCGCCGCCGAGAGCGGTGACCTCCTCAGCGCCGCCGTCCAGCCCTTCCGCTTCGCCGCGTAGCGAGCTCCCCCGAGCGAACGGGGCCCCGGGACGTCGGGCCCGGGGGACTAGGCGTCCGGCGCCTGCTCGTGCAGGTAGGCGATGCTCCGCACGAGCTCGACCAGCGTCTCGCGCTGCTCCGGCGTCAGCGGCTCGAACTGCACGCCCATGCCGGAGTTGTCCGGCCCCAGGCGCACGGGGTTGACCCACACCACCGTTCCGTCGAGCTCCACCCGCGGGCCCGGCTCGACGCCGAACGCGAGCGTGAGCTCGGTGCCGACCGGGAGCGGCTCGTTCGTCCGCACGAAGATCCCCATGGCGCTGATGTTCGTGATGTAGGCGAAGAGGAAGTGCTCTCCGCTCTGCACGTCGACGGCCAGCCGGGTGGCGTAGCGGGCGTGCTCTCGGCGCTCGTCGTCGTCCATCGTGGGGAGGGCGAAGGAGGCCGTCTCGCCCCCCAGCAGGTGGACCAGACCACGACTCCCCCCGCGAGTTCAAGCACCCCCACGACGACCTCGCCGCCGCCGGTCCGCGACGCGCGGGGTCGCCGGCGAATCGGGCCGAGTGGCCCACAGACCGCCGACCTGCTCCGACCGATCTGCTGCGACCGATTCGCTGCGACCGATTCGCTGCGACCGACTCGCTGCGACCGACCCGCTCCGACCGCCCGGGGGACCGGCCGACCGAGGGGCTCCGCCCTGCGCCCGCGTCTCAGCGGACCACGACGTGCCCGGCCCGCAGCCGATCGTCGCCGTCGTCCATGTCCTCCGGGGTCACGGCGAGCCGGTTGCTGCCCGCGTAGAAGCCGATGAAGAACGTGTAGCGGCCCGGCCGGTAGTTGGCCGGCACGGTCAGCGTCTGCCGGTCGACGACGATGTCGCCCTGGTCCCAGAGCCGCACCGGGTAGCGCCCCTCCACCGGGTCGTGGTCGCCGTTCATGCGGTTCCCCTGCCCGTCGATGTGGAGGAAGATCTTGTAGCTCCCGGGCACCCGCTGCCGCGCCCGCCAGTACCAGGTCACCGTGAAGCTCTGCCCGGCGCCCACGTAGCCCGGCTGCGGCGTCTCGAGGTCGTAGCCGATCAGCTCGATCCGCTCGTCGAAGAGCCCGCCCACCCGATGCTCCGGGTTCGGCTCCTCGTCGAGCACGGCGCCGGCGATGAAGTTCTGGTTCTCGCGCCCCTCGATGGGCCGGTTCGTCACCAGCAGCACGCGCGCGCTCCGGGCGTCGGCCACGAAGAGGTGCTCCCCGGCGTCCTGCCGGTACGCCCGGTTCACCGAGGCGAGCTCGTCGGCCGGGATCACCGCCCAGCGCCGCCCCTCCTCCGCCAGGTAGGCGAGCAGCTCGGACTGGCTCTCGAGGTCCCGCGTCTCGCCCTCGGCGTAGTAGGCCGCGGCGCGCCCGCTCACCCGGTACTCGGCCAGCGGCTCGCCCTCGCCGTGGAGCTCGTTGTAGCTGTCGTAGACCTCGCGCGGCGAGAAGTGCGAGCTCAGCTGGGGGATGTACCCGTGCGCCGCCCAGCCGCCGACCACGGCCCCGGCGAGCAGCACCGGCACCATGCGGAAGTGGCCCATGCGCCGGACCACCTGGAAGGCCAGGGGCACGGCGGCCACGGCCACCGGGATCACGACGGGCAGGAGCACCAGCTTCTTCCCCACGCGGATGGCGATGGAGGCGAGCGGCAGCGAGTCGCCCGCCACCCAGCACACGGCCCCGAAGGCGCCGGCGCCGCCCACGACGAGGCTGGCGAGGATCAGCCACGTGCGTTGCGCCCCGCCGCGGACCCACTGATCCCGCAGCCAACGGTAGGGGGCGCGCAGATCGGGCGGCTCCCCCGTCGGCGCCGAGCCGAGCGCGAGGCCGATGGCCACGCCGAAGAGACCCATGACGATCGCCCAGCCCTTGCGCGGGTCGAAGACCTCCGGCGTCTCGAGCCCCTCGAGCGGGAGCGCGTGGATCGGGCTCGCCGGGTACAGGCCGAAGTCGCGCACGATCAGGCCCACGAAGAGGATCCCGATCACGGCCTCGGGCCACCAGGCGCGCTCGCTCAGCTCCACGTCGCGGAGCAGCACGGCCACCGCCGCCGCCAGCGCGACCAGCGGGAGGAAGGTCCCGGGCCCGTAGCGCGCCGTGTAGACGGTGAGCGCGCCGTACCCGAGGGCGGCCCAGAGCACGAGCGAGAGGCGCGCGTCCCCGAGCGCGCGCCGGCGCATGCGCAGCCGCGCGGCTTCCCCCTTCGCGCCGTCCTCGGCTCCCTCGTCCGGCCCATCCGTCGGCACCTCGGCCGAGGGCGGCGGCGCGAGCATGCGCACGAGGGCCACGAGCACGAGCGCGCTCCACGGCGCGAAGGCGTGGAAGACGAGCTCGAGGGCCGCGTCGAAGGTGGGCGGATCCCCGCCGCGCGGCGCGCCTCCGAGCCAGGCGCTGTAGCCGGCCGCGTCGGCGACGACGGCGCGCACCACGAAGAGGGTCACGCCCGCGGCGAGCACGATGACCGCGCCGCCGCCCATGCGCCGCGCCGGGTCCCGCGGGACCACGCCCCGGAGCAGGAGCACGAGCGCCACGGCCGCCAGCGGGGGGAGGGCGCCCTGGAGCGCGCCCGCGGCGACGACGGCCAGGAGCACCGACGCGACCAGGCCCGTGATCCAGAGCGCCGCGTGCTTGCGCCGCGTGGCCTCGTCCTCCGCCTGCGAGGGGAGGAAGGCGGCGCCGGCTGCGCAGAGGCCGACCAGCCCGCTCGCCGCCATGCCCCAGGCGTCGCCGAGCATCTGCCGGGCGTTGAAGAGGAGCAGCGGCGAGGTGCCGGCCACGAGCGCCGCGTAGAGCGCCGCCCGCCGGCCCGCGAAGCGCCAGGCCCAGCCCGCCGCCGCGACGATCGCCAGGAGCCCGCCGAGGGCCACCGGGAGCCGCCCGGACCACTCGTGCACGCCGAAGACCCCGAAGGAGCGCGCCGTCAGCCAGGGGGTCAGCGGTGCGCGCTTGCTCTCGGCGGCCTCCCCGGCGAGCAGGTCCCGCGCGAGGTCCGCGGCGTTCAGCTCCCACGGGTCCCAGATGCCGAACTGCCCGATGCCGAAGAGCACGAGGGCGGCGAGGCCCGTCAGGACGAGCCCGAGCGCGATGAGGGCGTGGCGGCGGGAGAGCTCCATCGGAAGCGAAGGCGAAGGGGCCGGCAGGGCGCGCGGCGGACGCGCGAGAGTAGTAGGCCCGCCCCGAAGTTCAAACCGGGTCGCGCCCCCGTGCCTTCCCTCTGGATCCGCGCGGACTCATGCGCGCGCTCATGCGCGCGGGCCGCTCTGCTCGGCCGCCTCCACTCGGCTGCCTCCGCTCGGCAGTCTCCGCTCGGCTGCCTCCGCGGGCCGCTCTGCTCGGCTGCCTCCGCTCGCCGCTCTGCTCGGCTGCCTCCGCTCAGCCGCCGCGCTCTTCGCCCTCGGCCGGCTCCTCGCCCGCCGCCTCGAGCTCCGCGCGCAGCTCGCGCATGCGCCGCCGGAAGCGCCCGAGCTGCCCCGCCGGGAGCATGCGCCCCGGCCCGTTCAGCACCTCCATCGGGTCGAGGAAGCGCCCGTTCCGCTTGAGCCCGAAGTGCAGGTGCGGCCCCGTCGAGCGCCCGGTCGTGCCCACGGCCCCGATGAGCTGCCGCTGGTCCACGCGCACCCCGCGCCGGATGCCCCGCTGGATGCGGTGCAGGTGGGCGTAGTGCGTCATGTAGCCGCCCTCGTGCCGGATGGAGACCAGGTTGCCGTTCGCGCCCTTCGGGCCGGCCCAGGTCACCGTGCCGTCCGCCGCGGCCCAGACCGGCGTCCCCGTCGACGCGGCGAAGTCCACGCCGTTGTGCGGGTGGATGCGCCGGAGGATGGGATGCATGCGCCGCGGGTCGAAGGGCGACGAGATCCGGTCGTAGCGGCAGGGCACGCGCAGCCAGCTCCCGCGGAGCTCGCGCCCGGTCTCGTCGTACCAGTTGCCCCGCTCCTGCCCCCGCGGGTGGAACCAGAAGGCGCGGAGCTCGCCGGCCCGCTGCCCCGTGTACTCGAGCGCGTGCACCTGCCCCCAGCGGAGGAACTCCCCCTCGAGGCGCTCCTCCTCCACGAGCACCCGGAAGCGATCCCCCGCCCGCGCCTGCGTCGAGAAGTTCACCTTCCCGTCGAAGACCTCCACGAAGACGCCCACCAGCGTCCGGCCGAGCCCGGCGTTCTCGATGGCGTCGCCGAGCGAGGTCCGCACCACCCCGCTCCGCGCCACCCGCTGCGTCTCCAGCTCCCGCTCGACGCGCTCGGCCTCGAGCGCGCCCTCGTCATCGCGCTGCACCACTACGTAGCTCGTCGCCTCGTCGTGGTACTCGAGCCCGACCAGCTCCCCGGCCGGATCGCGCTCGTAGACGATGCGGTCCTCCGGGCGGCAGCGGCGGAAGTCGAGCACCCCGTCGAGGGCCTGCTCCACGTCGGCGCACTCGTTCGAGCTGAGCCCCGCGGCGACCAGCGCCGGCCGGAACCCGAGCGCGTCGCCGAACTGCGTCTCGAAGCGCTGCAGCCCGTCCTCGCTCTCCACCGGCTCGGGCTCGGGGGGCGGCGGAGGCTCCTCCGGCTCCACCGCCTCCAGCGGCTCCTCGGCGAAGAGCGCGTCCTCGGGCAGCGGCTCCAGGGGCCCGGTGGCCAGCGCGGCCGGCTCCTCGATCGGCGCCTCGGGCTCCTCCTCGTCGCCGCCGAAGCTCAGGTCGCTCCCGAGGATCGCGAAGGCCAGCGCCCCGAGCGCGCCCACCCCCAGCGCGATCCCGAGCGCCAGCCGCTTGGCCCGTTCGGCCCGGACCTGCCCGCGCAGGAGCGGCATGTCGACGGACGGCAGCGGCCGCGAGAGGGGATCGCTCCCGCCCTCCGAAGCGCTGGCGCCAGGCTCGTCCCGGCTCCCGGCCGCCCCACCCAGCGTGGGGGGCGCGCTCGGCTCCCGCTCGGCCACGGGCAGGAGATTGACCGGGCGCGGGCCCAATCGCAAAGCCCCCGTGCGCCCCGGCCCGGCGCTCGACGGGGAGGCCCCGACGCGCTACCCGCAGCCGACGCCTCGCTCCGGGGCGCGCCCGACCCCCGACTCGCGCTATCCTCGCTCCCCGCTGCACATGACCGTCACCTTCCGCGACGTGCTCCGCGCCTGGCCGATCGTCCACCGCTACCTTCGGCCGACGCCCCTCTACCGCTACCCGCTGCTCAGCGCCCGGCTCGGCTTCGACGCCTTCGTGAAGCACGAGAACCACCTCCCCATCGGCGCCTTCAAGGTGCGCGGGGGCGTGAACCTCTTCGCGAACCTCAGCGACGCCGAGCGACGCAAGGGCATCATCACGGCGACCCGCGGCTCCCACGGCCTCTCCATGGCCTGGGCCGCGCGCACCTTCGGCTCGCGCGCCGTCATCTACGTGCCCAAGCGCAACAACCCGGAGAAGAACGCGCTCATGGAGGCCATGGGCGCCGACCTGAACGTGCACGGGCGCGACTTCGACGAGGCCATGGCCGAGGCCGGCGCGCGGGCGGAGAACGACGACCTGCGCTTCGTGCACGTGGCGAACGACCCGCTGCTCATCGCCGGCGTCGGCACCTACGCGCTCGAGATCGGCGAGGACCTCCCGGACGTCGACGTGATCATCGTGCCGGTCGGGGGCGGGAGCGGGCTCGCCGGCGTCGTCCTGACCATGCGCGCGATCCGGCCCGACGTGGAGATCATCGCCGTCCAGGCCGAGCGCGCCGCGCCCATGGTCGCCTCGCTCCGGAGCGGCGAGCCCGAGACCGTCGAGAGCGCGGACACCTTCGCGGACGGCCTCGCGACCAAGCAGACCTTCGAGATCCCCTTCGGCATCGTGAAGGGGCAGGTCGACGACGTGGTCACGGTGAGCGAGGACGAGATGAAGGAGGGCGTGCGCACGGCCCTCGAGACGACGCACAACGTGGCCGAGGGCGCCGCGGCGGCGGCCTACGCGGCGGCCGAGAAGCTCAAGGGGCGCCTCGCCGGCAAGCGCGTCGTGCTGGTCCACACGGGCCAGAACATCGACCGGGACACGCTCCGCTGGGCCCTCGGCCTCTTCGACGCGTACGCCTGAGCGGCGCTTCGCGCCCCACCGCCCCACCGCCCCACCGCCCCACCGCCCTACCGCGCGGCCGTGGGCCGCTTGGCGCGACCTGCGGTCACGTCACGGGTCGGTTCTTCGACGCGCCCCGTGGGCGGCTCCGTGGGGCCGGCTACGGGGCAGGCGTCGGGACGCTCCCCTTCGCACGGCGGCGACGCCCCGTGGGCCTGAGCGGCGCTTCGCGCCCACCCACTCCCCCGGCTTCCCGGTCTTTGCAGCCGCCGCTCTTCGCAGCCGCCGCTCTTCGCAGCCGCCGCTCTTCGCAGCCGCCGCTCTTCGCAGCCGCGCCTTCGGGCGCGTTCTTGCTTGACAGCCCCCAGGGCGGGAGCTACCTAACCCGTCCCCCAGGCACGTAGCTCAGTGGGAGAGCACTACCTTGACACGGTAGGGGTCGGCGGTTCAATCCCGCCCGTGCCTACCGCTTCCCTCGGGAAGCCCTACAGTTCCAACATGCTTCGCCGCACTGCCCGCACGACGACTCTCACCGGCTCCTGAGCCGGCCGTGAGCTCGTGCGGACGCACGCAGTAGCCCCCCACCGCCGACGGTGGGACCGAAGCCACCCCTCACGGCCGGACGCCCTCGATGGCGCCCGGCCGTGGTCGTTCTCAGACCCTCTCTCGTTTCCCCCGACCCCTTCCCGACCCGGAGACCCCCGATGGAGCAGCAGCAGCACAGCGCCTCGCCCGCCGCCGGTCGCCGCACCGCGCGCGAGCTCCTCGAGGAGCGCGGCGAGCTCGAGAAGAACATCGTCGCCGTGAAGGTCGACGGCGAGCTCTACGACCTCCACACGCCGCTGCCCGAGGGGACCACCGAGGTGAAGCCGGTCCGCGCCCACGAGCCGGACGCGCTGCCCATCATCCGGCACTCGACGGCCCACGTGATGGCCGACGCCGTGCAGAAGCTCTTCCCCGGCACGAAGGTCGCCTTCGGCCCGGCCACGGCGAACGGCTTCTACTACGACTACGACCGCCCCGGCGGCACCTTCGGCGAGGACGACCTCCGCGCCATCGAAGAGAAGATGGCCGAGATCATCGCGGAGGACTCCCCCTTCCGCCGCGAGGTCATGACGAAGGACGAGCTCCGCGCTCTCCTGAAGGACCTCGACGAGCCCTTCAAGCTCGAGCACCTCGAGCGCCTCGAGGGGGAGCTCTCGGTCTACCGCCACGGCGACTGGGTCGATCTCTGCGAGGGCCCGCACGTCCCGAGCACGGGCTTCCTCAAGGCCTTCAAGCTCACGCACGTGGCCGGCGCCTACTGGCGCGGCGACGAGCGCAACCCGATGCTCCAGCGCATCTACGGCACGGCCTTCGCCAAGCCGAAGCTCCTCAAGCGGCACCTCAAGCAGCTCGAGGAGGCGAAGAAGCGCGACCACCGCAAGCTCGGCAAGGAGCTGGAGCTCATCCAGTTCCACCCGCTCGCCCCGGCCTCGCCCTTCTTCACGCCCCGCGGCGCCCGCGTCTACAATCTCCTCGTCGACTACATCCGCGAGCTCTACGACCTCCACGGCTACGAAGAGGTCATCACGCCGCAGATCTTCGACAACGAGCTCTTCGAGACGAGCGGCCACCTCCCGGCCTACTACGAGAACATGTACCTGGCGGCCTCGAAGGAGCACCTCGAGCGCGCCTCGAAGGCCATCGTGGACGAGCCGCCGGAGGACGCGCATGCCTGCGAGCACACGCTCCAGGAGCACTTCCGCTTCGGCGTGAAGCCCATGAACTGCCCGAGCCACTGCCTGATGTTCGGGATGACGCGCCGCTCCTACCGCGAGCTGCCCATGCGCATCGCCGACTTCGGGCGCCTGCATCGCTTCGAGCGGAGCGGCGTGGTCCAGGGGCTGACGCGCGTGCGCACCTTCGCCCAGGACGACGCGCACATCTTCTGTACGCAGGAGCAGGTGGCCGGCGAGATCGGCGACTTCATCGATCTGGTGCAGCGGGTCTACGGCGACTTCGAGTTCGCCGACGCGCGCATCTACATCGCGACGCGCCCGGACAAGCGCATCGGCGGCGACGAGGTCTGGGACATGGCCGAGAGCGCGCTCATCGAGGGCGTGAAGGCCAAGGGCGTCGACTTCGAGATCCTCGACGGGGAGGGCGCCTTCTACGGGCCCAAGGTCGAGTTCCACCTCGAGGACGCCATCGGCCGCTCCTGGCAGCTCGGCACGATCCAGGCCGACTTCAACCTCCCGGAGCGCTTCGACCTCGGCTACATCGGCCCGGACAACGAGATGCACCGCCCGGTGATGCTCCACCGCGCCGTCCTCGGCAGCGTCGAGCGCTTCATGGGCGTCCTCATCGAGCACCTCGGCGGGAACTTCCCCGTCTGGCTCGCGCCCGAGCAGCTCACGCTCGTCACCGTCGCCAGCGACTTCGACGAGTACGCCCTCGAGGTGCGCGACGAACTCGTGCGCCGCGGCTTCCGGGTGAGCGCCGACACGAGCAACGAGCGCCTCGGCGCGAAGATCCGCTCGGCCCGGCTCATGCGCGTGCCCTACATCGGCGTCATCGGCGCCAAGGAGCAGGAGGGCCGCGGCCTGGCGCTCCGCTCGCGCGACGAGAACAAGGACATCGGCTTCTTCCCGCTCGACGAGGTGATCGCGCGCCTCGAGGCCGAGCGCCTCGCGCCCAGCCTGCGCGCCCCCGCGGACGCGAAGAGCGCCCCCGAAACGGACGGGGAGGGCGCCGCGGATTGAGCGCCCCACGCCGCGCGGCCCGACGAACGCAGGCCGTCCTCGAAGGGGGTCGGTTTGTTCGTGAGGCCAGACAGTGGCTTAATGAAGTGTTGGGTGGGGTCCCGGCGAGTGGTCGGTCCCACCCCCATGTGCAACGGGCCAGAGGCCCTCGTCAGGAGGAATGAGTCATCGCCAGACCCCGCCGTGGTCGCTACGACCCCCGAGATCGCCGGAACCTCGGACCCCGCGTCAACGATCGCATTCGCGTGCCCGAGGTGCGCGTCGTCGGTGACGACGGGAAGATGCTCGGCGTGATGCAGACCCACGAAGCGAAGAAGCTCGCGCGGGAGAAGGACCTCGACCTGGTCGAGGTGAACCCGAAGGCGAGACCGCCCGTCTGCAAGATCATGGACTTCGGTCGCTTCAAGTACGAAGAGAAGAAGAAGCAGAACGAAGCCCGGAAGCGTCAGTCGCAGATCGCCCTCAAGGAGATCAAGCTCCGCCCGAAGACGGACGATCACGACGTCGCCTTCAAGATCAAGCACGTCCAGCGCTTCCTCGAGGAGGGGAACAAGGTGAAGCTCACGGTCCGCTTCCGCGGCCGGGAGATCACGCACCCCGAGACGGCCAAGCGTCAGATCGACCTGATCATCGACGCCGTGCGCGACCTCGCGATCGTCGAGAACTCGGGTCGCATGGAGGGCCGCACCATGACGGCGCTCCTGGCCCCGAAGCAGCGCCCGAAGGACTGACCGGGCCCGGAGGCTCGGTGGGCTGAGGCTCGGTGGGCTGAGGCTCCGTGCCTGCCCGCTTTCGAGCAGGTGAAGCCGGAGCGACGCACGGAGCGGGCACGCCGCCAGCACGCCGCGCGCCCGATCCATCGAGAATCGGCGCTCCAGATCGGCACCGAGCGGTCGGTGGGCTTCGGCCCGCCGGCCGCTTTTTCGTCTTGCGCCCGCGCCGGGGCTCGGCCATACCTCCCGACCCTTCCGCTCCCACCCGCGTGCGCGCTGGGCCGGGAGCCCCATTCGAGGAAGAACCATGCCGAAGATGAAGACCAAGCGAGCCGCCGCGAAGCGGTTCAAGATCACCGGCACGGGCCGCGTTCGTCGGCCCAAGGCGGGCAAGCAGCACCGCATGATGCGGGGCGACAAGAGCCCGGCGCGTCTCCGCCGTCTCCGCAAGAACGCCATGGTGGCGCCTTGCGACGAGAAGGAGATCAAGCGCCTCATGCCCTACGCGCCGTACAAGAAGTAACGGTTCTTCCCGAGTAGAAAGCGAACGAGGAGTACCGCCATGCCGCGCGCCAAGAGGGGCTTCAAGGCCCGCCGTCGTCGTAAGAAGATCCTGAAGTTTGCCCGGGGCAACTACGGGGCCCGCAGCCGCCTGTACCGCTCGGCCATCGAGCAGGTCCACAACGGCTGGGAGGACGCCTACCGGCACCGCCGCGCCAAGAAGCGCGAGTACCGGAAGCTCTGGATCACCCGCATCAACGCCGCCGTGCGCCAGCACGGGCTGAGCTACAGCAAGTTCATCGCCGCCCTCAAGAAGAGCGGCGTGGACCTCGACCGGAAGATCCTCGCGGATCTCGCGCTCCGCGATCCGGGCGGGTTCAAGGCCGTCGTCGACGCCGTCCAGGGCTGACACGACGCGCGCCTCGCACGAGCGAGACCGAACGCGGGCGGCCCACTCGGGTCGCCCGTCTTCAATTCCGGACGAGCTCGACTCACGGACGAGCTCGACTCGCGGGCACGCTCGACGCCGGGGCGAGCTCGGCTCCGGGCGAGCTCGAGCTCCGGGGACGTCGAGTTCCGGGCGAGGATCCCCAAGCGAAGGCTCGCAAACGCGGGCAGGTGTAGTAGGACAGCGCAGTCATGGCCGACATCGTCGAAGACCTGAAGGCCGAGCTCGAAGCGGTCGCCGCGCGCGGCGCCGAGCTCGACGAGGCCCCGAGTGAGCAGAAGCTCCGCGAGGCGAACGCCGCGCTCCAGCGGCAGCTCTCCGCTGCGCTCAAGAAGATGCGCGACGTGCCCAAGGAGCGGCGCGCCGAGGTCGGCAAGGCCGTGAACGCGGTGAAGGTCGGCCTCGAGGAGCGCTTCGAGGGTCGCCTCGAGGCGCTCGCCCGCGAGGCGCGCGAGGCGGAGCTCTCGGGCCCCATGCTCGACGTGAGCCTCCCCGGCCGCGCGCCGACGCCCGGGCGCCTGCACCCGGTCACGCGCGTCAAGCACGAGCTCCTCGACATCTTCCAGAGCCTCGGCTTCGAGGTCGCGGACGGCCCCGAGGTCGATACGCACGCCAACTGCTTCGACAAGCTCGGCTTCCCGCCGGACCACCCGGCGACCGACATGCAGGACACCTTCTTCCTCACCCACACGGACGAGGGAGACCCGGTCACGACCCTGCTCCGCACGCACACCTCCACGGTGCAGATCCGCGAGATGAGCCGGCGCCCGCCGCCCCTCGCCGTCGTCAGCCCCGGCGCGGTCTTCCGCCGCGACGACGACGCGACCCACTCGCCGATGTTCCACCAGCTCGAGGGCTTCCTCGTCGACGAGCACGTCAGCTTCGCCCACCTCAAGGGGGTGCTCACGCTCTTCCTCGAGCGCGTCTTCGGCCCCGACATCGAGGTCCGCTTCCGCCCGAGCTACTTCCCCTTCGTCGAGCCCGGCGCCGAGGTCGACGTGCGCCGGCCGGGGCAGGATTGGATGGAGATCCTCGGCTGCGGGATGATCCACCCGGTCGTCTTCGAGCACGTCGGCTACGACCCGGAGAAGGTGAGCGGCTTCGCCTTCGGCATGGGCATCGACCGCATGGCGATGGTCAAGTACGGCGTCGTCGACCGCGAGGGGAAGCCGAGCATCAAGCTCCTCTTCGAGAACGACGTGCGCTTCTTGTCGAGCTTCTGAGCGCGGCCAGCCCGGACCGACGCAGCCCGGACCGACGCAGCCCCGACCGACGCAGCCCCGACCGACGCAGCCCCGACCGACGCAGCCCCGACCGACGCAGAGACGAGCCAGCGAGAGAACGATGAAGGCCAGCTACCAGTGGTTGAAGGAGCTCACGGGGATCGACGCGACCCCGGAGGAGCTCGCCGAGAAGATGACCGACCTCGGGCTCGAGGTGGAGGGCCTCGAGCGCTTCGAGGCCGCCCCCCTCGTCGTGGTCGCGGAGGTGCGCGCCAAGGAGAAGCACCCGAAGCGCGACAAGCTCACGGTCGTCCAGGTCGACGACGGGAGCGGCGAGGACGTCACCGTGGTCTGCGGCGCGCCGAACGTCCCGGAGGTCGGCGGCAAGGTCCTCTTCGCCCAGGTCGGCGCGAAGCTCCCCACCGAGGACGGAGGCGTCTTCGAGATCGGCGAGCGGAAGCTCGGCGGCGTGCTCAGCCGCGGCATGATCTGCAGCGAGCGCGAGCTGAACCTCGGCGCCGGCCACGAAGGCATCTTCGTCTTCGGCCCGGACGCGCCCGCGAACGGCACGCCCCTCGCCGAGGCGCTCCCCGTCGGCGACGTGGTCTTCGAGATCGGCCTCACGCCGAACCGCCCCGACTGCCTCGGCCACCTCGGCCTCGCCCGCGACCTCTGCGCCGCCTGGGGCAAGCCCTTCACGCCGCCCCCCGTGCCCACGCCGCGCCACGCCGAGGGCGTCGTCGCCGTCGTGCCGAAGGGGGAGACGACCTTCCGCCTCCCCTGGAGCGGGGACGGCCCGGAGGTCGCCTGGGACGGCCCCAGCGACGCGCTCGGCCCCTTCGCCGTCGACATCGAGGACGCCGAGGGCTGCCCGCGCTACGGCGCGGCCTTCGTGCTCGCCGTGAAGGTCGGCCCCTCGCCCTTCTGGCTGCGCTACCGGCTCCACTGCCTCGGCCACCGCTCGATCTCCAACCTCGTCGACGCGACGAACCTGGTGATGCTCGAGACGGGCCACCCCATCCACGGCTTCGACCTCGAGACGCTCCGCGGCCGCCGCATCGTCGTGCGCGGCGCCGAGGCCGGCGAGACCATGACGACCCTCGACGACGAAGAGCGCGAGCTCGCCCCGGGGGACCTGCTCATCTGCGATGGCGAGGGGCCCGTCGCGCTCGCCGGCGTCATGGGCGGCGCGAACAGCGAGATCGGCGACGGCACCCAGCACGTCGCCATCGAGTGCGCCTACTTCGATCCGCGCGCCGTGCGCCGCACCTCGCGCCGCCTCGGCATGCACACGGACGCGAGCCACCGCTTCGAGCGCGGCGTCGACCCGAATGACGTGCCCCGGGTGCTCGCCCGCGCCGCCGCGCTCATGGCCGAGCTCGGCGGGGGCGTCGCGCTCGCCGAGGGCCTCGACGCCTACCCGGCGCCCGTGCAGGCGAAGGAGGTCACGCTCCGCCGCCACGTCCTCGACGGCCTCCTCGGCCTCGAGGTGCCGAAGGAGGTGCCCGCGAAGGTGCTCGGCGACCTCGGCTTCGAGGTCCTCGAGGACGGTGAGGACGCCGTGAAGGTCGCCGTGCCCACCTGGCGCCCGGACGTGGCGCGCGAGGCGGACCTCGTGGAAGAGGTCGGTCGCGTCTACGGCTACGAGCGCGTGCCGACCGTCGTGCCTCCCGTGCAGCCCTCGCGGAGCGGCACCTCGGCCCGCATCCAGCTCGAGCGTCGGCTCCGGGAGACGGCCGCCTCGACCGGCCTGATGGAGGCCGTGAGCTACGCCTTCGTCGCGCCCCGCGACCTCGAGAAGGTGCGCGCCGTCGGGGAGCCCGTCGCCCTCCAGAACCCGCTCAGCGAGGAGCGCTCCGTGATGCGCACCTCGCTGCTGCCCGGCCTCGCCGCGGCCGGCTCCCACTCGCTCCGCCGCCAGGTCGAGGCCGTCGCGCTCTTCGAGCTCGGGCGCGTCTTCGGCGCCGCGAAGGAGGGCCTCGACGGCTGGGGGCGGCACCTGCACGGCATGCAGAGCGACTCCGTGCTCCCGCTCGAGCACCCGATGCTCGGCATCTTCGTCGCCGGCACGCGCCGCGACTGGCTCGGCGGGGAGCGCGCGGCCGACTTCTACGATCTGAAGGGTCACGTGGAGGCGCTCGTCGCGGGGGCCCTCGGCGCCACGGCGACGCTCGTCGTCGACGACGACCTCGACGCCCCCTTCCTCCACCCGAAGCGCCGCGCCCGCGTGGACGTCGGCGGTCGCTCCGTCGGCGTGCTCGGGGAGCTCCACCCGGACGTGGGCGATGCCCTCGAGCTGGACGAGGTGCGCGGTCATTACGCCGAGCTCGACGTGGTGGCGCTGCTCCAGGCCTGCGAGGCGCTCGGCGTGCCCCAGGCCAGCGAGCCGCCGCGCGTGCCCGCCGTCGTGCGGGACATCGCGCTCCTGGTCGACGACGCGCTCCCGGCCGGCGAGCTCGCTTCGGTCCTCGCGGAGGCGTCCGGCGGGATGGCCGAGGCCGTCACGCTCTTCGACCTCTACCGGGGCGAGAAGCTCCCGGAGGGCAAGAAGAGCCTCGCCTTCCGCATCCGCTACCGGGACCCGGAGACGACCCTCACGGACAAGAAGGTGGACAAGATCCACGGCAAGGTCGCCAAGGCGGCCAAGCAGCGCTGCGGCGCCGAGGTGCGCTAGCTAGCGCCAGCCCACCGGTCTGGCGCGGAAGGGGGGATCCCTCGCAGGAGTCCCCCGGAGAAGCGTGGTCGCCGACGCCTCGCGGGATTCGTCTCGCCCCGGCGGTGCTCGGGGCGCTCGGCTCACCCCGCCGTGGGGCTCGCGCGTGGCCATCGGTCGGTGGAGCTCGCTGGACTCCGCTCGGCAGGACCGCCCGGGAGATCAGCGATCGGCCGGCGGGCGAGCGCTCTGGACGACGCGCTCCACGCGGACCGTCTTCGGCTCGCTCTCCCCGAAGTCCTCGGCGTCCAGCTCGTCGAGGAAGGCGCCGAGCTCCTCCCGCAGCCGCAGCAGCTCGGTCCGGTAGGCCAGCTCGCGCACGGCGGCCGGGGCGGGGGCGTCGCCTCGGCGATGCTCGCGGAGCTCCTTCAGGCGCCTCTTGGCGCCCGCGATCGTGAAGCCCTGGTCGTGCACCAGCTGCCGGATGCGCATCGCGATCTCCACGTCCCGCCGGGCGTAGTGCCGATGCCCTCCGCGCGTCTTCTTCGGCCGCAGCGCCCGGAACTCGGTCTCCCAGTAGCGCAGCACGTGCGGCTCCACGCCGACGAGCTCCGCCACCTCACCGATGCGGAAGAAGGCCTTGTCCGGGAGCGCGGCGGGGTCCGACACGGCCGATCAGGGGGTCGCGTCGTCCTCGTTGGTCCCGCCCGCCGACGCATCGGCGGCCCCGGCGGCCTCGCCCTCGGGCAGCAGCCCGGCCTCCTTCGCGGCCGCGGCCTTCAGCTGCTCTTTGTGCGGGTTCAGGATCCCCTTGAGCACCTGGCTCGGCTTGAAGGTCAGCACGCGCCGGGCGCTGATCGGGATCGGCGCCCCGGTCTGCGGGTTCCGCCCGATGCGCTCCTTCTTCTGCCGCACGACGAAGTTGCCGAAGCCGGAGATCTTGATCTTCTCCCCATCGGCCAGGACCTCCTTCATCGTATCGAAGACCGCCTCGACGATCTCGGCGGCCTCCTTCTTGGAGAAGCCACCGACCTTCTCGTACACCGCATCGATGATCTCGGCCTTGGTCATGGGAGGGTCCTTCTCGTGGCGAAGCGTCGGCGCGCATCGAGGCCGGACGCAGGGGCGCCCGCCTTCGCCCGCGAGCCCGTCCCGAAGGCCCCCGGTGCGCCCGCCAGGAGGCCCCGAGGCCGCGCTGACGAGGAAGGGATGGAATCACGATTCATGTCGGATCTCAAGCGGTTGCGGCGCTCGTCATGCTTTCCCCTTGCGCCCTCCGCCTTCCGTTGTAAGGTGCGCCTCCCCGCACCCGAACGGCTTCAGGCCGGGGCGTAGCGCAGTCTGGTAGCGCACCATACTGGGGGTGTGGGGGTCGCTGGTTCGAATCCAGTCGCCCCGACCATTCGACGGCCCGAGGTTTTCGCCTCGGGCCGTCTTTTTTTTTTGCTTACCAGCGGGCCCGTGGGGCCCTCGGCGCTCGCTACGCTCGCGTCACAGGCCTCGGTTCTTCGACGATGCACGAAGGCGGGCCCGTGGGGCGTCTTCCGCTCGCTGCGCTCGCTATTTTGTGCTTACCAGCGGGCCCGTGGGGCCCTCGGCGCTCGCTACGCTCGCGTCACAGGCCTCGGTTCTTCGACGATGCACGAAGGCGGCTCCGTGGGGCCGGGCTACGCGGTAGATGTGGGGGCGCTCCCCTTCGCAGCCCGGTGCCTTCGCCGCTCCGCGGCCGCGGCGCTCCCCTTGGCAGCGCGGTGCCTTCGCCGCTCCGCGGCCGGCGCTCCCCCTTCGCAGTACGGTGCCTTTGCCGCTTCGCGGCCGGGGCGCTTCCCTCGGCAGCGTGGTGCCTTCGCCGAGTCACGGCCGGGGCGCTCCCCATCACGCGCTGCTTCGGTCTTGCTGCATCACGCGCTGCTTCGGTCTTGCTGCATCACGCGCTTCGCTCGCGGAGGTGCGGTCCCTCCCCCTGGCGTGGGGGCTCGGGTTCGCGGTGGGGGAGGGTGGTGACTCACTCGTGGTGTACTAATAGGAGCCCATGGCTCCCTCTTCCCTCTCCACCGACGTCCGGCTGCTCGGCGATACGCTCGGCGAAGTGCTGCGCGCCCACGGCGGCGATGCGCTCTTCGAGCACGTCGAGCGCATGCGCCAGGCCGCCAAGCGCGCCCACGACGCGGACGACCCGGCCTCCCGCATGCAGGCCCGCCGGGTCCTCGCCGACGAGGCCGCCGCGCTCTCCCCGTCGATGGCCCTGGAGGTCAGCCGCGCCTTCACCCTCTACTTCCAGCTCGTGAACCAGGCCGAGGACGTGCACCGCATGCGGGAGCTCCGCCGCCGCGAGCTCGACGCCGGTCCCGCCGCCGTCCAGCACTCCCTCTTCCAGGTCGTCGACGAGCTCGAGACCCGCGGCGCCACCCGCGAGCAGGTCCTCACGGCCCTCGGCGACGTCCGCCTCGGCTTCGTCTTCACGGCCCACCCCACGGAGGCCCGCCGGCGCACCACCGAGCGCCTCCTCGCGGACGTCCGCGAGCTCCTCGAGCGGCGCGACCGCGCCCACCTCACGCCGGCCCAACAGAGCGACGCCACCCGCGCCCTCCGCGCCCGCGTCGAGGCCCTCTGGGAGCACGCCGCCGAGCGCCCCGAGCGCCCGGACGTCCTCGAGGAGGTGAAGGCCGGCCTCTGGTACCTCCGCAACGTTCTCCTCGACGCCGTCCCCCGCCTCCAGCGCCAGCTCGTCCGCGCCCTCGAGGCGAGCTACGGCCCCGTCGACCCCCTCGAGCTCCCGGTGCCCGTCTGGTTCGGCTCCTGGATGGGCTCGGACCGCGACGGCAACCCCTTCGTCAACGACGGGGTCACCGAGCGCACCCTCGAGCTCCAGCGCTGGATCTGCCTCGATCGCTACCTCGCCGACCTCGACGACCTCGTCGATCCCCTCGCCGCCGCCGCGCACCGCCTCCCGCCCCACGCCGGCCTCGACGCGGCCCTCGAGCGCGCCGCCGCCGCCGTCCCCGAGGTCGCGCACGTGGCCGCGCGCCGCAACCCCCACGAGCCGCTCCGCCGCCTGCTCACCTTCATGCGCGAGCGCCTCGAGCGCACCAAGCGCTTCTCCGCCGGTGCCTACGCCCGCCCGGAGGACTTCCTCCGCGACCTGAAGGTGCTCCGCGACGTGCTCCGCGCCGCCCGCGCCACCGCGCTCCCCGACGACGCCCTCCTCGACCTCATCCAGCGCGTCCGCGCCTTCGGCTTCACCCTCGCCAACCTCGACGTGCGCGAGGACAGCCGCATGCACCGGCGTGTCCTCGCCGAGCTCCTCGGCGAGCCGGCCTACCTCGAGATGGGCCCCGAGCAGCGCATCGAGGCCCTCCAGAAGCTCCGCCTCCCGCCGCGCGATGCCGAGCTCTCCGACGAGGCGGCGCGCCTGCTCGGCCTCTTCGACACGCTCGGCCGGCTCCAGGCCCGCTTCGGCCGCGAGGCCATCGGCACCTACATCATCTCGATGTCGCACTCCCCGGCGGACGTGCTGGAGGTCATGAAGCTCGCCGAGCTCCACGGCCTCGCCGACCACCTCGACATCGTCCCCCTCTTCGAGACGCGCGCCGCCCTCCGCGAGTCCGCCGACGTCCTCCGCGGGCTCTTCGCGCACCCGGCCTACCGCGAGCACCTGCGCCGCCGCGGCGACACGCAGGAGCTCATCCTCGGCTACTCCGACTCCATGAAGGAGGCCGGCATCCTCGCGAGCCGCGTCGGCGTCCTCGAGACCCAGCGCGTCGCCGCCCGGGTCTGCGCCGAGCACGGCGTGGCGCTCCGCGTCTTCCACGGCCGCGGCGGCTCCGTCTCGCGCGGCGGCGGCCCCACCTACCGCGCCATCCGCGCGCTCCCGCCGGAGGTCTTCGGCGGCGACACCAAGCTCACCGAGCAGGGCGAGGTGCGCGCGTTCCACTTCAGCGGGGCCGACCTGGCCGTGCGCTACCTCGAGCAGACCGTCGGGGCCGCCGTCGGCGCGCGCTTCGAGGCCCGCTACGCGCCGCGTCGCGAGATGGAAGGGGAGGGCGAAGCGCTCGAGGCCCTCGCCCAGGCCAGCCACGACGCCTACCGGGAGCTCGTCGAGGATCCGGGCCTCGTCCCCTACTTCGAGACGGCGACGCCCTTCCACACCATCGCCCAGCTCAACATCGCCTCGCGCCCGGCCAAGCGCCGCGGCGGCGAGCTCTCGCTCTCCGATCTCCGCGCCATCCCCTGGGTCTTCTCCTGGAGCCAGTGCCGCACCGTCATCACCGGCTGGTACGGCGTCGGCACGGGCCTGAGCGCCATGCTCGAGAACGGCGGCGAGGCCCAGCTCCACCGCCTCTACGACCGCTCGCCCTTCTTCCGCGATCTGCTCGACAACGTCGAGATGACCCTCGCGAAGGTCGACCTCGCCATCGGCCGCCGCTACGCCGAGCTCTGCCCCGACGAGGACGTCCGCGAGCGCGTCTTCGGCCGCATCTGCCACGAGCACGACGCCACCCGCGCTGCCGTGCTCCGCGTGAGCGGCGCGCCCATGCTGCTCCACGACGACCCGGTCGTCCGCGGCTCCATCGAGCTCCGCAACCCCTACGTCGATCCGCTCTCCTACCTGCAGGTCGAGGCCCTGCGCCGCGCCCGCAGCGGGGACGAGCCGGAAGCCTGGGATGCCGTCGCCCGCGTCGCCGTCCAAGGCATCGCCGCGGGGCTCCGCAACACCGGCTGAGGGGAGCGCGCGGGCCGAGCGCGAGCGGGCGACTCGCGCCGGGCAGCCGCGTGTGTACCCTGCGTGCCGTGCCGCCCTTCGTCCTGATCCTCATCCTCGGCGCCTTCGGCGTGATGGCGTTCCTCGTCTGGTGGTTTCGCCGTGACGCGGCGATCAAGCGCGCGCTCCGCCTCTACCCGCTCCAGCGCATCGCCGAGGTGAGCGAGGGCGACATGGTCCGCGTCAGCGGCCGGCTCGTGTACGAGGGCGAGGAGGCCCCGCTCCAGGCGCCCCTCAGCGGGCGGGGCTGCGCGGCCTGGCGGGTGCTCGTGCAGGAGTACGAGAACCGGGGCCGCCACGGGCGCTGGAAGACCATCGTCGACGAGTCCGAGGCGAGCGCCTTCCTGCTCGAGGACGAGAGCGGCGTCGCCTGGGTGAAGGGCGCCCTCGAGATCGCGACGGACCTCGACGCCCGCGAGGGCACGGGCCTCTTCCGCGGGCCGAGCCCCGAGCTCGAGGAGTTCCTGCTCCAGCGAGGCCACGGCACCAAGGGCTGGATCTTCAACAAGCGCATCCGCTACCGGGAGGGCGCCTTCGAGGCGGGCGAGACCGTCACGGTCGCGGGGACGGCTCACTGGGAGCTCGACCCGAGCCAGGTGGGGCAGGGCTACCGCGACGCCGGCAAGCGCCTCCGCCTCGAGCCCCTCGTCGACGGCCGGCTCATGGCCCGCTCGCTCCCGGACGGCCGCCTCCTCGCCACGGACGATCCCTCCCTGGCGCGCCGCTGAGGGGCCGTCTCGAGCGCGCGGGCTGAGGCGCGCCGGGTGCGGCCCCCCGCCGAGCGCGGCTCACGCTCTCGCCATGTGCTCCTCCGGCCTCGCGCGCGCCGGAGGTCGCCCGTGCCTCGCCGGGGGCTCGCATCCGCGGTATACGCCTCGCCGTGACGCGCCCGCTCATCCTCCTCTCGAACGACGACGGCGTCGACGCCCCCGGCGTCCTCGCGCTCCGCGACGCGCTCCGCGAGATCGCCGACGTCGTCACCGTCGCGCCGAAGTACGAGCAGAGCGCCCAGAGCCACGCCATCTCGCTCCACCGGCCGCTCCGCCACGAGCGCCTCGGCGACCAGCTCCACAGCATCGACGGGACCCCCGTGGACTGCGTCTACGTGGCCCTCTTCCGCCGCGACCTGCTCCCGCGGCGCCCGGACCTCTGCTGCAGCGGCATCAACCACGGGCCGAACCTCGCCTCCGACGTCGTCTACTCCGGCACCGTCGCCGCCGCCCGGGAGGCCGCCCTCCGCGGCGTCCCCTCCATCGCCTTCAGCCTCGTGGGGCGCGCCGACGAGGCGGCCCTCATGCGCGCCGCCGGCCACGCCGCCTCCCTCGCGCTCCGCTTCCACGAGGCGCCCAAGCCCGAGGGCCACGCGCCGCTCCTGAACGTGAACTTCCCGCGCGGCGGCGGCGAGAAGGGCGTGCGCGCGACGCGCCTCGGCCTCCGCCACTACGCCGAGGGCGTCGAGGTGCGCGACGATCCGCGCGGCCGCGAGTACTACTGGATCGGCGGCCCGGGCGGGCCCCGCCACGAGCCCCTGGACGGCTCCGACACGGACGCCGTGGACGAGGGCTTCATCTCCGTGACGCCCCTCCGCATCGAGGCCACCGACCCGGACCAGTTCGGCATCGCCGCCTACGTGGCCGGCGAGGACGAGGACGAAGCATGACCACCGACCCCCGCATCGAGCTCGTGAAGTCGCAGATCCGCGACGTCCCCAACTTCCCGAAGCCCGGGATCCTCTTCAAGGACATCACGCCGCTGCTCGCGCACCCGAAGGCCTTCAACGCCTCGCTCGATCTCCTCGGCGAGCGCCTCCAGGACCTCGAGGCGGACACGGTGGTGGGCATGGAGTCGCGCGGCTTCATCTTCGGCGCGGCGCTGGCGGCGAAGATGCACCTGCCCTTCGTGCCGGCGCGCAAGCCCGGGAAGCTGCCGGCGGAGACCGTGAAGGTCGAGTACGCGCTCGAGTACGGCAAGGACGCCCTCGAGATGCACGTGGACGCGCTGCACGAGGGGGCGCGCGTGCTCATCGTGGACGACCTGGTCGCGACGGGCGGCACGGCGAAGGCGACGGCCGAGCTCGTCGAGAAGCTCGGCGGCACGGTGGCCGGCTTCGCGTTCGTGGTGGAGCTCGGCTTCCTCGAGGGCGCGCACGAGCTCGCGCCGCACCCCGTGCACAGCCTCGTGCGCTACTGAGCGCGGGCGCGCGTCCGGCTCTCCCCGGTCACGCCGCCCACCGGGCGCCCGCCATGCTCCGGGGATGGCTCGCGTGAACCCCGCTCTCGCCGTCTTCGCCTCGCTCCTCCTCGTCGCCTGCGGGGACGACGACGGCGCCGACCCGGACGCCGGCGGCGGTCGCGACGCGGGCGGGGCGGTCGACGGCGGCTCCGACCGAGACGGCGGCAGCGAGCTCGACGCCGGAGCGGGCGACGACGCCGGCCCCGGCCCGGACGCGGGCCCGGGCACGGACGCCGGCCCCGACCCCGCCTGCGCGCTCCCCGCCCCCATCGACGAGGGCGTCACCTGGGAGCGCACCTGGTACGTCGACGCCGCGGGCCCCGCCGACGGAGACGGCTCCGAGGAGCGCCCCTTCCAGGACGTCGAGAGCGCCCTCGACGCGGCGACTCCCGGCACGCGCATCCTCGTCCGCGCCGGCACCTACCCGCCCGTCAGCGCCAGCGGCGTCCAGGGCGAGCCCGGCCGCCCCATCGCCGTCGTCGCCGAGGGCGCGGTCGTGCTCGACGCCGGCGGCAGCGGCACGGTCCTCCGCCTCAGCGACGCCCGCTACCTCGTCCTCGAGGGCCTCGAGCTCCGCGGCGCCGGGGTGCACGGCATGAACCTCGACGACGGCGGCAGCTACGACACCCCCGCCGAGTTCATCGTGCTCCGCGGGATCACCATCGACGGCGCCGGCAGCGGCGGCAACAACGACTGCATCAAGATGAGCGGCGTCGACGACTTCTGGATCCTCGACTCCGACGTCGGCGGCTGCGACATGGGTGAGATCGTCGACATGGTCGGCTGCCACCGCGGCCTCATCCACGGCAACCGCTTCCGCTCCACCGTCCGCAACGCCATCCAGGCCAAGGGCGGCAGCGCCGACACGCTCGTCCACGGCAACCTCTTCGAGGACATCCCGGGTCGCGCCGTGAACGCCGGCGGCTCCACCGGCCTCGAGTTCTTCCGCCCCCTCGACGCCCCCCACGAGGCCGCGCGCATCCGCGTCGTCGCCAACGTCTTCGTGCGCGGCGGCAGCGAGAGCGGCGCCCCCGTGGCCTTCGTCGGCTGCGACGCCTGCAGCTTCGTGCACAACACCGTGATCGAGCCGGCGGGCGGCTGGGTGACGCGCATCCTCCAGGAGACGAGCGGCGACCGCTTCGTGCCCTCGCGGGACGGGGTCTTCGCCAACAACCTGCTCGTCCTGAACGTCGACGCGCTCCGCACCTTCGTGAACGTCGGCGGCGGCACCGCGCCCGAGAGCTTCACCTTCGCGAACAACCTCTGGTGGGCCCTCGATCGCGACGCCGGCTGGAGCGGCCCGAGCTACCCCGCCGAGATCGACGAGGCCGGCGCGCTGGTGCAGGAGGACCCGCTCCTCGTGGACCGCGCCGGCGGCGACTACGCCCTCCAGAGCGGGAGCCCTGCCATCGCCGCCGCCACCGCCATCGACTTCCCCCTCCCGCCCGGCTTCGACGGCCGCTGCTACGCCGAGCCCGCCGCCATCGGCGCCTTCCCCGCCCCTTGAACCATCCGTCGCCGCGTCCGGCAGGCCCCGCTTGCGCTCCTCCCGCGCGCCCCCGAGACTCCTCCCGTTCCCGGCGTCGCCGGGGGAGGGGGACGACGATGCGCCGAGTGGCGATCTTCTGCGCGCTCGGCGCGCTGCTCGTGGCCTGTGGCGACGACGACGGGGCGACCATGGACGCCTCCACCACGCCCGACGCCGGCGGAGACACCTGCGCCGCCGCGGCCGACTGCGACGACGGCCTCTTCTGCAACGGCGAGGAGCTCTGTCGCCCGGGCGATCCCTCCGCCGACGCCCGCGGCTGCCTCTCCGGCGCCAACCCCTGCGAGGGGGCCTGTGACGAGACCGGGCGCATGTGCGAGGGCTGCCCCGACGCGGACGGGGACGGGTTCGAGGACGCGAGCTGCGGCGGCGAGGATTGCGACGACGCCGACCCGGACCGCTACCCGGGCAACGCCGAGATCTGCGACGACGCTGGCCACGACGAGGACTGCGACCCCGACACGGTCGGCGAGCGCGACGTCGATCGCGACGGCTTCGTCTCCGCTGCCTGCTGCAACGGCGAGACCTGCGGCCCCGACTGCGCCGACGGCATCCTCGCCGTGAACCCGGAGGCCACCGAGACGTGCAACCTCCGCGACGACGACTGCGACGGTCGCGCCGACGAGGGCCAGCAGGTGGACGCCTACGCCGACCTCGACAGCGACCTCCACGGCGACGGATCCATGTCCATCGCCGTCTGCCCCTTCGCCGCCCGCGCCTCCACCACCACCCTCGACTGCGCGGACGACGACGCCCAGCGCCATGGCGCCCAGCTCGAGATCTGCGACGGCGCCGACAACGACTGCGACGCGCAGACCGACGAGGGCTTCTCCGACCACACCTGGTACGAGGACGCCGACGGCGACGGCTTCGGCGACCCGCTCGGAGACGTGCTCGTCCAATGCGCTCCCCCCGATGGCTATGCGCTCCTCCCGCTCGACTGCGACGACTCCGACGCCACCATCACCCCCGTCGGCCCCGAGCTCTGCAACGCCCGGGACGACGACTGCGACGGCGTCCCCTCGCTCGTGCTCGGGCCTGCCGACACCGAGGACGACGACCGGGACGGCTTCGCCGACGACGGCTGCGGCGGCGACGACTGCGACGACCTCGACGAGTACGCCTACCCCGGTGCCCCCGAGCTCGCCGACGGCGTCGACAACGACTGTGACGGTGAGGTCGACGTCGGCGTCGAGGAGGTGAGCTGGTACGCCGACGCGGACGGCGACGGATACGGAGACGAGTCCGACGCGATCACCTCGGACGAGCGTCAGCCCGGCCGCGTGCTCGTGGCCGGCGACTGCGCCGACGACGACGCGACCCGCCGGCCCGGCGCCTTCGAGCTCTGCAACGAGATCGACGACGACTGCGACGGGGAGACCGACGAGGGGGGCTTCGGCTCACTCCTCGTCTACCGGGACCAGGACGACGACGGCTTCGGCGACGCGAGCATGTCCATGCGCGCCTGCCGAGACGCCATCCCCGCCGGCTGGGTCGAGAGCCCCGGCGACTGCGCGGACGGCGACGGTGGCGGCGACATCTACCCGGGCGCCGACGAGCTCTGCAACGAGGTCGACGACGACTGCGACATGACGACCGACGAGGACGTCATGGTCGTCGACTGGTACCCGGATGCCGACGAGGACGACTACGGCGACGGCACCATGGCCCCCGTCTCGGGCTGCGCGCCCCCCGCGACCGGCAGCTGGGCCTCGAACCCCGACGACTGCGACGACGGCGCCGCCGACATCCACCCGGACACCGTCTGGTACCCCGACGGCGACATGGACGGCTACGCCGCGGACGACGCCGTGGGCGTGATGCAGTGCGAGGCCCCGAGCGCCGACCACGTGCGCGTGCGCGGCGACTGCGACGACGCCGCCGGCTCCGTGAACCCCGACGCCACCGACTTCTGCAACGGCCTCGACGACGACTGCAGCGGCACCGTCGACGACGACGCCGCCGAGACCGCGCGCTGCGACGCCAACCCCACCGCGCTGACCGGCGTTTGCCTCCCGCCCCCCGCCATCGAGGGGAGCTGCGAGTGCGTCATGGCCGACGTCGGCGACTGCGATCGCAACCCCGCCACCGGCTGCGAGACCGACCTGCTCACCAGTGCCACCCACTGCGGCGCCTGCGGCGCGAGCTGCCCTGGCGCGCAGCGCTGCGAAGCCGGCACCTGCGTCGACACCGAGCTCCAGACCATCCACCCGGCGGCCTTCGCCTTCTGCGCAACGCGCGAGGGGGGCGTGTTCCAGTGCTGGGGGGGCAACTACAACAACCTCTTCCCGACACCCGGCGTGCGCGGCGAAGCCGAGGTGAACGACCGCGGGCTCGCGCCCGTGTGGGATTTCGAGGGCTGGGGCAACGGAAGCTCCATCAACACCTACTGCATGGTCGTCGGGCCCGACGGCGCGCGGGACATCTACTGCTGGGGCCGCTGCGGCGGGGGGAGCTGCGCGCCGGGCGGCAGCTCCACCGGAACCGCCCTGGGAGCGCCGACGCGCATCCTGGCGAGCGTCGACGACGTGGTCGGGGACTGGGTGAAGATCGTCGTCGGGAGCGACGTGGCCATGGCGCTCCGGGAGAACGGCCAGGTCTATACCTGGGGCGCCAACAACGGCGGCGGCGGGTTCAGTGTGCTCGGCCGCGGCGCCATGCCCGCCGACCCCGCGACGCCCGCGCCGGTCGTGGGCTTGAGCGACGCCATCGACGTCGACACCGCCTTCTCCCACGCATGCGCGGCGACCTCCGGCGGGGTGACCTACTGCTGGGGGAGCGACAGCTTCGACCGGAGCGGCGACGGCACGAACGGCTCGAGCTCCACGCCCGAGCCGGTGGTGTTCGACGACGGAGGCATGGACACGCCCGTTCCCGATGGCGTGCAGGTCGCCGTCTACACGGACGGGGGGTGCCTGCGGCAGAGCGACGGCGACGTCTGGTGCTGGGGGAGCACGAACGCCAACGGGACCGGTGGCGTCCGCACCGCCTACGCGCGCCAGGTGAACCTCGGCGGGCTGGCCGCGACCGACCTCGACTGCCGCGACTACCACTGCTGCGCGGTCGCGGCGGGCGGCGTGCAGTGCTGGGGGAACGACCCGACGGGCGCCGGGGCCATCACCACCAGCGGCGTCCCCGTCGACGTCGTCGACGAGACCGACACGCCCATCTTCGGCGCCATCGAGGTCGTGGTCGGCGACAACGGCTCCTGCGCCCTCGTCGAGATCGCGGGCGCCCGCGACGTCACCTGCTGGGGCCGCAACAGCGAGCGTCAGCTCGGGGATGGAACCACCACCGCCCGCAATCACGCCGGCGCCCCCTCCTACGTGATGGGCCTCTGAGGGTCGTGGCAGTCACGCCTCGGTCGACCGTTCCGGGATGACCTGCTCGATGGGCGAGAGGTGGAGGCGCAGACCTGCCCGCACCGGGCCCAAGAGTGGCGCCCCCGGGAGGATTCGAACCTCCGACCTCCGGTTTAGGAAACCGTTGCTCTATCCGACTGAGCTACGGGGGCGTATCCGACTGCGTACGGTCGCTAGCACGACCCGGCCGCACCGAAAAGGGCCCGCCTCAGAGCGACGGGGCCCTCCACGCGCGCCCACCCTAATCACGGCTCAAGCGGTCGCCAGCTGCGCCACCAGCCGCTCCACCATCTCCTGACACCGCGCCACCTGCTCCCGCTCCACGAACTCGTCGGGCCGATGCGCCTGCGCGATGCTCCCGGGTCCGCACACCACGCTCGGCACCCCCAGCCCCGAGAAGAGCCCGGCCTCGGACCCGAAGCTCACCCGCCCCGGCGCCTCCTCCCCGACCAGCCCGCTCACCATCTTCACCACGTCCGCGTCCACCGGCGTGTCGAGCCCCGGGTACCGCACGACCTCTTCCCATGCGAACCCGGCTTCCTCCGACACCGCCCGCATCTCCGGCAAGAGCTCCCGCTCCGCGAACGCCTTCGCCTCCTCCAGGATCGCCTCCGGCGCGTGCCCCGGCAGGTGCCGCACCTCGAGCTCGAACACGCAATCGGCCGGCACGATGTTCACGGCCACGCCCCCGCGAATCGTCCCGGTCTGCAGCGTCGTGAACGGCGGGTCGAACCCCTCGTCGAAGGGCCCCTCTCGCATCAGCCGCCGCGCCACGGCCCTCAGCCGCACCACCAGCTCGGCCGCGTGCTCGATCGCGTTCACTCCGCGCTCCGGATGCGAGCTGTGCCCGGCCACCCCCTTCACCCGACACCGCAGCATCCGCTTGCCCTTGTGCCCGGTCATCACCCGCATCCCGGTCGGCTCCCCGACGATGCATGCCGCCGGCGTCGCGCAGTACTCCCCGAGCTTCGCCAGCATCCGCCGCACCCCCACGCAGCCGATCTCCTCGTCGTAGGACAGCGCCAGGTGCAGCGGCCGCTTCAGCTCCTGTCCGGCGATCCACTCGGCCATCGCCAGCGGCACGGCGAGGAAGCTCTTCATGTCCGCGGTGCCACGCCCGTAGTGGCGGCCCTCCCGCTCCACCACCTCGAAGGGGTCGCTCGACCAGTCCTGCCCCTCCACGGGCACGACGTCCGTATGCCCGCTGAGCACGACCCCGGGCCGGTCGGTGGGCCCGAAGCTCGCGAAGAGGTTCGCCTTCGTCCCCGTGTCGTCGAAGGTCCGATGACACGGCACGCCGAGCCCCTCGAGGCGCTCCCGCGCGTGCTCGATGAGCTCGAGGTTCGGCCCGCGCGTGATGGTCGGGAACGCGACGAGCCGGCGGAGCTCGTGGAGGGCGGCGTCGACAGGCGGAGGCGTCGCAGACATGCGCTCACCCTACACGCTGGGCCCGGGGCCCGCCGCGGACGAGCCCCCGCGCACCCTCGCCCGTGCCGGGCGGAGCCCGACGACATGCCTCCCCCGTTCGGGCCACGCTCCCGGCGCTCGTGTACATTCCCGGCGTGCGTGGATGGTGGCCAGTGCTCCTGCTGGCGGCGTTGTCTTGCGGCGACGACGGCGAGATGCGTTTGAGCTGGCGTCTGGTCCTCGGCCCGGACGAACGCCCGGGGACCACCTATCTCGTCTCCGTCGAGCGGGGCACCTGCGCGGCACCGGGCGAGACGGTCGCCGCCTTCCGCGTCGCCCGCGGCGACACCCCCCGGGAGCTCCGCCTGGACCCGG
The DNA here is from genome assembly GCA_002699025.1 of Sandaracinus sp. Lineage (GTDB taxonomy): Bacteria > Myxococcota_A > Polyangia > Polyangiales > Houyiibacteriaceae > Houyiibacterium > Houyiibacterium oceanicum. The sequence continues at coordinate 22,596 of PABA01000079.1, read as the reverse complement.
GCCCCGCAGCCATCCACGTCGTCGCCACGGACTCGGCCTGCGTGGAGTACGCCGAGGGCTGCGCGGACCTCAGCCTGCCCCACGCGGCGACCGAGGAGGCCGTCGTCCGCCTCGCCGCCCGCACGGAGCAGCCCCGCTGTGCGCCCGCGTCCTGCCTCTCGGGCCGCTGCCTCTCGGGCGACGGAGGCGCCCTGGACGCGGGCCCGGAGGCCTGCGTGCTCCAGCCCTTCTACCCGGATCGCGACGGAGACGGTGCGGGGGACGCGGCGCTCGAGGTGCTCGCCTGCACGCCGCCCCTCGACCACGTGGCCACCCCCGGCGACTGCGACGACGACGATCCGGACGTCGCGCCGACAGCCCCCGAACGCTGCACGAACCGCGACGAGGACTGCGACGGCGCCATCGACGAAGCGACCGCGTGCGCGCCCTGCCGCGAGCTGGTGCGGGGCGACGATCGCTACCTCCTCTGTCCGGACGCCATCGCCTGGGACGAGGCCGTCACCGCCTGCGCCGATCGCGGCCGCCGCCTCGCCAAGCTCGACCAAGAGGAGGAGGACGTCGCCGTGCGCGAGGCCATGCGCCTCGTCCTCGAGATCGACGAGTTCTGGATCGGGCTCGAGGACAAGGACGGCGACGACACCTGGTTCTGGCTCGATGGCACCGAGCAGACCGACTACCTCCCCTGGACCGGCGGTGACCCGGACAACACCCCGCCGCGCTGCGTCCGTTCGGTCTCCTCCATCGAGCCGGTCGGCTGGCGCGACCGCCCCTGCGCCGACCCGTTCCCCTACGTCTGCGACGTCGCGTCGGTCGCCGACGACTCCTGAGCGCCCCCCGGACGCGTCGGCGTCGCGAGCCGAGCTCGCCTCATCGGAGCCCGCCTCATCGGAGCTCGACGCGGGTGCGCGTCTGACCGCCCGGCGGGACCCGTACCCAGACGAAGCGCGCTCGCCCGCCGCCGTTCGGCACGATGCGCAGCCGGCGGCGTCCGGACGGCAGCTCGAAGCGCCCCGGCGTCACGCCGAGCCGACGCCGCCCGTGATAGACCTCGGCCCAGCCGCCGACGGTCGTCACGCTCACGAAGCCGTTCGCCCGCGCCGCCCGCCTCCGCCGTCGCGCCCGTCCGCGCTCCTGCGCCACTTCGCCGGCTTCGACCTGCTCGGGCTCCTCGCTCTCGGTCGCGATCTCGTCCTCGGGGATCTCCACGGCGCCGCCCGGCGTCGTGCCGCTCTCCGCCTCGTCCCCGCCCGTCTCGTCCCGCGCGCCCTCGTCGGCCCGCGCCGGCGCCGCCGCGCTCGGCGCCGCGTCCGGATCGTCGCCGCTGCCCGCCACGCCACGGCCGAGCAGGAAGAAGAGCGCCGCGGCCGCCACGACCGCCACCCAGGGGAGGGCGCGCTTCCAGGCGGGCGGCGCGGCCGGCGCGTCGAGGGCCGGCAGCTCGGCGGTCTCGATGGCCCGCTGGCCCGGCACGCGCGGTGGCGGGGGCGGCTCGCTCGGAGGCAGCGCCTGCTCGGACGACGCCTCCGCTTGCAGGTCCCCGGCCAGCGCCCAGAGCTCGCGATGCTTCTGATGCGCCCGATCGGGCAGGAGCGCGCAGACGTAGCTGCCGACCTCGTGCACGCCCATCGGCTCGCCGAGCGCGCCGAGCTGCCGTTCGAGCTCGAGCGCCAGCTCGAGCGCCGTCTCCGGCCGCTTCTCCCGGTCCCGCTCCAGGCACCGGTGCACGAGCTCCACCAGCGGCTCGGGGACCCAGGGCGCCAGCTCGTCGAGGCGCGGGACCGGGTCCACCAGGATCGCGTTGATCAGGGCCAGCTCGTGGCTCTGCCGGAAGAGCCGCCGGCGCGCGAGCATCTCCCAGAGGATCACGCCGAGCGACCACACATCCGTCCGCCGGTCGACGGGCTCGGCCCGCACCTGCTCCGGCGCCGCGAACGCCAGGTGCCCCTTGAAGATGCCGTTCTTCGTCGTGTGCAGCTTCCGCGCGGCGTGCGCGATGCCGAAGTCCACGACCTTCACGTGCCCGCTGTAGAGCACGAAGAGGTTCCCCGGCGCCACGTCCCGGTGCACCACCTCGAGCGGCCGCCCCCGGACGTCGTGCGCCTCGTGCGCCGCGTGGAGCCCGTGCGCTGCGTCCGCCACCACCCGCACGGCGAAGGCCATGTCCTCCGGCCCGACCTCCTCGCGGGCGCGTCCCACGGCCCGGCGGATGGAGGTGAGGGGCTCGCCGAGGAGGTAGTCCATCGCGAGGTAGTAGGCGCCGTCCTCCGTGCGTCCGAAGTCGATCGGCGCGCACACGTTCGGGTGGTCGATGGCGGACGCGAGCCGCGCCTCGTCGAGGAACATCTCCACGAACTCGTGCTGCTGCGCCAGGTGGTCGTGGATGCGCTTGAGGGCCACGAAGCGCCCGAAGCCCGCGAGGCCCACGAGCCGTCCGAGGTACACGTTCGCGAAGCCGCCCGACTCGATGTGCTTGAGCACGCGGTAGCGCCCGATGCGCTCGACGTCCTCGGGCCCGCGCCGGCTGCTCGGGAGGGGGCCGAGCTCGGCGCGGCTCTCGAGCACCGTGTCGTCCTCCCAGGGACCGGGCGTCTTCTTCGCCTCGCCCTTCGACGCGGCCGCCTTCGCGCGCTCCGCCTTCCGGACCCGCGCGCGCCGGCGGACGTCTTCGACGGTGTCGACGTCGTCGGTGGCCTTGGGGGCGCCGGCTGCCTTCGCGGCGGTCGCTTGCGCGGCACCGGCTCGCGAAGCGGCGGATTGCGAAGCGGCGGATTGCGAAGCGGCGGCTTGCGAGGCCTTCACGCTCCCGTTCGGGGCCGCCGGGCCCGGCGCGGCGCTCGCGGCCTCGCTCGCCGATGCGCTCTTCGGCGGAGTGCTCTTCGCCGGTGCGCCATTCGCCGGTGTGCTCTTCGCCGATGCGCTCGCCCCCGCGAGCGCGTCGCTCGCGCTCTCGGCCTCCGACGAGCCGTCCGCTCCCGGCGCCCCGTCGACGACCCGTGCGGCCGCGATGCGCTTGCGCTCCGAGCGCTCCTTCCGCCGTGTCAGCCCGCTCGCCCGCGGAACCGGCCGCGGGGGCGGCGGCTTCGCCGTGAGCCTCGCCAGGTCGTCCGGGGCGTCCTCGAGGAGCGTGTCGTCGCCTTCCTCCTCGTCCTCCCGCGCCGCGCTCGTCTCGGTCGGCGCGCTCGGCGGCGACACCACCATGTCCTCCGACGAGGGCCCCTCGTCGTCGGGCAGCGCCTCGGCGGCCGCGTTCTCCTCCGGGCGGGCCGCGCTCATGGCTCTCCGAAGAAGGGGCCCTCGAGGACCGTCGTTTGCGACCCATCATCCCGGCGGAGCCCGACCGAGAGACCGATGCCGACGGCCATCAGCACCAGCACGGCCGCCGTCGTCCCGGCGACCAGGCGACGCTGCCGTCGATCGGGATCCGGCTCGGTGATCGGCGGTGGCGTGGTCGGGAGCGGCGGCGCGTTCCGGCGCCCCGTGAGCCGGGCGACCACCGCGCCGCCCGGGCCGAGCGCGAGCACCTCCACCTCGACCTCGCCCGTGCCGCTCGGCAGCGCCACCTCGATGCCGTCGCTCGCCATGAAGGCCCCGCCCCCGACGCGCGCCCGGATGCGCCAGCCGCGCCGAAGCCCGCCCAGGTCGCCGCTCGCCTCGGCTCGCACGCGGAGGCCGCCGTCGTCGGCTCGGGTCACGGCGACGGCGCCGAGCTCCACCCGGGGCGGCGCCTCCCGCGCGGCCTCCCAGCGTTCGCGCAGCGGGGGGGGCGTCTCGTCGGGGATGGGGCGCTCGTCGTCGAGCGCGGCGAGCTGCCGCAGCGTGCGCTCCACGAGGGCCTCGTCGCGGAGGCCGAAGGCGCTCAGGGCTCGGAGCTCGAGCAGCCGCGCGACCCCCTCGGCGTCCAGCGTGGCCTCGCGCTCCGCCTCCCCGAGGATGAGCACGGCCTCCTCGAAGCGGGCCTGCTCGTAGGCCTGCCGAGCAGACTCGAGCGGGGAGGGGGCGTCGACGGACTGCGCCACGGCGCGCTCCCCGAGGAGCACGCACAGCAGACCCGCGACGCTCAGGGCGCCGGCGACGCGCAACATGGCCTCATCGTAGGAGCTTCCGTGAGCTTTCACAAACGCCGTTCACCACCGGCGACCACGTTCTCCCCCAAGGCGAGGACGAGCGCCGCGAGGTACCAGGCCTGCGCTCCCGGCCGGTGCCGGCCGCGCGCGTAGTAGGTCGCCGTGCAGTCCATGCACCCGAGGTAGGAGGCCATCTCGCAGAAGCAGCGCGGCGAGGGCGGTGTGCCGCGGTCGTTCTCCACGTCGCGACGCTGGGGTCGCCGGGGGCGTCCCGTCGAGGCGAGCGGTACTCCACCGTGCTCGGGCTCGCGCCCCCCCCCGATGGCCGTGGCCGCGACCTCCGCGCGGCGTCGTTCACGCTCCGCGCGGTCCCGCCCATCCGCGCGGTCCCGTCCACCCGCGCGGTCCCGTTCACGCTCCGCGCGGTCCCGTTCACGCTCCGCGCGGCCCCGGGCTCACTCCTCGAGGCGGCCGAGCTGCTCCTGCCAGAGCTCGATCTCGCCCTCGTACTCCTTGCGGCGCACACCGATCAGGTACGCGGCGGTCGCCAGCACGGACGCCGTCCCCAGGACGACGAGGGACGACGCGATGGCTCCCCAGAGGAAGAACGCGGGCCCGGCCAGCACCATCGGGATCGCGTAGTACTTCAGGTGGCTCCAGTCGCGGTCGAGGTCCTTCCGGAGCCCGCGCAGGCGCTCGATCTCCCCCTCGACCTTCTCACGTTCCATCTCCGACACAGGTAGCGCCGTCCCGACCCGCGGACAAGCGCGCGTCTTCGTTCGGGAGCCCGCCTCGCCTTTGCGCTGACTCACTGGAGCGCCCCGAGAACCCTTGTGATTTCGAGGTCGAGCGTCTACTCCCGGCGCCATGAGGCTCGCCACGCTCCGCGACGGAACCCGCGACGGAAAGCTCGTCGTCGTCAGCCACGACGGCACCAAGATCACCCCGGCCGAGGGCATCGCCCCCACGCTCCAGGCCGCCCTCGACACCTGGGACGAGGCCGAGCCGAAGCTCCGCGCCCTCGCGAAGAAGCTCGACGCCGGCGAGGTCGAGGGCCAGCCCCTCGACGTCGCGAAGCTCCACGCCCCGCTCCCCCGCGCCTACGAGTGGGTCGACGGCTCCGCCTACATCAACCACATCGTCCTCGTCCGGAAGGCCCGGAACGCCGAGCCCCCCGAGACCCTCGAGACCGACCCGCTCGTCTACCAGGGCGGGAGCGGCGTGCTCCTCGCGCCCACCGACGACATCGAGCTGCCGAACCCCGAGTGGGGCCTCGACTTCGAGGCGGAGATCTGCGTCGTGCTCGGCGACACGCCCCGCGGCGTGAAGAAGGACGACGCGGACCGGCACGTGAAGCTCCTCATGCTCTGCAACGACGTCACGCTGCGGAACCTGATCCCCGCGGAGCTCAAGAAGAACTTCGGCTTCTTCAACTCGAAGCCCGCCACGGCGTTCTCGCCCTTCGCGATCACGCCCGACGAGCTCGGCGACGCCTGGAAGGAGGGCCGCGTCCACCTGACCATGCGCACGACGCTCAACGGCGACCTCGCGGGCGACCCGGCGGCCGGCCCGGAGATGCACTTCTCCTTCCGCGACCTCATCCAGCACATCACGAAGACCCGCGCCTTCACCGCCGGCACCATCCTCGGGAGCGGCACGGTCTCCAACGAGGACGAGGCCCGCGGCGTGAGCTGCCTCGCCGAGCGGCGCATGCGCGAGATCCTGAAGGACGGGAAGCCGACCACGGCGTTCCTGAAGGCCGGCGACGAGGTCACGATCGAGATGCGCGACACGGAGGGCCGGAACCTCTTCGGCACCATCGCGCAGAAGGTCGTCGAGGCGTGAGCGAGGCCGAGAGCGGCGCGCTCCCCCCGCTGCGGCTCTACGCCTACTGGCGGAGCAGCTGCAGCTGGCGGGTCCGCATCGCCCTCGAGCACAAGGGCCTCGCCTACGAGGTCCGCTCGATCCACCTGCGCGAGGGCGAGCAGCGCTCGGACGACTACGCGGGCGTCAACACGCTCCAGCAGGTGCCCGTGCTCGAGTGGGAGGAGGGCGCGCTCACTCGCCGCCTGACCCAGTCGCTCGCCATCCTGCACTTCCTCGAGGACGCCTACCCCGAGAAGGCGCTCGTCCCCGCGGACGCCTGGGCCCGCGCCCGCGCCTGGGAGCATGCCGAGATCGTCAACGCCGGCATCCAGCCGCTCCAGAACTTCGCGACGCTCCTGCTCGTCGACTCGCTCGGCGGCGACAAGGTGGCCCACGCGCGCGGCGTGATCGCCAAGGGCCTGGGCGCCATGGAGAAGCTCGCGAAGGAGACGGCCGGCGCCTACCTGGTCGGGGACCGGCCGAGCGTCGCGGACGTCTGCCTCGTGCCGCAGCTCTACAACGCGCGCCGCTTCGACGTGGACGTCGACGCCTACCCGACGCTCCTGCGCGCCGAGGCGCGCTGCGCGAGCCTCCCGGCGTTCCAGGCCGCGCACCCCGACCGGCAGCCGGACGCGCCGTCCGCCGAGCCATCCTGAGCGTGGGCTCGCGCGCGGCCGCCCGCGACTGCACGCCCTCATCCCCTGAAGCCGTCCGCCTGCCGCGGACCCTCATCCGCCTCGAAGGAGAAGCCCCATGGTCGAGTCCCTCGGCATCAAGCGCATCGAAGCGATCCACTACTACGTGCACGACCTCGAGCGGAGCCGCGCGTTCTACACGAAGAAGCTCGACTTCGCGGAGATCGGCCAGAGCTCGAAGGCGCTCGAGGAGGCGGGCAAGCAGCGCTCGCTCCTCTTCCGCGCCGGTGACGTGAACGTGCTCGTGAGCGCGCCGCTGGGGGAGGGCGGCCGGGCTTGGCGGTGGCTGAAGCGGCACCCGGACGGCGTCGGCAGTATCGTCTTCGAGGTGGAGGACATCGAGAAGACCTTCCGCCTGCTCGACGCGCGGGGCGGGACGCCCATGCAGGAGATCGAGACCTACGAGGACGGCGGCGGCACGCTGCGCACCTTCTCGATCACGACGCCCTTCGGCTCGAGCACCTTCCGCTTCGTGCAGCGCGACGAGGCCTACCCGCGCCTCGTGCCGGGCTTCGAGGAGCACGAGACGCCGAAGGGCGGCGACAACGCCTACGGCTTCGACCACATCGACCACATCACGTCGAACTTCGAGACCATGAGCCCGGCGCTGCTCTGGATGGAGCACGTGATGGGCTTCGAGCGCTACTGGGACATCGAGTTCCACACGAACGACGTGGCGCCCGACCGGCCCGAGGGCTCGGGGCTCCGCTCGCAGGTGATGTGGGATCCGAAGAGCGGCGTGAAGTTCGCGAACAACGAGCCGCTCCGGCCCTTCTTCAAGAAGTCGCAGATCTACCTCTTCGCGGAGGACCAGCGCGGCGACGGCATCCAGCACGCGGCGCTCGCCGTGAACGCGATCCAGAAGGCCGTGCGCGGGCTGCGCGAGCGGGGCGTCGACTTCTTCCCGACGCCGGGCGTCTACTACGACATGCTCCCGGCGCGCCTCGAGGAGCTCGAGATCGGCGCCATCGACGAGGACATGGACGAGCTGCGGGAGCTGCAGATCCTCGTCGATGGGAAGGGGAAGAACAGCTACCTGCTGCAGATCTTCCTGCAGGACTCGGCGTCGACGCACGACGAGCGCGAGGCCGGGCCCTTCTTCTTCGAGATCATCGAGCGCAAGGGCGACAAGGGCTTCGGCGGCGGCAACTTCCGCGCGCTCTTCGAGAGCATCGAGCGCCAGCAGAAGGCCGAGGGGCGCATCTAGGTACTAGGCTAGTCCCAGCGGGACGTGACCGTGAGCGTCCACTCCTCGAGCGTGCCCACGTCCCGCGCCAGCCGGTCGACGACCTTCAGGGTCCAGACGCCGTTGACGTCCTCGTCGCCGGAGAAGCCGAGCACGGGGCCCTCGAGGCGCAGGTCCTCGCCCCACCAGTAGTCGACCTCGCCGTCGAAGACGGTGGCCTCGGTGCCGAGCGGGTTGCTCAGCGTGACGAGGAGGTCGCCGGGGTAGGGGTGGCGGATGAAGGCCTCGACCTCGACGCCCATGTCGACGGTGGCGAGGCCGTAGGCGACGATCTCGTCGCTCGCGCCGCGCGCGTCCGCGTCGGGGATGGCGAGGTCGGGGGCGCGCGTGAAGCTCCCGCGCATCCACTCGGGGACGCACATGCCGAAGCCGGCGCAGAGCAGCCCGGCGGCGCAAGGCGCCTCCTCGGAGCAGCTCGCGCCCTCACCGGCGATCGGCGCCGGGTCGATGCACTTGCCGAGGCCGCTCTCGCGCGCGACGCCCTCGCAGCGGAGGCCCTCCGCGCAGGCGAGCTCGGCCGAGCAGTCGTCGCCCTCGGCGCCGAGGGAGGGCTCGGAGGCGCCCGGGCAGCCGGCGCCCTCGCAGAGGCCGAGGAGCTCGAAGGGTCCGCGCGTCCAGCGCGAGTAGCCCTTCACGAGCACGCGGTAGGTGCCCGCCTCGAGCTCGACCGCCAGATCCGAGAAGAACGTGCCGGGCGCGTCGTCGTTCTTCGCGATGGTGGAGCCCCAGCCGCGCGGGCCCTCGCGGTAGAGGTAGACGACCGTGTCGGTCTCCCCGCCGCCGTCGACGGGGCCGGTCACGAGGCGCACGGAGGCGGCGCCGTCGAGCGCGAAGTCCCAGGCGTGGAAGCGCGCGTCGTCGCGGATCGCCGCGGGCGCCGGCTCGCCGAAGGGGAGCTCGCCCTGGAGCGTGGGCGAACGGAAGGAGTCGAGGGCGCCCATGAGCGGGGCGGCCTCTTCGTCGCCCTTCGCGGCGGGCTGCGCGGCGCAGGCCTGGAGGCCGAGGCCCGCGAGGAGGACGGCGGTGAGGAGGAGGGGGAAGGCGAAGCGGTCCATCGTTCTGTTCTTCTTCTCGTGCGTACGTGCGTCGCGGCGCGGAGGCCGCGGTGGGGAGCGCCGCGCGGGAGCGAGCCCGAGGCGTGGCTCCGGCGGCGAGGTGGGCGCGTCTACGCAACCGGCGTGCCGCCCGCCCGGCGCCTCCCGTTGGCGCCATTCGACGCGCGTTCGTCACGTGGCGTCCGCTCCGCTCGCGCCCTTTCCGTGCGCACGGAATCCGGTCCAGTGGCGCCGTAGCTTTGAGCGGCTCCCCGGCTGGTCGCTGGCCCCGCGACTGGCCACCGCGCGCGCCGGCGAGCGATCCGATGGGCTATCGGGTGAGCTCGGGGCGGGTCGGTCGCGTGAACCCATCCGCGCCGCAGGCCCCCGCGTGCTCCGCCAGCGCCTCGGCCGCGCTCAGCGTGGGCGGCGCCACGTGATGCGAGCGCCGTCCCCGCGTCAATTCGTGGCGCGGAGCATCTCGAGGAACTCGTCCGCGCTCACGAGCCCGGTCACCCGATGCGCCTCGTCCCCGTCCGCGCCGTGCATCACCACCAGGGGCAAGCCCGGCTGCTCGTAGCGCTCCCGCAGGAGCGCCCACTTCTCCGGCGTAGCCTGATCCGCGCTCAGGTCGACGCGCACGGGCACGAAGCGCTGCGCCTCGGCGACCACCCGCGGGTCGCTCATGGCCTCGTGCTCGAGGTCGTTGCAGGCGCCGCACCAGTCGGCGCCGAAGTCGACCAGCATCGGCTTGCCGGTCTCCTCGGCCATCGCGAAGCCCGCCTCGTAGTCCTCGATCCACTCGATGTGCGCGCCCGCCGGGAGCGCCTCGAGCCAGAAGATCAGCCCGAGCCCGCCGACCACGGCCGCCGTCACGCCCACGGCCTTCCGCGCCTTCTGGAGCTTCGTGCCCTCCTTGAAGGAGAGGTGGATCGCGCCGACGGCGACCCCGAAGAGCAGCAGCCCGGCCGGGATGGCCAGCCAGAGCGTCTCGCGCACGACCGGGCGCGGGAGCGGGAGGATGCTGCGCAGGTAGTAGAAGGCGAGCACGAGCATCACCACGCCGAAGAAGCTCTTCACGTGGTCGAGCCACTTGCCCGACTTCGGAAGGCTCACCGCGAAGGTGCCGACGACGAAGAAGAGCACCCCCAGGCCCAGCGAGTAGACGAAGAGGCTGAGCGCGCCGAAGGCCACCGACTGGGTCGTGCCGACGTAGGTCAGCAGCACCGTCAGGACCGGGCCCGTGCAGGGCGCGGCGATGAGCCCGTTCACGAAGCCCACGCCGAAGGCGCCCTTGTAGCCGGCGCCCCCCACCTGGGCGAGCTTGTTCTGGAGCGCGGGCGGGAGGTTCATGTCCCAGGCGCCGAACATGCTCAGGGCCATCGCGAGGAAGAGGATGGCCAGCACGGCGAGGACCCAGGGGTTCGCCAGCGCGCTGCCCATGGCGCTCCCGGTCAGCGCGCTGATGATGCCGAGCGGCGTGAAGAGCGCGGCGATGCCGAGCACGAAGCTGAAGGAGAGCAGGGCGCCCTCGGCCTTCGACTTCGCCTGGCGCGCGCCGAAGATCGACACGGTGATGGCGATCATCGGATAGACGCAGGGCGTCAGGGCCGTGGCGAGGCCCGCGCCGAAGATCAAGAGGAGCGCCCAGGCGTAGCTGCCGCTGCTCAGGGCGGATTCGAAGTCGCCGGCGATGTCGCCGAGGATGTCGGCCTGGGCGGGGGCCGCCACGCCCCAGGCGAGGGCGCCGGCGGCGAGGCCGGTCAGCCAGCGGGAGAGCGTACGCATCGCTCCTTTCCTAGCACCGCGCACGCGCGAGGGGTACTGCCCGCCGAGGGGTCGCTCATACGGAGCGGCGAGAGGCCCGTTCACCCCTGTTTCGGCGGGGGAAACTCCGGGGGCGCGGACCCCCATGGAGAGCCCTTTGGGGGTGCAGACCCCCAACCCGCCGAGAGACCTCCCATGGAAATCATTGGGCTTTTAGCTGGGATCGAGTTTTGCACATGTTCGGAGCGCCGATGACCGAGGAGGCAACCATGAACAGAACCTGGATGAGCGTCGCCCTGGCGACGTTGCTCCTGGCGTGCTCGGGGGGCGACCCCGACGACAGCGTTCTACCCGGCGTCCAAGCCGTCGTCTTCGTGAAGAGAGCGTTCATCACGGAGGGAGGCGGCCACAACGTCACGGGTGGCAACGGCCAGACGATCGACTACCTGCGCTACGAGCCCGGAGGCGGGCTCTACGTGCTCTCGCCGCCCACGCCGGACGGCACCCTCACCAACCTCACGGAGGAGTTCGAGGGCGTCGACATCAACGGCATGGACCTGAGCTTCGACGCCACGCAGGTGGTGTTCTCGATGCGCACGGCCGACAGCCGCCACTACCACGTCTACGTCGCGAACGTGGATGGCTCGGGCGTTCGCCAGCTCACCTTCGGTGACTGGCACGACGTCAAGCCCATCTTCGTCCCGGGCGACCGCATCGCCTTCGTGACCAACCAGCCCTTCACCGAGATGGGCACCCGCGCGGACGAGTACAACCACAGCCGCGTGGTCACCCAGCTCGCCACCATCAGCGTGGACGCGGGCGACGCCGACCGGCGCCTCTGCGCGCAGAACCTCTCGCACTCCGCCGACCCGTTCCTGATGAGCGACGGCCGCGTGGGCTTCTCGCGCTGGGAGCACCTCGGCCCGCTCAACGACGTCAAGCTGATGGCCATGAACCCGGACTGCACGCAGATGGTCGGCCTCGCCGGCACGGGCGGTAAGCCGGGCAACAGCCTCGTGCAGTTCCAGGAGATCGACCCGGGCCAGTTCATCGGCGTCGTCACCAGCCGCCGCGGCACCATCCAGGCGGGCGCCCTCGTCCACCTGGACGCGCGCGCCGAAGGCGGCGTCGACGGCGTGCTCATCGACGAGCAGAACGCCCGCTTCGACGTGCTCACCCCGCAGGTCCCGACCGGCGAGGCGAGCCCCCCGAGCGGCGTCGGCCGCTACCGCCGGCCCTTCCCGCTGAACGACGGCCAGTTCCTGGTCGCCTGGGCCGACGGAGACGTGAACGAGCGCAACGAGCTCGCGGAGACGGCGCCGAACTTCGGCATCTACCTCTGGGACCCGGAGACGCGCCGCCGCACCCTCGTCTACGACGACCCGAGCTTTTGGGACACCTACGCCATCCCGGTCCGGCCGCGCGACATCCCGCCGGTTCGCCGGGGCTTCGTCGGCCCGACGCCGGACGAGAGCGAGCCCGCCATCCTGGGTTCGGTCGACGTCACCGTCACCGGCCTGAACGAGCGTGTGCGCGGCGGCCAGTTCGACGGCACCTCGCTCGACGAGGCGCTCGACCAGACGACGCGCGTCCGCATCATCGAGGGCTTCTCCTCGGAGATCGGCCCGGTCCGCGAGTTCGGCCTGACCATGCACGAGGGCGCCGCCATCGTCGGTGAGGCCGAGGTCTACGACGACGGCTCCTGGGAGGCCGCCGTGCCCGGTCGCCTGCCCTACCACCTGCAGGCGCTCGACCGCTACGGCATGGCCATCCGCAACCAGATGCTCTGGATCCAGGCCATGCCCGGTGAGGAGCGTCGCTGCGGTGGCTGCCACGAGGACCGCACCGGTCAGGTCCTGCCGCGCATGGGTCCGACGACCCTCGCCCAGCAGGCCGGCCCGCAGGACTTCAACGCGGCCATCCCCGATCGCACCGAGCTGCCCTGGTACGGCGCCGCGAGCGGCCCGAACCTGCAGGACATCTTCGATGAGAACTGCGTGAGCTGCCACGACGGCGGCGCGGACGACCCCTTCGCGGGCCGCTTCTACACCGTCACGACGACCACCGACGACGGCGAGATGCTCGAGTACGAGATCCCCTATCTCCTGCTCACGGACGAGCCGCTCGAGGTCTACTACGAGATGGACACGCACACGTATCCGGCCTCGTACGTCACGCTGCTCTACCCGTCGGCGATGATGGGCGACTCGGTCGCGACCGGCGACACGCCGCCGGAGTGGGTCACCCCGGGCCTGGCCCGCACGTCGCGCCTCATCGAGGTGCTGAACATCAACAGCGAGACCGACGACGGCGACTGGGCCTGGGAGGGTGGCAGCCACCCCGAGGACGTCGGCGTCGACCTGACCCGCGAGGAGCGTCTGATGCTCATTCAGATGGCCGACCTCGGTGGTCAGTACTGGTCCCGTCGCAACGTCGAAGGCGCGGACGCCTGGGGCGCCCGCGAGTACGACTGAGAGCCGAAGAGGAGACACGTCATGAACAGCAAGAACACCATGTCTCGTTGGGTGCTCCTCAGCCTGGTCGCCGCCCTCGCGGTGCCGACCCTGGCGAGCGCTCAGGAAGATGGCGAGCCGACCGAGGTCGTGGTCCACGACCGGGAGCGCGGCGAGCTCTCGCCCGGGGCGCAGGCCCCGACGCGCGAAGAGATGATGAACGGTATCCAGACCGCGTCGACCGAGGGGCTCATCGCGCTCCTCGAGTACGGCGAGCGGGTCGAGTGCCACGCCTGCGTCCCGCTGCTCGAGCGCAACCTGCTCGAGAGCGAGGACCCGGAGGTGCGGCGGATCTCGGCCTGGTGGCTGCGGCATCGTCCCTTCGCCATCCCCGCGATCATGAACCGCATGGTCACCGCCCTCGAGTCCGACTCGAGCCCGGTCCGCCGGGCGCGGGCGGCGCGGGCCATCGGTGAGTTCCTCGACCCGAACGGGCTCGAGCCGCTCACCGACGCCTTCGACCGCGAGGGGGAGAGCGTCGTCCGCGAGGCCGTCGTTCGCGCCCTCGGCCGGCTGAACCACCCGGGCGGCAACGCCGTCCTCGGGCAGGCGCTGGCGGACACGAACGTGGAGGTCCGCCGGGCCGCCATCGACCAGGTGCTCAAGGTGAACTTCTTCCGTGAGCACGACGCCCTGCTCGGCGCCCTCGGCGACGACGACACGATGGTGCGCATGCGCGCCGCTCGGATCGTCGGTCAGATGCGGCTCGCCGAGTCCGTGCCGGCCCTCGCTGCCCTCCTTCGGGGCGACGAGAGCCTCCGGGTGCGCCAGGCCGCGGCCTGGGCCCTCGGTCATATCGGTGGGGCGGACGCCCGCGGCGCTCTGCGGGAGGCCATGACCACGGAGACGGAGAGCCTCGTGCTCGACGCCCTCGAGGTCGCCCTCCTGATGTGAGCGTGCACCGCCGACACGATCATCGGTAGGGAGGGGCCTCGGCGCATGGTGCGTCGGGGCCTCTTCCGCGTTCCGGGGGTCTGTGGCGCGGCCTCGCCCGGGGTCGCGCCGCCCGGAGCCCCCACTCCGCCGCCTCACCACCGCTCGTTCGGCTCAGCCCGAAGGGTGCGTTCGACGCGGCATGGGGAACCGTCCGGGTTTCGCCTCGCACGGCCCCCGACCCTAGCCGTCTCGGGTAGAATCTGGTTCGCGGGGCCGCCCCCCGCTGGATGGGAAGAATGCGAGAGAACGAACTCCGCGCGAGTCGAAGCCGTGCCCCGGCGCGTCGCTCCTGGGCCCCCTTGCTCCTGCTCTGCGCCCTCGGCGTCGCGAGCGGCTGCGAGGAGCAGCCCCCGCCGGGCGGCTCCTACTTCCAGGAGCGCATCCAGCCGGTGCTCGACTTCGGCTGCGCCCAGCAGACGAACGGCTGCCACGTCGACGTGGACGGCGCCGCGACCGGCAACCTCGATCTCTCGAGCTACGACGCGCTCATGCGGCGCCGGGACGTGCTCGCGCCCTACGGCCCCTACACCGTGGGCAACCTGCTCCTGAAGGGCGGCGAGGACGTCGAGGTCACGGTCGAGACCTGGGATCCGGACCCCATCACCGGCGAGCGCTTCGCGCGAATCGAGACCGACATCCGCCACGCCGCGGGCACGCTCATCCGCACGGACTCGCGCGGCTACGCCGAGCTGAAGCGCTGGATCGAGGAGGGCGCAGCGCGCACCGGCGCTCCGGACGAGACGCTCCAGGGCAACCTCGGCGAGTGCGTGCGCGGCGTGGGCCACGGGGCGGGCTTCGACCCGAGCGTGGCGCCCGAGGACGCGGACTCCTTCCGGCGCTTCCGCGAGGAGGTGATGCCGGTGCTCCAGGAGAGCTGCGCGGGCTCGCGCTGTCACGGCAACAGCTTCGCGGACCTCTACCTCACCTGCGGCGAGACCGACGAGGAGATGCGCTGGAACTACTTCACGACGCTCAGCCACGTGACGACGCCGGTCTCCACCTCGGGCCTCCTCCGCCGGCCCCTCTCCATGCTCAGCGGCGGCGTCTACCACGAGGGCGGCAACGTCCTCGCGAACACGGAGGACCCCCGCTACGTGACGCTCCGCGACTGGGCCCAGGACATCGCCGACCGGCGCCCCGAGCTCCTCGTCGACGACGATCCGGATCCGGGGCTGCGCTACTTCGCGAACCGGGTGCAGCCGGTGCTCGTGCGCAAGGGCTGCATGTTCCTCAACTGCCACTCGCCGTCCATGTTCCACGACCTGCGCCTGCAGGGCGGCGCCCAGGGCGTGTTCTCGCGCATCGCGACCCATCGGAACTACGAGGCCTCGCTCCTGCAGCTCGCGGTCGAGTCCCCGGATCCGAACGACAGCCGCATCATCGCGAAGAACCTCTACCCGCCGCTCGACGTCGAGGGCGGCGCGGGCATCCCGCACCGCGGCGGCTCGCTCTTCGAGGACTTCAGCGGCGGCGGCTCCCTGAACCCGGCGAACGCCGCGCTCTGCGATGGGGTCGACGCGGACGACGGCGACCTCAACGAGATCCCCGCCTACTGCGTGCTCGCACGCTGGCACGAGATCGAGCGTGAGCAGGCCATCCTCGAGGGCGACGTGCTGCCCGAGGACTCGGTCGTCGACTCGATCGTCTGGGTCGCGCGCCCGAGCGGCGTGGGCGACGTGCGCGACTTCGACACGTTCCGCGGCGGCGCCGATCTCCGGCAGGCGCCCGTGACGGCGAACGCCGACGGCAGCGTCGACGTGGACTTCGGCAGCTCGACGAGCCTCCTCGCGGCGTGCGGGCTCGGCGGGGACGTCGACGTGCGGAACCCGGCGGTGAGCTGGGACGGCCAGCGGCTGGCCTTCGCGGCGCGCTCGAGCGCGGCCGAGCCGCTTCGGCTCTACTGGATGGGCACGGACGGCACGGGCTGCGAGCCGGTCCCGGACATCGCCTACGGCATGGACGAGGAGAACGGCATCCTCGTGCACGACTTCGATCCGGCCTGGGCGCCGGACGGGCGCCTCGTCTTCGCGAGCACGCGCGGCAACGTCGACGGGATGGTCGAGTACCGCGGGCCGACGCGCACGCCCGCGGCCATGCAGCCGAACGCGAACCTCTTCATCCGCGAGGAGGGCGGGGTGCGGCAGATGACCTTCCTCCTCAACCAGGAGCTCTCGCCGAGCTTCATGGGCGACGGGCGGCTCATCTTCACCACCGAGAAGCGCGAGCCCGAGTTCCACATGCTCGCGCTCCGGCGCCAGAACCTCGACGGCGGCGACTACCACCCGCTCTTCGCCCAGCGCGAGAGCGTCGGCTTCCGCGCGGCGACCGAGGTCGTCGAGCTGCCGAACCGGAACCTGGCCTTCGTGGCGAGCTCGCTCACGCCGAACGAGGGCGAGGGCACGATCGTGGTCGTGAACCGCTCGATCGGGCCCGACCAGTCGGACCGGCCGGCGGGGGATCGGGACTACATCCACTCGATGAACGTGCCCGTGCCCGGGGCCTTCGGGGGCATCCCCTCCGTGCCCGGGGGCTCGACCACGAGCGGCGTGTTCCGCTCGCCGGCGCCGCTCCCGACCGGGCGTCTGCTCGTGGCGTGCGATCCGGGGGCCATGGACATGGGCGCCGGGCCCTACGCCTGGGAGCTCTGCGAGCTCGACCCGCTGACCCAGGAGGTGCGCGTGCTCGGTGGCGAGGCGGGGCTCGTGAACGTGGAGCCCGTCGCCGTGTACTCGCGGCCCGTGTTCGAGGTCTTCGAGTCGCGCCCGGACGAGGCCAACGGCAACACGCGGATCGTCGAGGGCGAGAGCGCGGCCGAGGTGCACGTCCTCGACCTGCCCATGCTCGGGAGCCTGCTCTTCGAGAACATCCGGACCGACCGGGACATCGATCCGCGAGTCGGCGGCATGCGCGTGCTCGAGGCGCAGCCGCCGCCCGCCGGAGCCACGAGCTTCGCCGACGTGGCCGGGAACGTGGTCAGCGACTCCTTCGGTGAGGTCTTCGTGGACTACCGCGACCTCGGCTTCGCGCCGACCTTCGCCGACGGATCCGTGCGGGTGATCATCCCCGGTGGCGCGCCGATCCTGCTGCAGCCGACCGACGGCGGGGGCGGCGCGCTGATGTTCGAGGAGCACCCCCTCTTCACCGGCGAGGTGCGGCAGCGCGAGCAGCTCCAGTTCTACCCGGGCGAGGACAACAACCAGTCCTTCCCCCGCCGCTTCTTCAACGGCCTCTGCGGCACCTGCCACGGGTCGATCACCGGCCGGGAGCTCGACGCCGCCGTGAACCCCGACGTGCTCACGAGCGCGAGCTGGACCCAGGCCCACCGAGCGGATCCCGTCGACCTCCGCTGAGGAGCGGTGGTGGGGCCGGGCGGAGGAGCCGAGAGCCTGGCTGCGAGCTCAGCCCGAGCGGGAAGCCCGAGCTGCGAGCTGGAGCCGAAGCGGGAAGCCCGAGCTGCGAGCACGAGCCCGAGCGGGAGGCCCGAGCTGCGAGCTGGAGCCGAAGCGGGAAGCCCGAGCCGCGAGCCCGAGCCCGAGCCCGAGCGGGAAGCCCGAGCCGAGCCTGAGCCCGAGCCGCGAGCCCGAGCCGCGAGCCTGAGCTGCCGGCTCGAGCCGACCTCCCAGCTTAGAGGCGCCGCGGAGCAGGTCGGCGGAGCCCGAGCACCGCAGCCCAGCAAAGCGAGGCCGAGCTCTCGCCGGCCACGGCGAGGCGCTGGCAAGCCGCGCAGGGAGGAGCGCGGCGCAGTCGTGCGCGCCAGCGAGCGGAAGACGTGCTGGAGTGGCGGCGGCTCGGCGACTATGATCGCCGCTCACGGTGCCTCTCCCCACCCTCATCTGCCTGGTGTTCGCCACCGGCATCGCGGCAGCGCTCGCTGCGCGTGTCGAGCTGCGGGTGAGCCCGCGGCCGCCGCTCCTCACCCGCAGCTTCGCGGCGTTCGCGGTCTTCACGATGCTCGTGCCGGTCCCCGTGGGCGTCTACTTCTACCTCTTCCACGGCGACTGGTTCCTCCTCTACACGCTGGACGTCCACGGGATCCCCTCGGCGCTCGCGCTCCTCGGCTTCCTCGTTCTCGGCACGATCGGCGCGCTCGGCTTCGCCGTCGGCGCCAGCATGGTGCGCGGCCAGCGGGAGACGCTCGGCGGCATCCTGGTGGGCCTGGCCGTCCTCGCTGCGGGCGCCGTGGTGGTGGTCGCGCGCGATCGGCTCGGCGTCGTGGGCACCTTCGCCCAGTACGAGGGCGGCTTCGGCCTCGAAGCCTACGGCGGCGGCCCCCTGCTGCAGGGCGGGATCGTCATGGGCGCGGTGCTCCTCCTGGGGATCGTCTTCCTCGTCTGGCGCCTCCACCTCAGCGGGAGGCGCGGTGCCTGACGAGCGCCGCTCCGTTGACGGCCAAAGGCCCGTCTTGATAGCCCTTTCGGGAGATCGCGCGGAGCCTCGGGGCTTTGCGCCTTCGGCTCGCACCATGGCCGCCGCCCAGCCGCATCCCCAGCCGCATCCCCGCTCGCGCACCCGCCTGCCCCGCTGGCTCGCCGTGCTCCTCTGGACGCTCTTCGCCGGTTGCGGCCCGACGATCTACACGGTGCACGTGCTCCCGGCCTCGCGCGTCGTCGAGCAGGCGGAGGAGGCGGGCGCCGCCGAGCACGCGCCCTACGAGTACCACTACGCCGCGGAGCACCTGAAGAAGGCGCGCGAGGAGGCCGCCGAGGCCTCCTACCAGGACGCGATCCGGCACGCGGGTGTGGCCGAGGAGTACGGCGTGAAGGCGCGGGACCTGGCGCGGCGGCGCCTCCGCGAGATGGGGCGTTGAGCGTGCGCGCGTGGTTCGGTGGAGCGCTCGCGGCGCTCGTCCTCCTGGCCGGCTGCCAGGCGGCCTCGTCCCTCGAGGGGCGCATCGCGGGCCTCCGCGACGTGCTCGAGCAGGCGGAGCGCAACGGTGCCTATCAGTGCGCGCCGCGCGAGCTGGCGACGGCGCAGGCCCACCTCCACTTCGCCGAGGAGGAGCTCGAGCAGGGCGACCCCTCGCGCGCCGAAGAGCACGTGGTCGTGGCCGAGCCGAACGTGCAGGCCGCCTTCCGCCTGAGCCCCGCGGCCCGCTGCGCCCCCCGCGACATCGTCGTCGAGCGACGCCCGGAGCCGGCGCCCGAGCCCCAGCCGGGCGATCGCGATGGGGACGGGCTGCTCGATCCGGACGACGAGTGCCCGGACGAGCCGGAGGACTTCGACGCCGTCGAGGACGGGGACGGCTGCCCCGAGGACCAGGACACGGACGGCGACGGTATCCCCGACGACCGCGACCTCTGCCCGGTCGAGCCCGAGGACGCGGACGGGCGCTACGACGGCGACGGCTGCCCGGACCCGGACGACGATCTCGACGGCGTCCCCGACGTGGACGACCGCTGCGTCATCGAGCCCGAGGATCGCGACGGCTGGCAGGACGAGGACGGCTGCCCGGACCCGAACAACGACGGCGACCCGCTCGAGGACACGCAGGACCGCTGCCCCGACGAGCCGGGCCCGGCGGATCCGGGGGAGGGGGAGTCGGCGTCGGCCGGGCCCGGCTGCCCGCGCGTGTACCAGAACGTGCAGGTCACGGAGACGCACATCCGGATCACCCAGAAGGTCCACTTCGCGACCGACCGGGCGCGCATCCTCCCGGACAGCTACGGCCTCCTGAACACGGTGGCGCAGGTGCTGCGGGACTACCCCGAGATCACCCTCGAGGTGCAGGGCCACACGGACAGTCGCGGGAGCGATCGGCACAACATGCGGCTCTCCGACCGGCGGGCCAACGCCGTGCGGGATTACCTGGTCGGCCAGGGCATCGAGTCCTCGCGCCTCGTGGCCCGCGGCTACGGTGAGACGCGGCCGCTCGAGTCGAACCGGACGCGCGCCGGCCGGGCGGCGAACCGGCGCGTGGAGTTCGTGCGGACGGACGAGGCTGCGCGGCGCTACCGAGCCGAGCAACAGGCCGCCATCCCCTGAACGGGGGTGGCGGATCCGGTGGCGGGCCGCCGGCGGCCGCCACCCCGAATGGCGAGAAAGCTCGGGAAAACCGGGCGGGCACGCGGCCTGCTCTGCTTCGGGGCATGAGCCGTCGAACCTCGAAGAAGCGCCCGCCGAAGAACCCGAAGAGGCGCGCCCCCCGCCGGGCCCCACCCCGCTGGAGCGGATGCCGCACGCACCTCGCCGTCGCGACCCTCGACCTCCCGGAGCGCTGCTGGCAGGGGCCGGACCTGCAGCAGGCCATCCTCTACACCCTCGCGGTCCATCGGGAGCGCAGGAAGGCGTCGCTCCACGCCGTCCGGGTCGTCCAGCCCGGCTATCGCTGGATGTTCACCGTCCGCAGGCCGGCCACCGCGCAGCGGCTCGCCGAGGAGCATGCCCAGGACGTGATCGAGTGGGCCCTGAGGGCCTTCGAGCTCCCGGCCCGGCCGCGGCTCGAGCTGGACCTCCTCGAGCTGCCGACGGCGGAGAGCCAGCTCATGGCGTCGTTCTCCTTCCGCGGCCCGGGATGCCTGCCTGCCGGGGGCCCGAGGTTCGGGTGAGCCGCGCTCACGGCGAGCCGCGGGCCGGACACCGCAGAATCCGAGCAAAATCCTCGCGTCCCTGCTATGAATCGCCGTCGCGCGGGCCCTCGTCCGGGCCGGCGCACGCTTGTGGATATGGGGAGCACACGATGATCCGGCAGCCCGCGCAGCCTTCCTCTGGACCCGTCGACGTCGCGCCGCGGCCCCGTGGGGCCAGGCGGCCTCTCGTCCGGGGCCTCGCGGGGCTCGCGGCCCTCCTCGTCGCCCTGCTCGCGTCCGCCCCGGCGGAGGCGCAGCTCCGGCGCGTGCTCGAGCTCAACCGTCAGGGCATGGAGCAGTACAACAACCTGGAGATCGAGCAGGCCATGGCCACGCTCCAGGAGGCGCTCCAGGCGGCCCAGAGCGGGAGCGTGAGCGGCTCACCGCTCGCTCGCACCTACCTGAACCTCGGCGTGGTCGCGATCGGCGGCTTCAGCGACAACGGGCAGGGGCTGCAGTACTTCATGCAGGCGCTCCAGATCGACGGCAGCGTGCAGCTCGACCCGCTGACGAGCACGCCCGACATCCAGGCCGTCTTCCGTCTGGCCCAGAGCCGCGTCGGCACCGGCGGTGGTGGTGGCGGAGGCGGCGGTGGCGGAGGCGGCGGTGGCGGTGGCGGTGGCGGTGGTGGCGGCGGCACCGTCGAGCCCCCGCCCTCGGCCGGCCCGGGTACCATCCCGCACCGCCCCTGGGACGAGCAGCTGACCAACACGGCCCTGCCGATCTTCGTCGAGGCGCCGGACGACGCGCCCATCGGCAACATCTACGTCTACTACAAGGCGACGGGCATGCGGGACTTCCGCCGCATGGAGATGCAGCGCCTGAGCGGCGGCTACGGCGTGGAGATCCCCTGCGCCGAGGTGATGGCGCCGCGCGTCCAGTACTACATCGTCGCTTTCGATCGGGACGGCGCGCCCATGGGCTTCGCCGGGAGCGCGGAGGAGCCCTTCTCCGTGCCCATCGTCACCGACCGCACGCAGCCGCCGCCCGCCCTGCCGGGTCAGGCGCCGCCCCAGCAGTGCACCGAGAGCGAGTGCCCGCCCGGCATGCCCGGCTGCGAGTCCGGGCGCGGCAACGCCGGCCTCGGCGACACCTGCATGGAGACGCGCGACTGCCGCGCCGGTCTGAGCTGCGACGACAACTTCTGCGTCGCCGAAGAGGGCGGCGGCGGTGGGGGCGAGGACGGGGACGGCCTCTTCGACGGCCTCGCGCGCATCGTCACCTTCGACGTCGGCTTCACCTTCGGCCTCGGCTACGCCTCCGCGGGGAGCGAGGCCGACTCGGCGCCGCCCGAAGGCATGGAAGGCGAGCTCCAGTACGGCGCCTACATCCCGGCCGGCGCCGAGGACTGCGACCTCACCGAGGGCTATTGCGTCCAGCTGAACCAGCCGGGCTTCGTCCCGACCTACGCGCTGCGCCTCGGCTTCAACGTGAACCTCGGCCCGCGCTTCCTGCTCGGCGGCACCTTCCGTTACCAGTTCGGCGCCGGCGAGGGCTCGCTCTCGAGCATCCTGCTCGGCCTCCGGGCGGGCGTGAACGTGATCGTCCCCCAGGACACGGGGGCGCGCGCGTCGGTCTTCCTCGGCACGAGCTTCGGCCAGATCCAGCTCCAGCCTCCGCAGCTCGAGGGGCAGAAGGAGCCGTACATCATCAGCGGCCTCAACGGCGTCCAGCTCGGCGGCACCTTCGGCTACTGGTTCACGGAGAACGTCGGCTTCTACGCGACGCCGGAGATCCACCTGCTCTTCCCGACCTTCATGTTCGGGATCGACATCACGGCCGGCCTCAGCTTCGGCTTCTGAGGGCTGAACCCGTGCCCGTGCCCTGTACCGTGAACACGTCGGCTGGGCGTTCCAGCCGGCTCGAGTAGCCCGCCCTCCGAGAGTGCCCCCTGTGCCCCGCGCCTCGA
>PABA01000078.1 GCA_002699025.1 Sandaracinus sp. | reverse complement strand
GACGAGAGCGGGGGCGACGAGAGCGGGGGCGACGAGAGCGGGGGCGACGAGAGCGGGGGCGACGAGAGCGGGGGCGACGAGAGCGGGGGCGACGACGCGCCCGCCGCCGCCTGACGGGGCTGGCGCGAGTCGGAGGGCGACCCCAGGCATCGCGGCGGAGAGGACCGCACCGGGGCGCGTCGCCCCGCTGGGTCGTGAGCGCCCGGCGAAACGTTCGAGGCACGGCGCTTGCGGCTCCTCTCCCGCGAACGGGCACGCCGAAAGGAACCATGACTCCGAAGCGCTTCTCCCTCCTCGCCGCCGCGACCCTCGCCCTCGGCGCCACGACCGCCGCCCCCGCCGCCGCCCAGGACGCGGCCCGCATCCAGGGCGTGCGTCCCGAGGTGCACGCGGACTTCAGCTACGACTTCCTCGGGGTCGGCTTCGACATCGAGATCCCCATCGTCCCGGACGGGTTCCTCCCCGCGAGCGCGCCCATGCAGGACGAGCTCGCCATCGTGCCCGGCTTCGACCTGCTCTTCCTCGACGACTGGGACCGCGACGCGGATCGCGACGGCGTCGCCTTCGCGCCGCAGGTCTCCGTGCAGTGGAACCTCTACTTCGAGCGCAGCGACTGGAGCATCTTCCCGGAGCTCGGCTTCGCCATGTTCTTCCTCACCGACGAGTACGAGTACTACCGGGGGGACGGCGACGTGGGCGGGCGCCGCGTCTTCGCGGACGCCATCGTCGCCTTCGGCGCGCGCTACCACTTCACGGAGCGGAACGCGCTGACGCTGAAGGCCGGCTGGCCCTTCGGCTTCCAGGTCGGCGTCACCTTCTGAGCGCCTGAGCGTGAATCGGCGCGAACCGGGGAAGGTCTCGCGCGTGACGACGTCGACGGCGGCGCCGCGGGAGCGCCCGACGCACGGGATGTCCGACGAGAGGGCGACGGGCGGAACGGCGCATGCATCGCTTCGGGGCGACATGATCCGCCCCCTCCTCCTCGCTCCCGCGCTCGCCGCTCTCGCCTGCGGCGGCGTCCAGGTCGAGCGCTACGCCGAAGGCGAGCCCGTCCCGACCGACATGGACCTCGGCTTCTCCGAGCCCGCCGCGCCCGAGCACCCGGACCCGAACGCACGCTTCGAGAACGAGATCGCCAGCGGCGACGGGCGCCGTACCCACCGCGACCTCGAGATCGCCGACGAGAACGTCGCCGGCGCCGAGGTGGACCTCCGCGTCCGCTCCGTGCCCATGCCCGGTCGGCAGGTCCTCGTCGATCGCGGGGGCGACGTCCAGCGCGCCCTCTTCCTCACCTTCACGCCCGGCGGCCAGGAAGACCAGGACGACCGCTGAGCCGCCGCGAAGCCCCCTCGCGTCACCGCCGAGCTCCCGCCGAGCCACCGCCGCTCGCCGCACCCGGGGCGGGATGCCCCACCGACCGCCGCCCGCATGCGACCGCGTGCGGGCGGCGTGCGTCCTGCACGCGACCCGCTCCCATGACCGTCCTCGCGATCCTGGACCTCACCTTCCTCGACTGGAAGCTCGGCCCGAGCCCCCTTCGCGACTGGCTCGTCGCGCTCGGCGTCGCCCTCGCCGTCGCCCTCGCGCTCCGCCTCGCCCGCACGCTCCTCGAGCGCCGCATCGAGCCGCTCGTGGAGCGCGCGCGCTTCGAGTACGCCGACGCGCTCGTCGAGACGCTCCAGGACACGGGCTGGCTCTTCTACCTCGCCATCGGCGCCTGGACCGGCTCGCGCTTCCTCGACGTCCCCGAGAAGGTCGCGCCCTGGCTCCGGGGCGCGGTCGTCGTCGTCGCGCTCTTCCAGGTCGGGCGCTGGGGCCACGGCTTCGTGCGCCGCGCCGTCGAGCGCTGGGCCGGCGCGCGCGCCGAGGGCGACGAGGGGCCGCGGCACGAACGCCAGACCATGGCCGCCGCCGTCTCCTTCCTCTTCCGCCTCGCCATCTGGGCGACCGTGCTCCTGCTCGTCCTGGCGAACCTCGGGGTCGAGATCAGCGGCCTCATCGCCGGCCTCGGCATCGGCGGTGTCGCCGCCGCCCTCGCCGTCCAGAACGTCCTCGGGGACCTCTTCTCCTCGCTCTCGCTCTACTTCGATCGCCCCTTCGACCTCGGCGACTTCGTCATCGTCGACGACTTCATGGGCACCGTGGACCGCATCGGCATGCGCTCGACGCGGCTGACCTCCCTCGGCGGCGAGCAGCTCGTCTTCGCCAACTCGGACCTCGCGAAGAGCCGCATCCGCAACTACAAGCGCATGGAGGAGCGGCGCATCGTCACCGGCATCGGCGTCGTCTACGGGACGCCCCACGAGAAGGTGCGCCAGGTCCCCGCGATCCTGCGGGAGGCCGTCGAGGCCACCGAGGGCACGCGCTTCGACCGGGCCCACTTCCACCGCTTCGGGGCCTACTCGCTCGACTTCGAGCTCGTCTGGTGGGTGCTCTCGAAGGAGTACGACGAGTTCATGGAGCGGCAGCAGGCGATCCTGCTCCACGTGCACCGGCGCTTCGAGGAGGAGGACATCGACTTCGCCTTCCCGACGCAGACCGTGCAGGTCGAGGGGCAGGTCCCGCTGGAGGCGGGCGAGGGCATGCGCTCGATGCTCCGCGAGGGCCTGCGCGCCGACGCGGCGGAGTGACGGGGCTGGGGCGTGCTGCCTCGCCGCTCGAGCCCGGGGCGCGGGCGGAGACGGAACGGCGGCTGCACCGCTCGTCGGGCATGACCTTCTCCCTCCGACTCCGCTGGGTCCTCCCGGGCCTCCTCCTCGCCCTCGCCGGCTGCGCCCATCAGCGCACGCCCGAGCCCGAGACCGCCGACCGCACGGTGAGCGAGGAGCGCGCCGAGGTGGACAGCTTCCAAGACATGCCGCGCGATGGCGTCAACGAACGCATCGATGACGACGCCCCCGCCGCCGTGACCACCGGCGTCCGGCCGGCCGGCTCCGAGGACATCGTGCAGGTCGACCCCGCGACGCCTCCCCCGCGCGTCGTCGTGATCGATCTCGAGCGCCTCGAGGAGGAGTGCGCCGACCCGTCGGTCTACTTCCGCACGGACTCGGCCGAGCTCACCACCGAGGCCGAGATGCGCCTCGCCTACCTCTCCAAGTGCGTCACCCGCGAAGACGTCCGCGCCATCCAGCTCACCGGCCACGCAGACCCGCGCGCGTCGGAGAGCTACAACGAGGAGCTCGCCCGCGAGCGCGCCGCGGCGGTGAAGCGCTACCTGCAGCGCATGGGCGTCGAGGAGCCCGAGCTCCGCGTCGTCTCCATGGGTGAGCAGGCCGCCCGCTGGGAGCTCTTCTGGCCCCTCGACCGCCGCGTGGACGTGGAGGTCTCGGAGAGCGGTAGCTGAGCGCCCTCCGGCGCCGGGCGCCGCACACGACGCTGGACGGCCGAGGCCACGCCCGGCATGAAGGTCGCCCATGACCGACGACTCCGCGCCGCGCGTCGCGATCCTCCTCAACCCCCACGCCGGGGGCGCCGATCCGTCTGCCCTCGAGGAGCGCCTCGAGGGGCGCCCGGGCTGGGCCATCGAACGCACGGAGAGCGGGGCGCACGCCGCCGAGCTCGCCGAGCGCTTCGCCGCGGCGGGCTGCGAGCTCGTGGTGGCGGCCGGAGGCGACGGCACGGTGCGCCAGGTCGCCGAGGCGCTGGCCGGGACGAGCGCGGCCCTCGGCGTGCTGCCGCTCGGGACGGCCAACGACTTCGCCCGCACGCTCGGCCTCCCCGCCGGGCTCGACGCCCTGGACGCCCTCGACGAACCGGAGCTCGTCCCCCTCGACCTGCTCGAGGTCGGCTTCGCCGATGGCAGCGAGGCGCTCCTGGCCAACGTGGCGAACGGCGGCTTCGCGGGCGCCGTGGGCGAGGCGATCACCGACGAGCAGAAGGACCGCTGGGGCGCTCTGGCCTACGGCCTCGCGGCCATCTCCGCGAGCGACGATGTCTACCCCTACGCGCTGCACGTCGACGGCGAGCCCGCGGCGCGCGGCGAGGCCGTGGTGATCGCCATCGCCAACGCGCGCTTCTGCGGGGGCGGCGTGCAGATCGCGCCGACGGCGGACATCGAGGACGGCCTGCTCGACGTCATCACCGTGACGCCCGCCTCCCCCGCCCGGCTCGGCGCACTGCTCGCCCAGCTCCGGGCCGGCCGGGTCGTCGACCACGATCTGGTCGAGCGCCACGTGGCGCGCGAGGTCCGCCTCGAGGTCGAGGGCGACCTCCCCTGGAGCCTCGACGGGGAGCTCGACGAGCGCGCCATCCGCCGGGTCCAGGTCCGCGCCGGCGCGCTCCGCGTCGCCGTCGGCCCGGACTACCGGCGCCCCGACGGCTGCTGAGCGACGCGAGCGAACCAGCGCGTCGCTGCGCAGGAATCCCCGTTGGATGGCCCGTCGGAGGCGTCGGCGCGCCTCAGCGCCGGGCCTTGGCGATCAGGGACTCGTACACGTCGACGTACTGCGAGGCGGTGCGCTCGAGCGTGTGCCGCGCGAAGGCCTCGCGCATGACCCGCCGCACCGTCTCTTCGCGCACCGCGAAGGGCTTGGCGTGGAAGGCCAGCGCCTGCTCCAGCGCCCAGGCGAAGCCGTCCGCCTCGTAGTGCTCGAAGACGAAGCCGTTCCCCGTCCGCGCCTCGACGTCGAGCGGGAAGACCGTGTCCTTCAGCCCGCCCGTCGCGCGCACGACCGGCAGCGCGCCGAAGCGCGGCCCCTCCATCTGCGGCAGGCCGCAGGGTTCGTAGCGCGAGGGCATGAGCAGGAAGTCCGCGCCCGCCTTGCCGATCTCCGACAGCTCCTCCGAGAAGGGCTGACGCGCGATGCGCCCCTGGCTGCCGAGCGAGAGCACGCCGAGGCGCTCCTCCGTCTTCGCGTCGCCGTTCGCGACGATGGCCACCTGCATGTGCTTGGCGAGGGAGCGCTGGAGCACGTCGAGGAGGAGCGTGACGCCCTTCTGCTCGTAGAGCCGGTTCGGCCAGAGGAAGAGGGGCGCGTCTGGATCGATGGCCAGCCCCATGCGCTCCTGGAAGGCCGCCTTGTTGACCGCCTTCTTCGCCATGGCCTCCTCCGGGCCGAAGCGCGCGGCCCAGCGCGCCCGGCGCGGGTCCACCGTGTCGTTCGGCGCGTTGAGGATGCCGAGGGCGCCGCCCTGGGCGTGCTTCTCCCGGAGCGCGTGGATCAGGCTCTCGGGGACGAAGGCGTCGTGCACGCCCGAGACGAGCTCGTCGAGGAAGGCCGGGCTGACCGTGTTCACGAGATCCGCCGAGTGGATGGCGCTGGCGGCGAAGTCGATGCGGTTGCGGTGCCAGGTGTCCTCGAAGTTCCCGCCCGGGAAGGCGGCGAAGTAGAGGCTCGTGAGGTAGCGGCGCACGTCGATGCCGCCCCGGTCGAGGTCGTGCGGGGTCGAGTGCTCCGTGAAGACGTTGTGGATCGTGAAGAGGCTCCGGATGCCGCGGACCCGGGCGGCCGCCGGGACGATGCCCGTCATCCAGTCGTTGCAGTGGACGACGTCCGGGCGGATGTCGTCGAGGAGCTGGTTGATGATGTAGCGCTGGAAGGCGACGGCGCGCTGGACGCGCGGGTGGGCCGTGGTCTCCGAGTAGACGCCCGGGGAGGTCGAGAAGGCGCTGTCGCGGACCAGGTGCACGCCGCGGCGCTGGAGGGTCGGGCCGATGGCGTCGAGCTCGCGATCGCCGACGCCGCCGAGGCCGACGATCTGCCGGTCGTACTTCGGGAGGACGACGTGCAGGTCGAAGCGGTCGTCCTCGTGGAGGTAGCGGATGAGCCCGGCGGAGATGTCGCCGAGGCCGCCGCCCTTCGCGCGGATCCAATTGGCCGCGTTGCCCATGCCCTCGGGGAGCTCGGTGATCTCCGGGGTGCAGACGAGGATGCGCGGCCGGCGGCGGCGGCGGCGCGGGATGCGGAGCTTCGCTTTGGGGCGGGCCATGCGGGCGCCGCATCCTACATCAGACGACACCGGATCTCCGTGACGGAAAGTGGAAGCGTTTCCGAGGCGTCGCGAGGCCACCGCGAGACCACCGGGGGATCCCTCGCTTCGGTCGGGATGCGGTCCGCTGTCCGCCGTCCGTGCTGTCGCCTGCGTCTGCGGTCCATGCCGCGTTCGCGGAGAGGGCGGGCGGTCCTCCGCGCGCGCTGCCGCTCCGCTCGGGGGATCCCCGCGAAGGACCGGGAGATCCGCGCGCGCCGAGCGCATGGAACCCGGCCCCGGCGCGTGCGAGGCTGCGCGGGATGCTGTTCCGAGCCGAGCGGGTCCTCGACGCCTCCCCGGAGGAGGTCTGGGCCGTGCTGACCGACTTCGCCGCCTACCCCGAGTGGAACCCCTTCACGCCCGAGGTGGCCATGGGCCGCTTCGAGGTCGGCGCGAAGGTGTCCATGCTCGTGCGCCTCGCCGGGCGGTCGCAGCGGCAGAAGGCGAAGCTCACCGAGCTCGTGCCCGGGCAGCGCTTCGCCTGGGAGGTGCGGCAGCCGCTCGGCGTGGTGAAGGCGCGGCGGGAGCAGCGGGTCGAGCCCGTGAAGGGCGGCAAGGCGCGCTACGTGAGCGAGGACGACATGAGCGGCCTGATGGTGGGGCTCGTCGACCGGCTCTACGGCGACGCGCTGCGCATGGGCTTCGACGAGATGCTCGACGCCCTCGAGGAGCGCGTCGCCGAACGGAAGGGCTGACGCCGCGCCTCCTCGACGACCTTGACACCCCCCGCCCCTGAGGCTATCTCACCCGTCCCGCGCGGCGGCACACCGCCCCCGCGGGGCTGAAAACGAGCCGGCGAGACGACGCCCCCGCGCCCGTTTCCCCAACGCTCCCGCCACCTTAGCTCAGTTGGTAGAGCAACGGTTTCGTAAACCGTAGGTCACCAGTTCAAGTCTGGTAGGTGGCTCCGACAACTCCCCGGAATCATTCGACGAATCGGTCGACGGCTTTTTGGCCGCTCGGCCGATTTCGCGTTTTTGCACCCCAAACTGCACCCCAAACTCGGGCACTTTGGGGTGCAGTTCGGGCCCCGGGCTCGCCAGCGCGTGGAGCGAATCGATGGCCAGGTGGGCGTACCGCTGGGTCACCGCGATGTCGCCATGGCGGAGGAACTCGCAGACCTCCTCCAGGCGGTAGGGCCGAGCCACGATCTCCGGCGCCCAGCTCCCCATGAGCAGGTGCGAGGCCGTCGTGTGCCGCAGGTCGTGGAAGCGAACCGGGCGCTCGATCCCCGCGCGGCTCTTCAGCCCCGGCAACACCTCGAGCTCCCCCTTTCGGCGGCGCTTGCGGTCCGACCACCCGAAGTCGTGCCCGCGGGCGTAGTGGCCGCCCCGCGGCGAGGGGAAGACGAAGGCCTCGGGCGTGACCTCGCCCACCTCGCGAGACCAGCGACGAAGGGCCGCCACCGCGGGCCGGAGCAGCGGGACCCGCCCCACCTTGCCGGCCTTCGTCGGCCCGCTCCGGGAGCGGCGAATCACCAGCTGGGGCCGCTCGCCCTCGAGCTCCACGTCTCCCCAGCGGAGCCCGTGAAGCTCCCCCTGCCGGAGCCCAGCGTAGATGGCGAGCGCCAGCACCGTGCGCTGCTCGAGGGTCAGGTCGATCTCGAAGAGTGCGGCGATCTCCTGCTGCGAGAGGAAGGTCCAGCCCTCTTCGTCCGAGGTCTCCTGCGAGACGGCGCCCTTCGGCAGCGGAGCGTCGTCGAAGGGGTTCCGCGAGACCAGGTCCAGCTCTCGCGCCCGATTGAAGAGCGAGACGAACGCCCCCCGGGCGTTCCGCAGCGTCTGCTTCGCGAGCGGCTTGTCCGTGCGGTGGTGCCTTCGCTCCGTGAGCTCCCGCAGCCACTGGCGGCAGAGGGAGGGCGTCACGTCCGTGAGCCGCCGCTGGGCGATCGGCGCAGGGAGCACGTAGCGCTCGAGGCGAGCCCGGATCCCGCTCGCGTCCCGGCGCGTCCTGTCGGCGTGCGCGAGGAACTCCTTGGCGAACGACGCCACCGTGTAGCCGCGCTTCCGCTTCGGATCATGCTTCGTGCCGGCGAGGTGGATGCGGGCAGCCGCGAGCATCGCCTCTGCCTCCACGCGCGTGTCGTAGTAGCCGAGCAGCCGGCGTTTGCCGTTCGGGAGACGGAGACGAGCCCGCCACCCCCGCCCGGGCACCTCGTCGACGCCGCCCGTCCCCCGCTCACGTCGATCCATCGTCTCCTCCAAGGCCCATCTCCTCCAGCCGACGCCGCGCCCGCGCCATCGTGAACTCGTCGACCACCACCGCCGGGCGGCTCTTTCGGGGCTTGGCGGATCGTCGCGGAGCGCTCCGCGTCCTCCCCAGCTCCAGGAGCGTGTCCAGCCGGGACACGACCTCCCGCATGAGACGCGACAGCTCCTGCTCCGGCGACGCGAAGCCCAGCGGCGTCCTCACGGCCTCCTCCCCCACCTGCTGCGACAGGTCCTCCCACCCAGCGCTCGGCTCCTCCGCGCCGGGTGGCAGCAACCCGAGAGCCTCGAGCGTCACGTCCCCGTAGAGAGGGTG
The DNA here is from genome assembly GCA_002699025.1 of Sandaracinus sp. Taxonomy (GTDB): domain Bacteria; phylum Myxococcota_A; class Polyangia; order Polyangiales; family Houyiibacteriaceae; genus Houyiibacterium; species Houyiibacterium oceanicum. The sequence continues at coordinate 2,773 of PABA01000078.1, read as the reverse complement.
CTGGAAGCAAACCTCCGCGAACTCCGCCTCGCCACCGTTCCACCGCACGACACGCACGCCGCCGGAGCTCCGATCTCCCGAGCCGTCGCTCACGCCAACCTCACCCGCGGGAACGCGAGATCGAGCCCCGTCTTGGCTTTGCTGATCGCAGCCCGTAGCGTCGTGCCGCGGTTGATGAGGCTGAAGCGCCGGATCTCCCCGCCGGCCTGAAGAAAGTCCCAGACCTTCAGCGCCTCCTCGTGCGTGATGACGCAGACCCGTCCCTCGTCGATCACCACCAGCAGGTAGATGTCGGGGTGTGCGTCGAGCGCGTCCCGCTCCCGGCCCAGATTGCCGAAGGACGCGTACGCCGTCCCCGACAGCGCAGACCGGCGCGCCATCTTGACCTCCGCGACGACCCCCTCTTGCGTCACCCGCACCGGCTCCAGCTCGTCGTGGTCCCCCACGAGCACGTCCGCCTCCACGGCGCAGAGCCGGCCCGTTGGATAGCGAGTCGAGTCGTCCCACGTCGCGAACCTCAGCCCATGCTCCGCGAGCTTCTCCCGGAGCTCGCGAGGCGCCGCGGCGTCCGGCGCGAACCCGATGAAGCCCCGCCGGATCGCCTCCTTCGCGAGCAGCCGCTCCATCTGCCGCGGCGTGATCCCACGCCGTCCCGCGTTGATCTCGAGCATGTCCCGCTCCCAGCGGGCGAAGGGCTCGAGCGTCCTGGCCTTTGGCTTCGCGATCATGGGCTCAGCGTGAACCAATACTTCTCAAGATTCAAGAGAAGGTCTGGCACGCGGTGTCGGTGAACCGGCACATGGATCGAAGCGTCGCTCGAGCGCGGAGGGCATCACGACCCGCCCCTCGAAGAGTAGGAGCCCCTGCGCAGCCACGACCTCCCCGTCACGCGTTCGTGCGACGATGCACTTCCATGGGCCGAAAGAAGCTCATCGCGAAGGCGGGAGACCGCGACGCAGACATCTTCGTGGCGAGCCGATGTGTCGAGCTCCTGCGTGTCCGAGCGCGCGAAGAGCATGGGCTGACCGAGCTACGGATCGAAGTCGACCCAGCGCCTTGGGACGACTTGGAGGAAGTCCGGACGGAGAGCGACGGCCGAACGGTTCGGTCGCGGTACCAGATCAAGCGCATCGAAACGTCCCTCGAGCGTGAGGCGTTGGGGGAGATGATGCTGAGGTTGGAGGGACACTCTGACGAGGGAAGGCTAGTGCTGCCTCGTCCTGTCGATGTCCAGGGCCTGGGCGAAACCCGTCATCTGGCGAGCCTTTGCGACCGTGCACGCAACGCGGAGCGAGCAGATGAATTGCTGGGCTGCTCCCTGGCGAACGCGGAACGAGGCTTCTCGGCCCCGAACCCCTCAGCAGGGGTGCGCGCTAACAACAGGTCCGCGATTTGATGCAGGCGCGCAACGCCCTACTGGTGCTCGAGCTCGGCCCCGAGCACCAGTAGAACGCCCGGTCGCAAGATGCTCCGTCCGATCGGGTGACCATACTCGTCGGCGGGGGTCGCACATGCTCCGTACCTCCGCGCCGCATGGACCTTCGCGGCGGTTGCGCCACGACTCCCTGTCAGGGACGCCAACTCCCCTGACGCCTCGACCTCGCCGAAGCGTTCTGGTGCGCCGCGCCGCTCACCCGACCCGCGACCGCAGCTCAAAGCCAACCAGCGACACGATGGGCCGCGCACCACGTCGACGCTGCACGCGGACCAGCCCGGCCTGCTCGAGCTTCTTGAGCCCCCGATACACTGCGGTCCGCTCGAGTCCGAGGTCCGAGCAGAACCGTCGGCGCATTCTGAACGAGAGGCCGCGCTCAAGCCCGCACTGCATCGCCAGGGCGATAGCGACGTGAAGCGCGCGTCCCGAGAGCTGGCCCGCACGTGCCAGCCAGGACCAGTCGATGGGCCCCTTTAGGAACAGCTCGGTCTGGTCAACGTAGAGCACAGGAGACCTACGCCGCGGTGCCCAGGGCCTCGGTCACCAACCGCCAGACTCGGTGCTCTTCCGCGCCGGGCCAGCGTTCGGGCGCGAGCACCGTCTCGACGTCGACGCGAAGCTCGAAGCCCCCGAGCACGATGGCGCTCGCCTCCTTCATGCAGGCCACCATCGTGGCGATGGCGTCCTCGAGCTCCCGTACCGGAGCCTCGATCAAGACGGCGTCATGGACGACTCCGCAGAGTGCGACCCCGCGGTCGTGCGCCAGGATGCAGGCCAGACGCAGCATCTCGGCGCCGTTTGCCTGCACGGGGAAGTTCCTGATGGTCGTCGCCTTCGTCTTCTCTGCGACGTGGAGCGTCCAGCCGAAGACCGAGGAAATCCCCCCCGACAGCTCCGCGTAGTCGAGCGCGGCCTGTGACCAGCGCCAGAACCGCCTGTGAGTGTCGCGATGCTGCTCGAGCAGGTGGCGCGCGACCGCCGGTGTGACGTCGAGTCGCTGAGCCAGCGTGGTCACGCCCATCCCGTAGAGCGTCGCGAGGCTCACGATCTTGAATCGGTCGCGGAGCCCGGGATGCGTCTTCTTGGTGGCGTGGGAGGGCGCGTATCCCAGGGTCTTCGCAAGCGCGAGATACGGCTCGCCGCTCTCGTAGAACTCGATCATCCGGACGTCCTGAGAAAGCGCGGCGGCGATGCCGTACTCCTGCCCGGACCAGTCGATGTAGGCGAGAGCGGTCCCTTGTGTTGCCGCGCAGCCTCATCGATGGCGATGGGTGCAGCCTGATCGATGGACATCACCGAGGCTGCGTGATGCCCGTCCGGATCGAGATGGCCACCGCG
>PABA01000077.1 GCA_002699025.1 Sandaracinus sp. | reverse complement strand
CGGGGTCGGGCGGGGCGGGGTCGGACGGGGCGCGGTCGGACGGGGCGCGGTCGGACGGGGCGCGGTCGGACGGGGCGCGGGAGGCCGGCGCGCCGTGGGCAGGCCCCCCTCCGACCTCGGCGCCGCCGGCTCCTCGGGCATCTCTCCGGGCCGCCGGACGCGCGGGGAGCCGGGGAGCTGGGTGGCGGCGAAGGGGTCCGGGTCGCGTTCGTCCTGCGCCACCCTCACTCCCCCGCGCGCGTCAGCACGAGCCGCAGCACGCGGTTCTCCCCGGCGACCAGGTCGAGGTGCCCGCGCTGCGTCCGGTAGCCGGGCGCGCGCACCTCGAACTCCACGCGGCCCGGCGGGAGGCCCTCGAGGACGGCCGGGCTGGCCTGCTCCGTACCGCCGACCGAGACCGTGGCGCCCGCCGGCTCCGTGGCGATGACCAGGCTCGCCTCCTGCGGCACGGCCTGCCGCGCCTCGGCGGCCTGGAGGAAGTAGAGGCCGAGCCCCGAGCCCGCCGCCATCGCCAGGATCGCGAAGAGCGGCAGCCACCAGCTCCGCTTGCGCCGCGGCGCGGCGGGCGCGGGCATCTCCGCCGCGGGGGCCGGGGTGACGCGGGGCGCGGGGGTGGGGGTGGCGCGCGCGGCGGGCGGCGCGGGCGCGGGTGCGGGCGCCTGCCGACGGGCCGACGGGGTCGCCATCCGGGTCGAGTCCTCGTTCGCCTCCGGCTCGCCGGCCGCGGTCGCGAGGGCCACGTCGAGGTCGAGGTCGCTCGACTCCTCCGGCGCCGTCGCGGTCGGCGCGAGCGGCTGCATGGACTCGCGCTGCACCTCCGCGACGGCTTCGTCCAGGGCCGCGCCGATCGCGTCGAGCTCACTGCCGAAGCCGAGGTCCGGCCCGTCCCCGACGTCGGCCTCCGGGGCCCTCTCGGCCTCCGCCTTCGCCGCCTGGGCCGCCGCGGCGCGCGCCGCCGAGGCCGTGCTCCGCTTGGGCGGCGCGAGCGTCGGCCGGGGCTGGGGCAACGCCTCGTCGAGCTCCCGGCGCGGCGGCGCGCCGATGTTGTAGGAGGCCCCGAAGGGCGTCGAGTCGACGCTCGGCCCCCGCTCGAGCTCGTCCTGGAAGAGGTGCTGGATCAGCGCCGCGGAGCGATCGATGTCCGTCGGGTGTCCGCTCCGCTTCACGTACATGCGCAGCACGTCGCGCATGGCGGCCGCCGTCGGAAAGCGACCGCCCGGGTCCTTCGCGAGGGCCGTCTTCACGATCGCCTCGAGCTCCCGCGGCGCGTCCGGCAGGCGCTCGTAGAGCGAGGGCACGGGCCCGTTGACGATCGCCTGCATCGTCTCGGCCTCGGAGCGGCGCCGGTAGAGGCTCTTGCCCGTCAGCGCCTCGTAGAGCACGACGCCGAGCGCGAAGATGTCGATGCGGTAGTCGATGTTCAGCCCGCGGCACTGCTCGGGCGCCATGTAGGCGAACTTGCCCTTCACCACGCCGGCCTGCGTGTGGTGCGACTGCACCTCGGCCTTCGCGATGCCGAAGTCGAGCAGCTTCACCACGCCGTCGTAGCCGACCATGATGTTGTGCGGCGAGACGTCCCGGTGGACGAGCCCCATCACCTCGCCCTCGGCGTTCCGCGCCGTGTGCGCGTAGTGGAGCGCGTCGGCCATGCGGCCGAGCCAGTCGCAGACGACCGAGCGCGGCAGCCCGCCGTGGTCGCGCGCGCGGCGGATCGCCCGGCCGAGGGTCACGCCGTTGACCCACTCCATCGTGATGTAGAGCTGGCCGTCGACGTCGCCGTAGTCGAGGAAGCGGCAGATGTTCGGGTGGTCGAGCGAGGAGCCGATGCGCGCCTCGTCGAGGAACATGTCGACGAAGTCCTCGTCCCGCGCGTACTGCGCGAGGATCTTCTTGAGCACGACGCAGCGCTTCTCGCCCTGGCGTCGCGCGAGGAGGATCTCCGCCATGCCGCCGAGCGCGAGGCGCCCGAGGATCTCGTAGGGACCGAAGAGGCCGAGGGCGGGGAGGTCGGAGGCGTGGTCCTCGAGCTCACCGGCCGCGAGCGGGACGACGGGGAAGAGATCCTCGTCGGCCTGCTCCTCCCCGGTGCCGCTCGTCACGCCGGGGCTGCGCGGGATCTCTCCCGGCCGCCGCGCCCCCGGGATCTCGCCCGGGCGTCGGATCTCCCCCGGTCGCCGGGGCGCGGCGCTCGGGCGGACGCTCCGCCGCGCGGGGGGGCGAGCCGAGGGACCGACGGGCGACTTGGGCGCGGGCCCGGGAGGCGGGCGGCTCGCACGGGAGGCCGCGGCGATCGGATCGACCGGCCCGCTCGGCGCCGCCGGGAGCCCGACCTCGTCGAGCACGCGCGGGTCGACCTTCTTGCTCGCGGTGGAGTGGCGCCCGTCGAGGGGCTTCACCTGGGAGTCGTCCGGATCGGAGGGCGCGTCGGACGTGGGATCGACGCGCGGACGGCGGCCCGTTCCCACCGGAGGGAGCGTCGCTTCCCCCTCCCGGTTCGGGGCCGTCTCGTCCTTCGCCATCTCGTCGTCGATGATACACGCGATCGGACGGGCGCCCACCCCTCGAGCCCGCTGTCGCGAGCATCTCACACCCTCGCTGCAATACAGCAAAGGTGGATCCGGCGTTCGGCCGCGCCGGAGCGGGCCCGAGCCACCCGGCCCCGACTCCCCCCGGGCCGCCCCCCGACCCTCCCCCGGTGTGCGATCTCACCGGCAGGCCGCGAGCCACCCCGGGGACGGCGCACCGAACGCCCGCCGAGCGAGCACGACGAGCGCCGCGACCCCACCCCCGCGCAGCCCCCCGGCCCACTCCGCGAAGCGGCATGGGACCGCGAAGTCGAGCAACCGCACGGACCGCGGAAGGCGGACAGCGGACAGCCCGAGCGAGCGAAGCAACCCCGCGCCGTCCCCCCCCGGCCACTCCGCGAAGCGGCATGGACCGCGAAGTCGAGCGCCCGCACGGACCGCGGAAAGCGGACAGCGGACAGCCCGAGCGAGCGAAGCGAGCGCCCACGACCCCGCGCAGCCCCCCGGCCACTCCGCGAAGCGGCATGGACCACGAAGTCGAGCGCCCGCACGGACCGCGGAAAGCGGACGGCGGACAGCCCGAGCGAGCGAGCGAGCGAAGCGAGCGCAGCCCAGCGAGCCAGCTGCGAACCCCCTTCAGCGGCGCGCCCCCCCCATCCGGGCTATCGTCGCCTCCGATGCTCCCCGCTCCGCGCCTGGCCGCTCCCCTCCTCGCCCTCGCGCTCCTCTCCTGCAGCGACGACGGCAACCCCGCCCGGACCTTCATCCTCTCGAACGGCGCCGAGGTCGTCGTCTCCGCCGACGGCGGCGTCGTCCTCGAGGTCGACGGCCGCACCACCTACGCCATCCCGCCCGAGACCGGCCCGACGGTCGTCACCTTCCGCGAGCGGGCCATGGAGTCGACGGCCATCTGGACCTTCCGCCGCGCCGCCGAGACGCGCGTCCCGCTCCAGGCCACGGGCGCGCCCGCCGTCACCGACGAGGGCTCGGTCGCCATCGCCTACGCCTCCGCCGACGGCGCGCTGAGCGGCACGCTCGACATCGCCCCGGACGGAGCCGAGCGCACGCGCTTCCGCTTCGCCCTCGACGCGCCGCCCACGACCACCGACGACGAGCCGAGCGCCTCCCTCGCCATCCCCGCGCGCTGCGACGACGAGGGCTCCTTCCACGGCTTCGGCGAGATGTACAACCGCACCGAGCAGCGCGGCGAGCACTTCGACATCTTCACGCAGGAGCAGGGCATCGGCCGGGACGGTTCGGTCCGCGCGCTCACGGGCGACGAGCACACCACCTACTTCGCCATGCCCTGGTGGCTCGACGGCCGCGGCCACGGCGTCCTCTTCCGCACGGACCATCGCGTGCGCGCCTTCGTCTGCGCGCCGGCCGAGGGCGAGGACGACGCCGTCGACGACTTCTTCGACGCGGGCGTCGCCTGGATGGACGTCGTCAACGACGCCGCGCCGGTCGAGTGGGCCGTCTACCACGGGCCGACGCCCCTCGACGTGATCCGCCAGCTCGGCGACGAGGTCGGCCGCCCGGCGCCGCTCCCGGACTGGGCCTTCGAGCCCTGGATGGCCTTCCAGGGTGGCCGGGAGGTCGTGCTCGAGGAGCTCGCGCGCGTGGAGGCCGCGGAGATCCCCTTCAGCGCCCTCTGGGTGCAGGACTGGACGGGCATCCGCCCGAACATCGGCGGCTTCGGCGTCGAGTACCGCTGGGAGCACGACGAGGAGCTCTACCCGGAGCTGCCGGCGATGGTCGCCGACCTGCACGAGCGCGGGTACAAGTTCCTCGCCTACGCGAACCCCTTCGTCGACCCGGCGCTGCCGAACCACTTCGACGAGATGGCCGAGATGGGGCTGCTGATGCAGGACGCCGAGGGCGAGCCCTACCTCTTCACGGCACCGAACACGCGGCCCGCCGACGAGGGCGGCGGGGCGGTCGCGGCGCACCCGGACCTGACGAACCCGGAGGCCGTCGCCTACGTGCAGGACGCGCTCCGCAACATGATCACCGAGTACGGCTTCGACGGCTGGATGCAGGACTTCGCCGAGTGGACGCCCCTCGACGCGGTGCTCAGCGACGGCAGCGATCCGCGGGCCTACCACAACCGCTTCGTCGTCGAGTGGCAGCGCATGGCGCGCGAGGCCTTCGAGGCGGAGCGGCCGGATGGGGACTTCGCCTTCTTCGGACGCTCGGGCTGGACCGGCGTGCAGGGCGCCGGGCAGATCCACTGGGCCGGCGATCAGGAGGCGGACTTCGAGGAGACGGACGGGCTGCCGACGGTGGTGCCGGCGCTGCTCACGCTCGGCCTCGCCGGGCAGCCGCACGTGACGCACGACATCGCGGGCTTCAGCGGCGGACCGAGCACGAAGGAGCTCTTCCTGCGCTGGACCGAGCTCGGCGCCTTCACGCCGATCATGCGCACCCACGACGGCAACATGAAGTTCGACAACTGGAGCTGGGAGGGCGACGCGGAGACGACGGAGCACTTCCGGCGCTTCGCGCGGGTGCACGTGGCGCTGGCGCCGCTCTTCCGGGAGCTGGCGGACGAGGCGCAGGCGAGCTCGGCGCCGATCCTGCGGCACCTGATGCTCGAGTTCCCGGAGGACCGGGCGACCTGGGAGGTGCACGACCAGTTCCTGATCGGCGACGCGCTCCTGGTGGCGCCGGTGGTGCACGAGGGGCAGACGGCGCGCGAGGTCTACCTGCCGGCGGGCGAGTGGTTCCACGTGTGGACCGGCGAGCGCTTCGAGGGCGGGCAGACCGTGATGGTGGACGCGCCCATCGGCAGCCCGCCGGTCTTCTCGCGCGGCGAGGATCGCGCGGACCTGCGCGCCATCGAGTGAGGCGGGCGGCGCGCGCGCTTCGCTTCGACCGGGGCGTTCGTGACGATCGCTCGAAACGGAGGGCGGGGGCGTGTCCGCCGCCGGCGAGGCGAGTAGGCTTCGCCCGATGCGGAGCTGGCTCGGGGTGATGCTCGTCGGCGCGCTGGCGCTCGGCGCCTGCGGCGACGACGACGGGACGATCGACATGGACGCGGGGCCGGACGGCGGCGGCGCGGACGGCGGGGAAGCGGACGGCGGCGTCGACGCCGGGCCCGAGGAGTGCACCTGGGAGGGCGGCGAGGCCGAGGCGCTCGAGGATCCCCCGCGCCACACGCCGCGCTGGGCCTTCGAGCCGTGGATCTCGAAGGACATCTCCGACGGCGAGGACACGCGCTCCTTCGTCAACGGCTTCCTCGAGCGCGACATCCCGGTCGGCGCCGTCGTGATCGATTCGCCCTGGGAGACCCAGTACAACACCTTCGTCCCCAACCCGGAGCGCTACCCGGACTTCGAGGGCATGGTCGACTGGCTGCACGAGCGGGACATCCGCATCGTCCTCTGGGTCACGCAGATGGTGAACGTGCGCTCCTTCGACGCGGAGGACGGCGGCGACGTCTACCGCGGGCCCTCGCCGAACTACCGCGAGGGGCTGGTCTGCGGCTTCTACGTGAACGAGGGGCGGAACTACGCCTGGTGGAAGGGCGGCGGCGCGGGCGTCGACTTCTTCCACCCGGAGGCCGTGGCGTGGTGGCGGCGCCAGCAGGACACGGTGCTCGACATGGGCATCGACGGCTGGAAGCTCGACTTCGGCGAGAGCTACATCCGCATCGAGCCCTGGAGCTACGACGAGATCGACGCCTTCGACGGCACGCACACGCTGCAGGAGTACTCGGAGGCCTACTACCGGGACTTCCTCCAGTACGGCGTGCACCGGCGCGGCTCCGAGTTCGTCACGATGGTGCGCGCCTACGACCAGTCCTACGACATCCCGGGGCGCTTCTACGCGCGGCCGGAGCACGCGCCGGTGGTCTGGCTCGGCGACAACGAACGCAACTGGGAGGGCCTCGTCGACGTGCTCGACCACGCCTTCCGCTCGGCGGCCGAGGGCTACGTGATGATCGGCAGCGACATCGGCGGCTACCTCGACCGCGACGAGACCAACCTGACGATCACCATCCCCTTCGATCAGGAGGTCTTCGCGCGCTGGGTCGGCCTGAGCGGGATGATGCCGTACTTCCAGCTCCACGGCCGGGCCAACCTCGAGCCCTGGAACATCCCCGAGCGCACCGAGGAGACGGTCGAGCTCTACCGCTACTGGGCGCAGCTCCACAGCGACATGGTGCCCTTCTGGTACAGCCTCGCGGAGGAGGCCTACGGCGGTGGCGACAACATCCTGCAGCCCATCGGGGAAGACCTCGAGGCCTGGGAGGGTGACTGGCGCTACCGGGTCGGCGACGCCTTCCTGGTGGCTCCGCCGCTCGAGGCCGGGGGCGTGCGCGACGTGGCGCTGCCCGAGGGGAGCGCGTGGTTCGACTGGTGGAGCGGCGAGCGGCACGCGGGCGGGACGACGCTCGAGGCCTACGCGGGCGCGACCGACCGGCGGCGCATCCCGATCTTCGTGCGCGAGGGGGCCATCGTGCCGATGCGCGTGCGGAGCGCCGTGACCGGCTTCGGCGACGCGAGCGCGGCGGACTGGCTGACGGTCGCCGTGTGGGAGGGCGCGAGCGAGAGCGCCTTCGTGATGCACGACGAGGACGAGGCGACGACGACGATCACGAGCGAGGGGGAGACGCTGAGCTTCTCGCGGGTGGCGACGCAGACCATCGTGCGCTGGACCTACGCGCCGCCGGCGGAGCAGGACGTGATCGGCGTGGACGTGGGCGGGAGCGAGGCGACGGAGGCCGCGGATCGGGCGGCCTTCGACGCGGCGACCGAGGCGAGCTGGCTCTGGGACGCGGCGAGCGGGCTCGTCTGGGTGAAGGTGCCCGAGAGCGCGGGCGAGGTCGCCGTCGAGATCCAGACCGGCGTCCTGCCGGGCTGAGCGCGTCCGGTCGCGAGTTCCGGTCGCGGAAGCCGGTCGCGAATACCGGTCGCGGGGGGCGGTCGTCGCAGAGCCGGTCGTCGCAGAGCCGCTCGTCGCGGGAGCCGCTCGTCGCAGAGCCGCTCGTCGCGGGAGCCGGTCGCGGCGGGAGCCGCTCGTCGCGGGAGCCGCTCGTCGCGGGAGCCGCTCGTCGCGGGAGCCGGTCGCGGCGGGCTCCGGCTGGCTACGCGCTGAGGAGCGGCTCGCCGGCGAGGACGTGCTTCTTCACGGTGCGGCGGTCGAGGGCCGTGCGCTCGGCGACGGCGGCGTAGGTGCCGAGGCGGCGGTGGAGGAGCGCGCACCAGCCGGCGAGGAGCTGGCCCGCGTCGAGCTCGCCCGCGTCCGCCCGGGCCCAGAAGCGCGCCGCCGGATCGCGGGGACCGCGGAGGCTCGCCGGGTCGGGCGCCGTGGCCCCCGTGAGGAGCACGCGCCGCACGGTCTGCTCGAGCTCGCGCACGTTGCCGGGCCAGCCGTAGCCCGTCGGCAGGTCCCGCGCGATGGCCGCCTTCACCTGGGCCTCGAGCTCCGCCTGCCGGTCGCCGACGATGCGCTCTACCAGCGCGCCGAGGAGCGCGTCGAGCTCGGCCGGCTCGTCCTCGAGGCGCGCCCTCAACGGCGGCACCTCGATCACGTGCGAGCAGAGGCGGTAGTAGAAGTCGTCGCGGAAGCGCCCCTCGGCCCGGAGCATGGTCAGCGCGCGGTTCGTCGCGGCCACGACCCGCCCCTCGAAGCGCGCCGCGCGGTGGCTGCCGACGGGCGTGAAGGCCCGCTCCTGGAGCACGCGGAGCAGCTTGATCTGCGTCGGCACGCTCACCTCGCCGATCTCGTCGAGGAAGATCGTCCCGTGCGCCCGGCAGCGCGCGAAGGCCCCCTCGTGCCGCGCGATGGCCCCGGTGAAGGCGCCCTTCTCGTGGCCGAAGAGCTCGCTCTCGAGGAGCGCCTCGGCGTACTCGCTGAGGTTCAGCGGGACGAAGGCCTCCTCGAAGGAGAAGGCGAAGCGCTCGCCCTCCCAGGGGATGAAGCCGCTCCGCCCGAGCGCGGCGGCGGCGGCGCCCTTGCCCGTGCCGGTCTCGCCGAGGAGCAGCGTCGAGAAGTCCTCCATGCGGTCCCAGAGGTGGCGCTCGTAGCGGCGCACGTCGCGCGTGAAGACGGCGTCCCAGAGGGCCGCGCGGAGGCGGCGCATGGGGGCGCTCGGGCCGACGAGGCCGCCGGCGATGAAGCCGTAGGCGCGGCGGAGCTGGTAGAAGAGCTCGAGGGCGCGGCCGACGCGGAGCCGGGGCCAGCCGCGCTCGACCAGGGCGGCGGCGAGGTCGGCGTGGCCGGGGAAGGCGAGGGGCTCGGGCTCGCCGGCCTGACGCGCGATGAAGGCGTCGAGGGGGTCGGCGAAGCGGTGGAAGGTCAGAAAGAGGAGCGCGTGCTCGACCAGGTCCGCGTCCTCGGCGCGGTAGGCGCGGACGCTCGGGGCGAGGCGCGCGAAGACCGCCTCGGTGACGGCGACGACGCGCTCGACGATCTCCGGGTCGTCGGGGGGGACGCCGGCGATCTCCGCGTCGAGCTCCCAGCGCTCGGCGCCGAAGGGGTTGGCGAAGGCGGCGGCGGAGATCTTCCGCAGGAGATCCCGGTCCGCCCCGCTCAGCTCGGCGCGCTCGCTCATGCGCGCAATGTACACCGCGTGTGCATCCGGCGTACGACCATCGCGATCGCACTCGTCCTAGCCCAATGATTTCGAGCACCTGCGCCGTGGCACGCGGCTCGCTCTACCCACGGCCATGCTCGCGCTCCTCCGCAGCCGCCGCTTCGCGCCCCTCTTCTGGACCCAGCTCCTCGGGGCCTTCAACGACAACGTCTTCAAGAGCGCCCTGGTCGTCGCGCTCACCTTCGGCGCCTTCCGCGACGGGGCCGCCCTCGAGACCGACGCGCTGGTGAACCTGGCGACGGCCCTCCTGGTGCTGCCCTTCTTCCTCTTCAGCGCCTTCGCCGGCCAGCTCGCCGACCGGCTCGACAAGGCGACGCTGACGCGCGCGCTGAAGGCCACCGAGCTCGGCGTGATGCTGCTCGCGCTGGTCGGCTTCCAGCTCGCGTCGCTGCCGCTCCTCTTCGGCGCCCTCTTCCTGATGGGCACGCAGAGCGCGTTCTTGGGGCCCGTGAAGTACGCCATCCTCCCGCAGCACCTCGAGGAGGACGAGCTCCTCGGCGCCAACGGGCTCGTCGAGATGGGCACCTTCGTCGCCATCCTGGCCGGCACGCTGATCGGCGCCCTCGTCGTCGCCATCCCCGGCGCGGGCGTGCCCTTGGTCGGCGGCCTCCTCGTCGCCAACGCCGCCGCCGGCTGGGCCGTCGCCCGCCGCGTCCCAGCCGCCCCACCGCTCCGCCGGGCGCCCATCGACTGGAACCCCATCCGCTCGACCGCCACGACCCTCCGCGTCGCCCGCCGCGACCGCGCCGTCTGGGGCGCCATCCTCGGCGCGAGCTGGTTCTGGGCCGTCGGCGCCTTCTTCCTCGGCCAGCTCCCGCGCCTCGCCGAGACCCTCGGCGGCGACGAGCGCGCCCTCACCTGGATGCTCGCCGCCTTCAGCCTGGGCATCGGCGCCGGCTCGGTGCTCACGGAGAAGCTCGCGGGCGGCCGCCACGCCCTCGGCGTCGTGCCGCTCGCCGGCGTGGGCATGGCCGCCGCGGCCCTCAGCGTCGCCGACGCGAGCACGGTCGCCGAGGGCTGCCTGCGCCTCGCCGGCCTCGGCCTCGCCGGCGGCGTCTTCGTCGTCCCCCTCTACGCCGCCATGCAGGCCGGCGCGCGCGCCGAGGAGCGGAGCCAGGTGATCGCGGCGAACAACATCGTGAACGCCGGCTTCATGGTCGCCGCCGCGGTCTACGCGACGCTTCGGCTCGGCGCCGGCGTCGAGCTCCGCGCGCTCGTCCGCGAGGTCGCCGCGCTGCACCTCGCCGTGACCGCGCTGGTGCTCATCGCGCTCCGGGCGACCGTGCTCCGCCTCCTGCTCGCGCGCCTCGTGCACCTCGTCTATCGGGTGGACGTGAAGGGCCTCCGCGAGCACCTCCCCGCGGAGGGCGCGGCGCTCGTCGTCGCCAACCACGCGAGCTTCGTGGACGCCTTCGTGCTCGAGGCCGTGAGCCCGCGCCCGATCCGCTTCGTGATGGACCACCGCATGGCGCGCCTGCCCGGGCTGGCCTGGCTCTTTCGGCTGGCGCGCGTGATCCCCATCGCCTCGCGCAAGCACGACCCGGCGCTCCTCGCGGCGGCCTGGGAGGCCATCGACGAAGCGCTCGCGACCGGCGAGGTGGTCTGCGTCTTTCCGGAGGGGAAGTGCACGCGGGACGGCGAGGTGGACGTCTTCCGGCCGGGGGTCGAGCGCATCCTCGCGCGGCGGCCGGTGCCGGTGGTGCCGGTGGCGCTCGGCGGGCTCTGGGGGAGCTTCTTCAGCTACGCGCACGGGGCGCCGATGCGGAGCTGGCCGCGGCGCTTCCTCTCGCGGGTCGGCGTGGTGGCGGGGCGGCCGCTCGGGCCGACGGCGCGGGCTGGGGAGCTGCGGGCGGCGGTGGTGCAGCTGCGGGGGCCGCGGCGGTAGAGGTCGCGCGGCGCGAAGGATGCGTGGGCGGCGCAGGGGTTGCGCGGGCGGTGGACGCGGCGGCCGCGGCCCTGGGCGCTCGCTTCGCTCGCTCAGGGGGGCGCTCGCTTCGCTCGCTGGAGGGGTCGGGGAACCGAGGCGAGGAGGCCTCGTGCTCCGTCCGGGCGGCCCGGCGGGCCGGGGGCGCTCGCTTCGCTCGCTGGAGGGGTCGGGGAACCGAGCCGAGGAGGCCCCCGTGCTCCGTCCGTTCGGCCCGGCGGGCGGGGGGCGCTCGCTTCGCTCGCTGAGGGGGCGCTCGCTGGAGGGGGTCAGGGAACCGAGCCCAGGATCCTCTTCGACCCCGTACCCGGCGGCACGGCCGACCGGGGGGCCGGGGTCTTGCGACGGGATGAAACGGCCGTGCGACGTCTCGGCAGCGGCGAAACGGGGGGCGCGGCGCGTTCAGACCGGAAAAGCGGGGGCGCGAGGTGGGTACGGGGTGGGCACGGGGATTGCTCCGACGCTCCCCCCGGAGAGACAACCGCATGGTCACCATCGCACACGCCGCCGCCCTCACCGAGGAAGACGCCCTCCCCTTCGCGCACTCCGTCGCGCTCGCCCGCTCGAGCGGCGCCGAGCTGGTCGCGGTCCACGCGAGCAACGACCCCAGCGCCGAGTCGCGCATGCTCGACGCGAAGGCCGTGCTCGAAGGCTGGGGCGAAAACGCGGACGCCGTCCCCTACCGGAAGCTCGTCCACAGCTGCTGCGACGACCCGGTCGACACCACCCTCGACGCGCTCCGCGGCCTGACCCCCGACCTCGTCGTCGCCGGCACGCACCAGCGCGAGGGCATCGTGCGCCTCGTGCTCGACAGCCGCGCCGAGGCCATCGCCCAGAACGTCGCCGCCCCGACGCTCATCGTGCCCATCGGCGCGCGCGGCTTCGTCGCCGGGGGCCAGCTCCGCCTCCGGCGCATCCTCGTGCCCGCGGGGGACGCCGCCGCGGCCGAGGCCGGCTGCAAGGCCGCGCGCTGGATGATCGATCTCTCGAAGTCCCCGGAGGGGGAGCTCATCCTGATGCACGTCGGCCAGGGTGAGGTCCCCGGCGGAGACCCGAACCTGCCCGAGGGCTGGAGCTGCAGCCGCGAGTCGGCCAGCGGCAAGCTCGAGGAGGTGCTCGGCGAAGCCTCGCAGAGGGTCGACCTCATCGTCATGGCGACGCGCGGCCGGGACTCGGTCCACGACGCCATCGTCGGTTCGCACACCGAGCGCGTCTTCCACCGCGCGGACTGCCCGGTGCTCTCCGTGCACCTGGCGTGAGCCCTCCCCGCCGATCGGCTTCGCGGTCCACGCCGCGGGCGCGGAAGAGCCGGGGCCCTGCGCGCTCGCGGATCCGGCGCGCTCAGCGGCGGCGACGCGCGACGAGGGCGGAGAGCGCGAGGCCCACCAGGAGCGCGCCCGCGAGACCGCCCGCCGCCCCCGCCTGGGAGACGGCGCAGCCCCCGCTCGTCTCGCCCGACGCCGAACCGCCGCCCGGCTCGTCCATGGCGCTGGGCTGCGACTCCGCCTCGGGCTGCGGTTCCGCCTCCGGTCCCGTCATCGCGCTCGGGATGGGCTTGCAGCCGCCGCAGCCGTGCCGGCTCTCGGTGGGCGTGCAGTCCGGCATCTGTCCCGGCGGGCAGGAGGGCAGGACGTCCGCCGCGGCGAGCGACGGCGCGACCATCAGTGAGGCGATCAGGAGCAGCGCGCGCATGAGCGCGATCTACCACGAGCGCGTGCACCCGGGCCCTGCCCGTGCGACCCCGATGAGCTAACGCGGCGCGCCCTCGCGCGTCCAAACGCAAAGACCCTGCGGCGCCCCGCGCCGCCCCCTCCCCCCGAAAGCGAGAACAGCATGGCCACCGTCAACGCCACCGAAGCGATCCTGAAGGAAGCCGTCGAGAGCGACGGCATCGTCCTCGTCGACTTCTGGGCCGAGTGGTGCGGCCCCTGCAAGGCCTTCGCGCCGATCTTCGAGAAGGTCTCGGAGAAGCACGAGGACATCACCTTCGCGAAGGTGAACACCGACCAGGAGCAGCGCCTCGCCGCCGGCTTCCAGATCCAGTCGATCCCCACGCTGATGCTCTTCCGCGACGGCGTGCTCCTCTTCCGCCAGCCGGGCCTGCTCCCGGAGAACGCCCTCGAGGACGTCATCCAGCAGGCGCGCGACCTCGACATGGACGAGGTGCGCAAGAAGATCGCCGAGCACGAGGCGGAAGAGGGCGCCCCGAGCTGAGCCGCCCTTCGCCCCTCGACGCCGCCTTCGCCCCCGCGAGGGCGGCGTCGACGCGTCCGGCGCCGCCTTCCCGACCGCGGGGCTCCCTCCCTTCGGTCGGGATGCAATCCGCCGTCCGCTCTCCGCAATCCGTGCTCTCGCCGGGCTTCCGCGGTCCACGCCGCTTCGCGGAGTCAGGGTCGGGTGGGCTGCCCGGGGGTGGAACGTCCTCGTCCTCGTCCTCGTCCTCGTGCTCGTGCTCGTGCTCGATTCGTCTGAAGTAACTCCGGAGGCGGAGAGCTCGCGGCTTCGGGGTGTTCGAATCT
>PABA01000076.1 GCA_002699025.1 Sandaracinus sp. | reverse complement strand
GCGTGGTGGTGTCCGCAGGACGCGTGGTGGTGTCCGCAGGACGCGTGGTGGTGTCCGCAGGACGCGTGGTGTCCGCAGGACGCCTGAACGCGCGCGGGCCGAGTGGGCGCGGCGCCCGAGCCGCGCTTCCAGCCCGGACCTCCCGGCTACTCGGCGGCGGCCTCGTCGGGGGCCGCGGCGGCTGCGGCGTCGTCGCCCCCGTCCTCGCCGTCCGCGGCATCGCTCGCGGGCTCCGAGGTCGGCTCGGTGACCGGCTCGGCGGCCGGCTCCGAGGCCTCGTCGATCACGCGCCCCGGCACGCTCGGATCGACCGCCGGGATCTCCGCGATGATCGCCCGGATCGCCCGCGCCGCCGCCTCCGCGTCGTCCCGGTCCTCGTCCAGCGTCGCCTGCGCCCGGAACACGTGCCCTCCGCATCGACCCCCGCGCCCCGAGCGCCCGGCGTCGCCCCCCGTCGCTTGAGCGGGGCGCGTCGATCGGGTACCGACGAGCCGAGGGAGAGGGAGATGGCCATGCTCGAGAAGACGACCCGAACGGCCGCGGTGGCGCTCCTCGCGCTGGCGCTGGCCTGCGGCGGTGGCAGCACGCCCGAGGCGGAGGAGCCGACGGCCGAGCCGATCCCCCCGGCGCCGAGCTTCGCGACGACGCGCGTGCTGACCGGGCCCGACGGCGCCCGCGTGAACATCGCGGAGTTCGGCACGGACGAGGCCTACTTCCAGATCACGGGCGTCCGCACGCCCGCCGCGGGCTTCGTCTTCCTCGGGACGGTCAGCGATCGGGGGGGCGGTCGCATCGCCTACATCACGCAGTGGGATGGCGACGACTACTACCCGGTCCACCGCGAGACCCGGCCGAACGGCGAGACCCACTGGCGCCTCTTCGCCCCCGGCCTCTCGAGCCCCCTCGAGCTCGAGTACGACGAGGCGCTCTCGGCGCAGCTCGACGGAGCCGCGCTCCACGCGACGCACGTCGAGCAGACGCGCGACGGCTCGCTCGAGGCGGCCCAGACCTTCGATCGGGAGGCCGCCGAGGCCCACCACGAGGAGGCGCTCGCCCGCGACATCGCGCGCACCGAGGAGGCCTGCGGCAGCGTCCCGGCGTTCGACGTGCGCTGGGACTCGGTCTCCGACGAGGTGCTCCTCGACACCTCGGTCTCGAGCTACTGCGGCACCCTCCTGAGCGCGATGCGCTCCGTCTGCCGCTACCCGCCGGGCCAGGCCCTGGTCGCCAGCCTCGAGCGCGCCGAGTGTGTCTGGGCCGAGCCCGAGACCTGGTCGCTCGAGCGCGAGGGCGCGACCGTGACCTGGACCGTCTCCCAGGACACGACGAACCTCCAGCAGAAGGCGCACGCCGCCCTCCTCGCCGAGCCCACGGCCGCCGGGGGGACGCTCGATCAAGCCATCGCCTGGTTCCAGACCGACGTCTGCCTGAGCGCGGACGAGGAGCACGTGCTCGTCGTCCACCCGCACCGCCGCGAGGCGACCTTCGGCATCTCCTACGGCACGGCCGAGACGCTCTACCACTCGCCCCAGCCCGAGATGGTGGGGCGCGGCTGGTTCTTCGATCCGCGCCAGTTCAACGAGGGGAACAACTCGGGCTTCCGCGGCTTCGACCTGCGCTTCTACTCGCACGTCGAGGTCGACCGGGAGGCGGGCACCTGCACGCTGACCTGCGGGGAGCGGGAGAGCGAGTGGGCGCTCGCGGACGGGGAGCGGGGCGTCGCGATCCTCCGCGAGGCCGAGACGCGGCCCGCGCCCTTCGACCGCGAGCCCTACGCCCTCGCCCGCGATCAGCGCGGCGTCTACTACTACGTGGACCGCGGGAACACGGACGAGACGCGGCGCGACTACCACGTCTACCGTGGCCGCCGGGGCGCGATGGAGCGGCTCGAGATGCGGGACATCGTCTCCGACTCGGAGGGCGAGATCTTCTCGACCGCGAGCGGCAACCTCCGCCTGGTCGTCGATCAGGACGAGGGCTCGCAGTGGATCCGTCGCGGTCGACCGCGGCCGCTGCGCCGCGTGCCCGTCGCGGAGAATTACCACCTGATCATGCACGAGCTCGGCGTGTACCTCGGGGAGCGCTTCGAGCTCCCCTGCGACGACCACTGACGACGGTCGCGCCGCCGGCTCGTCGGGAGGCGAACGGCGCGAGGCGTGGCCCCGCGCCCCCGGACGGCATCCGTTCCTGCACGCCACGGCAGGATCAGGCAGACATCCGCCAGGAACGCCCATTCCGCGGGCGCACCGCGGAGGCTAGCTTCGAGCCGTGGGAGTCGGGCCTCCGGACCCGAGGCGCCCGAGCACACGGACGCGGGCCCTCGCCCCCATCCCGCCCTCTGGGCGATCGGCGTACCTGCGCACGCCCGAAGGCACGCCCCGCACCCCACGCCCCGCATTCCACACACCGCATTCCACCCACCGCATTCCACCCACGAATCACCCACCGCGCCCACGGCTCGGTGCGCCGAGAGAGAGAACGACCATGATCCTGCAGGAGACCTTCACCCTGGCGAACGGCGTCGAGATCCCGAAGATCGGGCTCGGCACCTGGATGATCTCCGACGACTCGGTCGGCGAGGCCGTCGAGGCTGCCCTGGCCCTCGGCTATCGCCACATCGACACCGCCCAGGCCTACGAGAACGAAGCAGGCGTCGGTCGAGGGGTCCGGGCGTCGGGCCTCCCCCGCGAGCAGCTCTTCGTGACCACGAAGCTCGCCGCCGAGGTGAAGTCCCACGACGAGGCGGTGAGCGCCATCGATGGCTCGCTGAAGGCGCTCGGCCTCGACGTGATCGACTTGATGCTCATCCACAGCCCGCAGCCCTGGATGGAGTTCGCGGGCGAGGACCGCTTCTTCGAGGGCAACCGCGAGGCCTGGCGCGCGCTCGAGGAGGCCTACGAGGCGGGCAAGCTCCGGGCGATCGGCGTCTCGAACTTCCAGAAGGTCGACCTCGAGAACCTCCTCGGCTCCTGCCGCGTGAAGCCGATGGTGAACCAGGTGCTGGCGCACATCGGCAAGACGCCGACGGAGCTGATCGACTTCGCGCGGGCGCAGGGGATCCTCACCGAGGCCTACTCGCCGATCGGCCACGGCGTGCTGCTCGAGCACGAGGCGGTGGGCGAGATGGCGGCGAAGTACGGGGTCTCCATCCCGCAGCTCTCGATCCGCTACGCCCTCCAGCTCGGCCTGCTCCCCCTCCCCAAGACGGCCAACCCGGCCCACATGAAGGACAACGCCGGGGTCGACTTCACCATCTCCGACGAGGACATGGAGGCGCTGAAGGGGCTGCCCGAGATCGACGACTACGGCGAGGCCAACGTCTTCCCGGTGTACGGCGGCAAGCTGGGCTGAGCGCCGGGGGAGAGCGCGACGGGGAGGGAGCGACGCGCGCCCGGCGCTCTCATCGCGCGAGGGTGACGTCGTGGCGCGCGCAGAAGCGCGTGGCGCGGCGCCGGGCGGCGCCCCGGAGGTTCCGCGCCATGGCGTTCGCGCCGCCGAGGTCGTGGCGGAGGCAGTAGGCCTTCGCCATGATCTCGAACGCGACGGGGGTCCGCTGCACGCGGATGGAGCGCTGAGCGAGCTGGAGCGCGCGAGCCGAGTCGCCCTGGCCGAGCGCCGCCCGCGCTTGCTCGAGGAGCTCCCGCACCTCGGGGGGGAGCGCGCTCATGCCGCTCGCGCCACGCATCGTCACGCGCGGCGCGTCGTCGTTCCGTTCGGCGGCGGTCTCGTTCGCGCCGTCGTCCGGCGTCGCGGCCTCGTTCGCGCCGTCGTCCGGCGTCGCGGCCTCGCTCGCGCCGTCGTCCGGCGTCGCGGCCTCGCTCGCGCCGTCGTCCGCGGCGGCCTCGTTCGCGCCGTCGCCGTTCGGGCCGGCCACGTTCGCGTCGTCGTTCGGGCCGGCCTCGCTCGCGCCGTCGTTCGCGCTGGCCTCGCTCGCGCCGTCGTCGTTCGCGCCGTCGCCCGGAGCGGTCGCTTCGTCCGTGCCTCCGCGCTCTGCCTCGCTCGAGCTCGGGCCCGCCCCATCCGCGACGCTCGCCTCGTCCTCGCCGCCGCCCGCCACGCTCAGCCCGACGGCCACGCCGCCCCCGACGAGCGCGACGACGGCCAGGGCGACGAGGCCGAGGCGCGTGCCCCCGCCCATCGCCGGCTCGGCGGGCGCCGCCGCGACCTCGTCGGCGCCGAGCGTGGGCGCCGAGGGGGACGCCGACCTGGCCGGCGCCGCGGCCGGTGGGGCCACGCTCTCCACCGGCTCGTCGTAGGTCGCGGTCGCCGGGATCGCGCCACCCGAGCTCGCCCCGACCCCTCCGACCGCGGGCGACGCCGCGGCGCCCCGCCCGAGGAACGCCGCCACGAACTCCGCCACGCTCGGGAAGCGCTCCGCCGGGTCCTTCGCCATCGCCCGCCGCACCGCCGCGGCGGCATGCGCGGGCACGTCCGGCGCGACCTCCTCGAGCGGCGGCGGCGTCTCCTGCACGACCTTCAGCACGATCTCCGCGAGGGTCGTCCCGCCGAAGGCGATCTCCCCCGAGAGCATCTCGTAGACGATGGCCCCGAGCGAGAACTGGTCCGCCTCCGGCCCGAGCTTCGCCGTCTGCCCCATGGCCTGCTCCGGCGCCATGTAGCCCGGCGTGCCCATCACCGCCTGGTCGCGCGTGAGCGAGCGGTCGGCCGTCTGGATCTTCGAGATCCCGAAGTCGAGGATCTTCACGCGGTAGGGCGGGTCCGAGTTCGGATCGTTCGCCAAGAAGAGGTTGTCCGGCTTCAGGTCCCGATGGACCACGCCCGCCTCGTGGGCGACGCGCAGCCCGAGCCCCGCCTGCTCGACGATGGGCGCGACCTCCGCGTAGCGCATGCGCCCGCGCTCCATCCGATCGGCGAGCGCCTCCCCCTCGAGGAAGTCCATGGCGAGGTAGCGCCGGCCATCCTCGAGCGTGTTGAAGTCGAAGACGTGGACGATGTTCGGGTGCGCGAGGCGCGAGCCGATCTCCGCCTCGCGCTGGAAGCGGGCGACCACCTCGCCGCTGCTCTGGATGGACGGGAGCAGCACCTTGATCGCGACCGGCTTCGGGAGCCGGAGGTGCTTGGCCTTCCACACCTCGCCCATGCCGCCCTGCCCGAGCCGCCGCTCGAGCTCGTAGGTGCCGTGGAGCACCATGCCCGCGTGCAGCTCCTTCGTCTTCGGCGCCACGGGCGCAGGCGGGATCGAGGCCTGCGTGCTCGCGAGCGCGACGTCTTCCACGCTCTCGTCCCGGTCCTGCCCCATCGCGCGGAGTATCTCAGGGGCCCCGTGGCGCGTCGAGGCGTCGGCTCGCTCGGCCGGCATCGAGCGGGCAGCGCGCCGGGGATCGGCGCGGGGGATCGACGCGGCGAGCGCGCGGCGCGCGAGGGAGATCCGCGGCGGTCCCCCGGAGTCAGTCGAGGGCGAGCTCGAAGCGCTGATCGGGATCCACGAGCTCCACCTCGAGCAGCGGCGAGTAGGTCCGCACCTCGACCCGGCCGTCGCCCCGGAAGACCAAGAGGCGCAGATAGCCGGCGCCGCCCATCGGGTAGAACTGGTAGTTCGCGAGCATCTGGTGCACGACGCCGCCGGCATCCTGGCGGTCCGTGCGCAGGCCGGTGCCGTCGTTCAGCACGTGGCCGCAGACGACGACGTCGATCTCGTCGCGCGCGCGGATCAGCCCCTCGAAGAGCTCCTCGCCGTCGTTCACGCCGCCCGCCGCGAGCCCGTAGGAGTACGGGCTCCAGAGCTGGTCCTCCCGCGCCCGGTCGTAGCGCGTGTCGTCCGAGTAGAGGTAGGCGTGCGTGGAGAGGAGCACGCGCGCCCCAGGGTGGTCGTCGAGGACGCCGCGCGCCCACTCGATCGCGTCGTCGCGGGGGCCGAACTCGAGGCCGAGGAGCAGGAGGTCGCGCTCGCCGGGCACGTCGACGAGCTGGAAGGAGTTCTCCACGCTGCTGGCGGGGAAGGAGCCGTGCCGCAGGGCGAGGCGGGCCATCTCGTGCTCCGAGAAGTGCTCGTCGACGTTCGTCTGGCGGGAGGCCGCGCTGCCGCCGGGCCCGTAGTCGTGGTTCCCCGGCACGACCAGCGTCGGCGCCACGGCGGCGAGCTCGGCGTAGCGCGACGCGGCGGCCCACTGCGTCGGGTCGGTGTTGTCGTCGACGATGTCCCCGACGTGGACGACGGCGGCGAGGTGCAGCGCGTCGGCGTGCGCGGTGATCCAGTCGACCTGGGCGTCGATGGCCTCCGGGAAGCCGGCGGCGGCGATCTGGCTGTCGGGGAGGACGACGACCGTGTAGTCCTCCGGCTCGAGGGCGTCGACGAGCTCGAGCCCGGCCTCGCTCCGGCAGGCCCCGAGGACCAGCAGCCCCAGCGCCAGGAGCCCCCGGCGACGCGGCGCGCGCCAGGGAGCGGACAGGACGGCGCGCGAGCCCGGCGTGGAGGGGAGCATCGAGGGAGCGTAGCGCCGCTGCTCCCGAAACGGGATGGGCTCGTGGCGGCTCCTCGGAGCGGCTCCGGGCGCCGCGGCCTTCGCCGACGGGGCTGGAAGGCGGACGCTGGAGAGGTGGACGGGCACCAGCACGACGGGCGTCGGAAGGCGGACGCTGGAGAGGCGGGCGTGCGCCGGAAGGTGGACGGGCGCCCGAAGCTGCACGGGCGTCGGAAGGTGGACCGGTGTCGGAAGGTAGACCCGCGCCGGAAGGTAGACCCGCGCCGGCGGCGCGTATGCTCGACCTGATGAGTGAACCTAGTTCACAAAGCGGCCCACAGGGCGAAGCCGAGAGCGTCGAGGGCCGCGAGGACCCCTTCACGCTCTGGACGCCAGCGTCGATCACCGTCACCTGCCTGGGCGTCGTCCTCGAGGCGCTCCTCATCCTCCACGGCCTCTTCCTGCTCGGCGACGGCGTGATGGCGTTCTCGATGGCGTTCGCCGTCCTCGGCCTCCTCCTCTCCATCCCCGCGCAGCTCCGGGCCCGCGAACGGGGCGAGGTCAGCGTCGCGTTCGTTCTCGCGATCGGGTGGATCCTGGTGGTCGGAGCGATCCAGCTCATGCTCCCCCGCGGCGGCTGGACCTTCGGCTGAGCGCGAGCTGCGGCCGTGGACCGCGGGGTCGCCGGCGTGGGCGGCGAGCGGCCGTGGGCCGCGGGGCTCCGGGGACTGGGCCACGGAGGGCGAGCGGGGAGCCGGGGTCTTCCGCTTCGTGAGGCGACACACCCCGTGGGGAACGCGGCCATGGAAGGGCGAGCGGGCGCGGTGGCCGGTTCCGGTTCCTGTGGCTGCTTCAGCCGGGCGGCTCGAGCTCGACCTCGAACGCGCAGGGCTCGCGCCGGGTCTCGGCGATCGAGGTCGAGACCAAGCGGCCCCCGAGCGCCTCCGCGACGAAGCGCGCCTCGAGCCGGCAGGGCACCCGGGTCGCGCGCACGGCCGCCGGGAGCGGGCAGTGGCACGCCTTCACCACCAGGCGCCGGCCCTCCTCGCCGCCGCGCTCGATCGCCGGCATGAAGCCGGTCCGCTCGAGCAGCTCCACGAGCCGCGCCTGCCGCTCCCGGGCGCCGACCTCCGCCGGCCGGTCGCCGAGCGCCCGGGCGAAGCCCGCGCGCCGCTCGCGCCAGATCCCCTCGAAGAAGCGCTCCACGAGCTCGCTCTCCCCCTCGCGCTCGAGGAAGCGGAGGAGCCGCTCGAGCAGCTCGCCGTCCCGCGTGGGGAAGCGCGCGTCGCCGCGCTCGGTGAGCCGGAACATCAGCGGTGGCCGCCCGCGCCCCGCGGTCGGCGGCGCCTCCGCCCGCTCCACGAGCCCCGCCCGCTCGAGCCGCAGCAGGTGCCCCCGGGTGGCGGTCTTCGAGAGCCCCAGCCGCGCCCGGAGCGCGTCCACGGTGCGCGGCCCCTCGCGGCGCAGCGCGTCGAGGATCTCGCCCTGCGGATCCTCGCTGGCCTTCGCCCGCGCGCTCACGGCCGCGCGCCCCCGGCTCTCGCGCGCACGTCGCCCGCGAGCGTGCGCGCGATGCGCCGCGCCCGTCGCGTCACCTCGGCGGCGGCCGCCGGGTCCTCGGCCCAGACGCGCTCGGCGGTCTTGCGGAAGAGCCCCAGCCAGCGATCGAAGTGGGCGAGCTGGAGCTCCTCGATGCGGGCGTGGAGCGCGCGCGGGTTGCCGCGGGGCGAGGCCGTGAAGGCGGGCTCGCTCCGCAGCACCGAGCGCCAGAAGGTGACCATGCGCGCGAGGTGCGGCGGCCAGGCGTCGATGCGGCGAGCGAAGATGGGTCCGAGCACGGCGTCCTCGCGCACCTGCCCGTAGAAGGTGTGGACGAGCTCCTCGATGGCGGCGACGGGGAAGCGCGCGCGCTGGGCCTCGAGGTCGCGGGGCGCGGGGGGTGGGGTGTAGCTCATGGGGGCTCCTCCGTGGTCCGGGCCGGCGCCGGGCCGAGCGCAGTGGCCGTCGCGCCCCCTGTGCACCGTGGGCTGTGGGGAAGGGGCGACGGTCGCAGGAGACAAGCTGGGGCTCCATTTTGGACACTTCAACGTGTTTTAATTGTGTTCCAACTCGTGCGCGGGGGCCCTCGCGAGGGTCCGGTTGCGGCGGTGCGCTCGCGGTGCGCTCGCGGCTGTGCGCTCGCGGCGGTCCGGTCGTGGCTGTGTGGGTCGCGGGTGTGTGGTCGCGGCTGTGTGGTCGCGGCTGTGCGCTCGGGGCTGTGTGGTCGCGGCGGTGCGCTCGCGGTCCGGTCGCGGCTGTGCGCACGCGGCCGTGCGCTCCCGGTGTGGTCGCGGCTGTGTGCTCGCGGCTGTGTGCTCGCCGCTGTGCGTTCGCGGTCCGGTCGTGGCTGTGCGCTCCGCGGCTGTGCGGGTCGCGTGGGTCCGGTCCGATTCGTCGCCGAGCGCCGATCGAGCGCCGATCGAGCGCCCCCGCGGTGCGCCCGCCCCGACACTCCCCCGGTGCTTCGCTCTCTCCCGTGCTCCCTCCTCGTGCTCCTCCTGGCGGCCGCCCCGGCGTGCGGCGACGACGACGCGCCCCCGTCCGACGGTGGCGCCGCCGATGCTCGACCGGCGGACGGCCGCGTCCCCGACGCCGCGAGCTCCTCCGCATCGCTCGCCATCACGGCTCCGGCCGCCGGCGCCGCCGTGCCCGGGGATCGGGCGGACGTCACCGTCGCCTTCGACGCGGGCGACGCGGACGCCGCGGGGCTGACGCTCGAGCTCCGCGCCCGCGGCCTCCCCCCCACCACCGTCGCCCTCGATCGCGCCCGCGGCGAGCAGCTCTTCCCCGGCTTCGTCCTCGACGACGCGGGACGCACCCCGGAGGTCGAGGTCCCGCTCGGCGCGCGCCTCCTCCGCGGCGACGAGCTCCTCGCCTCCACCGCCCGGACCGTCGTCGTCAGCCGCGCGGCCGAGGCCCGCGCCCGGCTCGCGGAGGCGGCCCCCGGGAGCCGCGTCGCTGCCGACCCGGACGGCCGCCCGCGCCGCGTGGAGGCCGACCTCCCGCTCGAGGGGGCCACCCCCGAAGCCCGCGCCCGCCGCTTCCTCGAGCGCTACGGCGCGCTCTTCGACGTCGCCGATCCAGAGGAGGCCCGCCTCGCCCGGAGCCGCCCCCTCGCGGTCGGAGACGACCGCTGGGACCAGGTGGTCTTCCGGCAGGTGCACGCCGGGCTCGAGGTCATCGGCGCGCGCGCGGCGCTGACGCTGGACGGGGAGCGCCTCGTGCGCGGCACGCTCCGCTGGGCGAGCGGTCTCGGCGAGCTCCCCCGCGACCTCGTCGGCCCGACCGAGGCCGTCGCGATCCTCGCCCGCGCCCGGGACGTGAGCGACCCCGCGCCGGCCGGCCGGCCCCGCCTCGGCTGGTGGGACGATCGCGTCAGCCTGCCCCTCGAGGCGCGCCCGGAGCCGCTCCGCCCGCCCGAGCCCGTCTGGCAGATCCGCCTCCCGGTCGAGCCCGCGGGCGGCCCCGCCTTCACGCTCCACGCCTTCGTCGGCGCCACGAGCGGCGAGGTCCTCGAGAGCTGGAGCACCTCCCGTGGCGACGCCCCGGCGCGGACCACGCACGACCTCGAAGGCATGCGCCACGCCGACTGCCAATCGAGCTCCCTCCTCGCCTTCGCCCCGCTCATCGAGTGCCTCGACGGAGGCTGCCTCGCCACGGCCGACGGCTACACGCGGCGGACGCACCAGCTCGCCGGTCGCGCCGGCGTCGAGCTCGACGCGCTGGGCTCGGGTCTCGCGAGCCTCTTCGGCTACGGCGCGCCGTCGCGGCTCCAGCTCTTCGCGCGCGATCGCGATCCGGGCGAGGGCGAGGACGGGCCCGCCGGCTCCTACGACGCGCAGTGCGACTTCGTGCGCATCGGCGGCGACGAGAGCTCGCCCCGGCTCCTCGGTCACGAGGTGGCACACGCCTTCATCGAGGAGAGCGCCGGCCTCGCGGGCGAGGGCGCGAGCGGCGCGGTCGCCGAGGGCCTCGCCTACTTCTTCGGCTCCCACCTGGCCGGCCAGACCGGGGGCGAGCGCTGCGAGCTGACCTGCGACGGCGTCGACGGGCGCGGCCTCCGCCTCACGCTCGCGGACTACGTGCCGCTGCTCCCGGGCGAGACGCATGCGAACGGGAGGCTCGTGCAGCTCCCCCTCGAGCTCCTGGCGACGGGGGGGCGCTACCCCGAGCTCCGCACGGAGCCGCTCACGCCGGACGGCACCTACGCCGGCATCGGCCCGGCCGCGTCCGCCCGGCTCGCGGGCCTCGCGCTCGCCCTCGCCAGCGAGCGCGACGGCGTCGTCGACTTCTTCGACCACCTCCTCGTGGCCGCGGCGCTCCTCGAGGAGGCCGGCGAGCTGGACGCCGGGCAGGAGTGCAACGCCGTGCTCGTCGTCGCCGAGAGCGCCTTCACCTCGGAGCGCGGCGCGCAGGCGCTCTTCGGCGATCCGGGTCGCTTCGCTCAGCTCGCGGCCTGCCTCGGCGCCGACCCGGACGGCGATCTCGTGCCGAGCGACGAGGACCTCTGCCCCCTGCTCACGGGCGACGATCAGGAGGCGGACCTCGACGGGGACGGCATCGGCGACGAGTGCGACCTCGACCGGGACGGCGACGGGACGGCGAACGAGAGCGACCTCTGCCCGGACGTGGCGACGGCGCACCGGCTCCGGCTGGACCTCGACGGCGACGGCCTCGGGGCGCCCTGCGACGAGGACGACGACGGGGACGGTGTGCCCGACGAGGACGATGTCTGCCCGACCTTCCCGGGGGAGGATCCCGCGGACTGCGCGGACGACGACGGAGACGGCGTGATCAACGGCCGCGACCGCTGCCCCGATCGGCCCTTCGAGCCCGGCGACGACCTCTCGGACGCGGACGGGGACGGCCTCGGCGCGGCCTGCGACGAGGACGACGACGGGGACGGCGTGCCCGACGAGGAGGACCTCTGCCCGCGCGCGGAGGGGGGCGCCGAGGACGCCGACGGCGACGGCGTGGGGGACGCTTGCGACTTCTGCCCCGCGGTCGCGGACGCGGACGGTCAGGTCGACTCGGACTGGGACGGCGAGGGCGACGCCTGCGACGCGGACGACGATGACGACGGCGTCCCGGACGCGGATGACAACTGCCCGACGGTGGCGAACGCGAAGCAGCGGGACCTCGACGCCAACGGCCGGGGCGTGCTCTGCGACACGCCCGAGCTCCGTCGCATCCTCCTGGACGGCGAGGTCGCCGTGCTGGCCGAGGCGGACGTGGCCGTGGCGCTGCCGCTCTGCCAGGAGGACTGCGCGCTCGAGGCCGCGACCGAGGGGGGCTGGTCCATCACGCTCGCGTTGCCGGCGGAGGCGGAGGTCGCGCCGGCGGTCGTCGGCTCCTTCGGCGAGGTGATCGCCTGGCTCGCGCCGCAGGACGGCGGGGGCGAGGGCGGCGACGTGGTCTACACGGGGGAGCTCGTGGTGGGCGAGGTGGATCTGGCGCTCGGGGGCGAGGCGCTCGGCTGGGCGAGCCCCACCTACTCGCTCGTCCTGGACCCGGCGGGGAGCCCCGAGCTGAGCCTGCCCGGGCCGATGATCGTGCAGCTCGTGACGCCGACCTCCGAGGCGCCGACCTGCGGGGACGGTGAGGCGGGGGCCGGCGAGGTCTGCGATGGCGGCGACCTCCGGGGCCTCCGCTGCACGACGCTCGGCTTCGACTCGGGCGCGCTCGCCTGCGACGGGAGCTGCGCCTTCGACACGAGCGGCTGCGGGCGCTGCGGGGACGGGCGGCGGAGCAGCGACGAGGTCTGCGACGGGAGCGACTTCGGGGGCGACTCCTGCGAGGCCCGCGGCTACGTCGGTGGGAGCCTGAGCTGCGAGGCGGGCTGCGGCGCGATCTCCGACGCCGGCTGCACGCCCTGCGCGAGCCAGGACGCCTGCCGCGACCTCGGCGCGGACGCCTGCCTCGCGACGGGGCTCTGCGGGAGCTGCGCGCGGGACGCGGACTGCCCGGCGTCGCGCCCCAACTGCACCTTCGGCGCCTGCCTGCCGCCCTTCTGAGCCCGCGGGCCGCTCCGCCGCCTCGCCCCGTGGGGCGGCGCCCGGGATCAGCGCGCGGCGAAGTCGCCTGGCTGCCCCACGGGCCCGCTGGCAAGCCCCATCAGCGAGCGCCGGCGAGCGGAACCGCCGTGGCGAGGCGGAGGGCGAGGGCGCGGCGCGCGTCGGCGAGGTGCCGCCGGAAGGAGCTGTAGGACATGCCCATGTCCGCCGCGATGGTGAGCTGCTTGGGCACGGGGGAGGTGAAGTAGCTCGCCTCGAGCAGCGCCCCCGGCGCGGCCACCTTCGCGGTCGCCGGGAGCGCGGCGGCGGCCTCCCGGAGGTGCGCGCGCACGCGCTCGGCCGCCTCCAGGACGCCGAGCTCCCCGAGGCCCAGCGGGCCCGCGAGCCGCTCCGCCAGCGCCCCCCGCGCGAGCGCTTCGTCGTCGTGGAAGCGCCGGAGCGCCTTCTGGAGCGCCTCTTCGACCGCCGCCACCCGCTCCTCCGGGTCGGCCACCGCCGCCTCCGCGAGCGCCGGCGCCTCCTCGCCCCGCGCCTCCCCGAGGTGCAAGCGCACGGTGTGGCGGAGCCGCTCGGCGATCGGCTCCGCGACCAGATCCCAGCCGACCACCCGCGTCCTGCGCCCGTCCTCCTCGAAGGCCGGATCCCGCACCACGTCGAGGAGCCCCTGCTCCACCCAGAACTGGCCCGCCGCCCCGTCCCGGTCCGGTTCCAGCACGAAGTGCCGCGCCAGCCCGGGCCGCGCGTAGGCCGCCCCGACGAAGGCGCGCAGCACCTGCGAGGCCACCGGCGAGGGCGCCTGGTGCGTCTCGAGCGCCATCCAGTGGCGGACCAGGATCCCGTCCCGGCCGGGTGGGGTCGCGTCGTCCAGGAAGGCGGCCGCCGGGTCCCGCGCGACGTCCGCGCGATCGAGCCCCGCGCGGTCGAGCAGCACCAGAAAGCCCCGGAGCGCGCCGTCTCCATCGCGCAGCACGCGCGCGCGGCTCGGCTCGGCCGCGAGGTGGTGGGCGCAGATCGCGGCCGAGGTCGGTCCCTCGTGCGCCTCGACGGCCCGCAGCATCGGCGCCCGGTCGGGCTCGGCGAAGGCGTCCCAGTAGAACTCGCGCGCCGCGACGTCCGGGAGCATCTCGGCCGTCGGCGGCTGGAGGCGGGCCATGGAGAAGGCCCGCCGCAGGATCTCGAGGCGCGCCTCCGGGGCGGTCTCGAGCGCGAGCCGATCGGCCAGGTGATCGCCCGCCACGCGGATCATCCGCCGGTAGGTCTCCGGCGCCGCGCGCCGCGCCTGCCGGAGGAGCGGGTCGGCGTAGAGCTCGTGGAGCGCCCAGCCCTGGGGCGTGAGCCGCACGTAGGGGCGCTGTCGCAGCCAGGCCTCCATCGCGCGGGCGTCCCCCTGCTCGAGGAAGGCCGCGAGGAGCGCCCGGTCGCAGCCGTCGGCCATGGCCAGCGCGACGAGCGCCCGCTCCCGCGGCGTCTCCAGCGCGCCGATCAGGCTCTCCGTGAGCCAGGCGTCCGTGACCTCGCCCGAGGGGAGCACCTCGACCTCGCCGAGGCGCGCGAGGGTCAGCGGGTGGCCGGCGCTCGCCGTGACGCGCGCGGGGATGGCGGCCTCGTCCACGCCGAGGTGGCGCAGGAGCTCGGCGGCGCGCTCCGGGTCGAGCCGGTCGAGCACGTGCACGCGGAGCAGGGGCTGCCACCCGCTCGCCCGGAGGAGCGCCGCCCGCGGCCGGAGCCGCCCGGCGAGCACGACGCGCGTGCCGTCGGGGAGCGAGGGGAGCCAGGTCTCCCAGTAGTGGCGCTCGAGCCCGGCGTGGTGCTCGAAGCCGTCGAGGAAGACGCAGCCCGGCGACCCGGCGCGGAGCCCGTCGAAGAGCGCGGTGACGGTCGCCGGATCGGCGGGGATCCGGCTCAGGTCGTGGGCAGCGGTGCGCTCTCCGCGCGCCTCGGCCTCGCGCCGCAGCCGGGCGAGGAGCGTGCTCTTCCCCAGGCCGCCGGCGCCGGCGAAGAAGAGCGCGGGGGGCCCCTCGCCGGAGAGGAGCGCGGCGAAGGCCCGCTCGGCCTCCGGGCGCGCGACCCAGACCCGCTCGCGGGCTGCCGCCAGCTGGCGCGCGAGCCCGGCGGCGGGGGTGGGCCGGCGGGCGCCGAGGGGAGGGGTGGAGCGCGGAGGGGAGAGGTCGGTCACGGAGATGCGGCGGGCGGCGGGCGTCCTCGAACGGGGGACCCCCAGGTGTAGCACGCGGCCTGCGCGCGGAGGGCGCCGTCTGCGAGCGCGTCGCCCATGACCGGCGAGCGCGCGCTGAGCGCGAGCTGAGCGCCGAAGGGACAGCCCGCAGCCCCCGCCGCCGCGTAGCGTCGCGGCGTGTCCCTCGAACGAACGCTCCTCCGCGCCGCCCTCGCGGCGCTGATCCTGATGGCCGCCTGCGGCGACGACGACGGCGGCCCGGTCGACGCCGGCGCCGACGCCTTCGTCCCCGATGACGACGGGGGCCGCCCCGAGGACGCGGCCCGACCGGACGCCTCGACCCCGGACGGAGGCGACGCCGAGTGCGCCGGCGCCGAAGACGGCGATCCCTGCGGCGAGCCCGCCGACGGCACGATCTGCATCGACGGCGCCTGCACCACCACGACCTGCGGCGACGGCTTCGCGAGCCGCGCCGCGGGCGAGCAGTGCGACGACGGCAACGACGACGACGAGGACGGCTGCACGAGCGCCTGCCTGCTCACCTGCGCCGAGGACGCGGACTGCGACGACGGGCTCGTCTGCAACGGCGAGGAGACCTGCAACACGGAGCGCGGCTTCTGCTCCTTCGGCGTGAACGCCGCCGACGGCACGAGCTGCCCCGAGGGCGAGTGCGTCTTCGGCGCCTGCGAGGCCCTCGAGTGCGGCAATGGGGTCGTGAACAGCGACGAGGAGTGCGACGACGGCAACGCGACGGACGGCGACGGCTGCGAGGCCGACTGCACCTTCACCTGCGCCGACGACCTCGACTGCGACGACGGGGACGCCTGCACCGTCGACGTCTGCGACCCGGAGACGCGCACCTGCGCGAGCGCGGCGCGGGACTGCGACGACGGCCTCGCCTGCACGGCGGACTCCTGCGACGCGGAGG
The DNA here is from genome assembly GCA_002699025.1 of Sandaracinus sp. GTDB lineage: Bacteria > Myxococcota_A > Polyangia > Polyangiales > Houyiibacteriaceae > Houyiibacterium > Houyiibacterium oceanicum. Next base: position 32,110 of record PABA01000076.1, on the reverse strand, counting down.
TCGGCTGCGTGAACGCGCTCCTCGACGAGGACATGGATGGCTACGCGGCGATGAGCCTCGCCTGCGACGACCGCGGTGGCGACTGCGATGACGACGACGACGGCCGGAGCCCGGGCCGGACCGAGACCTGCAACGCGACCGACGACGACTGCGACGGGACGCCGGGGCTCGACCAGGAAGGCGTCTGCGATTGCACGCCCGGGGACACGCGGGCCTGCTACACGGGGCCCGCGGGCACGCGCGGCGTCGGAGCCTGCATGGACGGGCAGGAGCTCTGCACGGCGGGGGGCACCTGGTCCGGGAGCTGCCTCGAGGACGTGACGCCCGTGGGCGAGACCTGCGGGGACGACATCGACGCGGACTGCGACGGCGGTCGGGACACGCTCTTCGAGGACGGCTGCTCCGTGGACGTCGCGATGACGGCCTTCGAGCCCGACGGGCGGGGGAGCGAGGAGATCCTCGTCGGCGAGGACGTCTTCTGGACCTTCGACCTCGAGAACCTCGGCGACGGCCGGAGCGGCGCCTTCGACGTGGTCGTGGAGGCCGAGCGCACGACGCGCGTGTGCAGCAGCTTCGGCTGCGGCGCGAGCGCCGAGTTCGTGGAGGTCGATCGGATCGCGTTCCCGGACGGGCTCGGGCCCGGGGAGACGGTCGCCGAGACCTTCGCGGAGTTCGTGGGGCCCGCCTTCGTGCTCGAGGCGGGGACGCGGCTGCGGGCCCGCACGGTGGAGCCGGGCGAGAGCGATCCGGGGCCGGTCGGCGACTCGAACCTGCGCAACAACCGGCGCCAGGACGAGATCGCGGGGCGCACGGGACCCGACTACGCGGTGAGCATCGAGATGCCCGCGCCGAGCACGACCGTGGCCGCCGGCGACACGCTGCGCATCGACTTCCGCATCGCGAACGTCGGAGGCTCCCAGCCGGCGACGAACCACCTGTGGCTGGTCGGGCTCGAGCAGACCGGGGGTGGCTTCACGGTGCTGGCGAGCGACGAGATCGCGCGGCTCATCCCGGTGGGCGAGGACCAGCTGGTGACGCGGAGCTACCGGATCCCGGCGGACCTCACGCCGGACTTCTACCGCATCCAGGCGGTGGCGGAGCCGCTCTGCTCGAGCTGCGTGGACACGAACCGGGAGAACAACCTCGACGAGCGGCTCATCGAGGTCGTCGCGCCCTGAGGTTGGGCGGCGAGGATGGGCGGGGCGGCGAGGATGGGCGGGGCGGCGAGGATGGTCGCGGCCGGGCGCTCGCGCGGCAGGACCGCGAGGTGACATGGTGGGCGGAGTGACGAGCCCCCCTGCGCACTTGCAGACGTTCCCCTGCCCGCACTGCGGGGCCTCGACGCCCATCACGGGCGAGGGGAGCGAGGTCGGCTGCGTCTACTGCGGCGAGCGCGTGCGCGTGCCGGCCGAGACGCGGGTCGCGCCGGCGCTCGACCGGGCCACGCGGGATGCGCTCGAGGAGGGGCGGGGCGCCGTGCGGCGCATCATCGAGCGGGAGGGCGGCGCCGGGATGGCCGGCGAGCCCATCGCCGTGATCGTCGGCATCGTCGTCGGCTTCGTCGTGCTGGCGCGCATGTACGACAGCGCCGACGCGAGCTTCGTGCTGGCCGGCCTCGCCTGCACCACCTCGTGGCTCGTCGTGTCCTTCGTGGGGATCTTCCTGGGGCAGGTGCTCGGCCGCGGCGTCGCGCGCTACCGGGCCTGGCGCCTCGACCAGGCGATCGAGCTGCGGCGGCGCGAGGCGAGCTGCCCGCGCTGCGGCGCACCGGTCGGCGTGCCCGGGGGGACGGTCGTCCTCGACTGCGCGCACTGCGACGCGCGCATGGTCGCGGCCGAGGGGCTGCTGGCTGCGTGGAGCGGCGACCTCGCGGAGAGCGTGGAGGCCTGGAAGCGCGAGGCGAAGGCGATCGCCGACCGGCAGAGCGTCTGGGCCGGACGGATCGCCGCGTTCGTGATCTTCGCGTTCCTCTTCGGGGCGACGGTGGGCGCGTGGATCTACGGCTTCTATCGGGCGCTCGAGAGCCTGTAGGGCGGCGGCCGGTGAGGTCGGCGCGGGAGAGGCGGAGCGCGCCGCCGGTCGAGGGGGCACCGCCGTTCGTCGCGCGAGCCGACCCGGGAGGTCCGGCCGGCGAGCTCGAGCCGCGGGCCGGCTCGCGCGGGCCGTGGGGCGGGTCGCTCGGTCAGCCCCCGGTGCTGCGCGAGACCACCTCGAACTCGAGGAGCGCCGCGGCCTGGGCCACCGGGTGGCTCGGCTTCGCTTCGCCGCGGCCTCCGTCCTCGTGGGTGGCGTGGTGCTGCTTCTGGAAGGCCCGGCTCTCGCGCCAGGCCTGGAAGGCCTCCTCCGACGCCCAGCGCGTGATCACGAAGTAGCGGTCGTCGCCCTTCACCGGCCGGAGCAGCATGAACTCCTCGAACCCGGGCGCGTCGTCGACGGCGCCGGCGCGCTTGGCGAAGCGCGCTTCGAGCTCCTCACCCCGGCCCTCGGGGACCGAGATCGCGTTGATCTTCACCACGGACATGCGGGCGAGCCTGGGGCCGGGGCGCGCGGCGTCCAGACCCGAGCCCGAGCCCGAGCCCGGCCCGCGGGGGCTCAGCGGCGGCGGAGGAGCGTTCGCCCGCCCGAGGCGAGGAGGGCGCGGCGGTAGGCGATCGAGCGCGTGGGTGGGCAGGCGCGGAGGGCTTCGAGGAAGACGTCGGGCGGGCGGTAGGCGTGCGCGTCGATGGAGTGCGCGACGAGGAGCGGGCTCCCGTCGGGCACGAAGAGGAGCGCCGCGCCGAGGGGGACGTCCGCGCCCCGGACGTGGAGCGGACCATCCTCGCCGCGCCGGCCGGCCGCCTCGCTCGCGTCCTCGACGACCGGCGGGCCGGGCCAGGGCACGGGTCGTCGGCACCGGCACGGTCCTTCGTTGCCCATCTCCGGCCCGCCCCCCATCCTGTCCTCCCGATGCCCTCCGCCGCTCGCCCCTGGCTCCGCGGACCGCTCTTCGACGTGGCCGGCCTCGCCTTCTGCTGGCTGCCCGTCTACCTCTGGGTCGTCTTCGGCCTGGGCATCGGCGCCGAGGTCTTCGGCGTCGCGCCCCTCGGTCCCTGGGAGGCGCGCGAGTCCCTCGCCCTCGCCATCCTCGTCGTGCTCGGCCTGACCTGGGTGCACCGGCACTACACCTTCGTGCTCGTCTACGGCGACGGGGACACCTTCCGCGAGCGCCGCGCGGCCTACCTCCTGGCCCCGCTCGCCCTCTTCGGCGTCGCCGCGCTCGCCCTCTCCACCGAGCGCACGCTCGCCCTCGGGCCGCTCCGCATCTCGCCGGCCGGGGCGCTCCTCGTCACGAGCGGCCTCTGGAACGTCTGGCACACGGTGCAGCAGCGCTACGGCATCCTCCGCGCCTACGCCGGGCGCGCGGGCCACGGGCTCGAGACGCGGGCGCATGCGCGCCGGGATCGGGCGCTCCTCTGGGGCGGCGTCGTCGCGCTCGCCGTGCTCCTGCCCTGGGCACGCGCCGAGACCTTCGCCAGCCACCCGAGCGCGCGCCGCCTGCACGCGCAGCTGGCGCCCGTGGTCGAGCACCCGGCTTACCTCGCGGCCGTGGGCGTCGCGCTCCTCGGCTTCGCGGCCATCGCGCTCCGCTGGGTCATGCACGAGCGGCGCGCTGCCGTGGACCGGGGCCCGCGTTGGATCTTCCTCGCGTCCACCTTCGCGCTCCTCGCCGTCTTCGTCGTGCACGGGCCCATCGTCGGCTACCTCTGCTTCGGCGCGGCGCACGCGATCGAGTACGTCTTCTTCGTGCACCACTTCGGCGCCCGGCGCTGGGGCGGCGCGGAGGCGCCGGGGCGCGAGCGGCGGAGCGTCGCGGCGGTCTTCCTCGGCCGGCCCTGGCTCTTCGCGCCGCCGCTCGTGGGCTCGCTCGTCTTCCTCTACGTCGTGGCGCGCGCCGGCCGCGGCACGGAAGCCTACGTGGCCTACTACGTCGGCACGTCGATGCTGCACTTCCTCTATGACGGCTGGATCTGGAAGCTCCGCCAGCCTCGCGTCGCGCGCTCCCTGGCGCTGGCGCGCTGACCCGGGGCCGGCCGGTCCGCCGCGCGGGTCGGTCCGCATGGCTCGGAGCGGAGCGGTCCCTCCGCGACGAGCGGGGGTCGCCGAGCCGGCGGACGGACGCGTGCGGCGCCGCAGCGCCCCCGCAGCGTTTCCCGAGGGGGCGTTGGCGCCGCCGCGCGCTCGCCCCAGACTGACGCCCATGCGACGCGACGACGACGGTTTGCTCCAGGTCGGCCGCCCCCTGCCTGCGCTCGATCCGACCGCGCTCCCCGGCGCCGGACGCCCCGATTGGAAGCAGGCGGACCCGGCGTTCATCGAGCGGGCCCTCGAGCGGGCGCTGGCGCGCGAGGCCGGCGGCTGGGTCGTGGTCGACGCCTCGGAGCGCGTCGGCGAGGCGCCGCGGAAGATGCAGTTGCTCGGGCGCGAATGGGTCGTCTGGCGGAGCCCGCGCGGTCCCGTGGTCGCGCCGAATGCCTGCCCGCACATGGGCGCGGAGCTCCACGAGGGGCACGTGGAGGACGGCTGCCTCGTCTGCCCCTGGCACGGCCTCCGGCTGGGGCCCCGGGGGCGGGCCGGCTGGCGCCCGGTGCCGACCTGGGACGACGGCGTGCTCGTCTGGGCGCGCCTCCGCGAGGACGAGCGCCCGACCGATCGCCCCATCCTCGCGCCGCGCCCACGGGCCAGCGTCGCCGGTGTGATTCGCATGGAGGCGCGCTGCGAGCCCGAGGACGTGGTCGCCAACCGACTCGACCCCTGGCACGGCACGCACTTCCACCCGCACACCTTCGCCGCGCTGCGCCTGCTCGACGTGGACCCGGATCGGCTGCTCCTCCGGGTGAGCTACCGCGTGGCCGGGCCGCTCTGCGTGGAGGTCGACTGCACCTTCCACGCGCCGACGCGCCGGAGCATCGTGATGACCATCGTCGACGGCGATGGCGCCGGGAGCGTGGTCGAGACGCACGCGACCCCCGTCGGGCCCGGGCGCACGGCGATCGTCGAGGCGACCGTGGCGACGTCGGATCGGCGGGGCTTCGCGCTGGCCCGGCGGGCGGCGCCGCTGCTCCGCCCGTTCATCGAGCGGCGCGCGCGGCGCCTCTGGGTGGAGGACGCGGCCTACGCCGAGCGCCGCTACGCGCTGCGGACGGGAGAGGTCGCCGCCGGGCCGGCCGAAGACGGCGCGGCGGAGCGCGACGGCCGCCGCGCCCTGACGTAGCATCGGCCCATGGTCCGCCTCGCCTCGCTCGCGCTGCTCGCTTCCCTCGCCTTCCTCGACGTCCCCGCGGGCCCCTGCAGCAGCGGGGGCGGCGGCGCGCCTCCGGAGCCGCTCGAGCCCGAGGAGGCCCCGGCGGAGAGCGGGGAGGAGCAGAACGCCGACGAGGGCGGGCCCAGCGACGACGGAGCGCACCCGCCGAGCTGAGCACGCGGAGGCGCCGCCGCACGGGAGTCCTGCGGACGCGTACCCGGGAGTCCTGCGGACGCTTACCCGGGAGTCCTGCGGACGCCGCTCGGGAGTCCTGCGGACGCGTACCCGGGAGTCCTGCGGACGCGTACCCGGGAGTCCTGCGGACGCGCCGGGAGCCCTGCGGACACTGGGGAGTCCTGCGGACACCGTGGCTCCCGAGCGAGCTGAGTTCAGCTTTGGGGCGCACCGCTGGCAACCGGAGTCCTGCGGACACCGGGAGTCCGGCGCTCGGGAGTCCTGCGGACGCCGCTCGGGAGTCCTGCGGACGCCGTCCGGATGGCGTTGGGGGCGCGAAGACGGGCTCCATCGGGCCCTGTCTGCGCCAGATGAGCGCTGTTCGTTGCGCTTCTGCGAATGGTTCGTGGATTTATTCGCGACGTGCGCAACGTAACCACCGGCTCGCGCATTCGTAGAGCCGCCCATCATCCGAGCGCGAGGCGCCCGGGAAAGGGAGAGACGAATGCAGAAGGACATCCTCGAGATCCTCCAGGTCGCGCTGGTCGCGGGCGCGGTCGCCGTGAGCGGCTGCGGCGACGACGACGGCGAAGCCATGGTCGACGCGGGCTGCGCAGGCTGCCCCGCCGCCGACGCGGGCTGCGCCGGTTGCCCGGGCTGCCCGGCCACGGACGCGGGCTGCGCGGGCTGCCCCGGGAGCGACGCCGGCTGCGCGGGTTGCGGCTGATGCGCGGGGTCGGCATCGGGCTTCGCCGGCCGCTGGCCGAGGCCGTCCTCGAGACGGATCGGCGCATCGACTGGCTCGAGATCGTCCCGGAGAACTTCCTCGGGAAGGCCGGGCCCTTCTCGCGCGCCCTCGCGCGCGCCGCGGAGCGCTTTCCCATCGGCGCCCACGGCGTGTCGATGTCGCTCGGCGGGCCCGATGCCTTCGACCCCGACCTCTTCCGCGCCCTGCGCGGCCTCCTCGATCGGCTCGGCATCGAGCGCTACACGGAGCACCTCAGCTTTTCGAACGTCGGCGGCTTCCACTCGCACGACCTCCTGGCGCTCCCCTTCCACGAGGACGCCGTCCGCTGGGCCGCCGCCCGCATCCGCGAGGCCGCCGAGCGCCTCGGGCGCCCGCTCGACGTGGAGAACCCGAGCACCTACGTGGCCATGCCCGGCTCGGAGATGGGCGAGGGCGAGTTCGTCTCGGCCGTCGTCGAGGAGGCCGACTGCGGCCTGCTCCTCGACGTGAACAACGTCTTCGTGAGCGCCTTCAACCACGGCACGGACCCGGTGGCGCTCCTCGAGGCCATGCCCCTCGAGCGCACGACGCGCATCCACGTGGCGGGCCACCTCGACCTCGGCGACCTCTGCGTGGACGACCACGGCCACCCGATCCGCGCCGAGGTCTTCGACCTGCTCGCGCGCGCGCTGCGGCGGACGGGCGAGGTGCCCGTGCTGCTCGAGTGGGACACGAACATCCCACCCCTCGACCGCGTGCTCGACGAGGCCGACCGGGTGCGCGAGGTCGTCGAACGCGCGCTGGCCGAGCGGTCCTCCCGCCGGGCGATGGCACCGCGCATGGAGGCGTCGCCGTGTTGAGCGACTCCGACCCGCGGCGAGACGCGCGCGCCCCCCGCGCCCCCCGCGCGCCGAGCCCGCGCCTCTCGGCCTTCTTCGACGCCATGCGGGGCGCCTTGCGCGGTGAGCTCGACGCCGCCGAGCTGGAGGCGCGCTGCGGACCGTCCAGCGACCGGGCCCGCCTCGCGCGGGTCGTCCGCATGGTCCACGCCGGGCGCGCGCGGATCCTCCGCGAGCTCTACGTCGCGACGCGCCACGCCCTCGGCGAGCAGCGCTTCGATGCGGCCCTCCGCGCCCACCTCGGGCGCGAGCGCGGCGCCGAGGCGGACTACGCCGCGCTGGCCCTCGGCTTCCCGGAGACCCTGCGCGCGCGGGAGACGCCAGCCTGGGTGGTCGAGGTCGCCGACTGGGAGGAAGCGCTCCACCGCCTGCGCGTGGTGGGCGCGCCGGCTCCCCGCGGCGCCGTGAAGGGGCCCGCGATCGTGCGGCGCTACACCTTCGACGTGCCCGGCTGGGTCCGCGACGCGCGGCAGGGCGAGCGGCCCCTCGAGCCCGCGCCGGCGCCGACTACGGTGCTGCTCCACCGCGCGCCCGCCAGCGGCCGGCCGCGCTGGCTCTTCCCCGGCGCGGCGGAGCTGGCCGCCCTGGCCGACGGCTGGGGCGAGCTGGACGCGGCGGCGCGGGAGGCCATCGGCCCGGCGATCCTCGAGGCGGGCCGGGCGACGCTCCGGCGCCGGGGGCTCCTATGAGCGCGCCGAGGGCGCCGCGCCCGAAGACTGGCGCGAGGCAGCTCGCCCTGCTCGCGCTCGCCGCGCTCGTCGGCGCCACGCTCGGGCTGTCGGAGGAGGGGCGCTGGAGCCACCCCGAGCTCGGGCCCGGGAGCCGGCGCCTGGTGATCGAGGCCCCCGACGCGCACTGGTCGCGCGAGGGCTTCGTGGAGCTCGTCACGCCGCTCGCGCCGCCGACGCGCCGCGACGGCGGGAGCCGCATCGAGATCTGGGTGCGCCTGCCGGTCGGCGCGCGCTTCACGACCGACGAGGCCGGCGCGCTCCGCTGGCCCGAGGGCGCCGAGGCGGACCGGGTCGAACGGCTTCGCGTGGATGGGCGCTGGGTCGTCGGCGATGTGCGCGGCGTCCGCATCGGCGAAGGCGGCCTGCGGCACATGCGCCTGCTCCGGCCCGAGCGGCCGGGCGCGGGGGCGCGCCTCGTCGGCTACGAGTGGAGCGAGGCCACGCCCGGGCTCGAGCGGGCGGCCCACGCGGCGCTGGCCGAGCTGATCCGCGCTGGCGGCGGCCGGGCCCACGGCGGCGTCGGCGCCGAGCGGGCGGCCTCACTGCTCGCGTCGCGGAGCGGCTGCGTCGCCTGCCACGCGAAGGGCCGCCCGGCGCGCGCCCGCGTCGGCGAAGGCGTGCCCTTCCGCGCCACCGACGGCGACGGCTTCTACTCGCCGCTCGCCGTGATGGGTGACGCGCAGCCGCTCGAGCGATACCGTCCGCGCGATCCCAACCTGCTCCGGCCCGCCGTCCGCGCGCGCTGCCCCGACGGGAGCGAAGCGCTCCACGACGCCGACGGGCGCGGCGGCCTGGTCGCCCGCTGCGCCGAGGGAGCGCTCCCGACGGCGTCGCTCGACTTCGAGGCGGGGCTCGCCTCGGACGAGCCGCGCGCCCGGGGCGCCTGCGCCTCGCGCCGCTGGCTCGCGGACCACATGGACGCGCCCACCCGAGAGAGCTTCGCCGACGCCCTGGCCCCCTGCCGCGCGTCGGAGATCCACGCGCTTGCACTGACCCACGGAGAAGAACGATGAAGACCCCGATCCCCCTCGCGCTCGCCGCGCTGTTCGCCCTCGCGGGCGCCTGCTCCTCCGACGCCGGGGGCATGGACGAAGAGACGATCACCATGCGCCTCGCCGGGCTCGAGACGAGCGGCGAGTTCACGCGCATCAACGCCACGCCCTTCGAGTCGCAGCACGCGGCCGAGACCGTGAACGTGTGGGTGTCGAACGAGGGCGTCGACCTCTACCGCGACCTCGACCCGGACGACTCGTCGGCGGCGATCGAAGACTTCCCCGAGTTCACGATGATCGTGAAGGAGATGCTCGACGAAGAGGGCGCGCTCACGGCCTACACGGTGATGGTGAAGGGCGCCGAGGGCGGCGTCGCCCGCACCGACGACTGGTGGTGGGGCATGTACGACGCCGGCGGCGCGCTGCAGATGAGCGGCGAGCTCGGCTTCTGCATCGACTGCCACGAGGCGAACGGGCTGGAGCGGACCGATTGGGTCCAGGGCGTCCCGATGGACGCCCGCTAGGACGCTCGCCAGGACGCTCGCAGAGCGTCCTCCCCTGCCCTTGCCCGTGCCCCTGCCCCTGCCCGCCGCTGGACGAGCTCATCGATTGTTCATCGAACGGGAAGAGGCGCGAGGGCACGGGCAGGGGAGCCAGCGACGCGGCTCGCGCGCTCACCCCCGAGCCCTCCGCCAGCCCTTCGAACGAGGCGCACCCGACTCGCTCCTCGTCCCCGCCGGCACGGGCACGGCCATGGGCGCGGGGCGTCGGCTCACCTGGTCGTGAACCGAAGCGTGTGCCGATAGATCCGCGTCTCCCCCCGCTGCCCCACGTTCCACGCGAGGTCCGGCCCCTCGAGGTCGTTGCTGTAGTCGTAGACGATGATCTCGCCCTCGGACGCGCCCCGCAGGATCGCCGGGAAGCACGTGTCGCCCCGGCTCGGAAGGTCCATCACCCACGCGATCCGGCCCTCCCCCCGTACCCAGCGCCAGAGCGCACACCGCTTCGGCTGCGACGAGTAGTCGGTCTGGTACTGGATCGTCTTCCACATGTCCGTGCCGCGCTCGTGCATCAGGTCGTAGAAGCCGGTCTCGGTCACGTTCCGCCGCGCCAGCAGATACGCCTCCCCGTCGTGCCAGAACATGCGCGGCGAGTCGTACTTCTTCGGGTCGTGCGTGCAGCTCCAGGCCGCGAGATCCCCCGCCGGTGCCGAGCACACGAGCGACCCCCAACCGGTCTCGTCCCCGGCCTCGTTGCGGATCACCGCGTAGAGCGTCCCGTCGTCGCCGATCGCGAAGTCGCTCTCGCTCCCACCGCCCCGGTAGACCCAGGTCTGCTCGGGCTCCGCGCTCGGCGTCAGCGGCGTCCAGTCGATCCCGTTCGACGTCGTGCGGAGCTCCACGTCGAGCGGCTCGCCGTCGAACATGTAGATGTGCTCGCCGCCGAGGTAGGCGGTCATGTAGGGCGTCCCGCCGACCTCCTTCGTGCGCCACACGACGTAGCCGGTCATGCCGATGTCCACCGGCTCGCTCCAGCTCCCGTCCTCTTGGAGCTCGGTCGCGCGCACGCCCATGGGCTCGAAGGCGTAGCGGTTGGTCCCGAGCACGGAGAAGTAGAAGAAGAGGCGCCCGTCCCAGCTCAGAAAGCGCGGCTCGCGCAGATCCGTGTCCAGGTCGAAGCTCACCTCGTGCCGCCAGCTCACCTCGTCCTCGCTCGAGATGACGTGCATGACGACCTCTTCGTTCGCGAAGTGGTCGGGCCCGGTGCGCCAGCCGAGGTACACGCGCCCCTCGTGCCGAACGACGTCCACGTTGTTGTTCGACGCCATGGGCGGCGTCTCCGCCGGCAGCCCGTCGCCCGGGATGATCTGCCGCGTGTCCACGAGCTCCACGTCGTGGCGCCCAGGCTCGGAGGGTGGCGGCGGGGGCGGCCCGGCGTCCACCGGCGGTCCGGCGTCCGAGCCGCCGTCGAACGCCGCGTCTAGGCTCCCCGCGTCCGGGCCGCCCGCGTCCGAGCTTCCGTCGTCGTCCCCGCAGCCCAGCCCGAGCGCGAGAGCCAGCGTCAGCGTCCCCAGCGCCGCGGCCTGCGCCGTCCACCCCGAGCGCGCCGTCCATCCCGATTGCCCCATCCATCCCGATCGCCCCATGGCGGCGAAGCATAGAACGTCGTTCGCTCGCGAGCCGCCCCGACGCTCCCGCTGCGTCGCCCCCCGCCGCGTCACCCCTCCACGTCACCCCCGGCCGCGTCGTCCATGCTGACCGGATCGGGGAACGCGTTGGCTCGGGCCGACGAGCGGCCTATGGTGGCGCGCACGTCGACGGGAGGAGTTCGCATGAGTCGCTTCAACGGAAAGGTCGCCGCCATCACGGGCGCGGCGTCGGGCATCGGGCAGGCGCTGGCCTGGGAGCTCGCCGATCGCGGCGCGGACGTCGCGCTCTGCGACGTGAACGAGGCCGACCTCGAGACCACCGCCGAGGGCGTGCGCCGCCGCGGCCGCAAGGCGACCACCCGCGTCGTCGACGTCTCCGATCGCGACGCCGTCGAGGCCTGGGCCGAGGCCTCCATCGCGGAGCACGGCCACGTCGACGCCGTCGTGAACAACGCCGGCGTCACCGTGCAGGACACGATCGCCGACATCTCCTACGAGGACCTCGAGTGGATCGTCGGCATCAACTTCTGGGGCGTGATGTACGGCACGAAGGCCTTCCTGCCCCACCTCGTCGAGCGCGACACCGGCTGGGTCGTCAACGTCTCGAGCATCTTCGGCATGATCGCCTTCCCCTCCCAGGGCGCCTACAACGCCACCAAGTTCGCCGTGCGCGGCTTCACCGAGGCGCTCCGCTGGGAGATGGAGGGCACGGGCGTGTCCATCTGCTCGGTGCATCCGGGCGGCATCCGCACCAACATCGTGCGCAACGCGCGCGTGCGCCGGGACGTCGACGGCGAGGCCTCGAAGGATCAGATGGTCGCGCGCTTCGACCGCGTCGCGAAGACGACCCCCGCCCAGGCGGCCAAGGTGATCGCCGACGGCATGGCCAAGCACGAGCCGCGCATCCTCATCGGCAACGACGCGAAGCTCCTCGACACGGTGCAGCGCATCCTGCCGAAGCACTACGGCACCACCCTCCAGCGCATCGTCGACCTGCTCGAGCGCTGAGCTTGCTGGCGGCGAGCTCGCGCGGGATGCTCGCGCCGGCGCGTGAACCCGCGCCGGGTTGGAGGCTTTCATGAAGACGATCCGCACCTTCGCACCCCTCGCGCTCGCCCTGGCGCTCGCCTGCGGCGGAGGCGGGGAGACCCCGAGCGAAGAGAACGGCGCCGGCGGCGAAGAGGTCGTGGCCGCGCCCCGCGTGACCGGCGCCGAAGCGCGCCAGCTGGTGGCCGACGGGGCCCTGCTCCTGGACGTGACGCCCGAGCAGCGCGCCGCCGAGTCGGAGATCCCCGGGCGCACGCACATCCCGCTGCCCGAGCTCGAGGCGCGCATGAGCGAGCTGCCCCGCGATCAGCTCATCGTCGTCTACTGCTTCGGCGGCCGCGGCAGCCCCCGCGCCGGGGCCATGCTCCAGGCCGAGGGCTACGACGTGCGCGTCATGGGCGCGCGCCGGCATTGGGACGAGGCGGCGCCGGTGGAAGAGGCGACCGAGCAGGAGGCGCCGGTCGAAGACGCGACCGAGGAGGCGCCGGCCGAGGAAGCCGCGCCCACGGACGACACGATCGAAGGCTAGGGCGGTTTCCGCTCGCTGGCGCTCGCTATTTTTTGCTTACCAGCGGGCCCGTGGGGCCGGGCTACGTGACTGCGTCGCTTCGCGCCGGGGCGGCGGGGCGGCCAGCTCAGAACGGGTCGGCGATCGGGCTTTGGGGGCCGGTGGGGGTGGGCGGCGTCGGGGCCGCGGGCTCCACCTCCTCGGCGGGCTCGGGCTCGCGGCGCGGAGTCGGGCGGGGGCGTCGTGCCCTCCGGGCCGGCTCACGCTCGTCCGTCGCCCGGACGCGGTCGGGCGGCGTCGCCACCTCGGTGGGCGGCTCGGGCGGCGGCGCGAGGCCCGCGGGGAGCTCCCCGGCGGGCTCGACCTCCGGGAGCGCCTCGGTGGGCTCGGGCGGCGGCGCGGATGGGGCGGGCGGCGCGGCCGGGGCGGGCGGCGTGGCGGCGCTCGGGGTCGGCGGCGGCGCCGGGGAGCGCGCGATCCACCACGCGGCGCCGAGCCCGAGCGCGCCGACCAGGCCCGCCCCCAGGCCCCACGCCCAGAGCCGGCGGCCGGCCGGCGCCTCGACCGCCCGCGTCCGCGCCGTCGGCGTCATCACCGGCCGCGCCGTGGGCGCCATCTCCGGCTGCGCCGTCGGGGCGGGTGTGACCGGCGTCATGCGCGGGATCGTCTCCATCGTCTCGGCTCCGCCCGGCCTCGCGCGGATCGTCGCCTTCGCCTCGGCCGCCGCCCTGCGCGTCGCCGGGTCCGGCGCCGGCGCGTCCTCGGCCGCCCGCAGCGCCGCGGCCATCTCCCGGGCCGAGCGGAAGCGCTCCTCCCGCTCGCGCCGCATGGCCTTCTCCACGATCGCGATCAGCGCGTCCGGCGTGGCCGGGGCGAGGCGCGCGATCGGCGGCGGCGTCCCCGAGTGGATCGACGCGAGGAGGATCGCGAAGGTCTCCCCGTCGAAGGGCCGCGTCCCCGTGAGCAGCTCGTAGAGGACGATGCCGAGCATGTAGAGGTCCGAGCGCCCGTCGAGCGGCGCCGAGCGGATCTGCTCCGGCGACATGTAATGCGGCGTCCCGACGACGGCGTTCGTCTGCGTGAGCGATCCGAAGCGATCGGTCTTGCCCGCCACGAAGGTCGCCACGCCGAAGTCGAGCACCTTCACCCGCTCCTCCTCCGTGCCCTCGGCGACCAGGAAGAGGTTCTCCGGCTTGAGATCCCGGTGGAGCACGCCGGCCTCGTGCGCGACGGCGAGCGCCTCGGCGATCTGCGCCCCGAGCCGGGCCACGCGCCGCGGCGCGAGCGCCCCCTCCTCCACGGCCTCCGCGAGCGTGCGCCCGACGAGGAGCTCCATGAGGATCGTCGTCTCGCCCCCCGGCAGCGCCGAGACGCCGTGCACGCGCGGCAGCGACGGGCTCGAGAGCCGCCCGAGCACCTCCGCCTCCCGCTGAAAGCGCGCCGCCTCGTCGTCGTCGCCCTCGCGGCGCTCGTGCATGACCTTCAGGGCCAGCTCGCGGCCCCCGCGATCGCGCACGGCGTAGACGGTCGCGAAGCCGCCCCGGCCGACCTCGCGGAGCACCTCGAGGTCCCCCGAGACCACCTCTCCGATCGCCAGCGGGCCCGCGCTCACCTCGCCATTGTCGGCCCAGCCCCGCCAACCCGCAACGGCCCGCGTTCGGGTAGCATCCGCGCCATGACGACGCCGAACACGCACCTGAAGATCGACCCGCGCCTCTGCGGCGAGCCGGTCGCGCTCGCGCCGGGCGAGGCGACGACGCGCTTCGTGACGACGGCGGAGATGGGCGCCGACGCCGAGGGCCTGGTGCACGGCGGCTTCGTCTTCGGGCTCGCGGACTACGCGGCGATGCTCGCCGTGAACGACCCGAACGTCGTGCTCGGCGCGGCCGAGGTGCGCTTCACGGCGCCGGTGAAGGTCGGCGACGAGGTGGTGGCCGCGGCGAAGGTGATCGAGGAGAAGGGGAAGAAGCGCGTGATCGAGGTGAGCGCGAAGGTCGGCGAGGCCGAGGTGCTCGCTGGCACGCTCACGGCCTTCGTGCTCCCGGAGCACGTGCTCGCGGGGCGCTAGTACCGGGGTCCGCGCTCAGGCCTCGGCGCCGCCCTCGGTGCGCACGTCCTCGACCCGCTGCGCGAGCACGAAGGGCTGCACGATCACGACGAGGAACTGGCTCCCCTCCTCGCTCTCCCAGCGCCCCGCCTCCTCGCGCGTCGGCCGCCGCAGCTGCCCGGACTCGATCCACGCCTGCACGGCGTCCTTCGCGTCGTCCGCCACCGCGACGGCGACGTCGAGGAGCGCCACCGTTCCGTCCACCAGAAAGAGCCCGTCCCGCCGGAAGTGGTCCACCAGCATCCTCCACTCGGTGGGCATCAGCTCGCCGGCCAGCCTCTCGCGCGTCTCGCTCATGGCCCGGGCGTACCACCGCGCTCCCGCCTCCGCACGCGCCTCCGCACGCGCCTCCGCACGCGCCTCCGCCCCCGCCTCCGCACGCGCCTCTGCGAGCCATCGCTCCGGCCCCCGTTCCGGCCCCCGCGCGGCCGCTTCGTTGCCCAGCGCTCACCCGCGCGGTGGTACCGTCGCTCTCCCGGAGGGGGAGCCCACATGACGCAGACGCAGAGCCAGACCGAGCCGACGGTCGTCGTCGAAGACGATCGCACGGGCATGAGCCCGAAGACCCTCGAGCGCGCCGTGCTCGACCACCTCTTCTACACCTGCTCGAAGGACCTGCCGCACGCCACGATGCACGACCTCTACCGCGCCATGGCCCACGCCGTGCGCGACCGGCTCGTGCACCGCTGGATCCACACGATGCGCGCCTACCGCGAGCAGGACGTCAAGCGCGCCTACTACCTCTCGGCCGAGTTCCTCCTCGGCCGCGCCCTCGCCGACAACCTCCACAAGCTCGGCCTCTACGAGGTCGCCGAGAAGGGCCTCGCCGGCCACGGCGTGAGCCTCCGCGACGTGCTCGAGGAGGAGCACGATCCGGGCCTCGGCAACGGCGGTCTCGGGCGCCTCGCGGCCTGCTTCCTCGACTCCATGGCCACGCTCGGGCTGCCCGGCTTCGGCTACGGCATCCGCTACGAGTTCGGCATCTTCGAGCAGCTCGTGCGCAACGGCTGGCAGGTCGAGTCGCCCGACGCCTGGGCCGCCCTCGGCAACCCCTGGGAGATCCCGCGGCACGAGTACACGCAGCCGGTCCGCTTCTACGGCCACGTGGAGCACGGCGAGGATCCGGACGGGCGCCACTCGGCGCGCTGGGTCGGCGGTCAGACGGTCCTCGGCGTGCCCTACGACCTGCCCATCGCCGGCTACGGCAACGGCACGGTGAACACGCTCCGCCTCTGGTCGGCGCGCGCGTCCAAGCAGCTCGACTTCGCCGCCTTCAACGAGGGCGACTACCAGGCGGCCGTCGAGGAGAAGGTCATCGGCGAGACCATCTCGAAGGTGCTCTACCCGAACGACGTGCCCGAGTCGGGCAAGGTGCTGCGCCTCCGCCAGCAGTACTTCTTCGTCGCCTGCTCCATCGCCGACATCGTCCGCCGCTACAAGAAGGAGCGCGACACCTTCGCGGACTTCCCGAAGAAGGTCGCCATCCAGCTCAACGACACGCACCCGGCGATCGCCATCGCCGAGCTCATGCGCGTGCTCATCGATCAGGAGCGCCTCGACTGGGAGGAGGCCTGGGAGATCACGCAGCAGACCATCGCCTACACGAACCACACGCTCCTCGCCGAGGCCCTCGAGCGCTGGCCCGTGCCGCTCTTCCAGAAGCTCCTGCCGCGGCACCTCGAGATCATCTACGAGATCAACTACCGCTTCATGAAGGCGGTGCACGTCTTCGCGCCGAACGACGACGCGCGGAAGGCGCGCATGTCGATCATCGAGGAGAGCGAGCCCAAGCAGGTGCGCATGGCCCACCTGGCGGTGGTCGGCTCGCATAGCGTCAACGGCGTCGCCGAGCTCCACTCGAAGCTCCTCCGCGAGCGCGTGCTCCGGGACTTCGCCGAGCTCTACCCGGAGCGCTTCAACAACAAGACCAACGGCGTGACGCCGCGGCGCTGGCTCCTGAGCGCGAACCCGGAGCTCGCGGCGGCGATCACCGAGCGCGTCGGCGAGGGCTGGGTCACCGACCTCGACCAGCTCGAGGGGCTGGCGAAGCACGGGGAGGACGCGGGCCTCCGCGAGGAGCTCCGGCGCATCAAGCGCGCGAACAAGGTGCGGCTCGCCGACATCATCCGGGAGCGGACGAACGTCGTCGTCGATCCGGACTCGATCTTCGACGTGCACATCAAGCGCATCCACCTCTACAAGCGGCAGCTGCTCAACGCGCTCCACATCGCCTGGCTCTACTGGAAGCTGAAGGACCGGCCGGACCTCGACGTGGTGCCGCGGACGTTCATCTTCGCGGGCAAGGCGGCGCCCGGCTACTGGATGGCCAAGCGGGTCATCAAGCTGATCAACGACCTGGCGGCGACCATCAACGACGACCCGGCGATGCGCGACCGGCTGAAGGTCGTCTTCCTGCCGAACTACTCGGTCTCGCTGGCCGAGCGCATCATCCCGGCGACGGACGTGAGCGAGCAGATCTCCATGGCCGGCAAGGAGGCGTCCGGCACGGGGAACATGAAGTTCGCGATGAACGGCGCGCTGACCATCGGCACGCTCGACGGGGCGAACATCGAGATCCGCGAGAACGTGGGCGCCGAGAACTTCTTCCTCTTCGGGATGACCGCGGAGGAGGTGCGGGCGCTGGACGCGGAGGGTTACCGGCCCTGGACCTACATCGACCAGAGCCCGCGCCTGAAGCGCGCCATCGAGTCGATCCACGACGGCTTCTTCAGCCCGGACGAGCCGGAGCGCTTCAAGGAGATCGTCAACGAGCTCACGGGCTGGGACACCTACAAGCACTGCGCGGACTTCGACGCCTACGCGGACTGCCACGAGGAGCTCGAGCGCGTGTACCGGGAGCCGGAGGAGTGGACGCGGCGCGTGGTGCAGAACATCGCGCACGTCGGCACCTTCTCGAGCGATCGGACGATCGCGCAGTACGCGAGCGAGATCTGGGGCATCTCGCCGGTGAAGCTCGAGGTCGAGGCGAAGCCCGGCGAGCTCTGAGCGCGGCGAGCTCTGAGCGCGGTACCCCCGAGCGCCTCGACCCGATGCCTGGTCCGGCGCGTCTTCGGATCCGGCTCCGGCGTGCCACGCCGGGCCGAGTCCGAGCCGCGCTCAGGGGGCGGGCCAGCCGGCGGGCGGGGGGCCGGCGATCTTCCGCACGGTGAAGCGGTGCACCTGGAGCGAGGGGCTCCACCAGCCAGCGGGGAGGCCGGCCTTGCGCCGGAGGTGCGCGAGGAAGGTCGCCGGGTCGGGGACCTCCTCCCAGACCGCGGGGAGGAAGAGGCCGCGGCGCGGGCCCTCGGTGAGCATCAGGCCGTCGACGCCCGGGCGCACCTTCGCGAGGAGCTCGGCCTCGCTCGCGACGGGGAAGGGCTCCATCGGGGAGAGCACGCTGACGGAGACGCTCAGGCCGGGGAGCTCCTCGGGGCGGAGCGCGGGGAAGCGGGGATCGCGGAGGGCGGCGGCGGCGGCGTTCTCGGCGACGTCGACGGCGAGCGGGCGGATGGCCTGCACCATGCCGGTGCAGCCGCGGAGGTCGCGGCCGTGCCGGAGGGTGACGAAGCTCGCGCCGAGCTCGCGGAGGGCGGCGGGCTCGCGCTCCAGGCTCACCGGGAGCGGCCGGCCCGTGCGCGCGGCGTGGGCCACGGAGGCGTAGGCGAGGTCGAGCAGGCGGCGGTCCGTGGCGGAGAGGGCGGCCTCGGTGCGGGGCGTGGGCTCAGGCGAAGGCATAGGCGCCGTAGCCGACGACGCGATCGGGCGGGCCAACCGTGTCGCTCGAGTTGGAGAGGGCGAGGGTGGTGGCCTGCAGGCCGCGCTCGCGGGCGAGGAGGAGGAGGCCCGAGAGGGGGACGCGGCCGCAGGCCGACTCGCGGCCGAGGCGCTCGGGGGCGAGGTCCTCGATGGCGGCGGTGGTCGCCGCGTCGAGGCGGCGGGCCGTGGCGTCGTCGTGGAAGTGGGAGAGGTCCGAGCTGATGAGGATGAGCGTCTCGTCGCCGCCCCAGAGGCGCGCGAGGACCTCGGCGACCTCTTCGGCGGAGGCGGCGCCCACGGCGAAGGGGAGGAGCGCGAACTCGCCGAGGACCTCTTGGAGGAAGGGGAGCTGCACCTCGAGGCTGTGCTCCTCGGCGTGGGCGCGGTCGTCGAGGGTGACCTGCGGGAGGGCCGCCAGGGCGTCGAGGGTGGTGCGCTCGAGGGGGACCGGGCCGAGGGGGGTCTCGAAGGCGTCGACGGTGGGCGCGGCGAGGCCGCGGACGGGGACGCGGTGGGCCGGGCCGAGGAGGACGACGCGGCGGATGCGGTCGCGGGCCGGGGCGAGGCGGGCGTAGGCGGCGGCGGCGGGGGCACCCGAGTAGACGTAGCCAGCGTGGGGCACGACGAGCGCCTTGGGCACGGCGTTCGAGGGGGTGGCGTCCGAGGGGGTGGCGTCTGTGGGGCGCGCCGCGTCGAGGAGGCGGCGGACGTCGCGGTGGAGGGTGGCGGGGTCGTCGGGATAGAAGAGACCGGCGACGGCTGCGGGGCGGGAACGCATCGACTCCCACGGGTAAGCAGGCCCGGCGCCCCCCGCAACGAACGCCGTGAGCAAAGCCTTCCTGCGGGGGCCTTCCTTCGGAAGGCGGGGGGCAGGGTTCCGCCGCCTCCGGCGACGGGCCTTCCTTCGGGCCTTCCTTCGGAAGGCGGGGGGCAGGGTTCCGCCGCCTCCGGCGACGGGCCTTCCTTCGGAAGGCGGGGGACAGGGAACTGGGCTCCGTCGGATCGTGGTGGTGGGTCGTCGGGTTCTTCGGGCCGCGCACGTGAACCGACGCGGCCCAGTTCCCCGACCCCCTCGTCCGCGTAGCGGACGACCGCCGCCGGGAGGCGTCGGAACCCCGACCCCCTCGTCCGCGTAGCGGACGAGGGCCGCCGGAAGGCGGCGGAACCCCGACCCCCTTCGGCGCCCGCCGCCGGCGCCGGCCGGTAGCGAGCGCCGAACGCGTGTCTACGTTGAGCCCGATGTCCGACTCCCCCGCCCCGGCGCCCGACGCGTTCCCCGGCCGCCACTACACCCGCCTCCCCGACGGGCAGATTCGCTGCGACGTCTGCCCCCGCGAATGCACTCTCCGCGACGGCCAGCGTGGCCTCTGCTTCGTCCGCGCCCGCCAGGGCGACGAGATCGTGCTGACCACCTACGGCCGCTCGAGCGGCTACTGCGTCGACCCGATCGAGAAGAAGCCCCTCAACCACTTCCTCCCCGGCACGCCCGTCCTCAGCTTCGGCACCGCCGGCTGCAACCTCACCTGCAAGTTCTGCCAGAACTGGGACATCTCGAAGTCGCGCGAGATGGACCGGCTCATGGACCAGGCGCCCCCCGCCGCCATCGCCGAGGCCGCCCGCGAGCTCGGCGCCCGCTCGGTCGCCTTCACCTACAACGACCCCGTCATCTTCCTCGAGTACGCCGTCGACACGGCCCACGCCTGCCGCGAGCGCGGCGTGCGCACGGTCGCCGTCACCGCCGGCTACGTCACGCCCCAGGCCCGCGCCGACTTCTTCGGGCCCATCGACGCCGCGAACGTCGACCTCAAGGGCTTCACCGAGGGCTTCTATCGGAAGCTCTGCTCGGCGGAGCTGAAGCCCGTGCTCGAGACGCTCCAGTGGCTCGCCCACGAGAGCGACACCTGGGTCGAGATCACGACGCTGCTCATCCCCGGTGAGAACGACGACACCGAGGAGCTCGTCGGCATGACCAAGTGGATCCACGACGAGCTCGGCCCCGACGTGCCGCTCCACTTCAGCGCCTTCCACCCCGACTACAAGATGCGCGACAAGGGCCGCACGCCGTCTGCCACGCTCCAGCGCGCGCGGGCGATCGCGAAGGACCAGGGCCTCCGCCACGTCTACACGGGCAACGTCCACGACGAGGCTGGTCAGAGCACCTACTGCGCCGGCTGCGGCGAGGTCCTCATCGGCCGCGACTGGTACCGGCTCACGCGCTGGAACCTGACCGACGACGGCGCCTGCAGGAGCTGTGGCGAGCACCTCGCCGGCGTCATCGAGGGCCCCCCCGGCGACTGGGGCCAGAAGCGGCTCCCGGTGCGCCTCTCGCTCGTCTGAGCGATCGGCGCCATGCCCGTCGTCTTCGGCGCCGCCCATGACGCCGGGGTCCGGGTTTCACTGCCTTCGGCGTCGAGCCTTCCGAAGGAAGGCGACGGACGGGAGGGCGCGTCTTCCGCTCGCCATCCTCGGCTCTCGACGGCCCGTGCGGTCCGCCCTGCGCTCGTGGGCGAACGCGGCATCCGACCCCGCCAGCGCAACGGCGCGTCCGCGCCCTTCAGCTGGCCGCGCGGAGGGGAGGCTGCTCCTTGATGTACACGTCGTGCTTCGAATACGGGATCTCGAGGCCGGCGGCCTCGAAGGCCTTGTAGATGCGCGTGTGCAGCTCGTGGGCGACCTTCTCGCGCACGTGCGCGTCGTCGATCCACACGTAGAGCACGTGGGTCAGGCCCGAGCCGCCGAAGGCGGTGAAGCGCACGACGGGCTTCGGGTCCTTCAGCACGTGCGGCACGCCCTCGGCCACCTCGCCGAGCACCTCGTGCACCCGGTCGATGTCGCAGCCGTAGGCCGCGTCCACGGTCACGCCGAGGCGCTGGTGCACCTGCGGCCCGCCCGCCTCGTTGATGATCTTCGAGCTGCCGATCACCGCGTTCGGGATCGTGATCTCGATGTCGTCGAGCGTGAGGATGCGCGTCGAGCGGATGCCGATGCTCGTCACGCGACCGCGGAGGCCCCCGTCGAGCACGATGTAGTCGCCCACCTTGTAGGGCGCGTCGGCGACGATGAAGATCCCGCTGAAGAGGTTCGCGAGCGTGTCCTTCGCCGCGAAACCGACGGCGATGCCGACCACGCCGGCGGAGGCGAGCCAGGCCGTGAGATCGATCTTCCAGGCGAGGAAGATGAAGTACACGGCGGCGCCGACGATCACGATCTTGAAGACCATGTCGAAGACCGGCAGCGTCCGCGGCTGGATGATGTCGTTCTTCTTGGCGCGCGTCGTGAGCACCTGGAGGAAGAGCGTCGCCGAGCGGAACCCGGCCCGGGCCCAGACGAAGATCGCCACCGTCTTGAGCGCGCTGATCGTGTAGGCGTGCGGCTTGTCGGGGATCTTCAGCACGTCCACGGCGAGCGCGAGCCCGAAGAGCACCACGCTCAGCACCAGCGGGCGGTGCAGGGCCTCCATGATCTTGTCGTCGAGGTCCGTCTCCGTGCGGCGCACGAGCACCCCGACGGTGCGCTCGATGACGAAGGCGGCGATCCACCCGCCGATGAGGCCGCCCACGACGAGCAGCCCCGCGACGGCGTAGCGGTTGCCGACCAGCTCGCGCAGCGTCTCCAGCATCGCCCGCGAGCCTAGGGAATCGGCGCCCGGGGACGAAGAAAGCGACGACGCCCGCTCGCGGCGTTCGGATCGTCGCCGTCCCCCGAAGGACGCGAGGTCCGAGCCGACCGGACCCCGCGGCCGTGCTCGAGCGTGGCGAGAGGAGCCCGGCCGAGGTCGCGCGCTCGGCGCGGCTTCTCGCGAACCCGAATCACGCCTGCGAACGGCGCCGGGGTGTGGTGTCGCCAATTTGGGCCGACACTGGGTGTCATGTGGAGACTCGAGCCTCCACCGCTCGCCGGGTAACACCTGTCAAAGGCGAATCAGGAGCCTTTCTGTACGCATTTTTCCGTTCGGAACGCGGCTTGCTGGAAGTGTTCTCCGGCTTCGCCGATCCGGGTCACCGCACCCCACGGCGTTGCCCCGGGCGAGCGATACGCAAGTCGAGTTCACGCGCATCGCCCGCCCCCGACAGGGTCACGGCTCGGATCTTTAACGTCTGTTAATCCGCGCCGCCGGGCCCCGGGGAGACCTGTGTTCCGAGGTTGTCCCCGCATGTGTTCCCACACCTCGGGAGGAGAGACCCGTGCACCGACACCCCCACGACCCCACCTGGATGCCACGCGCCCTGCCCGCCCTCGCGGCGGCCGCCCTCCTCGGCGCCTGCGCCAGCCCCGAGCCCGTCGCCGGCACCGAGCAGGCGACGATCTGGGGCGCGGACGATCGCGAAGACTGGCGCGAGGTCAGCCCGGACCTGCAGGCCTTCGGCCAGCGTCACATCGGCGTGCTCGCGCGCCGGAGCTCGCTCGGCTTCCGGGCGACGCCCCAGGACGCCCAGCTCGCCACGGGGAGCACCCGCTGGGAGCAGGGCTTCTGCGATGACCAGCCCTTCCTCTGCCAGCCGCGCGTCGGCTACTGCTCGGGCACGCTCCTCGACGGGAACCTCTTCGCGACGGCCGGCCACTGCATCGGCGTGCCCACGCCCGAAGAGGAGCCGACCGCAGCCGAACGTACCGAGATCCTCGAGCGCCTCCAGGACTGGTGCGACAACGCGATGGTCGTCTTCAACTGGCGCGAGGTCGATCGCGAGCCCGCCGTCCCGGCGGACGAGCTGCCCAGCGGGGAGACCGGCGGGACCGTGCCGCCGATCGTGACGGAGCGCGACGTCTATTACTGCCACGAGGTCCTCGCGCACCAGTACAACCCGAGCGTCGGCTCGGTGCGGGCCTACTCGAACGACATCACGATCTTCACGCTGAAGCGCGACCCGAGCGCCACCGCGCCGCAGCCCGTCGTCGAGCCCTACGGGCCCGCGCCGGTGATGGCGAACCCGCGTCAGCCCCCCAGCGTCGCCGTGGGCACGGAGGTCCTGGGCATCGGCTTCCCGGCCGGCCTGCCGATGAAGTTCAAGAGCGCCCCCCTCCTCGAGCTCACCCCCCTCTGGGCCCGGGCGCGCATCGACATCCTCGGCGGCGACTCGGGCGGCGGCCTCTTCACGCCGGCCCGCGAGCACTTCGCCGTCGTCTCGAACAACCCCACGCGCTGCCCCCGCGGCAGCCAGCGCCAAGGCCACTACTGCCGCAGGGGAGGCGAAGAGGGAGACGAGGGCTGCCTCATCGACCAGCAGGAAGAGGAGCGACCCGACAACTTCGTCAACTACACCCTGACCTACCGCGCCATCGACCGACTCTGCGGCGGACCCGGCTGGTACGAGGGGGGACGCGAGCCGCCTCCCCTCATCCTGACCCGCGATACGCCCTACCCCTCGTACCTCTGCGGGACGGCCGCGCCGGTCGCCCCCGCGCCCTACGTGCCGAGCCCCGTCGAGCCCGAGCCCGACCCGGTCGATCCGGGCGGCGCCGACCCGGACGATCCGGTCGCTTCGACCGGCTGCTCGGCCAGCGGCACGGCGCGCGGCCTGGCGCTGCCCTTCCTCTTCCTGCTCGGCCTGCTCGCGCTTCGGCGTCGGCGCGGCGTGGCGTTGCTCGCGGGCCTCTGCATGCTCGGCGCGGCCTGCTCGGGCGGCGACGGCGAGCCCGACGAGGACGACGACGACACGCCCTTCTGGCTCCGGGACGCCGGCCCCCGCGACGCCGCCGAGCCCGAGGACGACGCCGGGATGAGCGTCATCGGCGAGGACGCCGAATACCGCCACGTCGTCTCCTACCTGCGCCTGCCCCGCTCCCGTGACGCGCTCGGCCTGGATCTCGACGGGGACGGCGAGCTCGACTCCGCCCTCGGCGACGTGGTCGCGCTCTTCGACGACCTCGGCGTCTCCCTCTCGCGCCCGCTGATGCGCGCCGTGGACGACGGCCGGCTCCGCCTGCTGCTCCAGACTCGGCGCGAGCGCGGCGCCGTGGACCTCGACGTCTACGAGGGCGAGCCCGAGCCGCTCGACCCCTCCGGCGGCGGCATCTACGCGGTCGCTCCGGGCACGACGCCGACGACCTTCACGGGCGCCCCCAGCGGGGAGACGGGCTTCACCGTGAACGCCGAGACCTTCGTCCTGCGCGTCCCGCTCTTCGAGGGCGTCACGCCCATCGAGCTCCCGCTCCGGGGGGCCCGCCTCGAGGGCGACGCCGGGGAGTGGTTCCTCGAGGCGCGCCTCGGCGGTGCCGTACCGGCGAGCGCGCTCCGCGGCGGCCTCTTCGTGCCGCTCGCGGACCTCTTCGAGCTGCTCCTCGCGAGAGACCAAGGCTGCCCGGCCGACTGCGAGAGCGCGGGCCTCGGCCTCGCCCTCGCGATGATGGACGCGAACGGGGACGACGCGCTCTCGGTCGACGAGCTCGAAGGGTTCGCGCCGCTCGCCGAGCGCCTCGCGCCGGACCTCGACACGGATGGCGACGGGACGGCCGACGCGCTCTCCATCGGCGTCGAGCTCGAGGCCGTGATGGCGGCCTTCGCGCCGAACGCGCGCGCCACCTCGGGCGGTGCGCCGAAGGCGGCCGTCTGCTTCGACGAATGCGAAGCAGCCGAGAGCTGCGACGAGTGCAACTCGCTCGAGTTCTTCGGCTGCGGCTGGTGCCCCGGCATGGGCTGCATGAACGACGCGCGCATGGACGAGTGCGAGGCCGACTGGGCCGGGAGCCGCACCGCCTGCTCCCCCTGCGAGGGCTTCTCGGACTGCGAGTCCTGCGCCGTCGACCCCTTCTGCGGCTGGTGTCCCGGCACGGGCTGCGTCGCCGAGCGCTCCTCGGCGGCGGCCGCCTGTGGCGACGACTTCCAGCCTCTCAGCTGCCGCTGAGATCGCCTGAGATCCCCCTGGATCGCGCGGCGGGGCCCGCCCCCACCCCCACCCTTCGAGGGTCCCGCCGCGCCGATCCCCTTTCGTCACGAAGCCCCCGGCCCGGGTTCTCACGGTGACGCCTTCCACCGCCCCGTCTCCAGCCCCGTCTCCCGCCCCTCTCACCGCTCCGAAACGATGAAGCGATTCGACCTCCAGCCTCGCGCCGCCACCCCGCTCCGCCGCCTCGCGCGGGCGAGCTCGGGCGTGGCCTACGGCGAGTACGTCATCCTCACGGTCGTCGTCGGCCTCCTCGTCGCCGGCGCCCTGGTCGCCGTCGGCGTCCCGTTGCTCGCCTCCTTCCGGCGCACGCAGCTCCTGCTCGGAGCGCCGGTCCCGTGAGCGCGCGGCCTGCCGACCCCGCCTCCCTGCGCGTCGACTCGACGGGCGCCGGTCCCGCGCGCCCTCGTCCCGCGAACGCCGAAGCCGGAGGCGGGCCCGCGTCGCGCCACGGTGAGCCGTCGAGCGCGCGCCCCTCGCTCCTCCGCGACGAGGAGGCGACGAGCTACGCCGAGTTCCTCATCGCCGGCCCGCCCGTGATGCTCCTCTTCCTCGCGCTCATGCAGCTCGGCCTCGCCTACGCCGGCAAGCTCGTCGTGCGCCACGCCGCGAACCGCGCCGCCCGCGCCGCCGTCGTCGTCCTCCCCGACGACCCCCGCTTCTACGAGGGCGAGCCCATCAACGAGGTCGACTACGACGGCGCCGGCCGGGGCCCCGCCTCGAGCGGCGGCCTCGAGGACATCGGCGCGGTGCCCCCCGGCGGGAGCGGCGGCGGAGGCAGCGGCAGCGGGCGCCTCCAGGCCATCCGCGCGGCCGCCTACGCGCCCCTCCTCTCCGCCTCGCCCGACGTCCAGACCATCCTCGACTGGGACTCGGTCGGCGACGCCTTCCAGCGCGGCGCCACCCCCGCCGGCGTCGCCCCCGGCGCCCTCGCCTATGGCCGCGGCGCGGTCGCCATCAGCTTCCCCCAGACCCCCGGCGAGGACGACTACCGCACCACCTTCGCGCCCCGCGAGCCCGTCACCACCCGCGTCACCTACCTCTTCTACTGCGCCGTCCCCATCGTCAGCCGCTTCATGTGCGACGAGTACTCGGTGCTCTTCGACGGCCGCCTCTCCCCCGCCCACGAGCATGAGGACTCCCGCTTCGGCGGCGGCGGCGCCCGCCCTGGCGACACCTTCGCTCGTGACGGCCTCCGCGAGGGCGTGAGCGAGCTCCAGAGCTTCGCCGAGATGCCCTTGGCCCTCCGCGTCTTCTCCGGCGGCCCCTACCGCTTCATGGTCTTCCGCGCCGAGGCCACGCTCCCCAACCAAGGCGCCGGCTACGTCTACGCCGAGTGAAGGAGAGAGCCATGCGCCGACCTCGCCCGCCTCGCCACCCTCGCCCCGCGCTGTCCGCCGACCGCGCCGGCCTCAGCACCGTCGAGTACATCATCGCCCTCGTCCTCGTCGCCGTCGCCGCGCTCGCCCTCTGGAAGCAGCTCGGCGACGACATGGACTACGAGATCCGCTCCACCACCGCCGACATCCAGCGCCGCTGAGGCGCTTCCACGAGCCTCCGCGGACCCGGGGAGCGGTCGCCGTCGTGGTATACGTCGCGCGCCCCGGGAGGGGGCGACGTCCGCGTCCGCGGGCGCCACGCACATCACCGTGGGGGAAGGAACGAGACCATGGGCTACTACAAGACGATCGACGGGAAGAAGTACGACGGCGCGCTGCTCGAGGCGGCGGAGAAGGCGGTCGCGGGCCGCGGCGACGGGCGCATCAGCCTCGAGGACGCGAAGTCGCTCCTCGAGAAGGTGAAGGACGGCGACAGCTACACGGACGTCGAGAAGGACACGGTCGCCTACATCCGCGAGAAGATGAAGTGGACCGACGAGGCGGACGAGTGGTTCCGGACCGAGATCCGGAAGTGGGCCGCCACCAAGGGCGACTGAGCCCCGCCTGGATCCACGCGGAGGCGAGCCGGCGCTGCGGGCTCGCCTTCGACGCGTTCGGCGGACGAGCCGGTGTCCGGTCCGGTGTCCGGTCCGGCATCCGGATGGGCACCGGGAACGGCCTCGGCCGTCGAGCTTCCCCGGCGCCCGCCCTCCCGGCTGGACGCGTTCAGCCCGGGCGGCGCGCGAGCGTGAGGAGGCTCCCCTCGGTCTGCTTCCAGCTCGGCGCCTCGCCCTCCGCGAGCGGGGGCCGGAGCCGCGCCTGCTCGACGACCTCGAGGCCGACCTCCTCCATGGCCGCGCGCCAGCCCGCCTCCGAGAGGCGGTGCATGGCGACGCCCACGTCCTCGGGCCAGCCGTGGCTCGCCGCGTTCTCCTCGTAGTAGTCGACGACGCACGCGAAGAGCCCGCCGGGGACGAGGAGGCGCGCCGCGCTGAGGATCCCCCAGGTGAGATCGGGGAGGTAGTAGAAGACCTCCATCGAGAAGATCGCGTGGAAGGTCTTCGCCTTCAGGAGCGGCAGGGGGAAGGGCGCGTGGATGAAGCGCGCGTTCGGCTGCGGGGTCTTCGCGCGGGCCTTGGCGATCATCTCGGGGCTGACGTCGAGGCCGACGGCGGAGACGCTCGGGTCGACGTCCGCGGCCCAGCGCACCGAGTAGCCGTTGCCGCAGCCGACGTCGAGATAGTGCTGGCCGGGCGCCACGCCGAGGCGCCGGAAGGCCTCGCGCGCGGCGAAGCCGTGGCCCTCCTCCATGCCCTCGTCGCGTCCCTTCCGCGCCCAGGCGTCGAAGAGATCGCGCACGGACTCGACCTGCTGCTCCTCGCTCGGCATCGCCCGACCATGGCGCGCTCGCGGCGCGCCGCAAGCCCGCCGTCCGTTCGGCGTGAGGCCGACGCGGTACGCTCGCGGAATGGGGGAGCCAGGCGGGGGGCGAGGGGCCGGCGAGCGAGGGGCCGGCGAGGGAGGCAGCGGGGGGCGCGAGGAGCGCCGGGCCGGCCTGCACACCGGCGCGCCGCGCGGACGCGGGCGGGCCCGGCGCTGGGTGCTCGGAGGGCTCGGCGTCATCGCGCTGCTCGGCGCTCTCGCCGCGATCGCGTATCCGCGCTGGCGCGATGCCCGGGCGAAGCGCTGGGCGGCGCGCGACACGAAGGCGGCGTGGGCCGCGTACCTGGCCTGCCTGCTCGGCGAGCCGCCCTGGGAAGAGGCCGGGCTCGGCGCGCAGCTCGGCGCGCGCACCGGCGACGACGACTGGCCGGCGCGCTGCGACCGGCGACGCGAGCGGCTGAGCGCCGAGGCGCATCACGCGAAGCGGCTCCACCTCGCCTGGGGGGACGAGCTCGCGCAGCTCCTCGCGCACGACCGGCCGGGCGGGATCCCGAACAGCCTCGCGCGCATCGTGCGGCTCGGGCGCGAGCAGGGTTGGCCTGCGCGCCGCGCGCCCGGCGTGACGGTGCCCGCGGTCTCCTCCGAGACCCCGCTGCTCGAGCCCCCGCGTCCCTGGGGCCGGGGTCGGGGCCGCGCGCATCGTTTCGTGGCGACGGAGCGCGCGCTCTACCTCCAGTGGGGCGGGCGGATTCACGCCATCGCGGACGGTCGGATCCGCGAACGGAGCGAACAGAGCTGGCGCGCGGCAGGCGCCCACTTCTCGCTCGTCCCGCCGCCGCCTGGCGCGGTGCGCGGGGTCCTCCTGGGCGACGCGCGGCGGGGCTGGCCTCTGGTCTCGGCGGCGGGGAGCCTCTGGTACCTCCCCGACGAGGGCGAGCCGCAGCGGGTGGCGCAGGGGTGGCGCGTGCACGCGAGCCGGCGCGATGGCGTGGAGGTCGAGCTGGTGGCGGCGCGGGTGAGGACGCCGCGGCAGCTCGTGCACATCCGGGGCGAGCTCGGTGACGAGGGGCTGCGGTTTCTGGAGCGCGCGCCGCTCGAAGGGGCGGTTCGGGCGGGCTTCCTCGGGGAGAGCCTGGCGTGGAGCGACGCGGAGAGGAGAGTGCGCTTGCGCGGCGAGGACGGGCGAGACCGGCTGGTCGAGGGACCTCTCTGGGAGCCGCGCGTCTGTCAGCCACCCGGTGGTGCGCCGCCGCTGCTGGCGTGGTGGGACGAGAGCTGGCGCCTCTGGCGCGACGGGCACGCGATCGATACGGGGCTGGACTGGGGCGGGGAGCTCGTGGGGTTCGAGTGCGCGGGCCCGACGGTGCGGCTGGTGGTGCTGCAGGACGAGATGGGTCGGCCGGCCCGGGTGCGCGAGGCGCGCTGCGGTGTGGGAGGTGGAACGGTGGGCGGGGCAGAGGGCTGCGTGCAGGTGGAGGCGCGCCTCGAGGTGCTCCACCGCCGGGTGTCCGTGGCGCCGCTCGGTGATGTGGTGGCGTTCGTGCAGCACGACCCCTCGGGGTTGCGGGTGCGCGTCGCGCCGGTGGAGGAGCTGGCCGAGGCGGAGAGCGAGCTGGTGTTCCGCCGCCGCTGGCGGTCGGGGGCAGGCTTCGAGCCGCGACTCGGCGGCGTGATGGTGCAGTCGTGGGAGGGCGAGCTCTACGTGCTCGCGGCGGAGCTCGGCCCGGTCTGGGGGCTCCGGCGCGATCGGGAGGGGCGCTGGTCGGCGCTCCGGCGCGCGCGCTGAGCGGCGAGGGCGGCGCGGATGAAGGCGGCCTTGGCCTCGCGGTAGGCGTCCATGGGGCGGCCATCCCAGGCGCGCTTCAGGGCGGCGTAGCGGGCGAGGAGGTCGGGGTCCGTGCGGAGGGCGTCGAGGAAGGGGAGGAAGTCGTCCCAGCGGCCGTCGAGGACGGTGAGCTGGATGGCGATGTCGAGGCCGAGGGGCGAGGGGACGCGGTAGCCCTGGTAGTCCGCGCAGGAGAGCTGCTGGGGGTCGCGCGGGAAGAGGGCGTCGAGGGCGGCGCGGGTCGCGTCGAAGGCGGGGGCGGGGGCGCGGACGAGGAGGTCGAGGTCGCCCTTGCCGGGGAGGGTGGGGATGGCGGTGCTGCCGACCTCGCGGGCGTCGGCGGCGGGCGGAAGCGCGGAGCGGAGGCGCGCGAGCACGCGGTCGCGCTCGGCGTCGAGCTGGGCGCGGGGGACGTCCCGGAGGTGGAAGAGCTCGGCCATGGGCGGCGCAGGGTGCGCATGGTGGTGGCGACCGCAAGGGGCGCACCGGGCCGGGAGCGGGCGGAGGCGCTATGCTCGCGCGCGCATGACGTCCGTCGTCGCCGCCGGGAACCCCCACACGGCCGAGGCCGCCGCCGCGATCCTCCGTGCGGGGGGCAACGCCGTGGACGCCATCATCGCCAGCGGGCTCGCCGCCTTCGTCGCCGAGCCGCTCCTGGCGAGCGCGGGGGGCGCCGGCATGATGACCGTGGCCCCGCCGGAGGACGCGCCGGCGGTCGTCGACTTCTTCAGCGCCATGCCCGGCCTCGGCGGGACGCCCGACCCGGCGACGCGCGACTTCCGCGCCGTGGAGATCGACTTCGGCGCGGCCACGCAGGTCTTCCACGTCGGCCGCGCGAGCGCCGCGGCGCCCGTCGCCTTGGCGGGTCTGGCCGAGGCCTCGCGGCAGTTCGGGCGCCTGCCGCTCGCGGAGGTCGTCGGGCCGGCAGTGGCGCTCGCCCGCGAGGGCGCGCCCGTGAGCGAGGAGTCCGCGGAGGTCTTCCGTCTGCTCTGGCCGATCAACGTGCTCGATGCGGAGACGGCGGCGACCTACTCGTCCGACGGCGCGCCTCCCGCGCCCGGGACGCGTCACCCCATGCCCGCGCTCGCCGATCTGCTCGAGGTCTTCGGGGCCCGGGCCGCTGCTCCTCCGAAGCTCCGCGGGCTGCTCCTCGACGCCTTCGGCGTGGCCGCTGGGGGGAGCCTCACGGAGGAAGACCTCGACGCCGCCGTGCCTCGGGTGACGCCGCCGCGCATGCTCGAGCTCGGTCGATGGCGGGTCGCCACGTCGCCGCGCATCGGCGGCCGGCTCGTCGGAGTGATCGCGAAGCGGCTCGCCGGGGAGGCGGCGGTAGACGAAGCCGACGAGGTCCTGCGCGTCGCCGAGGGCTGCCGGGCCGGTCATCGGGCGAAGGGCGGGGCGCCGGGGCTCGGGAGCACGACGCACATCAGCGTGATCGACGCCGAGGGGGGCGCCGCGAGCATGACGCTGACCAACGGCGAAGGCGCGGGCTACTGCCTGCCGGGCACGGGGATCCAGCTGAACAACTTCTGCGGCGAGGAGGACCTGCATCCGGGGGGCTTCTTCACGCTCGCGCCGGGGGCGCCGCTCCCGTCGATGATCGCGCCGACGCTCGCGCGCTCGGACGAGGGCGTGCTCGCGCTCGGCAGTGGGGGGGCCAACCGGATCCGGAGCGTCGTCGCCCAGGTGCTGCAGCGGGTCGTCGCCGGGGACGACCTCGAGAGCGCCGTGCTCGCCCCGCGCGTGCACGCCGAGGAGGACGCGGTGTGGCTCGAGATGGCCGAACGCCGCGACCCGGCCGCCGTGCTGCACCGGCTCCACGCCGCTTTCGAGAACGTGTACGAGTTCCCGACGCGCGCCTTCTTCTTCGGCGGTGTCCACGCCGTCCTCGCGCGCCACGGCCGCTTCGAGGCGTTCGGCGATCCGCGCCGCGGCGGCGCCACCCGCATCGTCCGCCACCACTGACGCCCCCGCGTCCCGCGGCCCCCTGGGAGTCCTGCGGACGCTTGCCCGGGCGTCCTGCGGACGCGCGCCCGCGGCCCCCTGGGAGTCCTGCGGACGCGTGCTGGGGCGTCCGGCGGACACGTGCTGGGGCGTCCTGCGGACGCGTGCTCGGGCGTCCTGCGGACGCGTGCTGGGGCGTCCTGCGGACGCGTGCTGGGGCGTCCTGCGGACGCGTGCTCGGGCGTCCTGCGGACGCGTGCTGGGGCGTCCTGCGGACGCCTTCCCGGGCGGACGCGTGCTGGGGCGTCCTGCGGACGCCTTCCCGGG
>PABA01000075.1 GCA_002699025.1 Sandaracinus sp. | reverse complement strand
CCGCTCGCGCCGGCTTCGGGCCCGGCGGCGGAAGCGAGCGGCGCGCCCACCGCGACGCCCCCGGGAGCCGAGCTCGGTGCGTCGGCGCCGGACGAGGCCGGCGATACGGCCGCCGAGGCAGAGATCGAGGCGACCGCCGAGCAGGCCGAGGCCACCCCGGACGAGGCCACCTCGGGCCAGGCCGAGGAGCGCGCGCCGGAGGAGGAGGCCGCGCCCGAGGAGCTCGCGGAGGCGGCGCCCGCCGACGAGACCCCGCCGACGCCCGCGGAGCGCGCCGAGACCCCCGGCTCGGAAGAGAACGCGCAGCAGAGCGCCGCGCAGGAGGACGCCGCGCGAGCTCGCCGCGCGCGGGCGGCATCCCGGCGGCGGCGCGCCACGCAACGGTCGCGCGCGACGGAAGGGGCGGAGCGGGAGAGCTCGCCGATGCGCCGCCGCCGTCGCCGCGACGTGCGCGCCGACGACGTCCCCCTCGTCGAAGACGTCTTCTAGTGCGGGCGAGTCGGGACGCGCGGCGCGAAGACGCTCAGGCGCGCTGGAAGCGGTAGAAGTCGCCGCCGAGGTCGAGGAGCTGGGTGAGCTCGTCGAGGGCCGCGCGGATCTCGCCGGGGAGCCGCGGGTCCGCGAGCTCCGCGGGCTTCAGCTCCTCGCGGTAGTGCTTCTCCGCCCAGGCCTTCAGCGCCGCGTGGCGCTCGGGCGTGTAGGCGGCCCCCGGGTGGATCGCCGCCCGCTCCTCCTCGCCGAGCTGCACCCGGAGCCGGAGGCAGGCCGGACCGCCGCCGTTGCGCATGCTCTGGCGCACGTCGAGGAAGCGCGCGTCGGCGAGCCCCTCCCCCTTCAGCCGCTCGACGACCGCCCGCGCCGCGTCGCTCTCCTCGCACTCCTTCGGCGCGATGAGCACGGGGCCGGCGCCGGTCGACACGATCTGCGAGTTGAAGAGGTAGGTGCGCACCGCCTCCGCGACGGAGAGCTCCTCGCTCGTCACGCGCCAGGAGACGAGCTCGCCGCCGAGCGCCGCGAAGCGCTCGCGGATCCGGGCGACGGCGTCCTCGGCGAGGAAGGCCTGCTCGTGCCAGAGCAGCCAGCGCCCGTGCCCGACGGCGATCACGTCGTTGTGGAAGACGCCCGCGTCGATGGCCTCGGGCCGCTGCTGGAGGAAGAGCGCCCGCTCGGGGGCGAGGCCGTGCCGCCGGGCCACCGCCTCGGAGGCCGCGCGGGTCTGCCGCGCCGGGAAGCGCGTGGGCGTGGGCCCGCTCGACGCGCGGCCGAAGACGAACACCTCGAGGCCGCCCCCCGGCGCGTCGAGGTAGGTGTGGTTGGCGGCGCCCTCGTCGCCGAAGGCCGGCGTCGCGGGGAGCGGCGCGTGGTGGCGGAAGCGCTCCCCGGGGAAGAGGCGCGCGAGCGCGCGGGCCGTGTCGGCGGCCTCGAGGGAACGGTGGAAGCTCGACTGGAGGTTCGCCGGCGAGATGTGCACGCGGCCGTCGCTCGTGTCGCCGGACGGGCTGATGGTGGCCGCGTTGGCCGACCACATGGCCGAGGCGCTGTAGACCGCCGCGAGGATGCCCGGCGCCTCCTTCGCGGCGGCGGCGAGGAGGGCGGCCTCGTCCGCCCCGGCGAAGCCGAGCTCGCGGAGCACGTCGAGGCGCGGCCGCTCCTGGGGCGGGAGCAGGCCCTGGGGCACGCCGAGGGCGTGGAGGGCGGCCATCTTCTCGAGGCCCTCGATGACCGCGCGGCGGGGGGCGCTCGCCTGGCCGGCGTGGGTCGCCGAGGCGACGTTGCCGATCGCCAGGCCCGCGTAGTTGTGGGAGGGCCCGACGAGGCCGTCGAAGTTCATCTCGAGGCGGGTGGCCATGGGCGGCGTTGTCGCGCCCCGGCCGCCGCGATGCAAGGCCGGGCCCGATGCAAGGCCGGGCCCGATGCGAGGCCGGGCCCGATGCGAGGCCGGGCCCGATGCGAGGCCGGGCCCGATGCGAGGCCGCCCGGACGAGAGACCGGCGCCGAGCGAGTCGGTCGCGCTTGCGAGCGGCGGGAGTCGTCTCCGGCCGTTCGCTCGCTACGTCGGGCTCAGCGCGTCGAGGAGGTCGTGGAGGCGGGCGCGGAGGGCGTCGCTCGCCGGGAGCGCGAAGGGCGAGGGCGGCGCCGGCGGGGCGGCCCCGAGGCGACGACGCGCGCCCCCGCGCGCGAGACCGGGTGCGGGGGCTCGAGCCGGCGGCGCTCCGGGCGCGGGCGCGCCGGGCGGGGCTTCTGGACGGGCTTCGGGCGGACGGGCTCCGGACGCCCGTGGCGCGGAGGGCCGGCGCGGCGCCGCGGGGGCCGGCGGCGCTCCGGCGCTTCGCGAACGCATCGCGCCGGCCCCAGGCGTTTCGAGCACGGCGCGCATCTTCGCCACCGCGCGGCTCACGCGCATGCGCACGGCGCCCTCCTTCAGCCCGAAGGCGTCCGCGAGCTCCGGGTAGCCGAGCTCGTGCCCGAAGCGCAGCACGACCAGCGCGCGCTCCCCCTCGCTCAGCGCGTCCAGCCCGGCGCGCAGCTGCTCCCGATGCACGAGCAGCTGCGCGACCGAGGGCTCGGCCGCCGGCTGCGCGTCCGGCTCCTCCTCGGCGCCCGGTCCCCAGGGCTCGCGCTGCCGGGCGCGGAGATGATCGACGCAGCGGTTCCGGGCGATGCGGAGGATCCACGTCCGGAGCGAGGCCTCGGCGCGAAAGGCCGGGAGCGCCGCGAAGGCGCGCCCGAAGACGTCCTGCGCGAGGTCCTCGGCGGCCGTCGCGTCGCGCACCATGGCGCGGCAGAGCGCGTGGACCTCGTCCGCGTAGCGGCGCACGAGGCCCTCGGCGGCGGCGCGCACGTCCCCCTCGCGGAGGGCGCGGAGCAGCGGCGCGTCGGGGTGGGTGGTGGGCTCGGGCACGGCGTGAGGCTCCCGGGAGGATGGACGACGCGCGCCCGGATCTGTCACGGACTTTTTCATGCCGCCCCGAAAAGCGCCGCGATCTCGGGCTCATGCCTCTCTCGCCGGCGGCGGCCGTGACGGACGGCGGGCACCCGCGGTCGATCTCCCCGAACCCCGAGAGGAGAACGACATGCATCCGAACCCGACGACCCCGCCCCTCACCATCCACCGCGACCGGCTCCAGCTCGGCGGCCTGAGCATCCGGTTCGTCCGCACGCTGCGCATCCCCGACGACGGCCGCCGCTACCCGCTGCCGCCCGGCCTCGGCACCTTCCCGCTCCGCCGCGTCGCCGACCACGCCGACCGCGTGCCCGAGGCCATGCGCCGGGCCGGCGGCGTGCTCCTTCCCATGTACCGCCGCGAGGCCCTCTGGCTCTCCTTCGGCCACGCCCCGCACGCGCTGAAGGTCGGCGTGGGCAAGGTCTGCGCGTTGACCGGCGAGCGCTGGCGCGAGGGGCTCGCGGACCGGCCGCAGAACTACCTCGTGACCGGCCGGCAGCCCTGGCTCGACGGCATCGCCACCGGACGCGGCACGATCCGCCAGTTCGTCGCCATGCCCCTCGGCATGGGCTACACGGTCGAGGGGCAGGTGAGCGGCGAAGAGAAGCACGGCGGCCTCCAGCTCCAGGCCTACCCGCCGAAGCCCGGCGCCATCCCGCCGCGCCCGCTCCGCCGCTGCCGCGCCGCCGGCGGCCCTCCGGCTCCCTGCGCGCCCGCGGCGGCCGGCGCGATGGGCCTCGGCGCGGGCGGGAGCATGGTGCAGAAGATCTACCGGGACCCGCACGGGATCGGCACGTGGGACACGGCGCGCAGGCTGCGCGTCTTCGTCCACCTCGTGGACGCCATGCGCTGGCGCGAGCTCACGGGAGAGGCGCCGCCGCCGACGCCGGTGACGGCGAAGGCCTACGCGGAGGCCGGCCTGCCCTGGTTCGAGCTGGAGGACGAGGGCGCCGCGGCGATCGGGGGGAGCCCCGCGCTCGCCGACGTGAAGTCCGTGAAGGAGATGGACGAAGCCACCTTCGGCCAGCCCCTCCAGGACGACGCGCCCGTCTCCCCCGGGGCGGTCGTCGCGCTGCCGCCCGGGGCGCTCCCGGTGAGTGACGGCGACTGGCAGTAGGGCGGTCGAACGGGCTGGGGGCTCGGGCTCGGGCTCGGGATTCGGGCTCGGGATTCGGGCTCGGGCTCGGGCTCGGGCTTTCCGTCTCTTCTGGCTCTTGGTTGGGTCGCGAGCCGTGGAGACCGGCGGGCACGGGCAGGGGCACGGGCACGGGCACGGGTCTTCGCGCACAGGCCCGTGCCTCGTGCGGGGGGGACGCGGAGCGCCTACCCTTTCTCCGTGGCCCTCCTCTCCCCCGTGGTGCGCCGCGTCGCACGTCGGACCCAGCGCTGGCTGGTCCACGCGGGGCTCGGCGGCCTCGGCGCGAGCGTGGCGCTGGCCCTCGCCTCGATCCACGTGGACGCCCCCCTCGTCGACGTCCTCTCGGCCCTCGGCTTCGCCTCCCTCGCCGGCGCCGCCGCCCTCGGCGCCGAGGGCCGCCGCAAGCTCCCCGGAGGCCTCCGCGTGGAGGGCGATCGGCTCACCATCGTCCGCGGCGGGCACGAGACGCAGCTCCCCCTCGCCGACCTCGAGAGCGGCCTGCTCGTCCCGAGCCCCCGCGCCGAGGACCCCCGCTGCACCGTCGAGCTCCGCACCCGCGACGGCGACCTCTGGCAGGTCGAGGCGCCCTACGAGGCGGCCGGCCAGGCCTTCCTCGCCGAGCTCGGCCTGGCGCCCGAGCAGCGCCGCGTCCGCATCGAGCGTCACGTCGGCGTCGGCACGCTCCTGGCCCTGAGCACCGTCGCCGGCGGCGCCCTGGCCCTGCTCCTCGGGCAGCTCGGCCTCGGCGCGGCGCCCCCCTGGCCCGACCCGCTGACGGCCCTCGCCTGCGCCCTCCTCGCGCTCGGCGTCGGCCTCGAGTCCCGCGACCCGTTCGGGCCACCGCCCCTCGACATCGGCGCCGATGGCGTCGCCTGGCGAGAGGGCAGGCCCGTCTTCCTCCCCTACCGCGCGATCCGCGCCGCCCGCCTCGAGCGCGGCGACCTGGTCCTCGAGACCGACGAACGGACCCGCCGCATCGACCTCGGCTCGGTGCGACCGGGCGTGCAGCGCGCCGTGCAGCGCCTGGTCTCCCGCCTCGCCGGCGTGGGCGAGCGCCCCGACGCCGACCGCTTCGCGCGCCGCGGGCGCCGCTTCGACGAGTGGGTCGCCGACCTGAAGACCGGCTCGAGCTACCGGGCCGCGCGCGTGCCCCGCGCCCGCGTGCTGGAGACCCTCGAGGACGCGAGCGCCCCCGCGGACCAGCGCCTGGGCGCCGCCCTCGCGCTCGCCGCCGACGACGAGCAGGGCGTGGTGCGCGCCCGGGTCGCGGAGCTCGCCCGGAGCTGCGCCGACCCGGACCTCGCGCTCGCCCTCGAGGAGCTCGCCGAGGATCGGCTGCGCGCAGAGACGGCCGAGCGGCTGGGCGAGGCGACGTGAGGCGGAAGGAGATCGTCCGCGCGCTCCAGCGCCTCGCCTTCGCCGCCGAGATGAAGGGCGACCGGCGAGCGCGCGCCTGGAGCGGCGCCGCCTGGGCCCTGCGCCAGAGCGACGAGGATCTGCACCTTCTCGCGCAGGAGGGTCGGCTGACCGAGCTGAAGGGCGTCGGGCGCTCCACGGCGGCCCTCGTCGCCGACCTGCTCGACGATCTCCGCCCGGCGCTCCTCGACGAGCTGGAGGCGGACCTCCCCGCCGGGCTCTTCGAGCTGCGGAAGGTGAAGGGCCTCGGCCCGAAGAAGGTGAAGGCGCTCTGGGAGGCGCTCGGCGTCGCCAGCCTCGCGGAGCTCGAGCAGGCCTGCCGGGAGAACCGGCTCGTCGAGCTGAAGGGCTTCGGCGCGAAGACGCAGCAGAAGGTGCTCGCGGAGATCGCGCGGCTCCGGGAGAGCGCGGGCAAGCGCCGGCGCGACCAGGCTTGGGCCCTCGTCCGCCCGGTGCTGCGCGCGCTGCGCGAGCACGGGCGGGCCGAGGTGGGCGGCGCGCTCCGGCGCGGCATGGAGCTCGTCGAGGCCATGCCCATCGTCACCACCGCGCCCCCCGACGCGGCGGCCGCCACCGGTGCGGGATCCGCCGGCGCGGGATCCGCTGGCGCGGGCTCGACCGACGAGGGCGCGGCCGACGCCGTGGAGCGGGTGCACGTGCGCCCGGGCGCCTTCGGCTGGGCCCTGCTCCAGCGGAGCGCCAGCGAAGCGCACCTCGAGGCGCTCCGCGCGCGCGCGGCGGAGCGAGGCGTCGAGCTCGAGGCCCTCGAGGCCGAGCGCGAGGAGGATGTCTACGACGCCCTGGGCCTCGCGCCGACGCCGCCGGAGCGCCGCGAGCCGGGCGTGCCCCTGGTCACGGCCGGGAAGGCGCGCACGCCGCTGGTGCGCCGCGAGGACCTGCGGGGCGCGCTGCACAACCACACCACCGCCTCCGACGGCGCCCACACGCTGCGGCAGATGCGCGACGCCGCCGCCGCCGCCGGCCTGAGCTACCTCGGCATCAGCGAGCACAGCGTGAGCGCCTTCTACGCGCGCGGCCTCGACGTCGAGCGGCTCCGCGCGCAGCGCGAAGCGATCGCCGAGCTCAACGCCGAGGGGAGCGCGTGCACCCTCCTGACGGGCGTGGAGAGCGACATCCTCGAGGACGGCGCCCTCGACTACGCGGACGACGTGCTCGCCGAGCTCGAGGTGGTCGTCGCGTCCGTGCACCGGCGCTACGCGCAGGACCGGGAGGCCGCCACGCGCCGGCTGGCGAACGCCGCGCGGCACCCGCGCGCCGCCGTGCTCGGCCACCCCACGGGGCGCCTCCTGCTCGGGCGCGCCCCCACGGACGTCGACATGGCCGCCGTGCTCGACGCCTGCGTGGAGGGCGGCTGCGCCGTGGAGCTGAACGCGAACCCGGCCCGCCTCGACCTCTCCGCCGCGCACCTCGCGATGGCGAAGGCCCGCGGCGTGCCCGTCTCCATCGCCGCCGACGCGCACTCCATGGGCGAGCTCGCGAACCTCGAGCACGGGGTGGCGGTCGCGCGGCGCGCGGGGCTCACGGCCGAGGACGTGCTCAACGCGCGGCCCCTGGACGCGCTGCGGCGCTGGCTCGCCAGCCGCGCGAGCTGAGCGCGTCGCAGCTCGGACGCGCCGCGCAGCCTCCGTCGCCTCGCCCCTCCGGGCTGCGGTAGAACGCCCCATGGGCGCGCCCTCCCGGTCCCGCTTCGGCAAGGCGCTCCGCCGCATCCGCGACGGGCTCCAGCGGCGCCTCGCCAAGGTCGGCGTTCGCGCCTTCGCGGCGACGGCGCTCTTCGGCATCGGCTCGACCTTCGTCCGGGGGAGCACCTGGGAGTGGGTGCGCGCCCTCGGCCGGGGCACCGCCTGGGCGGCCCTCCTCGCGCTCGTCGGCGCGGGGCTGGTCTGGCTGGGCGGGCGACGCTGGCGCCGGACCGCGCCCCCCGGCGAGGCGGTGCGCGAGGAGGGCGGCGCGCTCGTCTTCCGCGTCGGCGCCCGGGAGGTGCGCGTCCCGCTCGCCTCCATCGCCACCGGCGCCGTCCGCAGCGAGCCCCTCGCGCCGGGGAGGCCCGAGCTCCGCCACCTCGCCGCGGGACCACCTTTCTGACGAGCTTCCTCGCGGGCGTCCTGATCTTCCCGTGGATCTTCGGTCTCTGGATGGTCTCGGCCCAGCTCCTCGACAGCGTGGCCGCCTTCTTCGCCCTGCCGGCCCTCGGCATCGCCGTCTGGATGCGCATCCTCTTCGCGATCCAGCCGAGCGACGTGGAGGTCGGCGCCGACGGCCTCGCCTGGCGCGAGAAGCGCCAGGATCGCTTCGTCTCCTTCCGCGACCTCCGCGCCATCACCACCGAGGGGGCGACGCTGCTCCTCCACACCGACGACGGGATCGAGCGGATCCCCTTCGGCCCCGTCGACCCGGCCCTGCGCGAGGCCGTGCGCGCGCGGGTCGCCCGGGCCCTCGCCCGGCTCCGCCCCGAGGAGGCCGCCCGCCTCGAGGCGCTCGGTCGGCGGGGTCGCTCGCTCGCCGAGTGGAAGGCCGAGCTCCAGAAGCTCTTCGCCGGCGGCCTGCGGAGCCCGCGCGTGCCCCGCGTGCGCGTCATCGAGACGCTCGACGACGACGGCGCGCCGCCGGACCAACGTCTCGGCGCCGCGCTGGCGCTGGTCGAGAGCGGCGACCCGGAGAGCGCGAAGTTGGCCCGACGCCGCGCCGCCGAGCTCGCCGAGGCGGTGGCCGATCCCCACCTCGCCCGGGCCTTCGTCGAGCTGGCCGACGACGCGCTCCAGGAGGAGACCGCCGAGCGGCTCGCCGACGATTGAGCCGCGGGCCCACGACGCGACCGGATCGCGCCCCCGGGGCTGGGCTCGGGTCGCCGAGGAGCCCGAGCCCGGCGAGCCCCATCCACGAGCCGGATCTCCGGAGGGAGGCGCCGGGCGTGGCGGTGGGCTCCGGGAAGTGCATGATGGGTGGGTGCGCTTCGTCAGCGTCGCCATCCGCCGGCTCCGCCGCCGCCTCGCCAAGACGCTCTTCGGCCTGAGCCTCCCGCTCGCCGGGCTCGGCGCGGCGCTCGACGGGGTGGTGCAGCGCCTGTTCGTCAGCGACCCCTACGAGCGCTTGATCGAGGGGACCCCGAACACCGGCCCGCGCGTGCCCGAGACGACGGCCGAGCTGCTGGCGCTCGGCGCGCTCGCCCTCGGCATCGGCGCCTTCGTCGTCTGGCGGCGCGGGCAGCGGGCGCGCGGCGCGGGGGAGGTGCGCATCGAAGACGGCGCCGTGCGCATCGGCGGCGTACGGGTGCCGCGCGAGACGCTCCGGGAGGGCTGGGTCGCCCCCGTGGGCGAGACGGTCGAGGTCACGCTCCACACGGACGCCGACGAGTGGACCGTGGAGGTCGCCGACGTGGCCGAGGGGCTCGAGCTGCTCGAGGCGGTGGGCCTCGACGCGCGACGCCGGACGGTCCGGCTCGAGCGCCTCGAGAGCGAGGGCCGGAAGGCCATCGGGTGGCTGCTCGTGCCGAGCGTGCTGATGTTCGGCGTGATGCTCATCTGGTCCTGGCCCGTCTTCGCCATCAGCGAGCTCGGCACCGTGGCCCTGGTGCTGCTGGCTGCGCGCGCGCTGAAGACCGGCCCGGTGGAGATCGGCGCGGACGGCCTGCGCTGGCAGCACCAGGGGAAGTGGCGCGAGCTCAAGCACGGGCACATCCGGCGCGCCTGGCTCGACCGAACGGCGAAGGCGCTGAAGATCCTCCGCACGGACGGCTGGACCGAGGAGATCGACCTCGGCGACACGGACTGGGCGAAGGCGGCGGCGGCGGCGGAGCGGCTCGAGGAGGCCATGGCGATCCGCCCGAGCGCGCCCGTCGCGCTCCTCGACCGCCGGGGCCGGACGGCGGCGGCCTGGCGCAAGCACCTCGCGACGGTCTGCGGCGCCGCCGACTACCGGAGCGCCCGCGTGCCCCAGCGGCAGGTGCTGGACGTGCTCGAGGATCCGAGCGCGCCGGCCGCGCGGCGCGTGGGAGCGGCGCTCGCGCTGGAGGCCATCGCGCCCGAGGAGGCGAGGCGGCGCTGCGCGGAGCTCGCCGGGAGCGTCGTCGACCCGGCGCTCGCGCAGGCCTTCCGCGAGCTGGCCGCCGGCGCGGTGAAGGACGCCACGCTCCTCGCCCTCTCCGAGCGCGCCGCCGAGGACCCGGCGCGGGAGCTCGGACCGACCGGGAAGCGGCTCGACGCCCAGCCACTCGACGCCCAGCCACTCGACGCCCAGCCGCTGGACGCCCGGCCGGGCGGGTCCCGGCGGCGGGTGCGCGTCATCGAGACGGACGGCCCCGACGGCCTCCTCGACGAGGCCTGGGAGGAGCTGGACCCCGGACGGAGGACGCGCGCGGCCACCGCGGACGTGGAGTGAGGCCGCCGCTTGAGGCCGCCGCGCGCAAGACCGAGCGAGGCCAGCCCCGTCGGGCTCTGGGGAAGCGAGAACGCGGCCGCCGGATGAGGCTCAGCCGCGCGTCGACATCTGGATCTTCTCGCCGATGAAGCCGCCGAGCAGCGTCACCATCACGCCGATCATGCCGCCGGTGATGTTGGCGAGGAGGCTCAGCTCGTACACGTCGGCGATGTGGTTGAGCCAGAGGAGCGTGGGCACGACGGCGATCAGCGCGCCGACGGCCGGCTCGATGAAGGTCTTCCCGGGCGAGATCCAGCCCACGAGGATGCCCCCCACGAACCACACGCCGGCGGAGATGAGCAGGCCCGGGAGCCCCTGCGGGTCGTAGGCCTCGATCACCATCGGCAGGGCCACGAGCGCGATGCCCTGGAGCGTCGCGTAGATGAGGAACGCGATGGCGACCCACTTCCACTCGAAGCTGTCCTGCTGGTAGCGCCGCGCCGCCTGCTCCTCGGCGGTGAGCTCCCGGGAGCTGAGGTCCTCGATCTTCGCGCCGCAGGCCGTGCAGCGCTCGGCGGAGGGGTCGTTCTTCGCCCCGCAGATCGTGCAGATGATCTCGTTCGCAGCCGCCATGAAAAGCTTTTCCTCTCGCAGCGTCGGTCGGACCGGCGCGCGCCGGCTCGCGCGGAGCGAGCGGGAGCGGGCCCCCTCGAATACCTCGCGCCGCTGGGCGCCATTCTCTCAAGACGGCGCCCGAAAACGCAACCGTTCCGCGCCCTCCCGCGAACGCGTCTCACTCCCGAGCGCGTCCGACCCGGGCCCTCGTGCCGCGGCGCGTCATCGGATCGGAGCCCGACGCGGGGGACCGGCCCAAGGCGGAGCCCGGGGGCGTGGTCCATACTGGGAGGTACCCGTGGCCCGTCCGGACTGGTTCGAGCTCTCCCACGAGGGGTGGCAGCAGCGCTCCCGCTCGCGCCCCCTCGGCCGTCTCCTCCTCGAGGCGGTCCAGAACGCCTTCGACGCCGCCGCCCGCTCGGTCCGCGTCACCCTCGACGAGCGCGCCATCCACGTGGAGGACGACGCCAGCGAGGGCTTCGCCGACGGGCGCCTCGTCTACACCGTCTTCCTCTCGGACAAGCGCGGCGACCCGGCCAAGCGCGGGCGCCTCGGCCGCGGCCTGAAGGAGCTCATCGCCGCCATGGAGCGCGCCCGCGTCGAGACCGTCGGCACGACCGTCCTCTTCGACGCCGCGGGCCGCCGCGAGGAGCCGAACGAGCGCCGAGCCGGGACCCGCATCGTCCTCACGCGCCGCTTCGATCCGGACGAGCTCGAGGAGGCCCGGCGCGTCCTCCGCCTCTGCATCGCCCCCAAGGGCACCTCGCTCCGCGTCGACGGCCAGCCCGTCCGCCGCCCCGACGGCGTGCTGACCCTGAGCTCCTGCGAGCTCGAGACGGTCGAGCTCGTCGGCGGCGTCGAGCGGGCCGTCACCGGCCAGGCCAGCGTCGCCCTCTACGCGCCGCGCCCGGGCCAGCTCCCGCACCTCTTCGAGATGGGCGTGCCGCTCCAGGCCTGGGACGTCCCCTGGCACGTCGACGTGCACCAGCGCGTCCCCCTGCGCGGCGACCGCGACGGCGTGCCCGAGCGCTTCGAGCTCCGCCTCAAGGCGCTCCTGCTCGAGTCGATGATCCACCGCTACCTCGAGACCAAGGACCTCCGCGCCGACTGGGTGCACGACGTGATCGGCCGCTTCCCGGTGAAGACCTCCGTCCTCGACGCCTACGTGAGCCGGGCCTACCCGCGCGGCGCCGTCCTCGGGGGGACACGCCGCGCCAACGACCGCGCCCGCCAGCTCGGCGCCCACGTCATCGACGCCGCGAGCGTGAGCCACGGCGCCTACCTCGCCCTCGGCCGCGTCGTGGAGACGGCCGACGACTACGTGCGGCGCCGCGCCGCCGAGTTCGGGGGCGCCGAG
The DNA here is from genome assembly GCA_002699025.1 of Sandaracinus sp. GTDB lineage: Bacteria > Myxococcota_A > Polyangia > Polyangiales > Houyiibacteriaceae > Houyiibacterium > Houyiibacterium oceanicum. The sequence continues at coordinate 78,399 of PABA01000075.1, read as the reverse complement.
GTGGAGCCCGACGAGACGCAGCGCCGCTTCGCCGAGGCCGTCCGCTGGCTCGCCCGGCGCGTCGCCGGCCGGGTCGTGCGCGTGCGCTTCTTCGCCCGCGACCCCTCCGACGCGGGGCTCCTCGAGGACGCCACGTGCGACGCCGAGGCGAAGATCCTCAGCTTCAACGTCCGCGGCCCGCTCCGCTTCGACGACCTGCTCGACCCGCACACGCTCGGCGTGGTGCTCCACGAGCTGGCGCACCTCGAGACCCCGGAGCACGACCACCGCTTCATCGACCGGCTGCAGTGGCTCGCGGGTCAGACGAGCCGCGTCCTGGCCGAAGGGGGGCCCCTGCTCGCGAGCCGGCTGCGCACGGGCGACCCGGACGGGTAGGACACGCGCGGCGCCGCGATGAGCACGCGGCGTCGTTCGACGCCCGCCGCGTCATGGACCCCGTCGAGGAGCGGGCTCATCGAGAGGCGAAGGAGCCCTTCGTACACCTCGAGCCGATGCGCTCCCCGATGCGCCGAGGAGGGTCGCGGACGGGCACATACGAAGACGTGCGCTGCGCCCCTGCGGTTACTCGAGGTCTTCGATGCTGATCGGCGGCGGCGTCAACGAGGCCCGGCTCACGCGCCCCCCGAAGAGCACCGCGAAGGCCGCCCGCACGGCCAGCATCGCGTCGTTGTCGCGCGCCTCGGAGACCAGCGAGCCGTCCAGGTAGACCTGCACGAGCGTGCGCGCCCCGTGCGGGCAGGGCCCGACCCGCACCTCGAAGTCCCCGCCGCCGACGTCGGTCGTGTCGACCATCCGATCGGCGCAGTCCTGCGCGTAGCGCACGACGTCCTCGTCGCGCGCCAGCTCGCGAAACACGACCCGCTCCGCCGGGAGCGCCTCGGGAATCGAGCCCACCGCCCCGCAGCATACCGAAACTCGCGCGCCGTCGATGACCTCATTGTTTCGAGCGTGTGCCCACCCGGAAAAAACGGACCCGCGCCGCGGACGCACGCGAACGCACGCGAACGCACGCGAACGCACGCGGACGCACGCGAACGCACGCGGACGCACGCGAACGCACGCGGACGCACGCGAACGCACGCGGACGCACGCGGACGCACGCGGACGACCCCGTCCTCCGAGGCGGACCCGTTTCACGGGGACGAGGCGCTCTCACGGCGGTCGCCGGCGCCCCCGATCACGCCCTCGCAGCGCGCGCGGCGACCCGAGCTCGAGGCTGCGCGGCGGGCTCCGTGAGCGCCCCCACGGCTTGAATGCGGCTCGCTTGCAGCGCGCCGATCAGGCCCACAGCTTCGCGCGCCATGCGAACGGCCACGCGCTCCCTCCTCCTCCTGATGCTCGCCTGCTCGAGCGCCCCCGAGGCCCCCTCGGCGTCCTCCAAGCAGGCGCTCCAGCCCGACGAGGTCGCCCCCCGGGACCTCGCCGTGATCCTCCCGCTGATCGACGACGCCCCCGTGCACGCGGAGGCCTCGCTCGGCACCGCGGGGCGGGCCCTCCCGGAGAGCTGGTACCGCGCCGTCGAGCGCGCCTTCGACGGAACGGACGCCGAGGACGCCCTCCAGCACGAGAACCGCTACGGCGACTGGCGCCTGGTCTCCTTCCGCGTCGCGCCCTGCAGCCCACTCCAGCCGGCCCTCGGCCCGGACACCGAGGCGCTGTGCTGGCCCGAGGTGCGCCTCGTCTGGCAGCCGGTCCTCGAGGACGAGCGCATCCACGCGCGCTTCTCGCCCGCCTTCGCCGACGACCGCGCGATCCACGCGCTCTACGACGTCGCCCCCGAGCGCACGGCGGACGCGGAGACGGCGGCGCGCGTGCGGGCGTGGATCGCGCGCCTCCGCGAGGGCGGCCGCCTGACGAGCGCCGAGCGCGCGACCTTCGTCGCGCAGCGGGACGCGGCCGCGCGCGCGCTGGTCGAGGCCGCGGTCGCGCTCCGGGGCGAGGGGCTCCCGCGCTCGGCCTTCGAGGGGCTCGCCGCGCGCCCCGAGACCTTCGACGCGGCGAGCGCCGAGCTCTTCCGGGCGCGCGTCGTCCGCTTCCTCGAGCGCTACGCCGCGCCGCGCGCGCTCCGGGAGCTCACCGCGTTCAGCCTCCCCGAGGGGCGCGAGCCCGCGCACCTCGACGCCTGGATCTTCGTGGCCTTCGAGGGCCAGGAGGGCGCGATCCGGCCGGTGCCGATTCGCCTCACGGCGCCCGACGACGGCCGGGAGCTCTTCGACTTCGGCTTCGCGCAGGTCGCGAGCCAGGGGCGGGACGACGAGGCGCTGCACGCGGCGCTGCCGACGCTGGAGCGCGACGCCATCGAGGCGAGCGTGCTCTTGGAGGCGGGCGATCGGGAGCGGCTCGGCGCGGTCATCGCCGACCGGCGCGAGCGCCTGGTCCCGCACACGAGCTGCGCGAGCTGCCACAAGCTCAACCCGCTCACCTTCGACTTCCACAACCTCTCCTACCTCGAGGATCGGGACGTGACCGTGGCGCCGCGGGTGGAGCGCGACGTGGCCCTCGACCTGGCGTGGATCCGCGCGAACCTCGGCGGCGAGCCGGCGCCGACGCCGGACCCCGACCCCACGCCCGACCCCGACCCCACGCCCGACCCCGACCCCACGCCGGACCCGGAACCCACGCCGGACCCGGAACCCACGCCCGACCCGGACCCCACGCCCGACCCGGAACCCGCGCCCGACCCGGAACCCGCGCCCGACCCCGCCCCCACGCCGGACCCCGAGCCCACGCCCGACGCCCTCGGCTTCGAGGACGTCACGCCCCGCGCCATCCCGGACGCCGACGCCCGCGGCACCACCCTCACCTTCTCCTCCGAGCGCGCCTTCGTCGTGGGCACGGTCCGCGCCGAGCTCTCGATCCGCCACAGCTACCGCGGCGACCTCCGCGTCGAGCTCGAGCACGACGGGCGCATCTGGCCCTTGCACGCGCGCGCCGGCGGCGGCGCCGACGACCTCGTCCTCGATCTCGAGACCGACCTCTTCGCCGGCTCCACGAGCCAGGGCGTCTGGACGCTCCGCGTCGCCGACGAGGCCCGCGCGGACGTCGGCGAGCTCGAGCGTGTCCGTCTCACCATCCGCCCGAGCGACGCGCCGCCCCCCGCCGAGGCCTGGTCCGCCCGCTGGGAGGGCGATCCCGTCGCGATCCCCGACGACGACCCCACGGGCGTCGAGCTCGTCCTCGAGGGCCCGGGCGCGGCGGCCGAGCGCGTCCGCGTGCGCCTCGCCGTCGAGCACAGCTGGCGCGGTGACCTCGAGGTGCGCCTCGAGCACGCCGGCCGCATCGTCGTGCTCCACGACCGGGAGGGCCGCTCCGCGACCGACCTCGACCTCGACGTGGAGACCGATCGCTTCGCCGGCACCGACGGCCGCGGCCCCTGGCGCCTCCGGGTGATCGACCACGCCGCCCGCGACGTCGGCCGCGTCCGCGCCTTCGCGCTCGAGGCGCGCTGAGCTTCGGATTCGTCCCCCATCGACGCGCCCTCGCACCATCCTTCGGGCCCGCCGCGGATCGCCGCTCCGCCGAACGCGCTCTCGGCGGAGGGGGACCGCCGCAGCGAGCACCGCGGGCGGTGGGGCAGCGCGCGCGGAGGCAGCGCGCGTGGAGGCTGCGCGCGGAAGCTTCGCGCGCTGAGGCTGTGCACGGAGAGACCGCCACCGCGCTCGCGACGACGACGCCGCGGGCGCTCCGGCTCGGTGCTCATCCCCCGGGAGCGGGCTCCGAGCCGGGCGCGGGCACGCGCTCGCCGCCGATCCAGACCTCGCCCGTCGCGGCGCGGAAGGCCATCTGCTGCACGGTGATCGCCATGCGCACGGCGTCGTCCGAGAGGAGCGCGAAGGCCGCCTCCGGATCGAGCCCGCCCGCCGCGAGCTCCGCCGCGCGGTCGAAGCGCGCGCAGGCCGTGGCGCCCAGCAGCCCCGCCGCGCCGCCGCCTTCGAGCGCGCGGTAGTCGTTGGTGACGACGAGCGGCCCCTCGCTCCGCCGCAGCGCGTAGCGCGTCGGGGTGCGCTCGATGACGACCCGCTCGCCAGGCGCCGTCCCGGTCAGGAGGAGCAGGCAGTCGCTGGCGATCTCGCTCTCGGCCAACCGCTCGAGGGCCGCGTCGAAGCTCGGCGCGCGCTCGAGGACATCGCGGAGGAGCAGCGCGATCGAGGGCGCGAGGCGCGGCGCCTCCTCGCTCAGCACGGCGTTCAGGCTGAGGGCGAAGCGACCGGGCGCGACGCCGGAGAAGGCCCCCACGAAGCCGGGCCAGCCCACGGTGCGCGCGACGAGCGCGTCCCCGCGCCGTAGCTCGGTCAGCTGGGTGAGCCGCCCGAGGACGTCGTTCGGGGCGTGCCAGTCGAGGTTGCGCGCGTGGAGCGGTCCGGCGGGGGTCTCGACGGCGACGGCGGTGCAGCCGAGGAGCCCCGAGAAGGCGACCTTCATGGCGTCGTAGTAGAGGTTCGCGAGGGCCACCTCCGCGTGCGGCAGCCCGGCGAGGGCGGCCACGGCGTCGAGCTCGGCGCGGGTCCCCGCCGGCACGCATTGGGTCTCGAAGAGCGCGAGGGCGAGGCCGTACTCGTCCAGCCCGCCGAGGTCCTCCAGGTAGGTCGCGCAGAGCTCGCGGACGGCGGCGGCGTGCGGCGCGAGCCCCGCCCAGCGCGCTTCGGGTGGCTGCTCCAGGTCGACGATCAGAGGGGCGAGGCGAGACATGGCGGCTCCCGGCGCACGGGCGCCCACGGGTAAGTCGTGGCGCGCGCGCCGCAAGGGCCCTGCGCTCCGGGCGAAGCCCCCGCGTGGCCTGGGCGCGCCCGCGACCCCAGCGTCGGGATGTGCCGGCTCCGCTCCCCGAGAAGCTCTGCGCGACCTGCGGTCGCCCGTTCGCCTGGCGGAAGAAGTGGGCCGCGGAGTGGGAGGCGGTCCGCTACTGCTCGAAGCGCTGCCGGAGCGAGAAGCCGGGCGCGCTCGACGGGGCGCTCGAGGAGGCCATCCGGCGCCTGGTCTCCGCGCGCGGACCGGCGAAGTCGATCTGCCCGAGCGAGGCGGCCCGCGCCGTGCGGCCGGACGACTGGCGTCCGCTGATGGAGCGCACGCGCCGCGCCGCCCGCCGCCTCCACGCCGCGGGCCGGCTGCGCGTCCTCCAGAAGGGCCGCGAGGTCGACCCCGCCACGGCGAAGGGCCCCATCCGCCTCGCCGCCCCGAAGCGCTGAGGCCTCGCCGGCGGGGCGACGCCGCGCTCCCTCGGGGCCGCTCCCTGGAGGAGCGCGCCCCCGCTCCGAGAGCGCCGCGAGGACGCCGCGAGGACCGAAGACGCCGCGCTCAGTCGAAGAGCGCGCGCTGCGCCGGCTCGGGCGCCCCGGCCGCGGCCGACTCCATCGTCGCGAAGCGCTCGAGATAGCGCGAGAGGCGCAGCTTCTTCCGCGTGCTGTCCGAGGTCATGTAGCGGATCTTCCCGAAGACCTCGCGCTCCGGCCCCCAGGCCCGGTCGTAGCGCCCGAGCACCCAGAAGATCCCCGAGTAGGAGTTCGGGTCGCGCCCGTCGAGCGCGTACTTGTTGTTCAGCTCGACCATGATCTCGAGCGCCTCGCGCGGCGTCTTCGTCCAGTGGAGGATCTTCTTCCCCCAGAGCATGCGCAGGTAGTTGTGCATGCGCCCGGTGGCCACGAGCTGGCGCTGGGCGGCGTTCCAGATGTCGTCGTGGGTCTCGGCCGCCTCGAAGGTCGCCAGATCGTAGAGCACGGGGCGCGTGTCCCCCTCGTGCTCGGCGAGCGTCTTCTTCGCCCAGTCCGGGAGCGTCTCGAAGCGGTCGTAATCGAGGCGATGGCCGCACATGTTGAAGCCGAGCTCGCGCCAGGTGATCGCCTCGTCGAGGAAGGCCTCGGCGCCGGCGCTCATGCCCCACCAGCCCTCGCGCTTGGCGAGGCGCTTCGGGTTCGTCTTCGCGGGCGACCAGCCCTCGAGCTCCTCGAGGCGCGCGAAGAGATCGTGAATGGAGACGTGCCCGAAGTGGAGGTAGGGCGAGAGGCCCGAGGCCACGTCGTCGTCCGGGTGGTTTCGCCCCTCACCGTAGGCCTCGAGGCGCTCGGCGAGGAAGCGTTCCATGCGCGCTTCGCCGGCGCGGTGGCCGCCCTCCTCGAGCGCGACGGGGACGCCGTGGTCGATGGGGAAGGCGGCGAGCTCGGCGGCGCCGCCGTCGAGGAGGGCCGGCGAGGCGGCGGGCCAGCGCTCGCGGATCGCGTCGGGGATGGCCGCGGTGGGCTGGGCGAGGGCGGCGAAAGGGTCGGCGCTCGGGCGCACCTCGAGGTGCGGCAGGAGCTCCTTGTGCAGGTGGCGCCGGAAGTCGACGGCGCGGCTGAAGATGCGCTCGGTGGCGCGCATCGGGTAGAGGCCGTTCCCGTCGACGGCCTCGAGGAGCACGTCGTCCTCTTCGAGGAGCTCGGCGGCGCGCTCGAGCATGCGCGGGTGGAAGAACGCCGGGTAGTCGTCCGTGACGACGGCCACGGCGCGCTCCGCGAGGGCGCGGAGCAGGCCGGAGCCGTGGCCGGGCTCGGGCTCGACGTAGGGGTGGTAGGCGACGCCGGCCTCCGTGAAGACGGCGCGGTGGTCGCGCATGCCGTCGAGGACGAAGCGGTGGAAGCGATCGCTCGCCCAGCGGTAGCCGACGCGGAGCGCCTCCAGGACGAGGAGCGGCCGATCGGTCTCGCGGCAGAGCTCGATGGCGCGGTCGAGGGCGAAGTTGTGGTGCGGGCGCCGGAAGGCCGTCATCCAGTAGAGGACGTGGTCCCCGTCGCGGAGCGGCGCGTCGGTGAGCGTACGGATGCGAACCTCGGGCACGGCCATGGCGCGGTTCTACGGTCGACCAGGCGCCCGGCCAAGGGCACGCCGGCGCGCTCTCGCCCGATCCCTCGGGCCCGCAGCGGCTTCTCGCTTCGCCGACAATCCGGCCGTTCAGTCGTCGGCGGCCGGGGTCGCGTGGGTGCGCGCGACGAAGGCGAGGGCGGCGCGGCCGGCGAACCCCACGAGGAGCGCGCCCCCGAGGAGGGTGCCGACGTAGGCCCAGACGACGAGCCCCACGAGCCCGCCGGGCACGTCGGCGACCAGGAGCAGGAGGAGCACGAAGATCGTCCAGGCGGCCTGGTAGAGCAGCGTGTTGCGCAGGAGGAGCGCGGTGTCGTCCGTGAGGCGGATCAGCAGGTGGCTGGTCCGGAGCGCCTTCAGCGCGACGCTCATGGAGAGGCCGGCGACGACGACGGCCACGAGCGCGACCCAGCCGTCGGTCAGGAGCGGCTGGGCCTGGAAGGCGAGCGCCGTGAGGATCACGGGGGCCAGCGTGGCCGGGAAGTAGAGCAGGCCGAGCACCGCGGAGAACACGGCGCCCGCGCGCACCAGGCCGGGGACCTCGGCGCGGCGCCAGACGAGCTCGCCGGGTTCGCGGGGACCGTCGGCGGACCCGCCGCTCGTCGGGGGGACGCCGTCGTAGCGGTCCTGGCCGCGCATCACCACGAGGTCGAGGACGAGCAGCCCCACGACGACGAGCGCGGCGGCGCCGAGAACGATCAGAGCCACGGCGCCCTTATACCGTGCGCGCCGCGGGGGACCAGGCGGCGCTCTCGGGCGGGGAGCGGGCGCGAGGCGAGCCGAGGCTCGTCGCCGTCGACGGTGCTGCCCATGCGGCTGCGTACCAGGCTGGGGCCCGCGGGCCAAGCTCGAGGCGGGCGCCGGGCCGGGAGCGGGCGCGGCGCGCGAGGCTTCTGATCTACCCTCCCGCCCATGACCCGCGAGCTCGACCTCGTCCTCTTCGGCGCCACCGGCTTCACGGGCGGGCTCGTGGCCGAGTACCTCGCGGCGAAGGGAGAGCTCGAGCCCGGGCGCTGGGCGCTGGCCGGGCGCGACGCGGCGAAGCTCGAGCGGGTGCGCCTCCGCCTCGAGGGGATCGATCTCCGCTGCGAGGAGGTCGGGCTGATCGAAGCGGACGTGGGGGACGCGGCGTCGCTGCGCGCCATGGCCCGGCGGGCGCGGGTCGTGATCAGCACGGTCGGGCCCTATGTGCGCTTCGGCGAGCCGGTGGTGGAGGCCTGCGTGGCGGAGGGCGCGGACTACGTGGACATCACGGGCGAGCCGGCCTTCGTGGAGCGGACGCTGACGAAGCACGCGCAGGCGGCGGAGGCGGCGGGCGTGCGCGTCGTGAGCTGCTGCGGCTTCGACTCGATCCCGCACGACCTCGGCGCCTGGCTCTGCGCGCGGGCCTTGCCGGAGGGCGCGCCGAAGGCGGTGGAGGGCTTCGTCGAGGGGTCCCTCGCGCCCTCGGGGGGGAGCTGGCAGAGCGTGCTGGACGCGCTCGGCGATCTGCGCGGGGCGCGCTCCCGATCCCGCGGCGGGGACGAGGTGGAGGGGCGGCGCGTGAGCTCGCTGCCGGCGCGCCTGCACTGGGAGCCGCGCCTCGACTGCTGGGCCGTGCCCATGCCGACCATCGATCCCGACGTGGTGAAGCGGAGCGCGCGGGCGCTCCCGGAGTTCGGCCCGGACTTCCGCTACGGGCACTACCTGCAGGTGCGGCGGAAGCGGACGCTCGTCGGCGGCGCGCTCGGGCTCGGCGCGCTCGTCGCCGCGGCGCAGCTACCGCCGCTGCGGCGCGCGCTGGGGAGGCTCCGGCCGCCCGGGGAGGGGCCGAGCGCGGCGACGCGGGCGGCGAGCTGGTTCTGCTGCACCTACCTCGGCGAGGGCGGGGGACGGCGGGCGCGCGTCGATGTGTCCGGGGGCGACCCGGGCTACGACGAGACCGCGAAGATGCTCGCGGAGGCGGCCCTCTGCCTGGCGCGCGATCGCGACCGGCTGCCCGAGCGGCTCGGCGTGCTGACGACGGCGAGCGCCATGGGCGAGCCGCTCCTCGCGCGCCTGCGGGCGGCCGGGCTTCGCTTCGACGTGGCGTCGTCTTCCGCTCGCTAGCACCGCGCGTCGAAGTCGGGGCGAGCGCTCAGCCGGCGAGCGCGGCGAGGAGCGCGGCGTTCACCTCGTCCGGTCGCTCGAGGTGGAGGAAGTGCCCGGCGCCGACGACCCGGTGTACCGTAGCCGCCGGCGTGACGTGCTCCCCCGGGTCCGCGAGGCGCTCGGCGAAGGCCGGATCCTCCGTGCCCCAGATCACGTGCACGGGCTTGCCCTCGAGCTTCCGCGCCAGCGCGATGGTCTCGTCCGGCGGCCGCGAGAGGAGCGCCGTGTAGTAGCTCATCATCGCCTTCATGGCGCCCTCGCGGAGCGCGGCCCGCGCGTAGGGATCGAGGTCGCGCCAGGCGGGCTTCCGCCGCGCGAAGAACCAGAGCATGAAGCGCTGGGGGAAGGCGCGGAAGCGCCGGTAGAAGAACGCCGCGAAGGACCGCAGCCGGAAGAAGTAGAAGTAGGCGCTCCGGAGCTTCTGCCGCAGCGTCTTCCAGGCCTCCGCGAAGACCACCGGGTGCGGCATGTTCATCACGACGAGCTTCGTCAGCTTCTCCGGGTGGCGCATGGCGAAGAACCAGGCCGCCGCGCCGCCCCAGTCGTGCCCGACCACCGTCGCCTCGCTCGCGCCGAGCGCGTCGAGGAGCGCGGCCACGTCGTCCCCGAGCACCTCCGGGTGGTAGGCGTCGACCTCCGCCGGCTTGCTCGAGAGGTTGTAGCCGCGCAGGTCCGGCGCGAGGACGCGGTAGCCGGCCTCCACGAGCGGCTCGATCGCGTGCCGCCAGCCGTACCAGTGCTCGGGGAAGCCGTGGAGCAGGACCACGAGCGGGCCGCTCCCCTTCGCGACCCAGTGGAGGCGCACGCCGGTGGCGAGGTCCGCCCAGCCCTCCTCGAGGCCGGGCAGGAGATCGGGGTCGGGGGCGTCCATCAGAGCAAGACGTAGACGAAGAGCGCGATGCTCGCGAAGAAGGTGAGGATCGCCGTGAGCGCGAGCGGCAGGCGCGAGGGGGGCGCCGCCTCGGGATCGATCTTCCGCGACCAGAGCCGGGTCCGTTGGCCGCCGACCAGCGTGAGCACGCCGCCGACCGCGATGAGCGAGGCCCCGATGAGCTGGCTGACCTCCGCGCTCGGGAGCTCCTCGACGAGGTCGGGGTGCTCCATCGCGTCGATGTGCACGACGATGCCCAGCTTCGCGAGCGCCACGCCGAAGGCCATGAAGGCGATCGCCGTGCGGATCCACGCCAGGAGCGTCCGCTCGTTCGCCAGCCGGTCCCGGGTCTGACCCGAGCGCACCCCGCCGCCCGCCTCGCTCATGGCGACACCTCCGCGCCGCCGGCCTTCTCCCCGCGCTCGAGGTTCATCAGCCGGACCTTCCCCTGCGCCACCAGCGCGCCCGCCCCGTCGCGGATCTCCGCCTCCCAGACCTGCGTCCGCCGCCCGCGCGTGAGGGGCCGCGCGATGGCCCGGAGCGTCCCTTCGCGGACCGCCTTCAGGAACGAGGTCGCGTTCTCGAGCCCGACCGCGCCGCTCTGACCCTTCGCCATCGCGTTCATCGCCGCGCCGGCCGAACAGAGCGTCTCGATCCAGCCCGCGTAGACCCCGCCGTGCACGAGCCCGTACTGCTGGTGGTGGATGTCGGAGACGACGATCTCGGCCTCGAGCTCGTCGAGCGTCGCCCGCAGATAGCGGATGCCCATGGCCGCGTCCCAGCCCTTCTGCATGCCGTTGAGCAGCGCGGCGTGATCCTGGCTCATGCGCCGGACCATAGCGCGCTCCCGCCGCGCTCGCCGCGTCGTTCGCTGGCGTCGCTCGTGGCCATCCGCCTTCCGCTCTCTGCCCTCCGTGGGGGGCGGTCCGTCGTACGGCGGACGACCCGGGTCACGGAGCGACGAGCGCCCGCGGCTTCGGCGGCGGACCGCGTTCCGTCGCCTGTCGTTCATCGGAGGACCGTGGACGCCGCTCCCGCGTTCGCGCCTCCTCGCCAGCCGCCACGGCCGCCCCCGCCCGCGCTATGCTCCGCCGCGATGACGACGCACCTGCCCGACGCCGCGTTTCCCCGCACCCGCATGCGCCGCAACCGGCGCCACGAATGGTCGCGCCGCCTGGTCCGCGAGAACGTGCTCACGACGAACGACCTGATCTGGCCCGTCTTCGTGCGCGAGGGCGAGGGCGAGAAGGAGGCCGTCGCGAGCATGCCCGGGGTGCACCGGCTCTCGGTCGACCTGCTCGTCGAGGCCGTGCAGCAGGCCGCCGAGCTCGGCGTGCCGGCCATCGCGCTCTTCCCCGTGGTCGATCCGGCGAAGAAGACCGAGGCCGCCGAGGAGGCCTGGAACCCGGAGAACCTGGTCTGCCGCGCCGTCCGCGCCGTGAAGGCCGCCGTGCCGGACGTCGGCATCGTCTGCGACGTCGCCCTCGATCCCTTCACGAGCCACGGCCAGGACGGGCTCGTACGGGACGGCTACGTGGTCAACGACGAGACCCTCGAGGCGCTCGTGAAGCAGTCCGTGAACCAGGCGGCGGCCGGCTGCGACGTGATCGCGCCGAGCGACATGATGGACGGGCGCATCGCCGCCATCCGCGCCGGGCTCGACGAGGCCGGCCACGACGACGTGCTGATCCTGAGCTACGCCGCCAAGTACGCCTCTGCCTATTACGGCCCCTTCCGCGACGCCGTCGGCAGCGCCTCCAACCTCGGCAAGGGCGACAAGCGCACCTACCAGATGGACCCGGCCAACACGGACGAGGCGCTCCGCGAGGTGGCCCTCGACCTCCGCGAGGGGGCCGACATGGTCATGGTGAAGCCGGGCATGCCCTACCTCGACGTCGTGCGGCGGGTGAAGGACGCCTTCGGCGCGCCGACCTACGCCTACCAGGTGAGCGGCGAGTACGCGATGCACAAGGGCGCGGCCGAACGTGGCTGGCTCGACTGGGACCGGGTGCTCATGGAGAGCCTGGTCGCCTTCAAGCGCGCCGGCGCCGACGGCATCCTCACCTACGGCGCCGTCGAGGCGGCCAAGCGCCTGAAAGCCGGCTGAGCACGCGCGCCGTCCGCAGCTCTCCGCCGCACTCCGCTCCCCACCCCAGCACTCCGCGAACGCCGCCTCCCCCGCCGCCCCGGTCCGCCCCCTACGGACAGCGGAAAGCGGAACGCAGCGAGCGCAGCGAGCACAGCGAGCGCCAGACGCACGAAGGCACGGTGATGGCCTCGCCGTCATGGCGAGCGCCCATCCGCACCCCCGCTCCACGAACGCGGCCTCCCCCCGCCGCCGCGCCGCCCCCTACGGAAAGCGGAAAGCGGAGAGCGGAAAGCGGAGAGCGGAAAGCAGCGAGCGCAGCGAGCGCAGCGAGCGCAGCGAGCGCCAGACGCACGAAGGCACGGTGATGGCCTCGCCGTCATGGCGAGCGCCCATCCGCACCCCCGCGCTCCGCGAACGCGGCCTCCCCCCGCCGCCGCGTCCGCCCCCTACGGAAAGCGGAAAGCGGAGAGCGGAAAGCAGAGAGCGGAAAGCAGCGAGCGCAGCGAGCGCAGCGAGCGCAGGCACGGTGATGGCCTCGCCGTCATGGCGAGCGCCCATCCGCACCCCCGCGCTCCGCGAACGCGGCCTCCCCCGCCGCCGTATCCGCCCCCTACGGAAAGCGGAAAGCGGAGAGCGGAACGCAGCGAGCGCAGCGAGCGCCGCGAGCGCCAGACGCACGAAGGCACGGAGATGGGCTCGCCATCCCCGCGCCTCGCGCGTTCCACCGATTCCGGGTCGGCCCCCGAGCGAGGGCCGGCCCCAGCTCTCAGGCTTCGGTGTTCTCGTCGGCCGGCGTCTCCGCGGCCGGCGCCTCGGCGGCCGGCGTCTCCGCGGCCGGCGCCTCGGCCTTCGCGGCAGCCTTCTTCTTGGTCCGCTTGGCGTAGCGCTTCTTGAAGCGCTCCACGCGGCCCTCGGTGTCCATGATCTTCTGGCGACCGGTGTAGAAGGGGTGCGAGAAGCTGGAGATGTCGACGTGCACCACGAAGTGGTCGACGCCGTCGATGTTCCGCGTCTCCTTCGACGTGAGAGTCGAGCGCGTGATGATCTCGTGCTCGCCGTCGACGAAGACCACGGGGTGGTACTCGGGGTGGATTTCGGGCTTCATCGTGGTTCCTGTCTCGCGCGGTTGCCATACGCGCGATCGGTGGAAGGGCCGGCGTTCTTGCACACGCGCCCCAGGGTCGCAAGCGAAGTCGTGCCCCTCGGGGAGTGGGTGGCGCATCGGCGCGAGGCTCCCCGAGGGCGGGGCGCGCTCACTCGCCGCGAAGCAGCGAGGCCGGCGCCGGCATGATGTTCCAGGTGATCATCGAGCGCGGCTGGTCCCGGCCGTGGATCACCGTGCGCCGCGCGCGCCCGTTCACCCAGACGTAGCGGCGGAGCTCGCCGTCGTTGTCCGAGGCCACGTAGAGCTCGTCGCTCCCGTCGCCGTCGAGATCCGCGAAGACCGAGGCGTGCTCGAAGCCGCCGCTGTCGCGGTCGATGCTCTCCTTGCTCCACTCCCCGTTCGGGTCGCTCCCGGGGCGGAGCAGCCAGAGCCCGCGGCTGAAGCTCGCCGCCACCATCTCGCGCTGCCCGTCGCCGTCCACGTCGCCCACCGTCAGAAAGCGCATGAGGTGGTCGCCGTCGATCTGCGCGATGACCTTGCCCTCGGTCGGCGGCGTGTCCGCCTCGTAGCGCCGGATCTCCACCGGCTCGACGATGCTCAGCCCCTGCTCGCCGCGCTCCGTGAGCCCCTCGACGCTCACGTAGAGCTCGTCGCGGCCGTCGCCGTCCACGTCGCCGACCCAGATCTCCTTCGCGTGACGGTTCCCGAGGTCCGCGACCACTTCCCCCTCGAGGCCGTTCGCGGGGACGTAGCGCACCACCTGCCCGCTCTGCTCGCCGCCCATGCGGTTGGGCTCCGACGGCGTCGTGTAGACCTCGAGCGTGCCGTCGCCGTTCAGGTCACCGAGCTCGATCTCGTGGATGAAGAGGTTCCCCTGCCGATCGGTCTTCTGCACCTGGAAGCCGTCGTCCGTCGGACGGATGGTGGCGAAGACGCCCTGGTCGTGGGTGGCGATGGCCATGGCCGGCTTGCCGTCGCCGTAGAGGTCGCCGACCTCGACGTCGCGCATGCGGTTGAAGCGGCCGCCGAAGTCCTCGGTCCAGAGCGTCTCGGAGGCCCAGCCCTCGTCGCCGCGGCGCCAGAGCTTCACGAAGGCGCCCATGCCGCCGATGGTGAGGATGGCCGGCTCGCCGCCGGGGGGCGTGTAGGCCATCGCCTTGTGGAAGACGTTGCTGTCTTCGTCGGTGATCGCCTCGACGTGCCACTCGCCGCCGTGGCGGGTGATGAGCTCGAGGCGCGCGGGCTGCGGCTCGACCCAGCGGCCCTGATCGTTCTGTCCGAAGGGCGAGTAGGTGACGAGGAGCCCGTTCGGGAGCGAGTCGGGCACCGCGTCCGGGCGCGCCGCGGCGCCTCCCATGGCGCTCGCGCTGCCGCCGCTCTCGCCCATCGCGCTCGGGCTCTCGCCGCTCTCGCCCATGGCCGAGGCGCTCATCGACGAGCTGCTCTCGCCCTCGCTGCTGCTGCTCTCCTCCTCCGAGCCGCCGCAGGCGACGAGGCCCGCGAGGGCGAGGAAGGCACCGACCCACGCCATCCGGCGCGACCCCTGAACATGCGTCATGGTCACGCTGCTACCAACGGCCGCCCGCCCGCGCAACTTCCGGGCGCGCGCCCGGCGGGTGAGCCGTCCGAGGCCCCTCACCCCCCGAAGGAGGGACGCCTCGACGCGCCATGGCCGGCGTCGCGCGTCGCCACCGAGGCACGCGGAATGCTCCCCCCTGACATCGATGTCGCGCTTTCGGCCCCGCGCCTGCAGAGGCACAGCGAGCCCGGAACGGCACATGCTGACGCGCGAGCGTGCGTTTTCGCCGTCTGTGACGGGGTGAAGACGCCCGGCACGACGCAACGCGTCATTCTCACGCCCATCGAAGCCACCATGGTACGGAACCTGCTTCGTAGACCTCCCACAGGGTGGCCGAAAACTTCACGGTTCCCCTTGGTTTCGGGCATGTTTCGCTTGGTTGGGTCATCGCATCGACGCGCTGCGTCAGGTTGCCGGTTGGAAGAACGCGGGCTAGGCGGCGTCATCGTCGCGTGGCCCTCGCGTCACGCATCCGACAACCGAGTGCCAGCTTGGCACGCCCCCGCACGCCTCCACGGCGAGCCCCCCACGGCCACTCAGGAGCTCAGGAATGCCTGACGGCGCAGGATCGACGCAGAGAGCTTGGGCGCCCGGTGACGGCGCGACCGTCACCGTCCTCGACCCCTTGGCCCACGAGGCCCGCGACTGCTTCGCCGAGATGGCGCGCTCGCTCGCGGCCGTCTCGTCGCGCATCGGCCCCGACTTCGGCCGAGCCGTACGCATGCTTCGGGACGTCGAGGGCCACGTGATCGTCACGGGCCTCGGCAAGTCCGGGCTCATCGGCCGCAAGATCGCCTCGACGCTCGCCTCGACCGGGACGCCGAGCTTCTTCGTCCACTCGGGTGAGGCCTTCCACGGCGACCTCGGGATGATCACCGAGCGCGACGCCGTGATCCTCATCTCCTACTCGGGCGAGACGAAGGAGGTCGTGCAGCTCCTCCCGCACCTCCGCCGCCGGGGCATCCCCACGGTGTCGCTGGCCGGCAACCCGAGCTCGACGCTCGCCCGCGGCGCGGACATCGCCCTCGACGTCGGTGTGGACCGGGAGGTCTGCCCGAACAACCTCGCGCCCACGAGCTCGACGCTGACCACCCTCGCCATGGGCGACGCGCTCGCCGTGTCGCTCATCCGGCTTCGAGGGTTCGAGGCCGCCGACTTCGCGCGCTTCCACCCGGGCGGCTCACTCGGACGCCGGCTCGCCCGCGTCGACGAGGCCATGAGCAGGGACCTCCTCCCCGCCATCCAGTCCGACGCCAGCGCACGCGATTGCACGCTAGCCCTCGCTCGATCCCGCGTGCCCATGGTGCTGGTGCTCGAGGGGCGTCGCCTTCGGGGTGTCATCGGCGAAGCGGAGCTCCGCGACGCGCTCGACGCATCGGATGGTCTGAACGCCCCGGTGGCGTCCTTCATGAAGGCCGACCCCCCGGTCATCGCCGCAGACGCGTTGGTCGTGGACGCCGAGGCGCTCATGGAACGCGCCGGTCTCCCTGCACTCGTCGTCGTGGACGACGACGGGCAGGTCTGCGGCATGCTGCTACATCGCAGCTGACCCTTCCATCACTTCGAGAATGTCCTTCGCGCCCCACCCGCGCCGGCTCAAGCCACGCCTCTCGGCACGCCTCCTGGGTGCCGGCGTGGTGTCTTGCGCCCTGACGGCCTGCGGCGCGAGTGCCCCTCCGAGCGAAGCCGACATCTGGTACGCCGAGTCCCTGCGGCCCGGCGTGGAGCTCGCCGTCTCACCCGGCGAGGAGCGCGCGCTGGAACGGATGAGCTCTCTTCCGGTGGACGAACCCGTCGAGCTGGCTGGTGAGACGTTCGTCGCCGGACCCATCTACACCGCCGCGAGCGCACGGCGCTGCCGGCGCGTGCAGACCCCGTCGCGGCCCCGCCTCGCCTGCGAGGATGGGCAAGCAGGCGGCTGGGTCTTCGTGCCCGACGTGTTCACGGACCGAGCGCCGGCCCACACGTCGACCCCTTCCGAGACGGCGACGCCGACCCCGTCCCCCGGTCCCACTGCAGGCGACGGGGGTGCTTCGTGAGCATCTTCGCACGTGGCTTGATGACCCAGCTCCGCGTCGTGCAGGCGCTCGCCCTTCGGGAGACGCGCACCCGGTTCGGTGCGAACCAGCTTGGCTACCTGTGGGCACTCCTCGAGCCCCTCTTCTGGATCGGAACCTTCTGGGGCCTCTTCCGCGTCGTCGATCGGCACGCCCCCAACGGGATGGAGATCATCCCCTTTCTGGCGACGGGCATCGTCCCCTACCACCTCGTGATGAAGACGGCCGAGAAGGGCAGCCAGGCCATCAACGGCAACAAGGCGCTCCTCTTCTATCCACAAGTCCAGACGCTCGATCTGATCTTCGCCCGCGGGGCGCTGGAGCTCGCGACCTACGGCGTGGTCTTCGCCCTCATCACCGGAGGCTGGGCGCTGACCGTGGAGCGAGTGCGAATCGACGACCTGCTCACTCTCGTCGGAGGCCTGGGCCTCTCGGGGCTCCTCGGCATGTCCCTCGGCCTCGTACTGTGCTCGCTCGGAGTGCTCTCGAGCACCGTGGACCGCGTCCGGGGGCCCCTCTTCCGGCCGCTCTTTTGGATCAGCGGCCTCTTCTTCACCGCGGATTCGATGCCGCAGCGTGTTCGCGACATCCTGCTCTGGAACCCCATCCTCCATTGCATCGAGCTCGTCCGGGATGGCTGGTTCCCTTCCTTCGACTCCCCCCACGCCAACCCCGGCTACGTGGGCCTGTGGATCGTCGCCTTGCTCTTCTTCGGCCTCACCCTCGAGCGCGTCGTCCGGCGCAAGGTGCAGCTGACGTGATCGAGCTCCGCGGCATCACCAAGGCCTATCGGACCAAGGCCGGCGACCACGTCGTGCTCGATCGGATCGATGCGCTCTTCCCCTCCGGCGAGTCCGTCGGGATCCTGGGCAAGAACGGCGCCGGCAAGTCGACGCTCCTGCGCATCCTCGGGGGCGCCGAACAGCCCGACGCGGGCGAGATCGTCCGCAAGGGACGGGTCTCCTGGCCCATCGGCTTCGCGGGCGGCTTCAACGGCTCGCTCACCGGCGAGGAGAACTGCCGCTTCGTCGCGCGGATCTACGGCGCCCCCATCGACGAGGTGGTGGAGTTCGCGCGGGCCTTCGCGGAGATCGGCGAGTACTTCCGCATGCCCGTGCGCACCTACTCCTCGGGCATGCGCGCGCGCCTGGCCTTCGGGCTGAGCATGGCGCTCGACTTCGATACCTACCTCGTGGACGAGGTGACGGCGGTCGGCGACAAGGCCTTCCAGGAGAAGAGCCGGCGCGCGTTCGCCGAACGCCAAGAGCACGCCTCCGTCATCATCGTCTCTCACCAGATGTCGACCATCCGAAAGTACTGCTCGCGCGCCGCGGTGCTCCGGGGCGGTCGACTGCGCTTCTTCGACGACCTGAAGGAAGCCGCGGAATACTACGAGGCCGCCGCATGACCGGACCCGTCCCCAGCGACCGCCGGGCCGCCACCGCCCGCGACCTCCGCACCCTCCGCGCCCGTCGCCTGGTGCGAAGGCTGCTTCTGGGCGTCGGCCTGCCGACCCTCCTCGCCGCCGTCTACTACGGCGCCGTGATCACGCCCCAGTACGAGTCGGTCTCGAGCTTCACCGTGCAGGCGGCCGACGGACCGGCGGCCCCCCAGCTCGAGCTCCTCTTCGCCTCCGTGCCGGGCAACGGCGGCCGCGACGCGCGCCTCGTGCAGGAGCACGTGCAGAGCCGCGACATGCTCCGCCACCTGGTCGAGGAGCACGGCTTCCTCGAGCACTTCCGGAGCGGCGAGATCGACGTCTTCTCGCGCCTCCCCGCGGACGCGGCGAGCGAGACCCTCTACGACTACTACCGCGACAAGGTGACGGTCGACTTCGACAGCGCCTCGGGGATCCTGACGCTGACGGTGCGCGCCTTCGACGCCGAGACGGCCGAGCGCCTCTCCCGCGCCATCCTCACCAAGAGCGAAGCGATGGTGAATCAGCTCGCCGAGCGGGCGCGGAGCGACCAGACGGCCCTCGCTCGCCGTGAGCTCGAGCGCGCCGAGCAGCGCCTCGCCGCCGCGCGCCAGGCCGTCGCGGAGGCCCAGGGCGATCAGACCGAGCTCGACCCGACGCGCTCGGCCGCCGCGCTCTACGAGCTCCGGGCACGCATCGAGGGGGAGCTGGCTTCGGCCCGCGCCGAGCTCAGCGCCTTGAGCGCGACCATGCCGCGCACGGACCCCCAGGTCGTCGCCCAGCGCCGCCGCGTCGCCGTGCTCGAGCGCCAGCTCGAGCAGCAGGCCGAGCGCCTCGCCGGTGAGGACGCCGCCTCCCTGCGAGCCGCCATCGCCCGCTTCGAGCCGCTCGCCGCCGAGAAGGAGTTCGCGGAGCGCGCCTACGCCTCCGCCGTGACCTCCCTCGAGATGGCGCGCGTCGAGGCGGCGCGCCAGCACCGCTACCTCGCGACCATCTCGGGTCCCTCGCGCTCCGACGAGCCGAGCCACCCGAACGTGCTCTGGTCGATCCTCACGGTGCTCGTCCTGAGCTTCGCCGGCCTCGGCATCGGCACGCTGCTGGTCGCCTCGGTCCGCGAGCACGCGAACGTCTGATGCGCCACCTCGCCCCGCTGCTGCTCGCGCTGGGCGTCGCCTCACCCGCGCTCGCTCAGGAGGAGGCCCCGCCTTCGCCCGAAGCCGCCGCGCAGGCGGAGGTCGCGCGCGGTCCGCAGCCCTTCGGCGCGAACCTCTTCTCGGGCAACTACGCCGCCGAGCGCGAGAACGGCCTCAACCCCGACTACCGCATCCTCCCGGGCGACCGGGTGATGGTGAACGCCTGGGGCGCCGTCACGATCAACGACGTCTTCGCCGTCGACACGCAGGGCAACATCTTCCTCCCGGGCATCGGCCCCATCCAGCTCGAGGGGGTGGCGAGCGACCAGCTCACGCCGACCGTCGAAGCGGCCATCCGGCGGGTCTACCGCGGCACCTTCGGCGTCTACACGAACCTGCTGAACGCGAGCCCGGTGGCCGTCTTCGTCACGGGCGGCGTCGAGCGGCCCGGGCGCTACGCGGGGATCCCGTCGGACTCGGTGCTCTTCTTCCTCGCCCAGGCCGGCGGCGTCGATCCAGGGGCGGGTAGCTTCCGCGACATCACGGTGATGCGGCAGGGTCAACCGCTGGCCGAGATCGACCTCTACGACTTCCTCCTCCGGGGCACGCTGCCGACGCCGCAGCTGACGGATGGCGACACGATCCTCGTCGGCCGCCGGGGACCCACCGTCGAGGTCCGCGGCGGCGGCCGCGGCCCGGTGCTCGTCGAGCTCGCGGGCGAGACCGCCACCGGCGCGCAGGTGCTCGAGGTCGTCGCCCGCGCGGCGCGCGCGAACGAGGTCACGCTCCGGGGCGTGCGCGAAGGTCAGCCGGTCGTCCGCACGCTCGAAGCCGCCACCCTCGCCAGCGCCCCCCTCCGCGACGGTGACGTGATCACCTTTCGCGAGGAGGGCCGAGCCGAGCACATCGTCGTGCGCCTCGAGGGGGAGTTCGACGGCCCCGCCGAGCTCGCCGTCCGTCGCGGGACGCGGCTGCAAGATCTGCTCAACTGGGTCCCGGTGGATCCGGAGCTCGCGCACATGGAGGCGGTGCATCTCCAGCGCGAGCGCGTGGCGCGCCAGCAGCGCCAGACGATTCAGGACAGCCTCGACCGGCTCGAGCGGAGCGCCATGCTCGCCCTCTCGGACACGACCGGCGAGGCGCAGATCCGCGTGCGCGAGGCCGAGCTCGTCCAAGCCTTCGTGCAGCGCGCCCGCAACGTGCAGCCGCTCGGTCGCGTGGTCACCAGCACCGCCGGCACCCAGCTGAACGTGCTCCTCCGGGACGGCGACACGATCATCATCCCGCCGCGGACGAACGTGGTGCGCGTCGGCGGCGAGGTGCAGGTCGCCCAGGCCGTCATGTACCGCCCGGACCTGACCGTTCGCGAGTACGTGCAGATGGCGGGCGGCTACACGAACCGCGCCGAGACCGACGCGGTCATCGTCCTCCGCCCGAACGCCGAGGTCTTCCTCGCGCCGGACGACACGCCGATCCGCCCCGGCGACGAGATCCTCGTCCCGCCGCGCATCGACCGGAAGGTCTTCCAGAACGCCGTCGACCTCTCCCAGATCATCTACCAGATCGCCGTGGCCGCCTCGGTCCTGCTGCGCATCTGATCCCCGTTTCCCCCGCCTCCAGGAGCACCGCCATGAAGCTCGCCGGACACGACATCGGTCCCGACCAGCCCCTCTTCCTCATCGCCGGCCCCTGCGTCATCGAGAGCCGCGAGCTCGTCTTCGAGGTCGCCGAGACCATGCGCGATCTCTGCGCGAAGCTCGGCGTGCCCTACGTCTTCAAGGCGAGCTTCGACAAGGCCAACCGCACCAGCGCGAGCTCCTTCCGCGGCCCGGGCCTCGAGGAGGGCCTCGCCGTGCTCGAGGAGATCCGCGCGAAGGTCGGCGTTCCCGTGCTCACGGACGTGCACGAGGACACGCCCATCGACGAGGTGGCCTCCGTCGTCGACGTGCTCCAGACGCCGGCGTTCCTCGTGCGCCAGACGAACTTCATCCAGCGCGTCGCGCGCGCCGGCAAGCCGGTGAACGTGAAGAAGGGCCAGTTCCTCGCGCCCTGGGACATGGGCCCGGTGGTCGAGAAGTGCCGCGCCGTCGGCAACGAGCAGATCATGGTCTGCGAGCGTGGCGCGAGCTTCGGCTACAACACGCTGATCAGCGACATGCGCGGCCTCGCGAGCATGCGCGAGACGGGCTGCCCGGTGGTCTTCGACGCGACCCACTCGGTGCAGCAGCCGGGCGGCAAGGGCACGGCGAGCGGCGGCGAGCGGCGCCACGTGCCCGTGCTGGCGCGCGCTGCCGTCGGCGCGGGCGTGAGCGGGCTCTTCATGGAGACGCACCCGAACCCGGACCAGGCGCTGAGCGACGGCCCGAACATGTGGCCCCTCGGCCGCATGGAGGAGTTGCTCGGTATGCTCGTCGAGCTCGACCGGCTGGTGAAGAGCCGCCCCTACGCCGAGGACGGCCTCGGAGAGGCATGAGCGGCCTCCCCCACACGCTCCGCGAGCGCGCGGCGGCCACGCGCCTGCTCATCCTCGACGTCGACGGCGTGCTCACGGACGGGCGGCTCCACTACGGCCCGGACGGCGAGCAGCTCAAGGTCTTCCACGTGAAGGACGGCCTGGGCCTTCGCCTGCTCATGGACGAGGGCGTCGAGGTGGCCGTGATCAGCGCCCGCCGCGCCCCCGCCCTCGAGCGGCGCCTGAAAGAGCTCCGTGTGGAGCGCGCCCAGCTCGGGCGCGGCGACAAGCTGGCCGCCCTGCACGAGCTCCTCGGCGAGCTCGAGGTCGACGCCAGCGAGGTCGCCTTCATGGGGGACGACGTCCTCGACCTCCCCGTGATGCGCGCCGTGGGGCTCGGTATCACGCCGGCCGACGGGCACCCGCTGGTGCGCGCCGAGGCCGACTGGGTGACCCTCGGCGAGGGCGGCCGGGGCGCCGTCCGCGAGGTGGCCGACGCGCTCCTCGACGCGCGCGGACGCCTCGAGGGCGCGGTGGAGGATCACCTGGCGCGCCGGGCCGGCGCGAAGCCATCCTCGGGAGCATGAGCTTCCACGTCGTCATCCCGGCGCGCTACGCCTCGACGCGCCTCCCCGGCAAGCCCCTCGCCGAGATCGGCGGCGAGCCCATGGTGCTCCACGTGCTGGAGCGCGCACGCGAGGCGATCGCCCTGGGCGCTGAGTCCATCGCCACCACGGCCGAGCCCGGCGAGGTGATCGTCGCGACGGACGACGAGCGTGTCTACGCGGCCGTCGTCGACGCCGGCGGCGAGGCGCGCATGACGCATGCCGAGCACACGAGCGGCACGGACCGCATCGCCGAGGTCGCCCGCGCCTGCGAGTGGCGCCCGGGCGCCATGGTCGTGAACCTGCAGGGCGACGAGCCGCTCATGCCCCCGGAGCTGCTCGTTCGGCTCGCCGAGGCCCTCGAGGCCCACCCCGACGCGGGCGTGGCCACCATGGCCGTGCCCATCACCGATCCGCAGACGCTCTTCTCGCCCCACGTCGTCAAGACCGTGCTCGACGAGGACGGCTACGCGCTCTACTTCAGCCGCGCACCCATCCCCTGGGTGCGCGACGCCTTCGCCGGAGGCCCGCCCGACGCGCTCCCCGAGGGCGCCCCCTTCCTCCGCCACCTCGGCCTCTATGCCTACCGGGTCGCGACCCTCGAGGCGCTCGCCGGCGCGCCCCCCGTCCCCCTGGAACGCGCCGAGAGCCTCGAGCAGCTCCGCGCCATGCACCTCGGCGTGCGCATCCACGTCACGGTGGTCGACGAGGCCCCTCCCCACGGCGTCGACACACCCGAGGACCTCGAGCGCGTGCGCGCCGCCCTCGACTGACGCGGCGGCGGCTTGGCGATGGCCTCGGTGCCCCTCACCCTCTCCGCCCGATGATGGAGCCGCCCCAGCCGCGCACCGTGGGCATCTGGTCGCCCGGCGTGCGCCGGGTGCCCCACCTGGCTGCCTTCCTGGGGGCCGAGCGCCTCCGGTTCCGGCCCCTGCTCCGCTCCGTCGAGGCCTGGGCCGGCTGGGGACGGAAGCCGAACACGGCCCGCCCGCGCGCGCGCGCCCGGCGGGAGGGCGTACCGTATCTGGGTCTCGAGGACGGCTTTCTTCGGAGCGTGCGGCGGGGCGCTGCCGAGCCGCCGCTCTCGCTGGTCGTCGACGACGTCGGCATCTACTACGACGCGACTCGCCCCTCACGCCTCGAGCGCTGGCTTGCCGAAGACGACTTCGAGGGCGGCGAGCTCGCGCGCGCCGAGGCGCTGATCCGACAGCTCCGGAAGACGGGGCTCTCCAAGTACAACCACCAGCCCGACCTCGACCTCGGCCCGAAGAAGCGCGAACGCGTCCTGGTGGTCGACCAGACGGCCGGGGATCAATCCCTGCGCCTCGGCCTCTGCGCGGTGGATTTCGAGGCGCTGCTCGAGACGGCCCGGCGCGAGCACCCGGACGCCGAGATCGTCGTGAAGACGCACCCGGACGTGCTGGCGGGCGCGAAGCGCGGCCACCTGGAGCGCGCGGGCGGCGTACGCGTGGTCGCCGAACCGGCGCACCCCGCCTCCCTGCTCGCCCAGGTGGACCGGGTCTGGGTCATGACCTCGCAGATGGGCTTCGAGGCCCTGGTCCACGGCCTCCCCGTGACCTGTTTCGGCGTGCCCTGGTACGCCGGCTGGGGGCTCACGGACGATCGGGGTGCGATACCGCCGCGGCGAGGCCGCACCCGCTCGCTGACCGAGCTGGTCGCCGCCGCCTACCTCCGCTACGCGCGCTACCTCGATCCGGAGACCGGGGAGCGCTGCGAGGTCGAGCGCGTCGTCGAGCACCTCGACGTGCAGCGGCGCTGCGGCCAGGCCACCCGCGGGACCGTCGTATGCGTGGGCTTCTCGGCATGGAAACGGGGCTTCCTCCCCGCATTCCTCGAAGGCCCCGAGACTCGGGTGCGCTTCGCAGCGAACGCCCGAAAGGCCGCGCCCCACCTCGGGCAGGGAGGGCGCTTGGTGGTGTGGGGGACGGGGCGCGACCACGAGCTCGCCTCCGTGGCGAGGCAGCGGGACGTGCCGATCTGGCGGATGGAGGACGGCTTCCTGCGGAGCGTCGGGCTCGGCAGCGATCTCTATGCGCCGGCGTCGCTGGTGCTCGACCAGCGCGGGCTCTACTACGACCCCGCCACACCCAGCGATCTCGAGGTGCTCCTGCAGGAGGCGGAGTTCGACGAGACCGAGCTCGCGCGCGCGGCCCGCCTGCGCCAGCGCATCGTTGCGTCCGGTCTGAGCAAGTACAACGTCGGTCGGCGTCGCCCCGTGGCAGAGCGCGCCACCAACCGCTACGTGGTGCTGGTGATCGGACAGGTCGAGGATGACGCCTCCATCCGGCTCGGCTGCCTCGACGTGCGTCGGAACGAGGAGCTGCTGCGCGAAGCCCGACGCGCTCGCCCGGACGCCTTCGTCGTCTACAAACCGCACCCGGACGTCGTGAGCGGCAACCGACGCGGCGAGATCCCACCCGCGACCGAGGCGACCCTCGCCGACGAGGTCGTCCGCCACGCGGCCCTCGCCGACTGCCTCGCCGTGGCCGACGAGGTGCATACCATGACCTCCCTGGTCGGCTTCGAAGCGCTCCTGCGCGAGCTGCCCGTCGTCGCCTACGGCCAGCCCTTCTACGCCGGCTGGGGCCTCACCGAAGATCGGCACCCGCATCCACGACGCACGCGCCGCCGCACCCTCGACGAGCTCGTCGCGGCGGCTCTGCTGCGCTACCCCAGATACGTGAGTCGCGTAACGGACCGGTACACGACCCCCGAAGTCGTCATCGACCAGCTCCTCGAGGCGCGAGGCGGCCCGGACAGCCGGCTCCTGCGCTCCTGGCCAGCACGCCAGCTGCGCAAGGGCCGCAACGTGGCACGCTACGGCTTGCGCTCGCTCTCCCTGCAGCTCCGAGAAGTTCTGCACCATGACCGCTGAGGGCACCCTCCCCGATCTCGGCGTGCGCCACGCCTTGCTCCTCCAGGGCCCCGCCGGTCCCTTCATGCTGCGCTTCGCCCACGAGCTTCACGCCTCCGGCGTTCGCGTCACCAAGGTCAACTTCCACGCGGGCGACCGGCTCTTCTTCCCTCCTTCGACCGGCTTCGCGGACGTCGTGCCCTTCAGGGAGCCCTTCGCCGCCTGGGACGGCTTCGTCCGCCAGCTCATCCGAGAGCGACACATCGACGGCGTCTTCGTCTTCGGCGACTGCCGCTGGCTCCACCGTCGCGCCGTGGAGGCCGCCGAAGCGCTCGGCGCGAAGGTCTGGGTCTTCGAGGAGGGGTACCTCCGCCCGGACTGGATCACCCTCGAAGAGCACGGCGTCAACGGCTTCTCGCGCATGCCGCGGGACCCGGCGTTCTATCGCGAGCACGATCCCGGCGAGACTCCCCCCTCCACGCCGCCAGGCCCCTCGTTCCGATACAACGGTTGGTACTCCACCCTGAACGCCATGGCCTTCACCCTGGCCAACGGCGACTTCCGCTTCTACGCGCACCACCGCGATTTGAACTGCTGGCGCCACGCCCGCTGGCACGTACGGAGCGCCTGGCGGAAGTGGCGCTTCGGCCGGGCCGAGCGCGGCATGCTCCAGCGCTTCACCGGGGAGCTATCGGGCCGCTACTTCTTCGTGCCCCTCCAGGTGCACTGCGACTTCCAGCTCCGCCACTCCCCCTACGACGACGTCCTCGAGATGGTCCACGAGGTCGTCGAGACCTTCGCCGAGCACGGACGCCCGGACGACCACCTGGTCTTCAAACACCACCCGATGGACCGCGCGTACCGGGAGTACGGCCCCCTCTTCGCCGAGCTCCGCCGCACGCACGGCCTCGGCGAGCGCCTCCACTACTGCCACGACCTCCACCTGCCGACGCTCCTCCAGCACGCGAAGGGCACGATCACCATCAACAGCACGGTCGGGCTCCAGTCGGTCCACCACGGCACGCCCGTGAAAGTGCTCGGAACCGCCGTCTACGACATGAAGGGGCTCGTCGACGGCAGCTCCCTGGCTGAGTTCCTACAGGTCCCCGGCCCCGCGCCCGACGAGCAACTCTACCGATCCTTCCGGCGCTGGCTCCTCCATCACAACCAAGCGAATGGCAACTTCTACGTGCGGCTTCGTGGCCGAAGCTCTCCAACCGGCATCCGCTGGTTCCCGAAGCCTCCCCCATCGAGACGCAGCCAGCCTACGCGAGCCCACGCCCCTGAGGCACGTTGAGTTGTCGCGCGAGTGGCACACCGCGACACGTTCGACTCGGGCGAGAGCGAAGGGAGACGCATCAGTTCGATGGCACGAGGATTGCTTTGACCAGAAACCCGCGACAGCCGTCCTCGGATTCCGCCCTCACCTCAACTCGTGGAAGTCCCTCGCTCTGGAGACCGCCCCAACAGCCGAAGAGCCCAGCGCCTGCTCGAGCGCGCCAGATACCCCCGCGCCCATTTCTCGACAGGAACGGCGTAGATATCCGTCTCGACGTGGTAGTAGCTGTGGTGCCCCAGATAGAAGCGATACCCGGGGAGCCAATCGATCAGCAACTCCGGCAACTCGAACAGATCGGGCTTGTGGTGATAGATGCTGACTTGCAGTTTCGGCCGGTGACGCCGGATCGTCTGTCGGGCCCCCTCGAGCACCCGCTTCTCGGCGCCTTCGACGTCCAGCTTGATGAGATCGACGCGTGGGATGCGGTAGCGCCGCACGAGCCGATCGATCGATGTCACGGGCACGCGGATCTCCCCTTCGGACGAGAGGCGCGACGCTCCTCCCCGGCCACCCTGGAAGCTCAACACCCGGGTGTCGTCCCAGGCCCCAAACGCGATCGGAGCGACATTGAACAGGTCGCTCGTCGCCGCGCAGAGCCTCGCGTGGTTCGACGGCTCCGGCTCGAGCGAATAGACCCGCCCTCGGGCACCCACGCTTCGTGCAAAGCGAACCGTCGTTTCACCCCTGAACGCGCCGACGTCGATGGCGACGTCTCCTTGCGTGGGGCGCACGATCGGATGGTCGTACTCCGCGTATCGTGATATCCGATGGAAGGAAGTATCTCCCTCCACTCTCGCCTTGACGATCGAAGCAAACTGCAGCCGTGATGGCCCATCTGCCAAGTGCTGAAAGACGCGCTCGACTCTCTCACGGTGCTGTTGGAGAAGGCGCGGCATCGCCTTACCGCGCTGATGCGCCTCGCGGGGCTCCACGTCCCAGATACACGACTCGACGAACGAAGGAGCAGGGCTGAACCATTGTTTTGAGGGCTCTCCGGCAAACAAATAAGGAAGCCCCGCGAACCTTCGAGGCA
Source organism: Sandaracinus sp. (assembly GCA_002699025.1). Taxonomy (GTDB): domain Bacteria; phylum Myxococcota_A; class Polyangia; order Polyangiales; family Houyiibacteriaceae; genus Houyiibacterium; species Houyiibacterium oceanicum. Next base: position 50,880 of record PABA01000075.1, on the reverse strand, counting down.
ACTTACCACGCAGCACGTCGATCCCGTTCTTCTTGCCCCCGCGCGTCTTCTTCCTGCTGTCGTGGAACGCAGCCACCTCTCCGCCGATGTCTTTCACCCGCTCGGCGGCCGTGACCCAATCTCCGTGCCTCCCCCCGACGACAAACCTCTTTCCCTGGTCCAACTCCCGGCTGAGTGGCCTCCGAAGCCGCTCGCACTTGGCCATCGTCTCGTCCAGGGTTTCTGGGTGGGGGCGGTTCATGAGCGGAAGATCCTAGCTCCCGCCTCGCCAGCCATCAACCCACCCCCAATGCACCTCGACCCATGAGCAAGCTCAGCAAACTCATCAACCATCCCGTCGATTTCGTCCGCGATTCCCGCGTCGTCCGGAGCGCCATCGAATGGACGGGAGCGACCTGGCTCAAGGCCCCGAAGCCCACCGACGGCCCCCCACAACGACCGAAGCCGCCGAAGTGGTTTCACGCGAAGCCCGGCTCCGAGCTCTCGCGCGCGCTAGACGCCGAGGGTCCCGTGTACCTGTTCATTCCTTGGATTCGAGAGCACGGCGATCGATTGATCGATTCGTTTTCTCGGTCGGATGAGTATGCCATTGCGCCGCTAGACCTATTCCCATCTTTCGACGCCCCAGGCCGCCGTCGCTCCGTGAGCCGCTACGTTCGAAAGCGGCCGGACATGTATCGGCGGATGCTCCTCCATCGCCTGACTCCGATTCGAGACCGCATATCCGGTGCCATCTTCACTTTCGACTGGCATCCCGTGATGCGGGGATTCGCGAACGTGTGCGAAGAGCTGGAGATTCCTCGCATACTCGTTCCGCACGAATCCGTATTCTTCGACAAGGACAAGTACTACCGAGACGACATCAGCGGAGCCGCGTGTCCCACCGCTGACGTCGTCTTCTGCTGGGGTGATCTGCAGCGCGACATCTTCGAGTCGAGGGGCTTTCCGCCAAGCCGCATCCACCGTACGGGCGCTCCCAAGTTCGACCGATATCACGAAGCGCAACCGAAGCTCGCGTACCGGCAGTTCTGCCGGCTTTTCGGCCTCCATCCCGATCGTGAGCTACTGCTCTTCGCAGCGCAGCCGATGGATCTTCAGCTCGACCAGAGCGCCGCCCTCGACGCACAGGCTCGCGCGATCGAGGATCTGCTCGACTTCGCCGAGCAGACGCACCGGCAGCTCCTCGTACGTCTGCCCCCCTCGAAGGACGACATTCTCCCGGCGCGTCTGCGTGAGCGGCTCAGCTCGTCGAGCTCGGCATCCGTGGACGACGCCGTCTGCTATCTCGTCGAGCCCGAGGAGGCGGTCCTGCACGCTTCACTCGTGAGCTCGGTCAACAGCACGATGCTCTTCGAGGCCGTGCTTGCCGGTGTCCCCGCCCTCTCGGCCTGCTACATCGACTTCGTCCGCATTTGGGAGAGCGTAGGCATCCCCAAGGCATCTCACAGGGCCGAGCTCTTCGATCGCGCCGCCGCTCTCCTGGAGGGTCGGCTCGACCGCTGCTCCGAGGAGGGACTCGAGTGGGCTTCGCGCCAGTTCTCCATAGGTCGCTTCGATGGTCGTGCCTCCAAGCGAATCGCCGAGCTACTCGCGACGATCGGTGACCAGGGCTCGCCGATCGAGCTCCGGAGCGATCCGCTGAAGCGCATCCTGGACGACGGAGAAGACAACGGCGTCGACGTGATCGCCATAGCCTCTCCAGAGAACGATGCGCATCGGTACCTTCTCCCCATGCTCCGGGCGCGGACCCGTGTGTACGGCGGCCGTGGGATGAAAGACATCGTCAAGATGGGTGCCGCCGATGTCTTCGTTCAATGGGGCATCACGCCGACGCATGGCAAGGTCAGAATGGAGGAAGTGCGGGTGGCGCTCGGGCGCCCGAAGCTGATCGTCGAGGATGGCTTCGTACGTTCGATCGACATCGGCCTGAGCGGTGAACCGGGGCTATCCCTGATCCTCGACGACACCACGGCCTACTACGACGCCACGCGACCCTCTCGACTCGAGCGCCTCCTGCAGTCCGAGCGGGATCCGAGCGAGACCGAGCGGGAACGCGCTCGCGCCCTCATGGCTCGGATCGTTCGAGAGAGGATCAGCAAGTACAACCACACCCCCCGCGAAGCACCGAACCTGGACCTACCGACTGGACACAAGGTGTTGCTGGTCGACCAGCGCCGCGGCGACCAGTCAATCGAATCCGGACTGGCAAACGCGAGCAGCTTCGACGAAATGCTGCGGTTCGCGCTGCGCGAGCGCCCTGACTCCACCATCGTCGTCAAGCGCCACCCCGACGCAATCTCAGGCGGGAAGCAGAGCAGCTTCGATGAGCGCACGCTGCGTGAGGCCGCGCAGGGCGGTCGCATACGGGCCATATACGACTCGGTGAATCCGTACGCGATCCTGGACCAGGTCGATGAGGTCTTCGTCGTGACCTCCGGCATGGGTTTCGAGGCCCTCATGGCGGGCAAGCCCGTACGCTGCTTCGGCGCGCCGTTCTACGCGGGGTGGGGTCTCACGGAGGATGCGATCGCCATATCCCGACGCACGCGCCGCCGAACGCTCGAGGACGTGTTCCACTTCGCCTACATCGAGTCGAGTCGCTACTTCGACCCGCGCTCCCAGCGCGTCTGCGAGCTCGAGGCCGTCCTCGACTACATCGTGGAAGCGCGCCCGAGCTGAACACGCCGGCCGTCAGCTCGCCCCACAGAAGTGCGTGCGCGCCCGGGCTGTGGGCCCGGGCGCGCACGGCGGGGTGTTCGGAGCCAGCGCCGTCAGGTGACGAGGCCGATGAGGGCCGGGGCCAGGCCGTAGACCTGGATGGCCCCCTCGTAGTCCAACTCGGTGAGGCGGTAGCCCGAGGCGCTGCCGGGGGGGCGGCAGCTCGGGTAGTGCATCACGGAGTTGGGGTCGTAGGAGGTGAGCGCGGTGGCGTCGGCCGGACCCTCGCCCGTGCACGCGGTCCAGATGTGCTCGTGGCGGAAGCCGAGCACGTGGCCGAGCTCGTGGGCGAGGATACCGACCAGATCACGGCCGCCGGAGCTGGTCGTGAACGCCGAGTCGGCCACCCCGACCACGCGCTGCGAGCGGGGATCATCCGGGAAGAAGGCGATGGCGTTGTAGGCGACCCCCGTGTGGCGCTGGACGTTGAAGACGACCTCGTCGCTGTCCGTTCCACAGTCCGTGAGGTCGACCCGCTCGAAGCGGACGCCGACGCGCTGCGACCAGAAGCCGGCGGCCCGGTCCAGGGCCGCCAGCAGCGTGGCCTCCCGGCTCCCGAAGTCGTCCTCGACGCAGTAGGTGAGGCGCATGCTCTGGGGGAACTCCCAGACCTCGGGCACCCCACCGGGCGTGCTCTGTGTGAGCGGCTGGCGTGCGGCGCCGACCTCGTCCTCTGCGAGGGGCGAGCCGAAGCTCATCTCCTCCCAGTAGGCGTAGAGCTCGGCCTCGTCCTCGAAGACCATGTCGTGGTCCGCGACCAGCCGGCCATCCTCGAGCGCCTCGGCGCTCGCCCGGAACTCCTCCCACTCGGAGGTTGAGGTTCCGCAGGCCGACATGAGCGTCAGTAGTAGCGCAGCCCCCACCGGAGCTCTTGGCGCTCCGAAATCAATGAAGGAGTCGCTCATGCTCACTCCAGCGCGATGGCGCCCATCTGGCAGCCCCACCGCGATCCCGAGTTGTCGGCGTAGACCGTAACCGTGCGACCACTCAAGTGTGCGGCCATCGCGGTGCTCAGCATCATCTCAGCCCCCTCTTGCGTCCACGGTCGGCCTTCGAGCGTGACGTCCTTGTAGACGTACCCGACTCGGTTGTCGCCGGAGTCGCAGAGATCTCGGTCCGCCTCGATGTAGAACGTCCCGTCCTGCTGCACGACGACCCGCTCGATGGTCACGTTGTTCACGCCTCCGTTGTCCCACGCATGCGCGATCAGCGGCGTTCCGAGAAGCAGGCAGCAAGCAGCCGCGAGAATGTTCTTCAGCTTCATTTCCCTATCTCCATAGTCAGCTATGTGAATGACGAGGTCGCCCAGACTTCTGGTTCCTCGCTACTCAGCCAACAGCAATGACCAGGCCAAGCCTCGCGTGCTGAGGATTCGCGGCAATGCGATATCTTCGCAGACAACCGAACACGAGACTGGTGATTTCTGGCCAGCCACGGGCAACGCAACTGGTCAGTAGTGGCCGATCAGGCGCGTGGCTGTCTCTTCGCGGCCGAGGCGGAGGTGGGTTTGGTAGACGCTCGGGCTGTGGCGGCTGTGGCGGTTCCCGTTCAGGGCGTCGGCGAGGACGTCGGCGAGCGCGCGGAGCGGGTCCGGGGTCTCGCACATGAGGCGCGTGTGCGGCGCGAAGACGGCGAGGGCGCGGCGGACGCGGGAGGGGGCGTCGCAGACGGGGCGGCCGAAGGCGGCTTCGGGGATGCGCGCGGCGCAGACGTCGGAGAAGGCGTAGAGCTCGACGCGGCCGTCGTCGCGGATGCGATGGAGGTGGCCGTTCTTCTGCCATTGGGCCTGGTTGGGCGGCAGGCAGGGGACGAGGTCGCCCTCGAGCTCGAAGAGGTGGGTGCGGCCGGGGAGCCGATAGATGGACGACCAGGTCTCCTTCCCGACGGCCGGAGCGCCGAAGGCGAAGACGCCCTCGACGGGGTAGCCGCGCCGGTCGAGGTCCTGGGCCATGATCTGCGCCATGGCGCCCCCGAGGCTGTGGCCGGTGAGCCAGACGTGCTCGACGCCGTCGCGGCGGAGCCGGTCGAGCTGGTCACGCACCCGGGGTAGGAGCGCCTCGCTCAGCCAGGCGAAGCCCTGGTGCGCGCCGCGAAAGCGGGAGGCGCGCTCGTCGATCACCATGGCGTCGAAGAACCAATCGGCGACGTGGCTCGAGCCGCGGATCGCGACGACGGCGTGCTCCCGATCGCGGGACACGACGGCCTGGGCGGAGACGCGCTCCCGCACCACGAAGCGCTCGTAGTCGAACCGAGCCGCCTCGGTCTTGCGCGCCCGGCCCGCCTCGCCGTGGTCGTAGGTCGCCCGGGCGAGCTGCATCATCGTCAGGCCCATGGCGACGAGGTGCTCGGGGCTGGCCTCGGCGTCGAAGACGTCGATCATCCGGCCGCGCGTGTGGGCGGCCCACTCGACCACCTGCGCCTCGGCCCGGGCGGGGCCAGCGCCGGGCGGGCCGAAGCCGGCGAGGCAGAGGCTCGAGGCGAGGAGGACCGCGAAGAAGCGAAGGTCGACATGCGGCATGAGGCGCTCGGGGCGCGGTCTGAACCAACCTCACCCCGAGCGCCAGTGAACGCTTCTCACCATGGCTACACGGAAGCGCCAGTGCACTCGCCCCCCCGAGGCGGCGAAGCCCGCGACGCGTCCAGAGAGGGCGCCAGGTTCAGGGCATACGGATCTCGCCGAGGGTGATCTGCCCGTCGCCCTCCCCTTCCTTCGGACCACAGTAGAGGACCATGCGCCCGTCAGGGGTGACGTGGACGGAGGAACCCCCGCGCATCAAGCATCCGCTCTGCTCCCGGAAGTCGAACCCTTCCTCGTACGAGAGGGCGATGTCGCCTTCGAAGGGGTCGCGAGACGTGACGGCACCGCGCCGGGTGAAGAGCTGGTCGGGGCGCACCCGGAGGTCGAGGCGAAAGAGCTCGAGCTCGTTCCAGTTGTCCCAGGTGTCCACGCCGCCATCGCCAACCTGGCGGAGCGTGACGAGGTAGAGGTCCCCGCTGCCGCACTCGGTGACGAGGCTCGCGTTTTGATAGGCGTGGTTGTCGATGAGGCGGTCGTCACCATCATGCCACTCCGGATCCAGGTCGCCGAAGTCGGCGCCGCCGAGGTAGACCCACTCGGTCTCGGCTCCGAGGGTCGCCTCCGGCGCGACGAAGAGGTCGAACCAGCCGGCGTCCTGGGCGTTGAGGAGCACGAGCGTGCTCCCGTTGCGGAGGCGCGTCGCAGCGGCATAGTGCCCGCTGCTCTCGGGTGGCGCGGCGAAACGGGTCGGCATGGAGGGGTTCACGGGGTCCGCGAGATCCCAGAGCTCGACCCACGCCTTGCCCCCCGGCACCACGGGGCAACCCGGAGCGCCGTCTTCGCATGCGGCCCCCACGACCAGCGTCCGGCCCAGCATCTGGATTCCACTTGCGTGGTTCGTGCCAGGCATCTGCACGAAGCGGCGGAAGCTCCGCTCGGCGGGGGCCGGCGCGTCGTAGGTGTGGATGTCGGGGGAGTGGAAGAAGGCGCGCCCACCGCGCCCGTCGAAGTCTTCGAGGCGCATGGTGATGAAACCCGCCCAGCCGTCGCTCGAACCGGTGGCTCGGGTGAGGACGAGCCAGTCCTCGTCGCCGACGCCCGGCACGCGCGCCAGCCCTTGGATGTGCCGCGAGCGGTTGATCCCGACGATCGGGTCGTAGGCGCCGAGGCGCTCGCCGACCTGCATCTCCACGCGGAAGCGCCCGGTGAGCGGCTGGTCGTTCCAGGCGTCGGAGAACGACTCGAGTGCTCGGACCTGGCCGGGCACGTCCTCGACGCAGCGGTTGCAGGCCGCGTCCCCGTACCCGCAGACCTGGCCCGGACCGTCCACTCCGCGGGAGGCGACCCAAGAGTTGACGACGTCGGCCCGGGCGGTCGGCCCGAGACCCGCGAGGAGCAGGACCAGAAGTGTCGAACGTATGCGCATGATGCAGCTCTCCCTTCGCGCCGGCGCGGCGCACGAGCGAGCGACCCGGGGCCGCTCAGAGGATCTCGATGAGGGCGGCGGGCAGGGTGCAGGCCCGGACGTCGAGATCCTGGTCCCGCTCCTCGCCCTCGAGGTCGTAGCGGCGCACCAGGTCGAGGCAGTAGAAGCCGCCCGTGTGGTGCGCGACGTCGGAGGCCCAGCCGTAGGCCTCGTCTTCGAGGGGCGCGTGGTCGTAGCCCTGCAGCGCCATCTGCTGGAGGTAGATGGTCAGGAAGTCGCGCTCGCCCTGCTCGCGGTACTGGCGGACGTGCACGAGCTCGTGGATCAGCGTGTCGATGGCGCGCAGGAAGACCCACGGAACGCGCTGCTGGACGAGGTCGTCGAGCGTGTAGAAGCCGTGTGCGCCCATCAGCGCCGCGTAGCGGTCTGGTCGGATGATCACCGAGCTCCGTAGCGTGATCGCGCCGTACCCCTCGCGGAGGAAGACGTTCGAGGGGAAGCCGTCGCGCTCGATCAGGCGCAGCGCGCGCACGTCCGCCGGAGAGAAGCCGACGCCCGGGAGGTCGCGGATGATGTCGAGGACGAGCTGGACGATGGGCTCCGGGAGACGCTCCCCCCGACAGCGCATGAGCTGCTCGCCCCAGGTGAAGGCGTTCGTGAGCCCCTCGACCCCGACGGCGAGCGGGTCGGCGACGGCCCCCGAGTCGGGATCGATGAGGCGCTCCTGGAGGAAGGCCTCGAGGAGCTCACGCGGCGCGAGCTCGTGGGGATCGCAGTAGAGGTCGCCGCGGTGGTAGACGGTCCGCACGACCTCCTCGATGGTCTCCGTCACGACGCAGTGGGGGATGGCCATGCAGGCGCCCGGCACGCAGCACTCGGGCTGGAAGACGCAGGTGGGCCCGCTCCGGCACTGCTCGATCTCCCGCGGGACGAGGCGCTCGACGGTGAGCTCGCGGACGAGGCGCTCGCAGACGTTCAGCTCGTGGGGAGGCGGAACGAAGGTCGCAGCGCAGTCCTGGGCGGCGGCGGGGCGCGCCGAGGACGCCAGGGCGAGCGCGAAGGCGGCGAGGGCGAGCGCGCGGCGAAGGCGGGGAGAGCGATCCATGCCCCCTCGTTCAGCAGGGGGCGTGCCAGGGCGGGTCGGGCGGGCTCGCGGCTCAGTGGGTGATGGTCATGATCAGCGCCGGGGAGAGGACGAAGGGCGGGCAGGTGGCGGCGTCGGGGTCGCAGGCCTCGCAGAGGGACGTGGCGTGACCGGCGCAGGTCTCGAAGGCGTCGAAGCAGCCGCTCGCGCAGATGCAGCCGCGGCAGCGATCGCTGGGGCTGGAGGGAGCGCAGGCGGTGCGGCACTCCCCGAGAACACAGGCGACTTCACGCGACGTGCAGGCCTCGCAGGCGGTGACGCCGGCGCGCTCGCGGAGGCACTGCTCGAAACTGCACGGAGGCTCGGCGCAGCGCGGATCGGCGGCGCAGGCGGCGAGCACGCGCGGGAGGTCGATGCGCCGGTGCGCAGCGGTCCAGGCGGCGACGTCCTCCTCGGAGCAAGAGGGGGGCGGCGGCCCGGCGTCGGGGCCCGAGCCCGGGCCCGCGTCCCGCTCGGCTGGCGAGAGCTCGCCAGCGTCGCCCGCGTCGGTTGGCGAATCCTCGCCAGCGTCGCCGGCGTCGGGCAGGCAGCGGGCCGGGTCGGAGGCGCAGTCGTCGGGCGGGTCGCTCGGACAGGCGGTGAGGAGCGCCAGCGCCAGGCAGGCGATGGAGCGGAGGAGCGTCGAGGGCGGCATGGCGGAGCGGCGGTCGAAGAGAGGGCGGGAGACGAAGCGGCGGGCGGGCGGGGAGGAGCTCATGGCGTCTCCCAGAGGCGGGCGCCGGCGATGGTGACGAGGTCCCAGGGCGGGAAGGCTCCCCAACGGCGGGTGGCGACGACCTCGCCCGGAGCGTCGGCCCAGGCGGCCGGGTCGCCGTCGAGGCGGAGCACGTCCACGTCGGCGCGGCTGGGGGCGCGGCGAAGCAGGTAGGTGGCGGTCGGGCTGCGGAAGGGGTGCACGGCGACGAGCGCGTCGGGCCACTCGGCGGCGAGCAGCGGGAGCGTCTGGACGAGCTCCCCGGCGTCGTCGCGTGCCCAGGCGCTCACCTCGACGCGGGGTGGGGTGTCGCCGCGTTGGCCCGCGTACTGCAGGACGAACCAGCGGGGCGCCGGACCGCTCCCCACGGGGAAGGTCTCCAGCACGTCCCAGTCGGGTCCCCACGCGAGGCCCGGCGCCGCCTCCCGGAAACGAAGCGCACCCGACTCCTCCCGCACCTGGACCACCTCGACCGCATGCCTCTCGCCGCCCCGGTACTGGAGCAGATGGACGTCGCCCTCGAAGGCGAAGGCGCGCACGTGCGACCAGGTGGGCCCGATGGAGGGGCTCCAGGCCGCGTCGAAGACCACCTCGGCCTCGAGGTCGGGGCCCTCGCCGGTCGGGGCGAAGCGGACGATGCGGCCGGCGCCGCGCTGCTCGATCTCGGCGGGGCGCGTGCCCGACTTGTAGGCGAGGAGGTAGGTGGCGCCGCCGAGCCGGAAGGGGGTGAAGACGTCGAAGCCGCGGCCCCAGCGGGCCTCCCAGACCGGGCGGCCGAGCGTTCCGTCGGCGAGCACGGGCGCGACGCGCGCCGGGCAGCGGACCTCCGGGCAGTCGTCCATGTGCTCGAAGAGGTAGTCCACGCCGGCCACGGCGAAGCTCGCGAGCGCCGTCCAGCCGATGGCGTGGTGGGCGTCGCGCGCCTCGACGCGCGCCGGCTCCTCGAAGAAGAACGGCGCGGCGCGCGAGAAGCCGGTCGCCGACTTGCGACGGAAGACGATGGGCGTGGCGAGGCGCAGCTCCTCGGCGCTCGCGTCGCGCCCGAAGGCGCCCTCGCAGATGCCCGTGTCGCGGCGCGCGCAACGCTCGAAGGCGGCGATGCAGCCGGCCTCGCAGAGGCAGCGGCGGCAGTCGAGGTCCGTGCCGTTGGTGCAGGCGCTGGCGCAGCGGTCGGCGGCGCAGTCGGTCTCGGCGCGCGCGCAGTCGCGGCACGCGCAGGCGTCGCAGGGAGCCAAGCCGGCGGCGTCGGCCAGGCAGCCGCCGACGTCGCAGGGGCTCGCGCGGCAGCCGCTCTCGCTGCAGCGCGTGACCTCCGCGACGAGCGCGTCGCCGAGATGGATCGCGCGCCAGGCCGCCACGTCGTCCGGCACGCAGAGCGGGCCGGCGTCGCTGCCCCAGTCGCTGCCCCCGTCGTCCCGCGCGCCGGGTGCGTCCGGCCCCGCGTCCGCCTCGACGCCGGCGTCCGGGCCGACGCAGCGGTCCTGCGACTCGTCCGGGCGGAGGCCCGGCGGGCAGGGGTTCGCGCTCCGCAGGCAGCCCGCGGCGAAGAGCGGGAGCAGCGCGAGGAAGGCAGCGGCGGGCCGCATCAGAAGCGCGCCTCCACGGTGAGCCCGGGCGCGGCGGCGGCGCGCGGGTCCGAGTCGTCGATGGCGTGGACCAGGGGCGCGAGGGCGAGGGGGAGCCCGGTGGCGACAAGGAGCGCGCCCACCGTGCGGTGCGCGCCGGTGAGCGCGCTCTCGCCGAGCCGCGGCGGCCGGCGGAGGCCGACGATGGCACCCGCGAGGACGAGCGCCGCGCCGACGCCGCCGAGCACGTGGCGCCAGGGCCCGCGGGAGCGCCAGCCGCGCCCGAGGAGGACGGCGAGCTGGGCCAACACGCTGCTCGAGAGGGAGAGGTAGACGGAGGCGGCGCGCGTGCGGCGGTAGCGGAGGGCGTCGCCGAGGAAGCCGCCCTGGGTCGGGTCGTCCTCGGCGAGGGCGTTCGCCTGCCGGAAAGAGAGCGCGCTGAGGACCAGCGCGCTGCCGAAGCCGCTGACCGCGAGGGCGCCCGCGCCCGCCGCGAGACGGGAAGGCGCGGGCGAAGGGCCGCCCGCCTGGGCCACGCGGAGGGGGGCGAGGGGGAGCTCCTCGATGGGGCCGCGCGCGGCCGCTCCCGAAGACCCGTTCGCGTCGGCCTCGGGCAGCTCGCGGGAGGGGTCGGCGGCGCGCGCGGCCTCGACCTCCCAGGGCACCTGCTCCTCGACGCGCTCGCCGGCCACGAAGGTCCGCTCGAGGCGCGCGCGGCGGGGCCCGGCGACGAGCTCGATCACGTGCACGCCGGGCGAGAGCCAGAGGCCATCGACGACCTCGACCGCGGCGCCGTCGACGCGCACCTCGGCGCCCTCCGGCAGGTCGCGCAGCTGGAGCCGAGCGACCCGCGGCCTCGCCGCGTCCCGGAGCCGCCGGACCTCGTCGCGCTGGTCGGCGTAGCGGAGCGGAGCGGCGTCCGCGAGGAAGCGCTCGGCGGCCCGGACGAGCTCGGCGGGGCGCTCGAGGTGGTGAAGCGCGATGATCAGGTTGAAGGCCGCCGGAGGGCGCGGGGCCAGCTCGAGAGAGCGGCGGAAGCGCGCGGCGGCCGCCGCCCAGTCCTCGCGCTCCGCGGCCGCGACGCCGTCCTCGAACGCCCGGCGAGCGCGCGCCTCGACGGGCCGCTCCGAGGCCTCCTCGGCCGAGGGGCTCGCCGCGGGCTCGGCGGCGGGAGGCGAGCCCGCCGCATCTTCGGCGGGGGACGCAGCGGTCTCCGCGTCTTCGACCGCGGGCGGCTGGGCCGCCGCCGGGGACGCGAAGGCGACCAGGAGCGCGAGCGCGCAGGTGGCTCTCAACGCTCCCACGAGGTGAGGATCTCCGGGCTGGGGGGCGGCGCCGGCTCGTCCCGCGGGGCGGGCCGGACGGCTGCGGAGGGCGCGGCGGGTCGGGCGGCTGCGGAGGGCGCGGCGGGTCGGGCGGCGGCGGAGGGCGCGGCGGGTCGGGCGGCGGCGGAGGGCGCGGCGACGTCCCCGCGCGGCAGGGCGCGGCGGGTCGGGCGGCCCGACCTGGAGCGGTGCACGGCATCCGGCGCGGGACGCGCCGGCGCGGGGGAGGCGGCCGGGGGGCGCGACGACCCCCTCACCGTCGGGGGTTCCGTCGGCGCGGCGTCGGACGGGCTCGCCGCGGCGGGCGCGCTCTCGCGGAGCTCGCGGGAGCGGGGGGGAGGAGCGACGGCCCCCGGCGGGTGTCCAAAGAAGGGAAGCTCGGGGCCCTTCGCCGGACCGGCCGCCGCGCGGCGCTCGTCCCGCGCGCGCTCCGGGCTCCGCGCGCTCGGGTCCTGCGCGCTCGCGTCTCCTCCACCCATGCGCGGGGCGCTCTCGCTCGGCGCGTCCGCGTTCCGCGGCGGCACGGCGCGCACCGAGATCACGACGACGCCTCCCAGGACGGCCGCGAGGAGCGCGCCGCCCCCGAGGCCGAGAGCGCGAAGACCCCGCGCACGGCTCGGCCCCTCGCTCCGCTCCGGCGCCGACGCGGCGGCGCGAGCGCTGGCGTCGGACCCCCGCGCGGCGTCGTCTCGCGGAGCCGGCGGCTCGAGGTCGCTTCGCGGCGCCGCGGGCTCGCTCGGCCTGACGTCGTGTCGCGAAGCGGCGGGCTCGCTCCGCTCGAGGTCGCTGCGCGAAGCGGCGGGCTCGCTCCGCTCGAGCTCGCTGCGTGAAGCCCCGGGCTCGCTCCGCTCGAGCTCGCTGCGTGAAGCCCCGGGCTCACTCCGCTCGAGCTCGCTGCGTGGAGCCCCGGGGTCGCTCGGCGCGCCCTCGGCCGCGCGCGGCGCCGACGGCGGGTCCTCGCCCCCCGCGCGGCCGGCCGAGGCGAGCTCCGCGGTGGCGTCGAGGGCGCGCGCCTCCTCGCGCCAGCGCGCCCACTCGGGCAGGCCGCGGGGGTCGGGCGCGTCCGGCACCGGCACGCCCGCCGCGAGGGCGCCCTCGAGGAGCGCGCGGGCGAAGCTGCGGGCGTCGGGCTCGCGGCGCGCGCGCGGCCGGAGCGCCCGATCGATGGCCAGCGCCAGCGGCGCGGGGACGGCGGGGGCGACCTCCGCGAGCGGCGGGGCCTCGACACGCGCGATCTCGAGCAGGAGCGCGTAGGGCGTCGCGGCGCGGAAGGGGAGCCGCCCGGCCAGCGCCTCGAAGAGGAGCACGCCGAGGCCCCAGACGTCAGCGGCCGGGTCGAGCCGCTCGCCGCGCACCTGCTCGGGCGCCATGTAGGCCGGCGTGCCGACGACGGCGCCGGGGGTCGTGCGGCGCGCGCCGTCCTCGCGCTGGGCGATGCCGAAGTCGATCAGCACGGGCACCTCGACCTCGCCGCGGCGCTCGAGGAAGACGTTCGCGGGCTTGATGTCCCGATGCAGCACGCCGTGGTCGTGGGCGACGGCGAGGGCGCCGAGGAGGGGGAAGGCCCAGCGGAGCGCGCGCGCCGGATCGATGGGCGCCTCGGCGGCGAGCACTCCGTCGAGCGGCGCCCCCTCGAGGAGCTCCATCACGAGGTAGGGGCGGCCGCCATCGTCCTCGCCCGCGTCGAAGACGGTGACCAGGTGCGGGTGACGGAGCGTCGCCAGCGTGCGCGCCTCGTCGAGGAAGCGCGCGCGGAGCCGCGCCGTCGAGCCGGCCGCGTGCATGTGCTTGATGGCGACCTCGCGTCCGAGGCGAAGGTCCACGCCGCGGTGGAGCGCCGCGCTGGCGCCCCGCCCGAGCTCCTCGCCGAGCCGGTAGCGCCCCGCGAGCGGAGCGTCCGCCCGGGACGCCTCTGGCGCGAGCCCCCTCACGCCAGCCCGTACCTCTTCACCTTGTGGGCGAGCGTGCGCCGCGGCACCCGAAGCAGGCGCGCGGCCTCGCTCTGGTTGCCCCCGGCCTGCTCGAGGGCGTCCCGGAGGATGCCGCGCTCGAAGGCCTCGACGCGCTCGGCGAGGGGCGGCACCGCGCCGCTCCCCTCGCTCGGGAGGTCCGCCGGCGCCGCCCCCTCGAGCCCCCCCGGAGCCGCGGCGGCGACGTCGCGCGGGAGGTCGGCGAGGCCGACGCGCGGCCCGAGCGCCATGGCCGCCGCGCGCTCCACGACGTTCTTGAGCTGGCGCACGTTGCCCGGCCAGTGGAAGGCCCGGAGCGCGTCGAGGACGCCCTCCTCGAAGCCGCGCGCCGGCGTCTCCCACTGCTCGGCGGCGCGCGCGAGGAACGCCTCCGCGAGGGGCGCGACGTCCTCGACGCGCTCGCGGAGCGGCGGCACCTCGAGCGTCAGCGCGTCGAGCCGGTAGAGGAGATCGGCCCGGAAGGTGCCCTCCTCGACCATCGCCTCGAGGTCGCGATGCGTCGCCGCCACGACGCGTACGTCGACCTCGATGTCCTTCGCGCCGCCGACCCGCACGAGCTGCTTCGTCTCGAGCACGCGGAGGAGCGCCGCCTGCGCCTGCGGCGGGAGCTCGCCGACCTCGTCGAGGAAGACCGTCCCGCCGTCGGCCTGCTCGAAGACGCCCGCCGCGCGGCCCGTGGCGCCGGTGAAGGCGCCGCGCTCGTGGCCGAAGAGGACGCTCTCGGTGAGGTGCGTCGGGATCGTCGCGCAGTTCAGCGCCTTGAAGGGGCCCTCCCCGCGCGGGCTCTTCGCGTGGAGCGCGCGGGCGACGAGCTCCTTGCCGACGCCCGTCTCGCCGAGCACGAGGATCGGCAGCTTGGTGCGAGCGGCGCGGGCGACGAGCTCGTAGAGCGAGCGCATCGGCGGGCTGACGACGATGGCGCCGCCGGGCGCGGGCTCCGCCGGGGCAGGCGCCTCGTCGGGCGCCAGGGCGAGGGGCCCCTCGGGCCGGGCGGGTCGCAGCGCGTCGAGGGCCGCGGCGATGAGCGCGTCGGGATCGCCCTCGTGCTGCGGATGGACCGCCGCGGCGAGGGCGAGCGAGGGCTCGATCGCCCGGAGCCGCTCGGCCCAGGCGGGGAGCGCGGCGCGGCCCACCTCGGGCAGGGCCAGGAGCGCGACCCGATCGCCGAAGGGCGCGAGCCGATCGACGGGGCGAAGCGCCGGGCGGAGGGCGCGCTCCCAGCCGGGCGAGCGCTCGGGGTTCTCGGACCGGAGCGCGATGACGGCGAGCGGGCGGTGAAAGGCCCGCGCCCGCTCGAGCTCCTCCCCGAGGGCCGCCGCGAAGCGCTCGGGGGCCGCCGCGCGCTCCTCCCCGTCGAAGCGCGTGAGATGGAGATGCGCGTGGACGTCCCCGAAGCGGAGCGCGTCCCCGGGGCGCAGGGAGGCGCGCTCGACGCGGGCGTCGTTCACCCAGGTGCCGTTGGTGGAGCCGAGGTCCTGCACCTCGAGGGCTCCGCCGCGCCAGACGAGGCGCGCGTGCTGGCGCGAGAGGCCGCGCTCGTCGAGCACCACGTCGGCCGGTCGCGCGCGCCCGAGGACGACCGGCTGGCTCTCCCGGAGCGCGATGGCGGTGACGGTCTCGGCCTCCACGAGGAGCGACGCGCGCCGGCGCGGGAGCGCACGGGGGCCTCGAGCACGGTGCAGGTCCGTGAGCGCGGTGGTGTTTTTCGACGTCATCGGATCACGGGGGCCGCGAGGGTCGCTGCGCGGGCGCGCTTCGCGGGGGAGGGTCCGAGGAGAGGGGGGCGCGACGGGGGGAGGCGCCGCGGCGCGGGGAAGTTGGGTCGCCGGGCGGGCCGAAGCAAGGGCCGGCGTGAGGCGAAGGCGGCGAGGCCCGGCCCACGCGGGAGGCGGGCGAGGCGGAGGCGGCGCGGCGGACGGCGGGAGGGCAGCTCGGAGGAAGGGTGCGGGGTCGTGGCGGAGGTCACCATGGTCGGGGGCGATCAGGCGAGACGGTCGGGTGGGTAGGGAGAGCGGAGCGGAGCGAGGAGGCGGGCAGGCGAGTGGGCAGGCGGACGGGCAGACGGGCGGACAGACGGACGGGGCGATGGACGGCGCGCGCGAGGCGCCATCGGAGGGCGGCTCAGCGGCGCCAGGCGAGGAGGAGGGTGGCGCGGCGAAGGGTGCGGGAGGTGCGGACGCTGGCGGCGACGTCCGTGTCGCGGCGCGTGAGGTCGAGGCGGGCCTCGAGCTGGAGGCCGCGGGGCAGGTCGAGGCGAGCCCAGGTGGCGACGTCGAGGGCGCGGTCGCGGACGCGGACGTCGGCGTTCACCTCCTCCTGGCTCCGGTCGAGGCCCTCGTCGGACCACCAGCTGCCGAAGCGCGTGCGCACGCCGAGCTCGACGGGCCCGAGCGCGAGCGCGACGCGGCTCTCGGTGCTGAGGCCCCAGCCGAAGTAGTAGCCCTCGCGCTCGAGGATGGTCTTGGCGCGCGTGCCCTCGGGCTGGGCGGCGAACCAGGCGTCGAAGGGGGCCTTCGCGTGGACGCTCGCGAAGTCGGCGTGCACGCGCGCCCCGAGGTGGAGGGCGACGGGGCCGCCGAAGAGGTGCCCCTCGAGCGCGAGACCGGGGAGGTGCACGACGCCGAGCCGGTCGGTCCAGTCGGCGTAGGACTGGCGGGCGTAGCGGTAGGCGATGGAGGCGCCGACGAGGCCGGCGGCGCCGCGGAGGCCGCCGGGCGCGTCCTCGAGGTCTTGCGCGTGCAGGCCGAGGACGACGGTGTCGGCCTCGAGCTCGAAGCCGCCTCCGCCGGGGCCGCGGGTGGCGCGGGCGCGCAGGTCGGCGAGCTCGGCGTCGGCGAAGAAGGTGCGGCGGCGGCCCGGGCGGAGGTAGCCGCGGAGGTCGGCGAGGCGGCCCTCGAAGGCCATGGTGTGGAGCCCGAAGCGCTGGCCCGTGTCCCCGCGGGCGAGGGTCGCGCCGTAGGCCACGCGGAAGGCGCCGTGGAGCTGCGCGCGCTCGTCGGGGTCGGGGGCGCGGTCGTCCCAGGCGCGGTGCATCTGGACCGGGAAGCCGAGGGTCCAGGACGCGGCGCGGCGGGCGGGGGTGAGCGCGCGGGCGTGGAGGTAGCGGCCGAGCTTGATGAAGAACTCGCCGATGGCGAGGCCCGGGAGCGGCGTGGCGATCTGGTCGTTGATGGAGACGCGCTCGCGGAACTCGAGGAGCCACTCCCAGGCGAAGGAGGTGAAGAAGCCGTAGAGGAAGGCGGCGCCGACGCTGAGGTCGTTGGCGCGGGCGAAGCCGTGGAAGGCGGAGCCGCTGAAGGGGTGGAAGACCCAGTTGATGGCGAAGCGGTTGTTGTCGAAGCGGAAGGCCTCCCGCTCGAAGCGCTGCGCCCAGGCGTCGTAGTCCCAGTCGACCGAGTTGTCGTCCTTCTCGATCCAGTACCAGGCGGTGCCGCCAGCGAGGAAGAGGACCTCCTCGAAGAAGGCGCGGAGGTAGTCGGGGTCGCGGGTGGCGGCGGGGCGGGTGCTGGCGGGGCGGGTGCTGGCGGCGCGCTCGGTGGCGGCGCGCTCGGCCTCGAGCTCGGAGGGCGCGGGGTCGCGCGCTCCCTCCCGGGCGATCGGCGAGTCGGAGGGCGCGCCGTCAGCCGAGGAGACGGCGGCGCGCTCGGTCGCGGCTTCGCTCGGGGGCGCGGCGGGGCGCGGCGACTCGGACGGCGCCGCGCCGCCCTCCCCCGGCTGGGCGCGCGCGGGGGCGACCGCGGCGAGCGCGATCACGAAGCTGAGGGAGAAGCGAAGCATGACGGGTCGCCGGCCGGCGAGGGTCCGTCATGGCAAGGCGCGTGCCGACGCGCACGCCGACCGGGCCCGGACGCCCGCGCCGCCCATCCCCCGGCTCTCCACGAAAGCGAGCGCGCCGAAGCGTGCCGCGCGCGGCTCAGGCCCCCGCGACCGAGGCAACGGCTTCACACCCGCGCCCCGCTCCCTCGCTCCCGCCTCACTCCCGCCGCAGCTCGCCCCCCTCCAGCACGAACGTCGCCTTCCGCGTCTCCCGGTCGAGCACCAGCGGCACGCGATGCACGCGCTCCCCCTCGCTCCCGAGCCCGACGATCACCGTCAGCGTCGCCTCGAGGTCCCGCAGCGCGTCCTCCTCGACGCGCCGCACCTCGAAGCGCAGCGCCTCGCCCTCCGCCCGCTGCGGCACGGCCTGCGCCTCCATGCCGTGCGCCGCCGCCTGCACCTCCGCGCGCTCCCACTCCACGTCCTCGGGCGTGCTCGGCAGCTTCACGTGCAGCTCGGGCCGGTCCTCCGGGTGCGCCCAGGTCAGCGCCGCCAGCACCGCCGGCGGCTCCCGCAGCACCCCGGTCTGCCGCTCGCGCCGCCGGATCATCGCCCGCGTCGCCGCGTCGGCCTCCCCCTTCAGCGCCGCCAGCCGCACGGTCGACCAGAGCCGCGCCACGCCGGCCGCGCCCCCCTGCGCGCCCTCCTCGACGGACTCGCCGAGCCGCTGCTCGAGCCTCAGCGCCTCGTCCACGCGCCCGGCCCCCGCCGCCGCCCGCGCGAGCATCAGCAGCACCGCCGGGTCGTCCGGCCGGAGCCGCGCCAGCGCGCCGTACTCCCGGTAGGCGTCGTCGTACCAGCCATGCGCCCGGTAGAGATCCCCGAGTCTCCGCCGCGCCCAGGGGTCGTAGGGCGTCCGCTCGACGAGCTCGCTGAAGACGCGCCGCGCCTCGGCCTCGTCCTCCTGCCGCAGCCAGAACTCGCCCACGGCCGTCCGCACGCGCGCGTCGGCCAGCGGGTCGGCCCGGAGCTCCCGCGCCACGCGCTTGGCCTCGGCGAGGGCGCCGGTCTCCTCGAGCAGCGCGAGCAGCCGGAGCCGCAGATCCATCTCCTCGGGCAGCACCTCGAGCCAGCGCCGCACGAGCCGCAGCCGCGCCGCGGGGTCGTCGTTCCGCTTCCAGAGCCGCGCGAAGACGTCCCAGTCCACCGGCGCGTCGAGCCCCAGCCCGGCCCGCACGGCCACCACGTCGCGCGGCGTGCGCACGTTCCGCAGGATCGCCCGCCTCAGGTAGCGCGCGATGGCCGCGTTCCCCGCGAGCGCCTGGTAGAGCCGCACCTGCCCGGGCACGCCGCCGACGTGGCGGATCATCCGGTCGAGGAGCGTCCGCCGCGCGCGCCAGCTCGAGAGCTCGCACTGGCGCTGGGCCTCCCGCCACACGCTCAGCGCGCCGCGCACGCCGGCGTTCGCCGCGAGCCGCTCCCGCCAGAGCCCCGCGCGCACCTCGAGGGACTGGCGCGAGGCGTCCGAGCACTGGCGGCGCACGCCGATGGCCCGGCCGCCGCCGTCGAAGCGGTAGGTGTGGGTCACGGAGACGGTCGCCCCGCCGGTCGCCGGGAAGCGGAGGCCCCGGACCTCCGTGAGGATGCAGGCGTCGACGTCGGCCGCGCCGAGGCTCGAGGAGAGGAGCTTCGCGTCCTTCACCGTGCCGTCGCCCTCGACCTCGACCTCGACGGCGACGTTGCCGCGGAGATCGGGGCGCACGGTGAGGCGGCGCTCGAAGCAGGCGTTCGGCCCGCGCGTGCCGCGGCTCAGGGCCCGGCTCACGGCCGCGCGCGCGAGGCCCCCATCGCCGCTTCCCCCACCTGCGTCGGCGACGTCCCGCACCCGCGAGACCCAGGTGCGCTCGACGGCCACGGCGGGCGCCTCCTCGGCGGAGGCCTCGGGCACGCGCCGCCGCCAGCCGCCGCGCTCGGGCATGCGCCGCGAGGCCGCGCCGCCGCCGAGGGCCCAGTCGATGGTGCGCGGATCCACGTCGAAGCCACGCACGGGCGGGTAGCTCCCCTCGACCTTGCCGCCGACGGCGACGAAGGAGGTCCAGGGCGTGAGCACGCCGAAGCGCACGCCGAGCTCGACCAGCGCCTCGCGCCCCGCGTCCTCCGCGAGGAGCTCCTGGAGCCGCGCCGAGGCCCAGCGCCGCCGGATGTCGCCCCCGTCCTCCAGCGCCTCGGCGTGCACCTTCATGGTGAGCTCGAAGGGGCGCGCGTCGCGCGTGCCGCGCACCTCGATCTCGGTCGGCAGGTCGTCGCGGAGCCGCCCGACGAGCCGGAGCGGCGCGCCCTCGGCGACGCTGATCGGCGGCCGCGGGTAGACGCGCTCGACGGCCGGCCCGAGGTCGACCTCGACGTTGCGCAGCATCGGCCGCGCCGCGTCGGCGAGCAGGCGCATCACCGTGCGGGAGGCCTCCGTGCGCTCGGCGACGGCGAAGGCCTGGTCCTCCCCGAAGAGCGCGCGGAGGAGATCGAGGTTCGCGCCCTCGCCGGCCGCCAGGCCGAAGAAGCGCGGCGCGTCCTCGAGCGTCGCGAGCGCCCGGCGGATGGCCGGCGTGTCCATGGAGCCGGTCGTGGGGATCGCGTCGCCCACGTAGAGCACGGCGCCGCGCGGCTTGCCGGCGACCACGTCGGCGGCGTCGCGGAGCACGGCGGCCAGGTCGGTCGCCCCGCCGAGCGGCACCTCGGCCAGCGCGCCGAGGAGCGCCTCGCGGGTCTCGTCCGTCGCCGGCTGGAGCCCCGCGTCCGTGCCCTCGGGGGCCCGCGCCGTCACGTCGCCCACGCGGAGCGCGACGCGATCGCTCGGGGCGAGCTGCTGGAGCACGGTCTCGACGACGGCGCGGGCGAGCTCGAGGTCCTCGGCCTCGGTGGCCCCGGAGGCGTCCACGACGACCACCAGGTCGAGCCCCGGATCCTCCCAGGCGTCCTCCTCGAGCTCCGCCACGATCTCGCTCGTCGGCACGTCGAAGAGCACGAAGCGCTCGTCCCCGTCGGCGGCCTCCTGCCCCGGCGCGGCGTCCGGCGCGTCGACGACGTACGCGGCCGCGCCCTCGGCGCGCTCGACCTCCTCCGGGTCGACCAGGTCCACGACGAAGTCGGCGAGCGGGCGGTAGTCGCTCCGCCGCACGATCACGGCCTGCTCCTCGACCCGCGCTCCCATGCCGGCGCGGAAGGCGCCGACGTTCGCCTCGCTGGCGTCGAGGCGCAGGCGGAGCTCGCCGACCAGGGGCGGCGCGGCGCCCTCCGTGACCATCGGGTAGGCGTAGCTGCGCATGTCCCCCTCCCGGTCGAGCCACTCCACGTAGCGCACCTTCACGCGCACCGTCTGGCCCGGGCCGATGGGGTGCACGCGCGCGCGCAGGCGCCCGGGCCCGTCGTAGGAGAGGCGGCTCGTCTCGGCGCTCGAGGGCGCCCAGCTCAGGGCGTAGCCGCTCGTGGCGAGCGGACGGATCTCGCCCTCCACCCAGCCGCCGCCGAGGTCCACGGCGAAGCCGGCGACGATGGCGCCCTCGGGGACGCGCATGCGGTACTCGGCCTCGAGGGCCTGGCTCTCGGCGTTGAAGAAGGTCTGTACGACCTCGGTCTCGGCGAGGTCGCCGCGCACGCTGGCGTCCACCTCGTGGGCGCGGAGCGAGAGCGGGCGGCGCGCCTTGCCGAGCTCGTGGAGCGCGCGCCCGGCGAGCACGCCCACGTAGCCGGGGACGGCCTCGTGGCGCGGCGTCGGATCCGCGAGGCCCCCGGTCCAGTCGTTCCAGAGCTCGGCCGGCGCGACCTCGGCGCCACCGCCCCGCATGGCGAGCGTCTCGCCCTGGGCCAGGCGCCCGTCCTCGCCGCCGGCGACCCAGGCGACCTCGCCCGAGCCGCAGTAGACCTCCGTGCCCTCGCCCGTGCGGTCCACGGCGAAGGTGGCGTCCACGCCGCGGAGCTCGCCCTCCTCGGTCTGCACGCGCACCTCCACGTCGCGCGCGTCGACCCACACGCGGCCCGTCTGCAGCGTGAGCGCCTCGAGCGTGAGCGTGGCGCGGCTCTGCCGGTCCAGCAGCACCCAGCCGCCGCCGTCGAGCTGGAGCGCGCCGCGGCCGTCCTCGGCGGTGATGGCCGCCGCCTCGTTCTCGACGCGGACCGGGCCGCGCACGTTCCAGGTGTAGCCCTCGCGCTCGATGGCGAAGCCGCCGCGCACGGGCTCGGCCGTGGCGACCGTGGGGGAAGGCGGGGGCGCCTCGGCGCCGCCGCAGGCGAGGGCGAAGAGGAGCCCCGTGACGATCGCGCGCCTCATCGGCTCACCTCCTCGAGCTCGCGACCTTCGAGGTGGAAGGCGAGTCGCTCCCGCTCCCCGTCGAAGCGCAGCTCGCGCACCTCGACCTTCTCGTCCTCCTGGCCTTCGTTCCAGACGACGACCAGCTTCGCCACGACGTCCGTGCGGTGCCGCTGGCGCGCGGGCTCGGCCCGGCGCACCTCGAGCTCGTAGCGACCGTCCTCCTGCTCCTCGACGTCGAAGGCCTCGAGGCCGTACTCGGGCGCGAGATCGGTCGGCCGCGTCAGACCGAGGCGCGGGTGCGCGGCCCAGAGCGAGAGGCCCGCGTCCGGGTGCGACCAGGTCAGCGTGGCGCGGAGCCCGCTCGCCTGCCGGAGCACGCCGCTCCGCCGCATGCGCGCCTCGAGCGCCTCGAGCCGCTCGGCGTCGCCCTCGGCGCGCGCCTCCTTGCGGAGCTCGGCGAAGCGCACCGACGACCAGAGGAGCGCCACGCGCCCGAGGCCGCCGACGGCGCCCGGGTCGCTGGTGGCCGCGAGCCCCTGCTCGAGCCGGAGCGCCTCGTCGACGCGCCCGGCCCCCGCCGCCGCCTGCGCGAGGAGGAGCGCCACGCTCGGGTCGTCGGGCGTGATGGCGGCGAGCGTCTGGTACTGGCGGTAGGCGTCCTCGAACCAGCCGTGGGCCCGGTAGAGGTCGCCGAGGCGCCGGCGCGCGAGCGCGTCCTCCGGCGCGAACTCGACGATCTCGCTGAAGACGCGGCGCGCCTCCGGCTCGTCCTCGAAGCGCAGGAACATCTCGCCGATGGCCGTGCGCACGCCCGCGTCCGTGAGCGGATCGGCGCGGAGCTCGGCGGCCAGCCGGCGCGCCTCGGCGACGCGTCCCTGGCGCTCGAGCTCCTCGAGGAGCTGGAGCTTCAGGTCCACGTTGCCGGGGAACTGCTCGGTGAGCCGGCGCAGCGCGCGGATGCGCCCGGGCCCCTCGCCGGCGCGCTCGAGCACCTGGGCGACGAGCTCCGGATCGTTGGCGACGGCGCCGAAGGCCTCGCGCGCGACGCGCAGGTCGGCGGGGCTGCGGACGCGCCGGAGGATGGCCCCGCGGAGGTAGCTCCGGGCACTCCCGTCGTCGAGGAAGCGGTAGAGCTGCACCATGCGGCGGATGTTGCCGGCGTGGCGAAGCATCAGGTTCAGGAGCGCGCGCCGGTCGCGCCAGCGCGGGAGCTCGCAGTCGCGGCGGGCCTCCCGGTAGACCTCGAGCAAGCCGCTCACGCCGCTCGCGCGGCCGAGGCGCTCGCGCCAGAGGGCGACGCGGTCGTCGAGGAGCAGGTCGGCGGCGTCGGAGCAGCGGCGCGTGCGGTGGGCGCTCGCGTCGTGGTGCTGCTGGAGCTCGACGACGATGCGCGCGGCGTTCGGGGAGACCGTCAGGTCCGCCCGGCCGGTCCAGCCGTTCGGGACGTCGAGATCGCGGGCGTCGCCCCCGAGGATGTCCTCGAGCACGCTCCCGCCCTCCTCGCCGCTCAGCGCCCCCAGCGCTCCGACGATCCGCGCCTGCGCTTCGTCCGCCTCGCTCCGCTCGCGCTCCTCGGCGCCCCGCGGGCGCGCGCGGCGGCGCGACCGGCGCGGGCCGCGCGTGCTGCTGGTGCGCGAGCCCATGGCGCTCGCGCCGCCCCCGCCGCTCCCGCTCCCGCGGAGCCCGAGGCCGCCGAAGCCGGCGCTCGAGCCGCTCCCGTCCGCGAGCCCGTCGAGGCCCCCCGGCGCGGGCTCGTTCGGCACCTCGTCGACGGCCGCCGTGGCGACCTCCGGCGCGGGCTCGGCCTCGGCGCTGGCCGCGGGCGGGGGCGCCGGGCGACGCGCCGCGGTCGTCGGGCGCGCCTGCTCGCGCGCCATCTGCGGATCCATGTCGTCCGAGGGCCCCTGGATCGCGTAGCGGTTGGCGGTCGCCTCGCCCCGGTCCTGGTTCGCGCCCATCTGGCCCTCCTGGTCGGCCCAGGCCTCCTCTTCGACCTCCTCCGGCTCGGGCGCCGCGCTCGAGGCGGCCTCCGAGGCCGGCGGTTCGGCGTCGCTCAGGGTGCAGCCCGGGAGCGCGAAGAGCGCCGTCGTCGGCAGGAGCGCAGGCACGCTCGACGGGCGCGCGCGGAGGTGCCTCAGATCGCGGTAGAGCTCGCGCGCCGCGGGCCCGAGCGAAGCGAGCTCGGCGGCGCTCGGCACGTAGAAGCTGGTGAAGGGCGTGATCAGCCCGTAGCGCACGCCGAGGTCGGCGATCTCCTCGCGCTGCCCGCCCCCGAGCAGGAGCTGCCGGAGCCGCTCCCCGGCCCAGCGGAGCCGGAGGTCGCCCTCGTCCTCGACCCGCACCTCGCGGATCGCCAGCCGCTCCTCGAACTCGCTCCCGGCGACCAGGCCGCGCACGACGATCTCCGAGGGGAGGCTCTCCTCGACGCGCCCGACCACCGGGAGCACGGCTCCGCGCACGACATCCGTCGCCGCCCGCGGGAAGACCTGCTCGGCGCCAGCGAGCTCGACGCTCACGCGCTGCGCCGCCGGCCGGCGCGCGTGGGCGAGCAGCTCGAGGGCCGCCTCCGCCGCGGCCGCGCGCGTCTCCACGCGGAGCGCCAGCCCGCCGCCGCGCGTCACCGCGTCGAGAAGGTCGAGGTTCGCGTCGCCGCCCACGCCCACGCCGTAGGCGCGCAGCGGATGGGGCAGGCGCTGGACCCGCTCGAGGAGCGCCTCGGCGCCGAGCTCGCCCACGGTCGGCGCGCCGTCGCCCACGTAGACGACGACGCCATGCCTCTCCGGATCCAGCAGCGCCGCCGCCTCCGCGAGGGCGCCGCCGAGGTCGCTCGCGCCGCCGGCCGGCTCGCGGGCCAGCGCGTCGAGGAGCCGCTCCACCCGCGCCGGCTCCGCGGGCCCGAGCGCGCCGTCGCCCGCCAGGGGCCGGAGCGAGACGTCGCCGGCGAGGATCGCCACCCGGTCGCCTTGCTCGAGGTGCGCGGCGAGCGCCTCGATGACGCTCCGGCCGAGCTCGAGGTGCGAGCGATCGGTGCCCGCCGAGACGTCCGCGACGACGACCAGGTCCATGCCCTGCGCGCCGCCGGCCTCGGCGAAGAGGCGCTCGGGCAGCACGACCGGCACGTAGACGTAGTCGAGCTCCTGCTCGTCGGGCATGGCGCCGGCCCGCGGATCGCGCGGGGGCGGATCGTGCTCGGCGCGCCAGGCCCGGAGCCCCTCCGCGCGCTCCTCGCCATCCCAGAGCTCGAGCACCAGGTCGGCCCGCGGGCGGAGGTCGCTCTTGCGGAGGCGCACCACGTCGCCGTCGACCTCGGCCCCGAAGCCCGCGCGCACGCGCCCCGCGCCCGCCTCCGAGAGGTCCGCCTCGAAGGCGAGCTCCTGCACGTGCGGCGGCGTCGCGCCTCCCGGCGCCATGGGGAAGCGGTAGACGCGCGGGGCGAGCTCGCCCTCCTCGCTCGGCGCGCCGGGGCGCTCGAGCCACTCGGCGTAGCGCACGGCGATGCGCCGCGTCTCCCCCGGCGCGATCGGGTAGATGCGCGCCTGGTAGGCCCCGGGGGCCACCCACTCGAGGAGCGCCGGGTCGAGCGTCGAGCCGCGGTAGACCTGCGCCTCGTAGGCCTGCCGCGCCTGCGCCTTCTCGCGCACGTAGCCGTCCACGAGGCGCCCGTCCCGGTCGACGGCGAAGCGCTGGAGCACGGCCCCGCGCGGCACGCGGATGCGGTAGAGCCCCTCGACGGTCTCGCTCGCCGGGTTGAAGAAGACCTGCTCGACCTCCGTGATCGCGAGGTCCTCGACGACACGCACCTTCACGTCGAGGCGGCGGATGACCAGCGGCCAGCGCGCCTGCCCGATCTCATCCGGCACGCGCCCCTCGAGCGCGCCGATGGCGACGTCGCCGGCCAGCCCCGGCCCCGGTCGCGCGAGCCCACCGGTCCAGTCCTCCCAGAGCGCGGCCGCCTCGACGGCGCCCCCCGCGAGCCGCTCGCCGGCCCGCACGCGCCGGAGCTGCTCGCCCTGGCGATGGCTGACCTCTCCGTCCACGACGTAGAGCGCGCCGTCCTCGATCGAGAAGGCCGCGTCGCGCGCCGTGAGCTGCGCCTCGCCGACCCGCAGGACGAGCGCGCCGTCCGCGGGCACGTGCACGAAGGCCCGACCCGAAGCGAGCTGCACCTCGCCCTCCTCCCCGATCGTGAGCGCCGCGTCGCCGAGCAGCAGCCAGGGACCGGCGTCGAGCCGCAGCCGCGCCAGC
Organism: Sandaracinus sp.; assembly: GCA_002699025.1. GTDB lineage: Bacteria > Myxococcota_A > Polyangia > Polyangiales > Houyiibacteriaceae > Houyiibacterium > Houyiibacterium oceanicum. The sequence continues at coordinate 25,213 of PABA01000075.1, read as the reverse complement.
GAGCCGCTCTCGACGCTCTCCCCGGCCGCCACGCGCATGCGCGCGCCGTCGCCGCGGATCGGCTCGAGCGTCGCCACGCTGATCTCGCCCAGGGTCTCGGTGCTCCCGCCGCAGGCCGCGAGCAGGATCACGAGCCCGAAGAGGCCGGTTCCCGCTCGCGCCGCCCTCCGCGGTGCTCCCTCGATGCGCGCGCTCGTCGATCCCATGTGTCTCCCCATCGGCCCCCGCGGGCCGCTCCCCTGCGGACGTCTCGGCCGCCCGGAAGTTCCGTCGCGACCGCGGTCCCGTCTCCGACACCGGACGCCCCGCGGACCTTGGCCGCTCGCCGACGGCCCGCTCTCGCTGATACGCGCGACCCTCGCGAGTCGCCCCCTCGCGCCGAGCATACCGCGTCGTGACCCGGCACACGGCGGCGGCTCGCCCAGCGGCTATGCTCGCGCGCCATGAAGGTGCTGCTGGTCCGCCACTCCACCGCCGTCGATCCCTACGAGGCGCCGACCGACGACACGCGCTGGCTGACGGCGGCGGGCCGGGCGCGCATGCGGCGCGTCGCCGAGCGGGTGGCCGGCGAGGCCGCGCCGACGCGGATCTTCACCAGCCCGCTCGTACGCGCGGTGCAGACGGCGGAGATCCTGGCGGGCGTCGGCGGCTTCGAGGGGCCCCTCGAGGTGCACCCACCGCTCGCCGTCGAGTACGGGACGACGGCGCAGGCGCTCGCGGTGCTCGAGAAGATGCCGGCGGACGCGGTGGTGGCGCTGGTCACGCACGCGCCCAAGGTGCGCGTCCTCGCCGGGCACCTCTCGGGGCAGGGGCACATGCCCGGCTTCCGTACCGGGAGCGTGTGCTGCGTGGAGCTCGGCGAGGCCGGCGGCCGCTTCGAGTGGATGCTCGACCCGGAGACGCTCCAGCTCCACCGCGACCTCGCCACCGCGGGCCGCTGAGCCGCCCGCGCCGCCTCGGGCGGCGAACCTCCGGCTCCCCCCACGACGGCCCGCGCGTCGGCGCCGCATCGACTCCGCGGACCGGAGCGGGGCGGGCCCTCCGCGCTCTGACCGGCCTCAGAACTTCCCGGTGACCGAGAGGAACGTCATCTTGTCGTTCGTCTCGCGGAGCCGCGCGCTCAAGATCTTCACGAAGTTCCAGAGGATCTCGTAGGCGAGGTCGCGGTTCAGGAAGAGCAGGTCCTCGAGGGCGTCCTTGCTGATCACGAGCAGGCGGCAGCGCTCGTGCACGCGCGCGTCCGCGCTCCGGGGCGCCGCGTCGATCAGCGACATCTCGCCGAAGGCGTCGCCGGCCCCGAGCACGGCGAGGGCCTCCTCGCCCATGCCGCTCACCTCGCGGGAGATGCGCACCTTCCCGTCGAGGATCAGGTAGAGCGCGCTGCCCGTGTCGCCCTCCTTGAAGATGACGTCCCCGAGGCGGAACGACTCCTCGCTGGCGATGGCCGCGATCTCGCGCAGGCCCGCGGGCGTGATCCCCTCGAAGAGGTGGATCTTCGCCAGCGCGTCCACGATGCGCTCCCGTTCGGCGGCGTCGCTCACGGCGGCGATGGTATCGAAGTCCCGCCACTCACCGCCAGAAGCGCGCGAAACCTCGTCTTCGGGGGCTTCCCCGGGGTGTCGTTCGAGAAAAGACCCCTCCCCGGTTGAGGGTGAACGGTGTTTCTGTGCATGATGGAGGTCATCAAGCGATCCTGGCTGGGGGGCCGGCCCGGGATGGGGGGGAGCCGTGTCGCTATTTCACATCATGGACATCGCGGAAGGTCTGCTCGCGCTGGACCCGGTCCGCACGTATCCGCAACGAGGCGCCGAGAACGTGGCGCGCGCCGTCCGGGCGTCGGCCTACACGGTCGAGCAGAACGGGAGCACGCGCTGGACGAGTGAGCCCGCGCCGGATGGGAGCGCCACCGTGACGCTGCCGCTGAGGCACGGTCGGGAGATCGTCGGTGCGCTCGGGCTCTGGCTCGAGGAGCGGCAGCGGTTGGCGGAGGACGAGCTGCGCGTCGCGCGCTGGGCCGCGCGGCTCTACGCGCGCGGGCTGGCCTACGCGGACCGGCTCGCGACCGAGGGCGGGCGCCGCGGGGACGAGACGCTCGAGGAGACGCTGAAGCGGACGCCGCTGACGCCGCGGGAGCGGGACGTGGTGCGCTTGCTCGTCGGCGGCTGCAGCACGCGGGAGATCGCGAGCAAGACCGGCCTGACGGTCTCGACGATCAACACGTACATGAAGCGGATCTTCGCGAAGCTCGGCGTGCACTCGCGCGTGGAGCTGGTCGCGCGGCTCGCCGGCACGTCGAACTAGCCCGGGCAGGGGTACTAGCCCGGCCCCTGGCCGGCCGCTCTGGCGAAACCCGGTGGATTCCACTGGGTGTCAGAGCGCGTCGCGGAGGGCTTCGAGGCGGGCCCGGACGTCCGGGTCGGTCGCTTCGCCGAGGGCGGACTCGACGGCGGGGCGCGCGGCGGCGCCGTAGAGGCGGTGGAGGCGCGCCGAGGCCTCGCCCTGCACGGAGGAGTCCGCGGCGAGCGCGACGAGGTCGCGGATCATGCGCGGGTCGTGGCGCGCCTCCTCGTCGACGCGGAGCGCGAGGTCGTAGCGCTGGAGCGCCGCCGTGGCCCAGCCGCGGTTCGCGTAGCCCTGGGCGAGCAGGAGGTGCGGGCGGGGATCGTCGCGGTGGCTGCGCACGAAGCGCTTCAGGCCGCGCTCGTTCGCCGAGCTGAGCTCACCGCCGCGGAGCACGCGGCGCCGCGTGCGGCTGAGCAGGCCGACGGCCCGATGCGTGCGCCAGGGGCTCCGGCTCGGATCGAGGGCGCCGCTGGCTTCGTCGCCACTCTCGCTCGCGTCGCTGCGGGCTCCATCGCCGCTCGTCTCGCCGCCGACTTCGTCACCGCTCGCTTCGCCACCGCTCGCTTCGCCACCGCTCGCTTCGCCACCGCTCGCTTCGCCACCGCCGAGCTCGTCGCTCCTCGCCGCGCCACCGCCGGCTTCGTCCCCGCTCGGCGCGTCCCCGCTCGGCGCGGCCCCGGCCGGTCCGTCGGCGCTCGGGTCCCCCGTCGCCCGCCCGGCCCCTTCGTTCGCGCTCCCCTCGGCCGCTCCCCCCGCCGCCATCGCCGGCGGGGCCGCGTCCTCTTCCTCGCCCCAGCTCCCGAGCGTCGCCACGCCCACGGCCACGCCCCCGACGAGCGCGCACACGCCGAAGGCCGCCAGCACGGGCCCGAGCGCTCCACGCCGCCGCGCCACCTTCTTGCTCGCCGGCACCGCCGCCACCGTCGGCGCCTCCCCCGAGGGCGCCGGGCCCACGCCCGAGTCCGCCGCCCGCAGCCAGTCGCCGCCGAGCGCGTCCAGCGCCTCGCGCATCGCCTCGGCGCTCGGGTAGCGGTCCCGCGGCTCCTTCGCCGTCGCCCGCTCGAGCGCCGCCCGCAGCATCGGGCTCTCCCGCGCGAGCGCCCCCCGCGCCTTGAAGGTCGGCAGCGGCGCCGTGATGTGCTGGCGCACGATCTCCGGCAGCGTCCCCTCGAAGGGCCGCCGCCCGCAGAGCATCTCGAAGAGCACGACGCCCAGCGCGTAGAGATCGCTCCGCGCGTCCGCCGGCGCGCCCGAGGCCTGCTCCGGCGACATGTAGGCGGGCGTCCCGAAGGTGATGCCCGAGCGCGTCAAGGCCGCCGCGTCCCCCTGGGGGAGGGTCGGCCCGGTCTCCTCCGTGAGCTTCACGAAGCCGAAGTCCAGGAGCTTCGGGAAGGCGTCGTCGTTCGGCAGGTCGAGGAGGAAGACGTTGTCCGGCTTCAGGTCGCGGTGCACGAAGCCGCGGGCATGCGCGAAGGCGAGCGCGTCGAGGATGCGCCGCGTGATGCGGGCGGCCCGCGCCGGCGGCAGGGGCCCGTGCTCGAGCTCGGCGCGGAGCGAGCGCCCCTCGAGGAGCTCCATGACGATGTAGGGCCGCTCCCCGGCGACGCCGAAGTCCGTGAGCGTGACGATGTGCGGGTGCTTCAACGCGCCGAGGGCCTGCGCCTCGCGCAGGAAGCGCGGCCGCATCTGAGCGCTGTGCACGAAGGTCTCGTGCAGCATCTTGATCGCGACCGAGTGGCCGAGCCGGAGGTGCGTCGCGCGGAAGACCTGCCCGACCCCGCCCGCGCCGAGCTCGCCCTCGAGGCGGTAACGCCCCTCGAGGACCTCGCCGACGCTCGGGCTCGTCGGCGGGGCGGTCGGCGCGACGGAAGTGCCCATCGCCCGCCAGAATACCCAGCCGCGAGCCTCGGCGGGGGACCTCCTTCGGCGAGCCGGCGCGGCGACCGGGGAAAGCGGCCGCGGCGTCCGGGTTTCGCAGGACGATCGGCCGCGAGCCCGGCGCCGGCCCCCTACTCGCCCTCGCCCCGGGACCAGTCCCCGGAGCGCCCGCCGCTCTTCGCGAGCAGACGCACGCGCTCGATCGTCATGCCCCGGTCCTTGGCCTTGAGCATGTCGTAGACCGTGAGCGCCGCGACGCTCGCCGCCGTCAGGGCCTCCATCTCCACGCCCGTGCGATCCCGGCAGCGCGCCGTCGCCTCCACGCGGAGCGCGTCGTCCCCCTCGGGCTCGAAGGTCACGCTCACGCTCGTCAGGGCGATCGCGTGGCAGAGCGGGATGAGCTCGGGCGTCTTCTTCGCCGCCTGGATCCCCGCCACCCGCGCCACGGCCAGCACGTCCCCCTTCGGCGCGTCCTTCGCGAGGATCCGCGCCCGGGTCGCCGGCGCCATCCGCACGAGCGCCTCGGCCCGCGCCAGCCGCTCCGTCGTCGCCTTCGCGCCCACGTCGACCATGTGCGCGCGCCCCTCGGCGTCCAGGTGCGTCAACCCGTCGCCCCGGCCCCCGTCGCCCCGGCCCCCGTCGCCCCGGCCTCCGTCGTCCTCTGCCATGCCCTCGCCATAGCCGACCGGCTCGCCTGCGAAAAGCCCGCCTCCCGAGAGCCCGCCCATGGAGAGCCGCCCCCGCCCTTTCGTCTTGCGCCCGAATTACGACGGTGCCACCACGCCGCGGTCGTGGCGGACGAGGATCGGCAGGGCGCGGAGAACGCGCGCGGCGCGGGGCGCGGCGCCCTCGCGATCATCGGCGCCAAGGTCTGGTTCATCCTCACCAGCTACGGCATCCAGCTCTCGCTCCCGGCCATCCTCCCGGCCACCAGCGACTTCGGTCTCTTCCGCGGCACGCTCAGCGGCGTCTCCATCCTCAACAACGTCCTGGTCGTCGCGACCATCCAGTCGGTCTCGAAGTTCGTCTCCGAGCGCGAGGAGGCCTCCGGCGCCGTCCTCCGCCAGGGCCTCAAGCTCCAGGCCCTCCTCGGCGGCGCCCTCGCCCTCGCCCTCTACCTCGCCGCCCCCTGGCTCGCCGGCTTCCTCCTCGACGACGCGCTCACGCCCCTGCTGCGCATCGCCTGCGTCGTCCTCTTCGTCAACGCGCTCTACGCCGCCTGCGTCGGCTCCCTCAACGGCCGCCGCCGCTTCGTCGGCCAGGCCGGCCTCGACGCCTCCTTCTCCACGCTCCGCCTCAGCGGCATCCTCGGCGGCGCCTTCCTCGGCGCCTCGGCCTTCGGCGCCCTCTTCGGCTGGGCCGGCGCCGTCATCGCCGTCGGCTCGCTCGGCCTCTTCGCCGTCCGCCGGGAGATCGTCGGCGGGGGCCCGACGAGCGAGGCGCCCCCGATGCGCCGCTGGCTCGCCTTCATGGCGCCGATCTGGATCTACCAGCTCGGCCTGAACGCCATGCTCCTCGTGGACCTCCAGGTCCTCAAGAAGACCCTCGCCGAGCTCGCCCTCGAGACCGGCGCGAGCGCCGCCGCCGCCGCCGAGGCCGTCAACACGCAGGTCGGCTACTACGGCGCCGCCCAGACCTTCGCCTTCGTCCCCTACCAGCTCATCCTCAGCCTCACCTTCATCATCTTCCCGATGATCTCGCGCGCCACGAGCGCCGGCGACGAGGCCGCCGCCCAGCGCACGCTCCGGGGCGCCATGCGCGTCGCCCTCCTGGCGCTCCTCGCCATCGCCGCCCCCATCGCCGGCGCCGCCGCGGGCGTCCTCCGCATCGCCTTCCGCGAGGAGTTCCTCGCCGGCGCCCCGGCCCTCGCCATCCTGGTGCTCGGCGTCGTCGCCTTCACCCTCTTCGTGCTCTGCGCGACCGCCCTCTCGAGCGCCGGCCGCCCCGCCCTCGCCGCGGGCATCGCCGTCCTCGGCGTCGGCGTCGTCGTCCTCTCCACGCGCCTGCTCGTCCGCGCCTCCGGCGGTGGCGTGGCCGCCCTCCCCGCCGCGGCCACGGGCACCTCCATCGGCATGGGCCTCGCGTTCCTCCTCGCCGCGGTCGCCGTCCGCATGCGCTTCAAGGCGCTCCTCCCGCCGCTCAGCGTGCTCCGCGCCGCCCTCGCCGCCGGCGCCGCCTGGGCCGTCGCCCACTTCGTCCCCCACGGGACGCGCCTCATGGCGCTGGTCGCCCTCGCGGCCGGCTTCGCCGCCTACCTCCTCGCCCTCGTCCTCCTCCGCGAGCTCGGCCCCGCCGACCTCGCCGCCGCCCGCACGCTCCTCGCGCGCGGCGACGCGAAGGGCCCTGGCGGAGACGACGCCGGAGCCCCACGAAGTTGACGCGCCCCACCCCTTCGGGCTCCCCTGGACCGGGCGCCCCGCGCGAACTCATGGCCGACGCGACCGATCCCCGAAGCTCCGTCTACGGACGGCTGCTCAGCGCGGCCTTCATCCTGACCTGCGTCGTCGTCCTCGGCGCGACCCTCTACTACCACCTCGGCGAGGGCCGCTGGACGTTCTTCGACTGCGTCTACATGACGGTCATCACCCTCTCGACCGTCGGCTTCGGCGAGACGCTCGACGGGATGCACGACATCCCGGAGGCGCGCGCCGTCACGCTCGTCCTCATCGTCGTCGGCAGCGGCACGCTCCTCTACTTCCTCTCCAACCTCACCGCGCTGGTCGTCGAAGGCGATCTGCAAGGTATCCTCCGCATCCGACGCATGCAGCGACGCATCGACAACCTCGAGAAACACATCGTCGTCTGCGGCGCGGGCAACACGGGTGAGCACGTCATCCGCGAGCTCCTCGACGTCGGCGCCCACTTCGTCGTCATCGACCTCGACCCGCAGCGCATCCGGGTCCTCGGCGAGGACCTCGGCGCCGAGATCCTCCACATCGCCGGCGACGCCACCGACGACCACAGCCTGACCGGCGCCGGCGTCGAACGCGCCCGCGGGGTCATCGCCGCGCTGCACGACGACAAGGACAACCTCTTCGTCACGATCTCCGCGCGGCACCTGAACAAGAACGCCCGCATCGTCGCGAAGGCCGTCGAGAGCTCGACCATCCCGAAGCTCCAGCGCGCCGGCGCCGACGCCATCGTCTCGCCGAACCAGATCGGCGGGCTGCGCCTCGTGAGCGAGATGATCCGCCCGACGGCGATGGAGTTCCTCGACCGGCTGCTGAAGGACGACCGGAAGCTCCGCATCGAGGACGTGCGCATCCCGGACGTGTCGAACCTCGTCGGCCACACGCTCGCCGAGGCCGAGATCCGCGCGACGGGCGCGCTCGTCATCGCCGTGCGCAAGCCCGACGGCACCTTCATCTACAACCCGCAGGGCGGAGAGCGCCTCGAGGCCGGCTCCTCCCTCATCGTGATCGCGCACACGGAGGACGTTCGCCGGCTCCGCGAACGCCTCGCCCGGGACACCCTCCTCCGCGGAGCGTGATCGAGCGCACGCCGAGGGCCGCGAGGAGCGCTTCCTCGGCCGACGGCGGTTGATCCGCGAGGTCGCGTGCTTAGGTTGCGCTGCGTCGGAGTCGGGGGCCCCAGCCCCCAGGTAGACACCGACCCCGAAAGTCAGCTAATCCGCGCCGTCGGACCCCACGCGGGCTCGCCGCCGCGGCCCCGAACTACACACTCCGCGCGACCCCATCGAGGCCGCGCACGATCTCACTGGAGAGGACACGCATGGCCAAGATCATCGGAATCGACCTCGGTACGACGAACAGCGTCGTCGCCGTGATGGAAGGTGACGAGCCGAAGGTCATCCCGAATCAGGAGGGCGATCGCACGACGCCGTCCATCGTCGCCTGGAGCGAGCAGGACGAGGTGCTCGTCGGCGTCTCCGCCAAGCGCCAGGCCATCACGAACCCGATGGGGACGATCTTCTCGGCGAAGCGCTTCATCGGCCGCCGCTACGAGGAGGCCGATCGGGACATCTCGCGCATGCCCTATGACTGCGTGCGCCGGGAGAACGGCGACGTCGGCTTCAAGGTGCGCGACAAGGAGATCGCGCCGCCCGAGGTCAGCGCCCACGTGCTGCGGAAGCTGAAGCAGGCGGCCGAGGACTACCTCGGCGAGCCCGTGACCGAGGCGGTCATCACCGTCCCGGCCTACTTCAACGACAGCCAGCGCCAGGCCACGAAGGACGCCGGCAAGATCGCCGGCCTCGAGGTGAAGCGCATCGTCAACGAGCCGACGGCGGCCGCCCTCGCCTACGGCCTCGACAAGAAGAACGAGGAGCTGATCGCCGTCTACGACTTCGGCGGCGGCACCTTCGACATCTCGATCCTCGAGGTGTCCAACGAGATGGTGCAGGTCGTCTCGACGAACGGCGACACGCACCTCGGCGGCGACGACGTCGACGAGAAGGTCATCGAGTACCTCATCGAGGAGTTCAAGAAGGACACGGGCATCGACGTCTCCAACGACAAGATGGTCCTGCAGCGCCTGAAGGACGCGGCCGAGAAGGCGAAGATCGAGCTGAGCTCGAGCCTCGAGACGACCATCAACCTGCCCTTCCTGACCGCCGACCAGGCCGGCCCGAAGCACCTGAACCTGCGCCTGACGCGGGCGAAGCTCGAGTCGATGATCGAGGACCTCGTCGACCGCTCGCTCGAGCCGGTCAAGAAGGCCCTCGCGGACGCGAGCAAGTCGCCGCAGGACATCGACGAGGTCGTGCTCGTCGGCGGCTCGACGCGCATCCCGCTGGTCCAGGAGAAGGTGAAGAAGTTCTTCGGCAAGGACCCGCACCGGGGCGTGAACCCGGACGAGGTCGTGGCGCTCGGCGCGGCCGTGCAGGCCGGCGTGCTCAGCGGCGACGTGAAGGACATGGTCCTGCTCGACGTCACGCCGCTCAGCCTCGGCGTGGAGACGCTCGGCGGCGTCATGACGGTGATGATCCCCCGGAACACCACCATCCCGACGCGCAAGGAGGAGATCTACTCCACCGCCGAGGACAACCAGACGAAGGTCGAGATCCACGTGCTCCAGGGCGAGCGCGCCGAGGCCAAGTACAACCGGACCCTCGGCCGCTTCCACCTGGACGGCATCCCGCCCGCCCCGCGCGGCATGCCGAAGGTGAAGGTGACCTTCGACATCGACGCCAACGGCATCCTCTCGGTGACGGCGACGGACGAGGCGACCGGCAAGGACCAGAAGGTCACGATCACCTCGAACAGCGGCCTGAGCGACGACGACATCTCGCGCATGGTCGAGGAGTCCGAGCAGCACGCCGAGGAGGACCGCAAGAAGCGCGAGCAGGTCGAGGCGCGCAACAAGGCCGACTCGCTGGCGCACAGCGTCGAGAAGAGCCTCGGTGAGCTGAAGGACAAGATCCCGGCGGAGAAGATCGCGCCCGTCGAGGAGAAGCTGAAGGCGCTCCGCGAGGCCATCGAGCAGGACGATCCGGAGGCCATCGCGAGCCGCACGGAGGCGCTCGAGACGGCCATGCGCGACATCGCGGCCGAGGCCTACTCGGCGACGGGTGGCGCGGCGCCGGGCGGCGAGGCCGGTGATGCGGCGAGCGGCGCCGCCGGGGGCTCGGACGACGACGACGACGACGTCATCGACGCCGAGTTCGAAGAGAGCGACTGAGCCGCGACCGGACCCCAGCGAAGAGGGCGCTCCCCGAGAGGGGGGCGCCCTCTTCGCGTTGGAGCGGGAGCCGAAACCCCGTGCCCCTGCCTGTGCCCCTGCCCATGCCCATGCCCGCAGGCCGAAGCACCGACCGGGGAGAGACTCGCGGTCGATTCGACGCGCTGCCCGCCGGGCAGGAGCGGAAACCCCGTGCCCCTGCCTGTGCCCCTGCCCATGCCCGCAGGCCGAAGGACCGACCCGGGGAAGACACGCGGTCGAAGCGGGGCGGAGCCCTACCCTCGATCCGCACACCGACGTGAAGCCGAGCGGTTGGAGCGCGGCGGGCGCGTGTCATGCTCCGGCTCGCATGCGTCGCCTGCTCCCCGCCCTCGCCCTGCTCCTCGTCGCCGCGCCCGCGCTCGCCGACGCGCCGCCGCCGGACGGGCGCCGCTACGTGCGCTACGGCTTTCGGGTCACCAACCCCGAGGCGCTCGAGGGGCATCTGCTCCTCGCGTTCCCCTACGACACCTCGAACGGCGCGCCGATGCCGACCTACCTGGTGCTCGAGGACGGCGAGGCGATCCACCCGATCGGTCGGCGCGGCGGCACGGTCACCTTCTACGCCTTCCCGGAGGGTGAGCGGGACGCGCTCCCCGACGCGGACGGCGAGCAGGAGACGCTCTACGCCTTCTTCGAGGGGGAGACCCGCGACCCGCGGCTGATCCCGGCGGAGACGGAAGCGACACCCATCGGCACGGTCGACGAGGCGAGCCCGGTCCGGCGCATCGTGCACGAGCTCCGCGTCGACGGGCTCGAGGGCGGGGCGCTCGCGATGAGCTACGCGAACGTCACCTACGAGTACGAGGATGGGGAGCTCGAGACGCGGCCGGCCGGCGCGCCGCCCACGCGCACGCCGAGCGTCTGGTCCTCGCCGGTGCTCTACGTCTCCCTCGCCGGGCTCATCAACATCGTCATCGCCGTGGTCGTGCTCCGCGGCCGCCGACGCAAGAAGGACGAGGCCGGCGGGGGCGAAGGCGCGTAGCTCGGCGGCGGGCCGGACCCCACGAACGCCCTTCGAGAGTCAGAAGGGCGCGTAGCCGGCGGTCGCCGCGTAGCTGCGCACGCCGTCGTGGCCGAAGGCGGTGACGAGCATGCCGGCGTCGGCGGCGACGAGGTGGGCGCCGGGGGCGACGAGGCAGGTCCAGCTCTCCCACGCCGTGCCGCCCATCTCGAGGGTGCCGTCGGCCGCGCAGCTCGCGCTGTCGAAGGGCCGGCCGTCGAGCCGGGGCAGGGTGCCGACGGGCACGAGGACGCGGGCGTGGCGCTCGCCGAGCGTGCCCAGGCCCGCCAGGTAGACGAAGCGACGCGCGCCCTCGAGGGGCGTCAGCAGGGCGAGCGCCGGCGAGCCGCCGCGACCCTCCCGCGCCTCCCCGAGCCAGCCCTGCGCCACGAGCACCTGGGCGAGGGCGACCGGCTCGTCGGCCTCGAGGGTGAAGGCGGCCTGGGCCGGGAGGTCGCGGGCCGCGCCGGCCTCGAGGGTGAAGGTGTCGTGCGGCGCGGGGAGCGTCGTGCGCACCTCGACGTCGACGTCGGCGACGACGCGGAAGAGGTCGGGCTCGCGCCAGCTCTCGGCGCGGGCCGGGCTCGGCGTGGCGAGGAAGCGCGTCCCCCAGCTCATGGCGGTCGGCTGGGTGAGCAGCGTCGCGCCGCAGCACATCTCCTCGGGCGCGCCCTCGGGCGGCGCGGGGATCGTCGGCTCGGCCTCCGGGTCCGCCTCCGGATCGATCCGGGGAGCGAGGGCGCCGCGGACCTCCACGAACAGCCCCACGGGTCCGTCGGCCTCGACGAGCGTGCCGGTCAGATCCACGCCGGGCGCCGCGATCAGGTCGAGCGGCGCGCCGGGCTCGAGGGTCGCCATGACGGTCTCGCCCGCGGCGGCCTCGACCTCCCCGACGCGCGCGGCGGCGGCGAGGGTGATCTGCGCGGCGGCGGTGTCGAGGGCGACCAGGCGCGCGCGGCTCTCCTCTTCGCCGGGCCAGGAGACGACCCGATGCCGCTCGGCGAAGGTGTGCGCGGGGCGCCAGAGGGCGGCGTCTTCGGCGCCCTGGCGCACGGCCGTGACGGGCCGGGTCGTCCGGAGCGTCGCGAGGCCGGCCTCCGGGAGCGTGATCGCGACGTGCGAGACGGGCGCGAGCGTCTCCCGGGCCACCTCCTCGCCGTCGACCTCGAGCACGACCTCCACGTCGGCGTCGTTCCGGTTCACGACCGTCGCCTCTTCCCCGCCGGCCGGGGCGACGAAGGCGCAGCCCTCCTCGCCCCCGTACTCGGCGGCGTCGGCGCAGGGGTCGATGCAGGCGCCCATGCTGCAGAAGGACGTGCCTTCGCAGGTCCGATCGGGCGTCGTGCTCGTGCCGTCCTCACCGCAGAGGTGGACGTCGCCGTCGACGCAGAGCGGGCGGCCGGGCTGGCAGTCGCGGCAGCCGAGGCCGAGGGCGCAGACCTGCTCCTCGCTGCAGGTGGCGTCGAGGGTGAGGACGCCGTCCTCGCAGACCCAGCTCTCGCGCCCGCGGCACTGCACGAGGCCCTCCTCGCAGGGCGCGGGGGCGTCGCCGAAGAGGCCTCCGTCGCGGCTGGGCGTGAAGCCGCCTCCGTCGCAGGCGGCGAGCGGGAGGACGAAGGCGGCGAGGAGGAGGGGGAGAAGGGGGGAGCGGGTCACGATGGGAGCGGAGCTTTTCAAACGCCGTGCCGGAGCGCTCCGCGCGGACGAACGCGCGGTCCCACCGCGTGGGCGGACCCGAACCGGAACCCACGAAGCTCCCGATCGTCCAGCGGGGGCGACGTTCGCCGGCGGGCCGGGAGGGGCCCGCTCAGGCGCCCTTCGACGAGCGCGTGGGCCGAAGCATCCCCACGGCCTCGGCGGGGCTCAAGCCCGCTTCGACGAGGGAGAGGTTCCACTCGTGGGGCTCGGGCGTACGACCGCGTCCGCGCCAGATGGCGTCGACGTAGAGCGCGACCAGGCGTCGCTCGAGCCGGCCGGGCCTCGAAGGCGGCACGCCGCTCCGGTAGGCGAGCACGTCATGGACGCAGGCCAGGCAGTCCGGCACTTCGCCGTCCTGGAGGCCCTGGAGGAGGTTCCGGGCGAAGTCCTCGGCCCGGTCGGCGTCTCCCCCGAAGGCCGGGGTCGCAACCCGGGCCATGGGGGCGATGAGCCCGATCAGCAGGTCGTGGGAGAGGGGCTCGAACACGGGTCGAGGTCAGGCCCTCCTCGGGCTCGGCGCCGCCGGGGCCGCGGGCCGGGTGGGCGCGCCGCAGGCCGGGCAGCGCGGGAGCTCCGCGGCGTGGACCGCCTGGCAGTAGTGGCACGCGGTCGCACCGACGCCGGCCCCGAGCCGGAGCAGCTCCGGGTAGAGGCGCTCGAGCTCGAGCGAGCTCATGCGGTCGCGCTCGAGCGCTGGCGACCAGACGACCTCGAGCGCGACGAGGTCGCGGGGAGCGACGGTGTGCAGCTGGCCGAGGGCCTGCGCGAGGGTCGCCGGGCCGAGCCGGCCGGGGAGCGCCGGGAGGGGCGCGGTCGCGCCGAGGACCAGGCTGACGACCACCAGGCCCTCGCCCTCGTCGGCGCGGGCCCGAAGCGAGCCGGGGGCGCGATCCCCGCGGACGACGTCGACGCGGAAGCGGGACTTCAGGTCGGCGACGAGCGAGCGGAAGCGGCCCTCGGCCTGCGACGAGGAGACCGGCAGGCGCTGCCAGCAGGCGTAGCGGACGGCGCCGAGGCTCGCGCGCAGCAGGTCGGCGGCGGCGGCCGCGGCGGCGTGCATGCCGCGCGCCGTGCTCAGGTCGTGGCGCCCGGCGAGCTGCTCCAGGCCACGCTGGATGCGCGCACGGGCGGTCCAATCGAGGGCGATGGAGAGGCGCCGGACCTCGCAGCTCCCGCGGGGCGCGGCGCCCTTCGTCGACTCCCCGAGCCGCCTCCCGATCGACCGGGTGGCGGCGCGGAGGGCCCGCACGCCCCAGCCGAGGAGCGCCAGGACGAGGAAGGCCACCGCCCCCGCGGCGGCGCCGAGGGCCCAGCTCGGCTGCAGCGCGACGGGGCGGGCCGGCATCAGCGCAGGCGCCGGGGGGAGCGCCGGGCCCGGCGGTCGCGCGACGGAGGGCGCGGGCCGCTCGAAGCGGGTCGGCCGGGGCAGGGGTCGGCCGCCGCTCGGCAGCTCCACGAAACCCGTCTCGAAGCGCCGCGCGAGGCGCGCCCGCGCGGCCGGCGCGAGGGCGCGGTCGGCGGCGAGCTGGGCGGCCTCCCGTCGACGCCGGGCCTCTTCGGCGCGTCGCCGAGCCTCCTCCTCGCGTCGCCGGGCCTCCTCCTCGCGCCGACGCCGCTCCTCCTCGCGCTGGCGCCGCTCCTCCTCGCGCCGGCGCCGGTTCTGCTCGGACCAGGACGAGCCCGAGGACGACCCGCCCCACGACGAGCCCGAGGACGACCCACCCCACGACGAGCCCGAGGAGCTCGAGCCCGAGGAGCTCGAGCCGCCCCAGCCGCGCGAGCCCCCGAAGCTGCCGCCGCTGAGCTGCGCCGCCGCCTCGCTCACGGGTGCGATCAGGAGCACGAGCAGGATCGCGGTGAGCCGGCGCATGACGCCGACGATACCGCGCCGCGCCGGCGCGCACAGTCCCCCTGGGGTGCGATAGGCTCGGGGCTCCCGGCCGCCTCTCCCACGAGGGGTGCGCCGCCGGGAGGCAGAGATGCGCATCCGGCCCCCCATCGCGATCCCGCTGCTCGTCGCGGCCATCCTCGTCATGCCCTGCGCCTTCGTGCTCGGCACCGACACGGCGCCGTCTCGCCGGGCGCTCGAGCGGCTCGGCCCGGAGCGGAGCCAGCTCGAAGCCGCCTTCGCGGGCACGCTGCCCGAGCTCGAAGAGGGGACCGAGGCGCTGGTGGACGGCGTCTGGCGCCGGGAGCTCGCGCTCCCCGCGGGCGAATGCGTCGGCGCCGTCCTCACCGCCGCCACGGCGTACCCGATCTCCGTCGGCCTCGCCGAGGGGCCGCGCGCGCTCGCCTCCGGGTCCGCGGCCCCGCGGGGCTCCGGGCACGCCTGGGCGGTGGCCTGGTGCGCGCCGGCGGAGCGTCCACTCTCGCTCACGCTCGAGGCGCGCGTCGAGGTGGCCGACCATGTCCCCCCGAGCGCCCGCGACCTCGGCGGGGAGCTCGCCTTCCGCCTCTACCGGGGCCCGACGGAGGCCTTCGACCTCTACTCGCTGCCCGCGGGCCGGCCGGTCCCCGCGGCGCTCGAGGCGCGCTGGGCCGTGGACCGCGTGGCGCGGGCCGAGGCGGCGCTCGCCGGCCTGGCGCCCGGAGAGCCGCTCGAGGCGCCGCGCCCCCTGAACGTCGACGCGGGCGCCCTCCTCTACCCGGCCAGCCGCGCCACGCAACGCGCGCTCCGGCTCGCCGGGCTGGTGGGGACCGACCTCGAGCTCGCGGTCGCGGCGCCGCGCATCGCCCCGCGCTCACCGGGGCTCGACGCGCGCCTGCCCCGCCTGCCCGAGCCGCCCCACGACCCCCTCGCGCGGGTCGGGCGGGCGCTCTTCCGGGTGCTGGCCGTCGTCGATCCGGGCGCGCTGCCGCTGGCGACGGAGAGCGGGCAGGTGCCCTGCGTGCGCCTGCGCTTCGCGCGACGCGACGCGGGCGTGGCGGCGGACGTGCGGCGCGTCGTGCTGGAGGACGGCGCGGCGGACGAGGAGCTCGCGCGGCCGGCGCCCACCGTGGCCGAGGACGCCTTCTGCCCGGGCGATCCGCTGCGCCTCTACGCCGTGCCCCCCGAGGACCAGGCGGACTACGCGATGCACGTCTCGCGGGGCGAGGGCGCGGGGCGGCGGCAACCGGCGGCGATGCCCAGGCGGCCCCGCCCGCGCGAGCTCGTGTGGATGGAAGAGCGCTGCGAGGCCGGCGAAGCCGAGCGCTGCGTGGAGGCGGCGGGCGCCCATCGGGAGGGCACCTTCGGCGAGACGAACGCCACGCGGGCGGCCGAGCTGCTCGCCCGGGCCTGCGGGCTCGGCGACGAGCGCGCGTGCCTCCAACGGGCGCGGCTTCGCGAGGGGGAGGAGCCCGAGGCGACCCTGGCGACCCTGCGCGCGGCCTGCGTGGGCGAGCCCCCGTCGGCCGTCGCGTGCGGAGAGCTCGGCGATCGGCACCGCCTCGGGCGGAACGCGCGCTTCGATCCCATGGCGGCGAGGGCGTTCTACCGGCGTGCGTGCGAGAGCGGCCGGGGCGAAGCCAGCCAGCGCGCCTGCGCGAACGCCGAGGCGATGGACCTGCTGCAGCTCTGAGCGGGCGCGCGTCGCTTGGGCCGCTCGGGCCGCCGTTCGGCGCTCACGCTCGAGCTCGTGCTCGTCGCCCGTGCTCGCCGCCCCGCTCGCCTCCTCCGCGCCCTCGCCTACTCGACGAAGCGCCGAAAGAACGCCCACGCCGCCTCGGTCCCGAAGTCGGGCCAGACGTGCCCCCCGGGGTGCTGGCAGTAGTGCACCGGCGTCGCCGGATCGCAGCCCGCGTACGCGACGCACGGGTCCGGATCGGTGGCGCTCGACTCCGCGTCGCAGCCGGCGCGGTCCCGGAAGAAGTCGCGGTAGGCGGCGCGCCCATCCGTCAGCTCCTCCGTGCCGATGGTGATCCAGGCGGCCGGCGTGCTCACGCAGTCCTCCTCCTCGAAGTAGATCACCGAGCCGCCCACGGCGATGGCCCGGACGTACTCCCGGCGGCAGCCGAGCACGCCGCTGAACGAGCCGCCCCCGCTGAAGCCCATGGAGAAGATGGCGTCCTCGTCGACGCAGAGCGCCTCGCCGAGCTCGTCCTTCAGGTGATCGAAGTAGCGGAGCTCCTGCTCGATGCGCGGCGGCCAGGTCTCGCGCGGCATGTCGTAGTCGCGCCAGGCGTTGTCGATGGCCTCGGCGATGACCAGGATGGCGCCGTCCTCGACCTCGCCGCGGATGTTCCGATCGCCGCTCGTCCGGTCCCAGTAGTCGACGCTGCCGCCGTTGCCGTGGAGGGCGAAGATCAGCGGCCAGGGGCGCGAGCCGTCGTAGCCGGTCGGCAGGTAGAGGAGGTAGCGGCGCTCGATGTCCTCGAGCGTGAAGGTGTGCTCCCCCTCCTCGAGGCCGGCGCCGTCCACGCAGCCGGGGCTGCCCGTCGAGCCAGCGTCCGGGCCCGCGTCCATGCGCGCGTCGGCGGCTCCCCCGTCCGCGAGCCCGGCGTCGTCCCCGCCGCCCCCGTCCACCGCCCCGCCAGCGTCCGCTTCCCCCGCGTCCATCGCGCCGCCCGCGTCCCGCGCCCCGGCGTCCGTGCCACCGCCGTCGTCGTCCCCACAGGCCAGCAGGAGAGAGAAGGAGAAGAGGAGAGCGCGCCCACGCATGAGAGCACGCTCACACGGGAGCGAGGGAGGTTCAAAGGGGCGGAGCCCCACACGCGAGGACGCGCCGCCCTCGGACGAGAGCGCACTCCGGAGTCAGCGGAGCAGGCCGCGCATGTCGTGGCGCCCGCGGAAGTCGATGCCCATGGCCTGGCAGACGAGGCTGTAGAGGTGGCCCTCGCGCATCACGGTGTCGCGGTCGGGCTCCCCGGTCGCCGGGTCGAAGCCGTAGGTCAGGCAGGTCTCCGGATCGACCCCGCCGTAGACGCGGTTGCCGCGGAGCAGCGGCGAGATGAGCACGTTGCCGTTGTTGAGGTGGTGCCCCGAGCCGAAGCTCTGGCTCTCGGCGGGGCGCTCCTTGCTCCGGCCGAAGTCGGTGGCGACGTAGATCAGGCTCCGGTCCCAGAGCGTGCCCTCCTCGAAGGGCGCGTCCTTCAAGAGGCGGATCAGCCCGTCCGCCGCCTCCATGACGCGGCTCCACATCACGTTCTGCGCCGTGAGGTGGTCGCTATGGCTGAAGTCGAAGGCGATGGGCGTGTCGGGGAGGCCGCTCGGCAGGACGTTCGGCGCGAAGCCCGGGCCGAAGGTGAGCGCCGTGGCGACGCCGTGCTTCGCCAGCAGGAACGCGAGGGCGGCCTGGGTCTGGAGCGTGTCCACGCCGAGCCCGGGGAAGACGGCGCGGAGCGCGGCGGCGTCCTCGCTCTCGCGGAGACCGAACGCGCCGAGCGGGACGTCCTCGCTCTCCTGCACGAGGAGGAGCGAGTGGATGAGGTCGGCGGCCTCGATGTCCGGGGCGAGCTCGCGGCGGAGGCGCAGGTAGCGCTCGCGGAGCCGGCTCGACGCGAAGCGCGCGGCGAAGGGGGAGGCGCCCTCGAGGCGCTCGCGGGTGGCGCGGGCGCGGGCGATCACGTCGGCGCCCGGCGCGCGGGGGACGCCGCGGCTGCCGTGGGTGGAGACGGCGAAGAGCATCGGGTTGGCGATGATCTCCGCGCGCGCCGCGGTGGGCACGTCGGCGGCGTCGCCCGGCTCGAGGTAGCCCCCCGCGCCCATGTTGCAGTTCGGCAGGAGCAGCCCCTCGCCGTGGACCTCGGCCATGGCCTCCATGAGCGTGCGCCCACCGTGGATGCCGGCGCCGGTGATGGCGCGCTTCTGCGCGACGACGTGGTTCACGGAGGTGTTCTCGACGGTGACGACGGCCGTGTCCTCGGCGTGGGCGCGGAGGAAGCCCTCGAGGTCGTAGCCGTTCCGGAAGGGGCCCGGGCGGCCGAGGTTCCGCACGCAGCGGAGCTGGCTCCCGGCGGGCTGGGCGACGGCGGCCTCCGGGTAGGTCAGGAGGCGGCGCGCGCGCTCGAGGCTCGACACCTCGGTCTCCACGACCGGGAGGAAGCCGTCGAGGATGCTGGCGCCGCCGCTCGCGGTGATCACGAAGAGGAAGCGCGCGTCGGGGCGGGGCTGGGCCTTCGCGCGGGGGCGGCCCGCGAGGGCGGCGAGCATGCCGCCGGGGAGCGCGGCGAGAGCGCTGGAGGCGGCGGCGCGGCGGAGGAAGGCGCGGCGGGAGACGGCGCGGCGGGAGGGGCGGTCGGTCATGGCGTGGCGGGGGTGGGGCACGGGCGATGGGGGGTCGGGGTTTCGTCGCCTTGGGCGACGAGCTCGCGTTCGGCGGCTCGGGGAGCTGGGGTGAGGGGAGTGTGTGGGGAGGCGCGTCGGGCGCGCGTGGCTCGTGGGGGAATGCGGCGGGGTGACGGCGGCGGGGTGACGACGGCGGGGTGACGGCGGCGGGGAGCGAGGCGGCGGGGTGAGGGTTGAGCGAGGCGGCGGGGTGACGGCGGCGGGGTGACGGCGGTTGGGCGAAGCGGCTGGGCGGCCGCTCAGAAGAGGACGTTCTCGGTGGTGGTGCCGATGGCGAAGCAGGCGGCGAGGGCCCAGTCCCGGGCGGAGAGCCCCTCGGCGAGCTCGGCGACGATCGCGAGCTCCTCGTCGGTGGCGTCGCGCCGGAGGAGGCGCCGGTAGAGGGCCTCGGTCTGCGCGCGCACGGCCGGATCGGCGGGGGCGAGAGCGGCGGCGCCCAGGTCGACCCGGTCGAAGACGCGCGGCGCGCCTTCGGCGTCGAGGGCGACCCGGTTGGCGCAGGCGCCCAGCACCATCCGATCGACGGTGAGCGGGGTCGTCGCGAGGGGCTCGGCGACGGGCTCGTACTGGGCGATGCCGAGCGGGTCGTTGCCGCCGAGGGCGACCAGGTGGACGGCGCCGCAGGGCACGCGATCGACCTCGCGGCAGCCGCTGCTCCGGTCGAGCTCGAGAGCGGCGTGCAGGTCGGCCTCGAAGGCGGCGGCGCGCTTCCACTGGAGCGGCTCGGCGCGGGGCGCCTCCTCGACCGGCGCGCACTCCCCGGGCGGCTCCGGAGGCGGGCCCTCGCCCGGGCCCATGGGGGCGCCGCCGCCGCGGCAGGCGGCGAGGGCGAAGAGCGCGAGGGAGAGCGTCGTCGTCGGCCTCACTGCACACCTCCGAAGGCGTCGAGGTCGACGAGCCGATGAATGAGCGCGTCGGCGGACCAGCCGTCCTCCGGCAGCGCGGCCCAGAGCGCGTCGAAGGCCGGGCGTTCACGCGGCGTCGGATCGCGCTCGAAGGCGTGGCGGAAGAAGAGCCGGCCGAGGTTGCGCATGAAGGCGTCGCTCTCGGCGGCGACCTCGGCGAAGTCGACCGCGTCCGGGTCGCGGAGGGCGCTCACGGGCTGGCCGAAGAGGACGGTCTCGGGCGCCGCGGCGTCCCAGCCCTCGATGAGGAGCGCCGGGCGCTGGGGGACGAAGGCGCCCGTGCGATCACCGCGGATGCCGTCGTACTCGGCGAAGGCGTAGCTGAGCGGGTCGAGGGTGGAGTGGCAGCCGGCGCATTGGGCCTCGCGGACGCCCTTGGCGTCGACGTCGAGCGGCTCGCCGGCGACCGGGACGATGCCCCCGAGGCGCGCGATGTCCATGCCGAGGTAGGCGCGGTAGGCCTGGGCCGCGGTGGTGCGCGGCAGGGGGCTGAACATCGTGTTGATGCTCATGAACCACTGGGTGGTGATCATGCCGGCGCGGCGCTCGGGCACGAGGGGCTGGCCGCCGGCGCGGCCGGGGGCGGGCGGGTCGACGAGGCCCTCGACGCGGGCGAGCGAGCCGTCCGGACGGCGCTCGACGTGGTAGTCGGCGAGGAGGAGGTCGCGGACGTCGCGGCCGCCCGTGAGGACCCAGGACCAGAGGCGGTAGTCCCACTCGTAGTCGCCGATGACGATGCCGACCGGGGAGTCCGCGCCGACGGCCTGGAGGGGGCGGATGCGCGCGTCGGCGAGGCGGGGGAGGCCCTCGTCGCGCCACCAGGCGCTCTGGAGGCAGGCGTCGAGCTCGGCGTGGAGGCGGGCGTGGCGCTCGGGGGGAGGGACGGCGTCGAAAGCGGCCAGGGCGTCGTAGCTCGGGGAGCGGCCGCAGTAGAGGACGCTCAGGCGCTGGTAGGCGCGGCGGAAGTCGTAGCCCGCGGCGACCGGGGCGTCCGGGAGGGGATCGGGGGGCGCGGCGCAGTAGGGCCAGGCGCTCGCCGGGTCGCCGGGGTTCGTGCCCTGGAGGAGCTCGTCCAGGTTCGAGACGCCGTCGCCGTCGGCGTCCTCGGCGGCGAGGGACTCGAGGGCGGCGGGGAGCGCCGCGCTGAAGTCGCCTGGGGGGAGCGCGAGGCCGACGTCGACGCCGAAGCCGTTCCAGGCGGCTGGCCAGGTGGAGGTGTGGCAGGTCTCGCAGCCGACGACGCGGCCGCGGCAATCGGCGGCGTCCGGGAAGGTGGCGCAGAGGCGCTCGGGGGCCGTCGGGAGGGCGCGGGCCGGGGGCGCGGCGGCGGCGAGGGAGAGGGCGAGCGGGAGGAGGAAGAGCGGTCGCATGGGCGAGCGACGAGAGAGCGAGAAGCGTGCCGGGGCTCTTTCACCGGTGCGCGGGCGGGGAACGGGCCGGGGGTGCGGGGTGGACCCCGCAGGGGCGCGGGGTGGACCCGGCAGGCGAGGGAGCGGCGGCGGCGATGGCGGCGGCGGCGAGAGCGACAGCCACGGCGAGAGCGACAGCCTCCGGCCCGAGCGACAGCCTCAGCTCCAGCCCGAGCGACAGCCTCAGCTCCAGCCAGAGCGACAGCGACAGCCTCAGCTCCAGCCAAAGCGACAGCCTCAGCTCGAGTGACAGCCACAGCCAGAGCGACAGCCACAGCCAGAGCCACAGCCACAGCCCAAGCGACCGCCACAGCCACAGCTCACGCCGCCCCGCCCTCCCCTCACGAGCGACGCGCGCCCGACGCGCCTCCCCACGCGCTCTCCTCACCCCAGTTCCCCGACCCCCGCCCGCCCGAGGCGGGCTCGTCGCCAAAGGCGACGAAACCCCGACCCCCGCCCGCCCAAGGCGGGCCCCGCCCCTTGCCGCACCGCCCCCCAACGCCGACGATGCCCCCATGCAGACCGAGCACGTGGACGTCCTCGTCGTGGGCGCCGGCCTCTCCGGCATCGCCGCCGGCTACCACCTCCAGGCGCGCTGCCCGGACCGCACCTACGCCATCCTCGAGCAGCGCGACGCCATCGGCGGCACCTGGGACCTCTTCCGCTACCCGGGCATCCGCTCCGACTCGGACATGTTCACGCTCGGCTACTCCTTCAAGCCCTGGAAGGAGAAGAAGGCCATCGCCGACGGCCCCTCCATCCTCCGCTACGTGCGCGAGACGGCCGCCGAGTTCGGCATCGACCAGCACATCCGCTTCCGCACGAAGGTCGAGTCCGCCTCCTGGTCCAGCGAGACCGCCACCTGGACCGTCGAGACCACGGACGCCGTCACCGGCGAGCCGCGCCGCTACACCTGCGGCTTCCTCTTCATGTGCGCCGGCTACTACCGCTACGAGGCCGGCTACACGCCCGAGCTCGCGGGCCGCGACGACTTCCGCGGCGAGGTCGTGCACCCGCAGCGCTGGGACGAGAGCGTCGAGCACGCCGGCAAGCGCGTGATCGTCATCGGCAGCGGCGCCACCGCCGTCACGCTCGTGCCCGAGCTCGCGAAGGACGCGGCGCACGTGACCATGCTCCAGCGCACGCCGACCTACATCGTCTCCGTGCCGGCCGTCGATCCGATCGCCGAGCGCATCCGTCAGCTCCTCCCCGAGCGCCTCGGCCACCAGGTCACCCGCTGGAAGAACGTCTTCTACGGCATGGCGCTCTACCACTACTGCCGCCGCTTCCCCGAGCACGCGCGCCGCTGGATCATGGGTCAGATCCGCGAAGAGCTGCCGGGCGTCGACGTCGACACGCACTTCAACCCGCCCTACGCGCCCTGGGACCAGCGCCTCTGCCTGGTCCCCGACGGCGACCTCTTCGAGGCCATCCGCGCAGGGCGCGCCGACGTCGTCACCGACCACATCGAGCGCTTCACGGAGAAGGGCCTCCGGCTCGCGTCCGGGCGCGAGCTCGAGGCGGACCTGATCGTCACGGCCACGGGCCTCCAGGTGCAGTTCCTCGGCGGCCTCGAGCTCGAGGTCGACGGCGAGCCCGTCGTGCCGAGCGAGCTGATGAACTACAAGGGCGCGATGTTCAGCGACGTGCCGAACCTCGCGATCGCGCTCGGCTACACCAACGCCTCCTGGACGCTGAAGGCGGACCTCGCCTGCATGTACGTCGCGCGCCTCCTCAGCTACATGCACGAGCACGGGCACCGCATCGTCACCCCGCGCGTCACCGACCCGAGCGTCGAGGTGGAGCCGCTCATCGACCTCACGAGCGGCTACTTTCAGCGCGTCGCCCACCTGCTCCCGAAGCAGGGCTCGAAGACGCCCTGGAAGCTCTATCAGAACTACCTCCTCGATCTGCTCGGCATGCGCTTCGGCAAGCTCGTGGACGACGCCCTCGAGTTCGACCGCCCGGCGCGCCCCCGCCGCACGAGCGTCGCCCGGCCCGCCTCGATCGCCGCCGAGTGAGCCGCCAGGGGAGCGCGGCCGAGCGAGCAGCCAGGTGAGCGCCGCTGAAGGAACGCCGCCGGTGGAGCGTCGCCGAACGCGCCCTTCCCGCGGTCGGGACCGCGTGCGCACGAACGCCGCTCTCGCGAACTGCCGTTCATGACGGCGTGAAGTCCCTCCGGGGAGGAGGGCTTCGCGCCGGGCTTCGCCCCGCCTCCGCTCCTGCGCACGCCCCTTGCAAGGACAGGCCGCGTGAACGCTTTCTTCTCCCGCTTCCTCCTTCTCCTCCTCGCCGCGCCCCTCGCGACCGGCTGCCTCAGCTCCCGCTACCACGTGGACGACGCGGAGCTCGCCCGCCTGGCGCAGCTCCCGCCCGAACGGCGCTGCGACGCCATCCGCGCGACCCAGGAGCTCTCCCTGCGGCGCTCCCGCGCGCCCCGCGAGCGGGTCTACGTGGACCCGGCGCCCCTCGTGAGCACGGCCGTGCAGGTGCGCATCGCCGAGTCGCGCCGCCGCATCGACCCGCCCCGCCCCACGCGCGTCGTGACCGAGGGCGGCCCCTCCGGCCGCCCCACCGTGCAGGTGAGCGGCGGCGGCGCAGCCCGGACCTCCACGCGCCCCGTTCGCAGCCAGCGCGACGGCGGCGACGGCGACGGCGGCGACGGCGACGGCCTCGGGACCGGCGCGGCCCTCGGGATCGCCATCGTCGCGACGGCCGCCGTCGCGACCGGCGTCTTCGTCCTCGCCGGCGTCGAGGGCGCCCGCTACGACGGCTGGCTCGGCGCCGACGCCAAGCGCTCGCTCCACCTCTACCGGCGCGACGGCCAGTGGTTGAGCATCCCCGCCTACGCGCTCGAGCCCGAGCTGGCCGCCTGGGCCGACGGCGCGCTCCTCGACGAAGCCGACGGCGCACCGCTCGAGCGGCTCGGGCGCGCCCCCCTCGATCGACGCGGCCTCTCACTGGTCCTCGAGGGCGGCATGCGCGGCCTCCGCGGCCCCGGCGGGGACGACCTCGGCGGCGGCGCGCGGCTCGCGTTCGGCGGCTTCCCGCACGAGCTCTTCGGCCTCTACGGCGTCGTCGGCTTCGGCGCGGCCGACGGGCTCTTCGACGTGCGCTACGGGCTCCAGGCGCAGCTCTTCGCGCCGGCCCTCGGGCGCCTGCACCTCGGCGCCTGGGTCGAGGGCGGCGCCATCGCCGTGCGCGCCGACGAGACCGACGGAGGCACGCAGCTCGATCGGGGCGGCTACGCGGCCGGCGGCGCGCTGGTGCAGCTCGACCTGAGCACGCGCCTCGCGCTGACCCTCCGCGGCGGCGTCTGGGGCGACGCCGACGGGGTCGCCCCCGAGCTCATGCTCGGCCTCAGCGTGTTCTGAGCGGGCGCGGAAGCGTCACCGTGCGCGGAGACAGCGCGACGTCGCGCCCGACCGAGGTCGGCCCCGCCCTCGCTGATCGTGCCGAAGGAGCGGGCGAGGGAGGCGAACGCCGACCTCGTCATCGTGCCGAGAGAGCGGGCGAGGGAGGCGACCTCGTACCGCGCCCGACACGGTGCGCGGAGACCACGCGACGCCGCGCCCGACCGAGGTCGGACGCCCTCTCGCTCATCGTGCCGAGAGAGCGGGCGAGGAGGCGAACGCCGACCTCGTCATCGTGCCGAGAGAGCGGGCGAGGGAGGCGAACGCCGACCTCGGACGCGCCCCGACACGGGACGCGCCAAACCACGCGACGTCGCGCCCGACCGAGGTCGGACGCACCCTCACTCATCGCCGTCGAAGAGCGGGCGAGGGAGGCGAACGCCGACCTCGTCTCCGCGCCCCGACACGGTGCGCGGAGACCACGCGACGTCGCGCACGACCGAGGTCGGACGCTCCTTCGCTCATCGCCGTCGAAGAGCGGGCGAGGGAGGCGAACGCCGACCTCGGACGCGCCCCGACACGGGACGCGCTGCGCAGCCTCGTCGTCGCGATAGTCGACGGCGAGGCGGAGGTGGTCGCGGGGGCGGGCGACGCGAAGCGGCGCGCGCTCCCCGCATCGG
>PABA01000074.1 GCA_002699025.1 Sandaracinus sp. | reverse complement strand
GCGCCGCCTTCGGCGGCGTCACACGGGTCGGTTCTTCGACGGTACGGTGACGCGGCTCCGTGGGGCCGGGCTACGGGGCAGAGATGGGTGCGCTCCCCTTCGCAGCAGCGTGACTTCGCCGCGTTCGCGGCCGGGGCGCTCCCCTTCGCAGCGGCGTGACTTCGCCGCGTTCGCGGCCGCAGCGGGGTGGCGCGTCGCGGGACCCTGACTTCGCCGCTCCGCGGCCGGAGCGCTCCCCTTCGCAGTCGCCGGGCTTCGCCGCGTTCGCGGCCGGAGCGCTCCCCTTCGCAGCGGCGTGACTTCGCCGCTCCGCGGCCGGAGCGCTCCCCTTCGCAGTCGCCGAGCTTTGCCGCTCCGCGGCCGCCGCGGGGTGGCGCGGAGCGGGACCCTGACTTCGCCGCTCCGCGGCCGCAGCGCTCCCCTCGCAGCAGCGTGACTTCGCCGCTTGCGCCAGCGCCGACGCACTCGCGCAGCGCAGGCCTCCGACGCATCGGTGCAGACGTGCCCGCACGGCGCGCCCGACGAGGACACGTCCACCGAGACGCGCCGACGAAAGCGGCGAGCGCCGCACGCGACGCTCGCCGTCTCTCGTCCCCGCGCGGTGTCCGCGCGAGCTCTCCGCGCCGGCTCAGCTGCCGAGGCTGGAGATGTTGCTCGTGGAGCCCTCGACCTTGGACTTCACAGCGGAGCCGAACGCCTGCCACGCCACGATGGCGATCACGGCGATCAGGATGAGGATGATGATGTACTCGACCGTCGAGAGGCCGTCCTCGTCCTTGGCGAGCTTCTTCTGCTGGAGCGTCTTCACGATCTTCATGGGGTCTTCCCTCCTCGGCGACTGCCCCCGAGTGCGGGTGGCAAGGCCATCATAGTCTTACAGCACGAGCGAATGCGAGTGATGCCGCTCACGGGAGCGAGCGCGGCTCACGCCGGCTTCACCGCTCGATGCCCAGGGTCGAGAGCCGGCTGACCAGGCTCGTCCGCGACATGCCGAGCGCCTTCGCCGCCCGCGCGACCACGCCGTCGTGGCGCTGCAGCGTCTGCGCGAGGAGCTTCCGCTCCTGCTCCTCGAGGCGCTCGTGCTCGGCCTTCAGCGCGTCGAGGCGCTCGGCCGGCGTGCCCGTCGGCGCGTCCTCGCTCGGCGCGGGCGGCGGCATGGAGGGGCCGGGCGAGAGCAGGTCGTCGGGGAAGGCGAGGACCCCGAGCTCGCGCGGCGTGACGTCCTCGACCCGCACCACCTTCTCCTCGCGGAGCGCCGCCCGCTCCTTCGCGCGGCGCACCACCGCCTCGAGCTGCCGCACGTTGCCGGGCCAGGGGAGCTGGTCCCAGGCGAGCAGGCGCCGGAACGACATCGCCAGGCGCCAGTCGGAGCCGGCGACCTGCCGGAGGAAGCGCTCGGCCAGCGCCGGCGCGTCCTCGCGGCGCTCCCGGAGCGGCGGCAGCACCAGCGTCGCGCCGGCGAGCCGGTAGTAGAGGTCCTCGCGGAAGCGCCCCTCGGCCACCGCCTTCGGCAGGTCGCCGTTGGTCGCCGCGATGATCCGCACGCGCGCCTTCTTCGCCTGCGCCGCCGCATGCCCGAGCGGCCGGTAGGTGCCGAACTGCGTGAAGTCGAGGAGGAGCTGCTGCGCCCGGAGCGGCAGGTTGAGCACCTCGTCGAGGATCAGCGTGCCCCCGTCCGCATGCTCGACCAGCCCCACGCGCTTGCCCACGGCGCCGCTGAAGGCGCCGCGCTCGTGCCCGAAGAGCTCGGAGGTGATCGTGTTCAGGTCGTCGCTCCCGCCGAGGGTCGCGCGCACGATCGGCCGGCGCTCGCTCGTCTCGGCGATGGCGCGGGCGAGGAGCGTCTTGCCCGTGCCGGACTCGCCCTCGATGAGGATGTTCGACTCGCCGCGGGCGAAGGCCTCGACGTCACGCCGGAGCGCGGCGAGGCCGGGCAGCTCGAGGAGCTCGTCCAGGTTCGGCGCGTCCAGGGCGATCATCTCGCTCCGGGCCTCGGTGAGCGCGGCGCGCGTGCGGTGGAGCGCGTCGTGCTGGGCGAGCATGGCGCCCATGAGCGCGGAGACGACGTCGAGGAACTCGCGCTCGGCGTCGCGGGGGAGCTTCTCCGGGCGGCGGAAGTCGAGGTAGACGACGCCGGCCGGACTGCCCTCGGCGCCGGGGGCGCGGAGCGGGGCGGCGAGCGCGCGGAGGATGCCGAGGTGGTGGACGCTCTCGATGATGTCGGCGTCCGCGGCGGGCGGGTCCCAGAGGATGGCGCCCGAGGCCTCGGCGGCCTCGCGCACGACCGTCTTGCTGAGCTCCTCCTGCTCCGTCGGCGCGAGGCGCCGCCCCTGGGTGCGAGCGTGGATGGCGAAGGACTCGCCCTCGGCGCCGAGGCGGAGGATCAGCCCGCGGTCGGCCCGCAGCACCTCCACCAGCACGTCGAGGCAATCCTCGAGGAAGGTCTCCCCGTCCAGCGAGCGCGCGAAGGTCTCGAGGACCCGCCGCGACGCGCCGGTCAGGCTCGTCTCACCACCACCCATCGAGGGGACGGTTACCACGTTCGGCGGCGGGCGCACGGCGGCGCGTCGGAGCTCGGGGTGCATGGCCGCCCGGCCGGAGCACGCACCATGCCGCCTATCCCCCGCGGGCGAAGTCGCCCCTCCGACCCCCGCGCGACCGACGACGTCGGTCGCTCCCCGCCCCCCGCGACGCGCCCCGTCACTTCCCCACCGCGTCTTCCTCGATGCCCTTCTCGCGGGCGAGGCGGCGGTAGCTCCGGTAGAGGAGCCAGGCGACGCCGAGCCAGACGGCGACGATGCCGACGTTCACGAGCGCGAAGCCCTGGACGTCGAGGTGCAGCCAGGTGGTCCCCGCGTAGACGAGGCCCGCGCTGAAGAGGTCGCCGACGCGCACGAGCAGCGTGTCCGTCGTCTGCTTCCCCTTGTACTTCTCCTCGCGGCTCGTCGGCAGCCAGAGCATCGCCCGGGCCGTGTTCATGATCGAGTAGTCGGTCGCGTTCTCCGCGCTCTTGGCCCAGCGGAAGAAGACGAAGGCGACGCCCAGGCTCGCCATCGCGTAGGCCGCCCCCGAGACGAGCGGGAGCGCGAAGAGCACGCCGGCGATGCCGAAGAACTTCACCAGCCGCGAGGCCACGAAGGCCTGCAGGACCACGCCGGCCACGTTCACCCAGAGGAAGAAGCTCCCGTAGAAGCTCCCGATGTAGCTCCCCTTCCAGGCGTCCGGATCGGCCACCTCCCCCGCCGCCGCGAGCGCCTCCTCCGCCAGCCCCACCACGTACTTGCTGAGGATGTACTCGCCGGTCGTGTTCACCAGGTTGAGCAGCAGGATGAGCACGGCGATCAGCGCGATGTAGCGGCTCCGCGCGATCAGGGCGAAGCCCTGGAGGGCCGCCTTGAGCCCCTTCGTCGGCTCGGGCTCCTCCTCCCGGCTCCGCGTGAGCCCGCGGCGCACGTCCTTGCGCGCCAGCGCCACGCCGTAGAGCAGCCCGTGCACCAGGAGCAGCCCGGCGGCGACCTGGAGGACGAGCCCGGGCGAGACGTCCTCGCCGAAGAGCTGGCCCGCGAGCGCCGAGCCGGCCCAGGCGCCGCCGGTCATGCCGATGCCGATCACCGGGAAGAGCCGCTCGCCTTCGTCGCGCGTGTAGACCTCGTTCGCGAAGCTCCAGAAGAGGGCGATGGTCGAGAGGCTGTAGATGCCGACCCAGATGAAGAAGACGAAGCCGATCTGGAGGTCGAATTGCAGCGCGAGGAAGAAGGCCTCGGTGCAGAGCAGGAAGAAGCCGACGACGGAGAAGAGCAGGCGCTTGGTGCTGACGTTGGAGGTCAGCCAGTTGTAGGCCGGCAGGACGAGCACGAGCGTGATCGCCATGGCGCCGGAGGCGTAGCTCTTGAGCTCGGCCCCATCTTCCATGCGGAGGATCAGCGACTCGCGGATCGTCTTGATCACGTAGTAGGCGAACATCGCGAGGAAGACGTTCGCGAGGAGGAGCAGGGCCGTGCCGCTCTCGCCGGCGCGCACGTCCGCGAAGAGGCGGAGGCCGCGATCGACGAGGCTCGGCCGGGCCTCGGAGTCGGGGGCGGGCGTGGGGTCGGCGCCGGGTTCGTCCTGCTTCATGCGCTGCTCTCGCTCTGCGCTACCCGCTCGCGGCGGCCGAGCGCAAGCGCAGGGCCTCGGTGGCGCGCCGATGCTGGTCGCCGGTGAGTCGGATCCGGGGGCGCACCCGCTTCATGCGCGCCTCCGCGTCGTCGAGGTCCGCGGCGAGGCCCCGGGCGACCAGCACGGCAGCGGCGACCATGGCGGAGCGGCCGTGGCCGGCGGCGCAGTGGACGTAGATCGGCCCCGGGTGGGCGGCGACCTCGTCGACGAGGGCCGCGAGGTCGGCGGCGGCCGGGGCCGTGCCGTCGAGCGTGGGCAGGCAGAGGTAGGGGAAGCGGGCGCGCGTGCGGGCCGGCTCGACGAACTCGGCCGTGAGGTCGACGACGAGCGCCGTGTCCTCGGGCAGCTTCTCGGTGGCGACGATGCGGCCGACGTAGACGCCGGGGACGACCTCGTCCCAGTCGGGCTCGTCGAGGACCAGGCGGAGGGCGCGGCGGACGAGCCACATGCTCGCGAGGACGGGGGCGAGGAGCACCCAGGCCCAGCCGGCGCGGCGACCCGCGCGCGACTTGCCGAGGACGCGGGCGCCGAGGCCGAGGTAGCCGAGCGCCATGAGCCCGTAGCCGAAGCTCACCCACGCGAGCGGCGCCGCCCAGGCGGGCTCGGCGAAGGCGGCGTTCACGCGCCAGGCGAGCACCCCGAAGGCGGCCGCGAGCAGGAGCAGGAGGACGCCGTAGCGCACGGCGCGCAGCATGGGCGGCGGCCGGGGGGCCGCAAGGCGACGGGCGAGAGCGGGGCGAGGGCTTCCGCCGCCGCCGTGACGTCGACCGCCCGCCCGGAACGCGGACGACGGAGAGCGGAAGGCCGCCGAGCGTGGTGAGGCAGCCGGCCGAGGGAACGCGAGGCGTGCCGCCCGAGGGAGCGGCGAGGCGTGGCGGATACGACGGGCGCCGCGCGACGGGCGACGACGCGGCGCGACGGGTGGCGTCACCGGGGAGAGCCGAGCGCGACGACGACCGTCGTCGTCGACGAGCGACGTCTGCCGTCGCGCCGGGGCAGAGGGGCCGAAAAGGCGGAAACGCCGAGAAAACAGGGGTGGCACGGGCGCTGCGTAAGGAGCTGGCCACTGTAGCTGACGAGCTGGCGTGGATGGCCGGCGTCGGTGGCGGAGGTGGCCCCGGGATGGGCCCTCGAGAGGAGAGACGAGAGATGACGAAGTGGATGACCCTGGCTTGCGTGCTCGCCCTGACCGGCTGCGCGATGAACGGACCGACCGGTGAGGGCGCGGAGCTCGCCGAGGCGCGCGAGTGGACCGACCTCGGCCCGGCGCCGGTCACGACCCGGCACCCCGGCGAGTACGTCTCCGAGGACGCCCCCGTGGAGCTCGAGGAGCTCACCGACGCCTTCTCGCAGGGCACGCTCCTCGAGGCCGAGGACGGGCACGAGTACCTGGCGCCGAGCGTGGACGGCGCGCTCCGCGACGCGCTCCTCGCGGACTACGAGGCCCTCGACGACGAGTACGACCTCGGAGCCGACGTGCGAACGGGCGAGGGCGAGCTCACGGGGGTCGAGCTGCCGCGCATCCTCTGGCGCGACAACCGGACCCGCGTGACGAACCGCGCGGCCGACCCGTTCACGGGGATCGGGCGCTACACGATCCAGTTCTCCGGAGCGGACAACTGCGACGGCGCGAGCGCCTGCGAGCTGAGCTGCACGGGCACGCTCATCGGCGACCGCTACGTCGCCATCGCGGCCCACTGCATCTACGACCGGGGCGAGAACGCCTGGATCCGCGGCAACGTGGGCGTCGCGCGCGGCCAGGTCTGCTTCCGCGAGGGGAGCACCACGCGCTGCACGCCCGTCGTCGGCCGGAAGATCAGCCCCACCTGGCGCAACTCGGGCGCCAACCGCGCGCGGCACGACTACGCGCTGCTGAAGGTGCAGCACTGGTTCGGCGGCCTCCACCAGATGCGCCTCTCGTCCATCTCCTCGCGGAGCACGCTCAACAGCCTGACGGTGCGCAACCACGGCTACCCCGGCACCACGCCGACCGGCGTCGACGGCTCCGTGAACCAGCTCTGGGGCATGAACTGCTCGATCACCGACATCGCGAACGAGCGCCTCAGCTACAACTGCGACACGACCGGCGGGCACAGCGGCGGCCCCGTCTACTACCGGACGAGCGGCGGCGGCTTCTTCCTCCTCGCCATCCACTCGGGCAGCGCGACCTTCGGCAACACCGGCGCCCGCGTGGCCGGGTCGGACATCCGCGACTGGCTGGTCTCGGAGATGAGCGGCTGGTGAGTGGCTGCTGAGCGGCTGCTGAGCGGCCGGTGAGCCCCGAGAGGGGGGTGACGCAGCGGGGCGGGCGCCGGGGGGGCGCTCGCCCCGCACCTTTTCGTGGAGGGGGCCCGCGACGGGGCGGCGTGCGGCCGCCCGGCGGAGTCCGTAGGATGCCCGCCGGTGAGCGAGCCGAGCGAAGGCGCCCCGGGCGGGCCCCCGGATCCCGCGCCCCCCCGAACAGGATCCGGGACGGGCGCCACGCCGCTCCGCGTCGAGCGGCTCGCCACGCGCGGCTTCCGCAACCTCGGCGAGACCCTCCTCGCGCCGGGCCCGGCCTTCAACGTCATCCACGGCGACAACGGGGCCGGCAAGTCCAACCTGCTCGAGGCGCTCCACTACCTCGGCGCGCTGAAGAGCTTCCGCGGCGCGAAGACCGACGACCTGATCGGCCTCGACGCGGAGCGGGCCCTCGTCCAGGCGAAGATCAGCGGCGAGGCCGCCCCCCGCATCTTCCGCGTGCTCCTCGAGCGCCGGAAGGCCCGCCGGCTCCAGCTCGACGGCAAGCGCCCGCGCTCCATCGCGACCTGGCACGGCGCGCTCCAGGTCGTGCTCTTCCACCCGGGCGATCTGACGCTCGCCATGGGCTCCCCGGAGCCGCGGCGCGCCTTCCTCGATCGCATCCTCGAGCAGATGGACGCG
The DNA here is from genome assembly GCA_002699025.1 of Sandaracinus sp. GTDB lineage: Bacteria > Myxococcota_A > Polyangia > Polyangiales > Houyiibacteriaceae > Houyiibacterium > Houyiibacterium oceanicum. The sequence goes on along the minus strand of PABA01000074.1, from coordinate 15,158 downwards.
ACCTACGCGGCGGCGCTCTCGACCTACTCGAAGGCGCTCCGGAGCCGGAACCGCCTGCTGAAGCTCGAGCAGCTCGACCGGCGGAGCATCACCGCCTACGACGCGATCCTCTGCCAGGCCGGCGAGGTGATCGGGCAGACGCGGGCGCGGCTCGTGGACGACATCGCGCCGCGGGCCGAGCAGGCCTTCGCGAGCGTGGCCGGCGTCGAGCTGCCGCTGGAGGTGCGCTACGAGCCGCGGGTGGAGCCGACGCAGGAGGCGATCCGCGCAGCGCTGGCGAAGGCCTGGGAGAAGGACCGGGCGCGCGGCTTCACGGCGGACGGGCCGCACGGCGACGACCTGGCGCTGCGGGTGCGGGAGGGAGTGAAGGCGCGGCACCACGCCTCGCAGGGGCAGCACCGGGCGATCGTGCTGGCGCTGAAGGTGGCGGAGCTCGACGTGCTGACGGCGCGGATCGGGCGGGTGCCGATCCTGCTGCTCGACGACGTCTCGAGCGAGCTCGACCGCTCGCGGAACCGGCGCCTCTTCGCGCTCCTGCGGCAGCTCGGCGGGCAGGTCTTCCTGACGACCACGCACCCGGAGTTCATCCTGCTGGAGGAGGACCGCGTGGACTTCCGCGTCGAGGCCGGCTCCATCGAGGGGGACTGAAAGACCCGTGCCCGCGGGACCGAAGAGGCAGGAGCGCTCGACCCCCGCCCATCGAGCGCAGGCGTCGGCTCCTGCTCACAGGCGCACCTCCCGCGGACCCGCGCTCGCCGAGCGCGCCCGGGCGCGCCTCAGGCGGGCTGCGCGGGCCGGGCGTGGGGTCGCGCGGCTTCGCTGAGCCCGCCGAGCTCGCCGCTGAGCTGCCGGAGCGGGCGGTCGTGGACCATCTCGCGCCAGACCGCGGGCGGGACGATGGCCTTCAGGTCCTCGTGGTAGCGCGGCAGGTCGTACCAGGGGACGCAGAAGTTGAGGTGGTGCTCGAAGTGGAGGCTGATGTGGAAGGGCATCAGCAGGCGGCGCCCGAAGAAGAGGGTCGTGCGCGAGCGGAGGAAGGGGTCGTCCTCGTGGCCGATGGGGCCGCCGTGCTCGAGGGCGCCCTTCACGTGGTTGAAGCCGGTGATGACGTGGATGCCGAGGAAGAGCGCGAGGGCGACGGGCGCGCCGAGCGTGAGGCCGGCGGCGGTGAGGACGCTCGCCCAGAGGAGGACGAAGAGGACGATCACGCCCTTCGAGCTCGAGGACTTCCCGCCCGGCCGCTTGGTGCGGAGCACGGTGCGGTCGAGGAAGAGGAAGCCCGGGATGAAGACGTTGCAGAGGACGCGCGTGAGGAGCTTCCGACCGAGGAGCACGTTGTGGCTCTGCGGGTCGCCGGGCTCGAGGGGGCGGACGTGGTGCTCGAGGTGGCCGCGCTCCCAGTGCTTGCCGTAGTGGGTCGCGAAGAAGATGGCGACGGACCAGCCGAAGGCGCGGTTGAGGCGCTTGGAGAGGGCGCGGTCCGCCGCGAGCACGAACATCTCGTGCGAGGCCTCGTGGACGACGAGGACGAAGGTCGCGAAGTAGAGGAGGCCGAAGCCGAAGGCCGCGACCGGGACGTAGAGCCAGGGGTGGGCGAAGGTGCCCCACCAGGCGAGGGCGCCGATGGCCGCGAGGAGGGTGGCGAGCGCGCCGAGGTTGCGGGCGTTGTGCGCGAGCCGGTTCTTCGTGCGCCAGTGGTAGCGCTGCCCCGCGAGGATCGCCTCCTTCACCCAGGGCGCATGCCGCCGGCTGACGCGCTCCGCGCCGCCCGCCTCTCCCCTGCTCGTCCGCTCGCTCGTCTCGCTCCGCGCGGCTTCGCCCACCCGCGTCTCCCTCCCGACGCGCAAACCTGCCAAAGCCCACCCCCCACGACAAGAGCCCCCCGTCCGAGCCCCCCGCACGACCGACCCGAACGAAGAGGGCGCTCCTCAGCGAGCGGAAGACCAAGCCGAAGCCGCGAGGACCCACCCGCCGCCGCCCACGCCCGGCGGTCCCCCCAAGGCCCAGGGAGTCCGGCCGCGACAGCAGCAAGCCCGCCTACTGCAAGGGGAGCGCCCCGGCCGCGAACGCGGCGAAGCCCGCCTACTGCAAGGGGAGCGCCCCCATCTCTGCCCCGTGGCCCGGCCCCACGGAGCCGCCTTCGTGCACCCATGAAGAACCGACCCGTGTGACGCGAGCGAAGCGAGCGCCGAGGGCCCCACGGGCCCGCTGGTAAGCTCAAAATAGCGAGCGCAGCGAGCGGAAAACCCGTCAGCGAGCGGAAGACATCTTCACGCCCGGGCCGCCGAGCTCGAGCGCCAGCACGTCGTACTCCGCCGCCGCGCAGCGCGCCTCGAAGTCCGCCGCCGCCTCGTCGCTCGTGAAGAACGCGATCGCCACGTCGCCGCCGCCGGCCCCGCTCGGCTTGGCCCGCCCGCCGGCCGCCGCCGCGAGCTCCGCCACCTTCCGCAGCCGCCCCTCGACGATCGGCGCGTCCGCCGCCCGCCCGAGCGCGTCCATGGCCTCGTGGTAGCGCGCCGCCGCCTCGACGATCGCCGCGGGGCTCTCCTGGAAGGCCGCCGCGAAGTGCGCGCTCTCGTCGTGGAGCCGCTGCATGGCCGCCTGGTACGCCGCCGCGTCCCGATCCCGCAGCGCGTGCACGCGCCCGATCAGCTCGCGCGTGCTCGCCGCCTGCCCGGTCCACGCCACCCGCGCCACGAGCCCCTCGGGCCAGCTCCCGTCGCGGGCGTCCGCCTCGCGCGTCGCCGGGTCGAGCCGGAAGCGCACGACCCCGCCGAGCACGGCCGCCGCCACGTCCGCGCCGCTGCCGTTCGGGGACACGGCCCGGTGCCCCTCGAGGGCGAGCGAGAGGATGCGCGCCCGGCTCACCGCGTCCTGCGGGTCGCGCCCCACCCCCACGAAGACCGCGCCCGCGGCCGCCGCCGCCGCCGCCGCCGAGGAGCCGAGCCCGAGCTTGCGCCCGGCCTTGCGGAGCGCCTCCACGTCGATCCGCAGCGCCCCCGCCTGCTCGCCGAGCTCCTTCTCGGCGAGCCGCCGCGTGCGCGCCGCCTCCGGGTAGCGCGGCTCGGCGTGATCGAGGTCCCGCGCGACGTGCGGGTCGTCCGCCGGCGCCGGCCCGATGGTCGCCGTCGCCCGGGCCTGCACCGCCGCCACCAGCGCCGGCGCCCCCTCGAGGACGGCGTACTCGCCGCTGAGCATCATCTTGCCCGGCGCGCTCGCGCTCGCGCTCATCGCGCCTCCACTTCGATGCCCGCGCCGGGCTTCGCCACCATCGTCTTCAGCACGCCCTCGGTCCGCCCGAGCGCGCGCCGCACCTTCGCCGCGTCCGCCGCGTGGCAGAGCGCCTTCACGTGCGGGCCCGCGTCCATGGTCGCCCAGACGCTCGTCCCCTTCTCGCGGAGCCGCTCCACCGTGCGGAGCGCCGCGAGGGTCGCCGGCTGCCAGTAGAGGATGCCCGGCGAGGCGCTCATGGCGCAGGCGTGGAAGGCGTAGGTGCTCTGCTCCATGGCGGCGCCGAGCGCGTCGAGGTCCTTGTCCTTCAGGGCGCGCTGGATGCGCCGCGTGAGCGCCGGGGCCTTCTCGACCCAGGCGTCGTAGAGGGGAGAGGTCCTCCGGGAGCGCTCCATGCCCTCGGTCGAGCCGACCTTCTTCGGGCCCTTCGCCGCCTCGGCCACGACCAGGCGGACGTCCCAGTGCTCGGGCCCGTAGAGAGGCTTCGCGGCGAGGTCGGCCTGGCCGGGCGCGCCGGCCGGGAGCTTGGCGAAGCCGCCGAAGAGCGAGCGCGCCGCCGAGGCGCTCGACTGGCGCGCCGCGGCGCTGAGCTTCTTCGTGCCCCAGCGGAGCCCGGCCGCCTTGGCCGCCGCCGCCGCGAGCGCCGCGAAGCCCGAGGCGCTCGAGGCGAGGCCCGCCGCCGTCGGGAAGCGGTTGGTGCTCTCGACCTCGGCGCGGAGCCCGAGCTTCGCCGCGGCGCGCACCCGGTCGAGGAGCTCGACGACGCGGGCCGCCTCCTTCGCGGTCGCGACGCGCCCGTCGAGCTTCACGAGGTCGGCGTCGAGGTCCTCGCGGAAGCGCACGGTGGTCTCGGTGACGAGGCCGTCGAGGGTCAGCGAGATGCTCGGCACCGCGGGGAGGTTCAGCGCGACGTCGCTCTTCCCCCAGTACTTGGCGAGGGCGATGTTCGCGCGGGCGCGGGCGAAGGCGGCCTGGCTCATGGTCGGGTCTCTCTCCGGATCGCGGGCTGGTTCGCAGAGGCTGGTTCGCAGATTCGCAGAGGCGGGTTCGCGGGGGCGGGTTCGCGACACGCGGCGGCGCTCAGGCGGCGCCGGCCTCCGCGACCAGGGTCATGCTGGCGTGTGGCTTCAGGGCGGCCTCGATGGCGCCGGCGGCCTCGAGGTCGGGCGCGAGCGCGATCATGCAGCCGCCGCCCCCCGCGCCCGTGAGCTTCGCGCCGAGCGCGCCGGCCTCGCGCGCCGTCCGGCAGAGGAGCTCGAGCTTCTCCGTCGAGAGGAAGAGCGCCGAGAGCAGCCCCTGGTTCATGTCCATGAGCTGGCCGAGGGCCTTCGCGTCGCCCTCCTCGACGGCCAGCTTCGCGTTGTTCACGAGCGCGGCGATGCCGTCGAAGAGCTCGCCCACGCGCGCCGGCTCCTTCTCGAGCTGGCGCGCGACACCGGCGACGACCTCCTTCGTGCTCGAGCTCTCGCCGCTGTGGGCGATCACGAGCGGGAGCGGGCGGCGCGGGCGGACGCGCTCGAGGGGCTCGCCGCGGCGGTACACGGCGACGCCCCCGACGGCGGCCATCATGTTGTCGACGCCGGAGGGGTTGCCGTGGAAGACGCGCTCCCAGCGGAGCGAGAGCTCGCCGCGCGCCTCGGGCGTGCGCTCGATCGCGAGGGCCTGGTCGAGGGCGTCGGCCACGGCCACGCCGAGGGCGGCCGAGCAGCCGAGCCCCGCGCCGCCGGGCAGGCCCACGTCCGCGTGCACGTGGAAGGCCGGGCGCTCACTCGGGTAGGCCTCGAGGAGCGCGGCGAAGGCGCGGGCGAGCGGCTCGTCCTCGCCCGGCCGCACGGTCACGCTCCAGGGCTCGGCGTGGAGCGCGTCGGCCTCCGCCTCCGTGGCCCTCGTCTTCACGCCGGCGCCGAGGCCCGCGGCGAGCGCCGGCCGGCCATGCACCACCGCGTGCTCACCGAGGAGGATCACCTTGCCGCGCCCGAAGCCCATGCCGGCGACGGCCTTAGCACGCCCGGCGGCGTTCGGGGATGGCATCGTCGCCCCTGGACCCTTCAGCTCTTGCGCAGAGCGAGGCGCTCGGCGAGGTGCTTCAGCACCGCCACGCCCGGTCCGTCGAAGGGCGCCGACTCGAGCGCCCCATGCGCCTGATCGAGGAGCGAGCGGAGCCGCGCCTCCACGTTGGCGCGCGCGCCGCACGCGATGATGAGCTTCGAGGCCGCCTCGACCTGCGCGTCCGTCGGCGCCTCCGCCGCCATCAGCGCGTCGAGGGCCTGCCGCTCCGCCGGCGGGAGCAGGCGCTCGGTCTCGGCCACGAGGCAGGTGCGCTTCTGGTGGCGGAGGTCGTCGCCGGGCTTGCCGGTCTCGCCCTCGTCGCCGAAGGTCCCGAGGAGGTCGTCGGCGAGCTGGAAGGCCTCGCCGAGCGGGTTGCCGTAGGCGAGGAAGGCCTCGGTCTGCTTCGCGTCCGCGCCGCCGAGGAGCGCGCCGAGCAGGAGCGGGCCGCGAACCGTGTAGGAGCCCGTCTTCAGGTCGTGCATGCGCGCGACGTCGGGGTTGGCCGTCAGATCCAGGTGCTGGCCGAAGAAGACCTCCTTCTGGATCGTGATGAAGCGCGCCGTGGCCTCCGCGAGGCTCCCGTGCGGGAAGGGCGCCTCCAGGAAGAGCTCCCAGGCGTAGGCGCTCGCGAGATCGCCGGCGAGGATGGCGAGGGCGTTGGCGAGGTGCGCCTCGTGGCCGGCGTCGCGGAAGATCTTGTGGACCGCCGGGCCGCCGCGGCGCTCGTCGTCCTGGTCCATCCAGTCGTCGTGGATGAGGAGGTAGCTCTGGAGGAGCTCGAGGGCCGCGCCCGCGGAGGTGGTGGCGTCCTGCTCGGGCGTGCCGGCGACGCAGCGGTAGGCGGCGTCGAGGACCACCGGGCGCAGGCGCTTGCCGCCGCGCATGGTGAGGTCGCGGATGCCCTCGACGAGCTCGAGCGAGTCCGGGGAGACCTCCCGGGCCTCGTCGACCTTGGCCTGGAGGTAGGTGTCGAGCTTGGCGTCCACGCGCTGGCGGACGCCGGCGAGCCATTCGGCGGGCGCGGTCATCCCGGCGCGTCTAGGCCGTCCCGCGGGCGGGGGCAAGCCCTCCGCGGATCGGCCGGCGGAGGAGGCCCCGGCGGCGGTCGGAGGGCGGCCCGGCCGCGGTGAAGGAGGGCGCGGCTCGCGCGGGCCCAGGGACGGCTCGCGCAGGCGTCGGGACGGCTCGCGAAACGGGCCTTGCGCCGCTTCCGCCCCCATGCTGAGGGACAGGCCGAGGCGGCGCGTCGTGCGCGCCCGCACGTTCGAGGCGCCGCGCCCCTTGCGACGCCCCCGCCCCCGCCCGAAGACCGGAGCCCCATGTCCACCGACATCAAGCAGCGCAAGGCCGACCACCTCGATCTCTGCGCCACCGACGCGGTCGCCTTCAAGGGCGTCACGACCCTCCTCGAGCACGTGCGCCTGGTGCACCAGTCCCTGCCCGACCTGCACCTCGACGAGATCGACCTCTCCGTCGAGCTGCTGGGCAAGACGCTGAAGGCGCCGATCTTCATCGCGGGCATGACCGGCGGGCACGAGCGCGCCGCCGAGGTGAACCACACGCTGGCGAAGATCGCGAACGACCGCGGCTACGGCTTCGGCCTCGGCAGCCAGCGCGCCATGCAGAAGCGGCCGGACACGGCCTGGACCTTCCAGGTGCGCGAGCACGCGCCGGACGTGCTGCTCTTCGGTAACGTCGGCGTGGTGCAGGCCCGCGACATGGACCCGGAGATCATCGCCAAGATGCTCGAGGACGTGGGCGCGGACGCGATCTGCCTGCACCTCAACCCGGCGATGGAGCTGGTGCAGCCGGGCGGCGACCGGGACTTCCGGCGCGGCACGGAGACCTTCGCCAAGCTGGTGGACGTGCTGCCCGTGCCGGTGGTGGCGAAGGAGACCGGCAACGGGATCAGCATCGAGACGGCGCGCAAGCTCCACGCGGTGGGCGTGCGCATCTGTGATACGAGCGGCGCCGGCGGGACGAGCTGGGTCGGCGTGGAGACGCTGCGGGCCGAGGGGCACCAGCGCGAGCTCGGCGAGCTGCTCTGGGACTGGGGCGTGCCGACGGCGGCGAGCGTGCACAACGTCGTGAGCGCCGGGATGACGGCGATCGCGACGGGCGGCATGCGGACCGGCTACGACGTGGCGCGGGCGGTGGCGCTCGGGGCGACGGCCGGGGGCTTCGCGCGGAACGTGTTCAAGGCGTTCCTCGAGGGGGGCGCCGAGGGCGCCGAGGCGTTCCTCGACCAGGTCGAGCGCGAGATCCGGGCGGTGATGCTCCTGGTCGGGGCGCGGAACGTGAGCGAGCTGCGGGCGGCGCCGCGCTTCATCACCGGCGAGCTCCGCCAGTGGATGGAGCTCGCCAGCCGCTGAGCGCGAGCAGGCCGCGAGCGAGGTATCGCTCGTGAACCCGAAGCCGCGCCGGACCCTCCGCGGGGGCGCGGCTTCGTTGCGTTCGGGGCCCCCGGCCGACGCAGGGGAGTGCGGGCGCTCGGCTCGCGCCAGCACGAACGCCACGGCTCGATCAGACGCGGTCGAGCACCCGCTCGACCGACCCCGCTCGACCGACCCCGCTCGACCGACCCCGCTCGATCAGCGCCTCACGATCACCCAGCTCGGGTGCGGCAGCTTCGCTGTGGGCGTCCGTGCGGCCGCGGCGAGGACGGAACGTCGCGCGGCGCGCGTCCCGTCCGCCAGGGTGTCCGAGAGTGTCCGGCCCCCCCGGACACCTGTCCGCCTGCACGCCGGACGCCCGTCCGGGCACGGCGGTGAGAGCGGGCGGGCGGCCGCAGATCACGCGGCGGCGCACGCTGGCCCGGCGCTTGCTCACACCTCCGCCCGTTCCAGGGGGAGCGACGGAGGACCCATGACGACCGCCCGAGAGAAGCACCACGAACCGCCCGCCGTGACCGGCGCCCTCGTCCGCGAGCTGGAGCAGGATCTCTTCCGCTACGCCCGCCGCCGGGTGAAGGACGACGACGTCGCCCGGGAGCTCGTGCAGGAGACCTGGGTCGCCGCGCTCGAGGGCATGTCCCGCTTCGCCGGCCGCGCGTCGCTGAAGACCTGGCTCACGGCGATCCTCCGGCGGAAGATCGCGGACCTCTACCGCTACCGGAAGCCGACCGTCTCCTTCGAGGAGACGCAGCACGAGGAGAGCAGCGGCGGAGAAGCCGTCGTGCGGCAGCTCGACGCGCGGCGCCGGGCCGAGCGCGTCGAGGAAGCCCTCGCCCAGCTCACCCCACGCGAGCGCATGGCCGTGGAGCTCTGCGGCGTCGAGGAGATGGACCGGGCCGAGGCCGCCGAGAAGATGGGCGTGAGCCGCCCCTGCCTGCGCGTGACCCTCTGCCGCGGCCGCCGCCACCTCCGCGAGGTCCTCGAGGCCGCCTAGGAGTGTGTACACACTCCTCGCCCCGCCTGGCTCGGATTCGTCACCCGAAGGTTCGTGCGAGGGCGCGTCGACGGCCCGCAGCGCGTCTTCGCTTCGCCGAACGAGGGCCCGATGCGCCCTCACCGCCGAGCGGCGCGGCCCCCCATCGAGCAGCGACCGCGCGGAAGCGACCGCGCGGAAGCGAGCGCACGCGACCCATGGGGCGCGCCCGTGCTACGCCGCCCCCATGCGCGTCGCGCCGCTCGTCCTCTTCGCCCTCGCGCTCGCCTGCGGGGGCAGCTCCTCCTCGGCGCCCGCGGCCACGACGCCCGAGCCGACCCCGGTCGCCGAGGCCGCCGACGCCCCCGTCGAGCCGCCCGCGCTCCGCGCCTTCCTCCTCGACGCCCAGGGCCTCCCGCCGGACGACGTCGAGGGCCCGCTCACGCTGATCGGTCCGAGCGGCCGCTGCGCCCTCGAGGCCGGCGCCTCGCTCCGGGGCTGCCAGCCGGGCGCGCCGGCGGTCGGCTTCGCCCGCGCCGACGTCTCCGCCGTCTACGTGGAGGCCGACCACGACGGTCCGCCGCCGCTCTCGCCGGGCGAAGCTTTCCACGGCCAGTTCCCCGGCACGCGCGTCGTCTTCGAGATCCGCTCGCCGCCCGCCGAGGACGACCCGCTCTGCCCCGGCGCGCCGACGACCATCACCCTCGCCCGGCGCGACGCCGACGCGCCCCTCGCCACGATCGAGCTCGAGGGCCCGCTCCTCCGCGCGCTCGGCCAGGGCCCCGTGGCCTGGATCGAGACCCCCGAGGGCGCCTGGGTCCTCCTCGCCTGGCCCGGCCACCTCCGCCTCGTCGACCTGGAGGGCCGGACCGTGCACGAGGTGACGCGACCGGTGCCGGAGGACTGCGACTGCTGCGACGCGCCCTAGCGCGTCGCCCCGTGCCCGTGCCCGTGCCCCTGCCCGTGCCCGCCAGGGAGTCGGTCGCGGGCGCTCGGGTGCTCGGGGGTGTGTCGCGGGTGCTACCTCGGGGGAGCGCAGCTCTGGCCCTTCGGCCTGCGGGCACGGGCACGGGCACGGGCACGGGCAGGGGGAGCGCCGGAGGCGCTCAGGGCTTCTCGCGTCCTCGGGGTGTGTCGCCTCGGGGGAACGCAACTCCGGCCCTTCGGCCTGCGGGCACGGGCACGGGCACGGGCAGGGGGAGCGCCTTTGGCGCTCAGCAGACCTTCTCGGTCCACTCGAAGGGATCGGGCTCGCGCTGGTACTGGATGCCGGTGAGCGCGTCGTAGAGGCGCTGGCTCAGCGGGCCCACCTTCTCGTCGTGGATGCGGATGTCTCGTCCGCGATACCCGAGCACGCCGACGGGCGAGATGACGGCGGCCGTGCCGGTGCCGAAGGCCTCACCCAGGCGGCCCTCCTCGGACGCCTTCAGCACCTCGTCGATGGTGATCCGCTCCTCGGAGACGGGCACGTCCCAGTGCTTCAGGAGCTGGAGCACGCTGTCACGCGTGACACCGGGCAGGATCGTCCCGCCGAGCGGAGGCGTGATCACCTTGCCGTCGATCTCGAAGAAGATGTTGGAGGTGCCGACCTCCTCCACGTAGCGGTGCTCCTTCGCGTCGAGCCAGAGCACCTGCGTGTAGCCGGCCTCCTTCGCCTTCCGCTGAGCCCGCAGCGAGGCCGCGTAGTTGCCACCGGTCTTCGCCTCGCCGGTGCCGCCCTCGACGGCGCGCACGTCGTGCTCCTCCACCAGGATGCGCGTCGGCTGGAAGCCGGTCGCGTAGTAGGCGCCGACAGGCGAGCAGAGCACGTAGAAGAGGAACTCGTCGGCCGGGCGGACCCCCAGGAAGGGGTCGCTCGCGACGAGCGTCGGCCGGATGTAGAGCGAGCAGCCCTCGGCCTTCGGCACCCAGTCCTTCTCGAGCTCGACCAGGGCGCGCACGCCGGCGCCGAAGAGCTCCACCGGCGGCGCCTCCATCTCGAGGCGCGCGGCGCTCCGCTGGAGGCGCTCGGCGTTCTTGCGCCACCGGAAGAGGTGCACCGAGTCACCCTCGGCGCGGTAGGCCTTGAGCCCCTCGAAGACCTCGAGGCCGTAGTGGAGCACCATGGCCGCCGGGTCGAGGTCGAGGGCCGTGCGCGGGACGATCTTCGCGTCGTGCCAGCCGTGCTCGCGATCGAAGCGGCAGCGGAAGTAGTGGTCGGTGAAGAGGCGCCCGAAGCCGAGCTTCGAGCCGTCGGTGGGGATGGGCTGGCGCCGGTCTTCGGGGCAGCGCTCGATCTCGATCTTCCACTCGCTCATGACACCCTCGTCGTTCGTCGCGCCCCGCGAACCCCGGGACACCCGAAGGACGAGTACCACAGTCCCGCACGGCTCGCTCGACCCGCCGGAGCGCCGCGCGAGGGCCCGCCGAGGCCGACTCGCGGCGCCGCCGAACGAACGCCGGGGTCGCTCCGGGACGGTCGAACGAGCGGCGGCTCGGAGGGGATCGCTCCGAACGATCTTCGATGGCGCGGGCCCGGTTTTTTCGCCAGCGCGGCCGCGCGCTCTTCGGGGCTCAGGGAGGCGGCGGGGGCAGATCGACGACCCCGCCCATGGAGCTCGCGCCGCCCATGCCGCTCGCGCTCGAGCCCGCGCCGCTCGAGTCGCTCGGGTCGGCGCCGCCGGGCCCGCCGAGCATCATCGAGGGCGTGCCGGTCGCGCCGGCCTGGCGGAAGAGCTGCCCGAAGCCCTGCAGGAGCCCGTCGACCATCTCCTGCGCCTGCCGCTCGCGCTCGGCCTGGGCCGCCGGGTCGACCTGCGGCCCGCCGAGCTGCCCGAGGCCGGCGACGCCGCCGAGCGTGCCGGAGGTCACCGTCACGGCCGGCTGCGACTCCATCGTCTCGACGCGCTGCCGGAGCTGATCGACCTCGTCGCGGAGCGCCTGCACCTCCGCCCGGAGCGTCTCCACCTCGTCGCTCTTCGCGGCGAGGTCGGCGCGGGTCTGGTCGAGCTCCTCCTGCGACGCGCAGGCGGCCGCGAGGACGAGCGAGGCGAAGAGCAGGTGACGCACGGCTGCCATCCTGCCCCAGTGGCCGAGGCGACGCCACGGAGACCCAGGAGACGCCCGACCCATGCCCGAGCCGAGCCCGACCCATGCCCGAGCCGAGCCCCGACCAGTCACTCCGGCGCGGGGCCGGGGCTCCACGAGCGCCTCGCGGCCTGCCCGAGCCCGGCGTGGGCCCGAGTGACGCGCGTCCCGCCCGCGCCGGCGAGCGGCCGGAACGCCGCCCTGCTATGGGGGTCGCGATGGCGGCGAGGGAGCGGCGGGCGGAAGGCGCTCCGCGCGAGCGGGCGGACGAGCCGGGCGACGACCCGCGCGACCACGCCGCCGCCGGAAGGCCGCCCGCGAGCGACGCGCCCCCGACCGAGCGACTCGGCCCCCGCCGCGAGCGGGTCGTCCGCCGGCTGGTGCTCGCCCTCTCCGCCCTCGCCCTCGGCGGCTTCGCCTACGCGCGCTTCGCGACCTTCCACAACCGCACCTTCGACCTCGCCTTCTACACGCGCATGGCCTGGGGCACCTCCCAGCTCGACCTCTGGGACCCCTTCCTCGAGACCTCCGTCCTCGGCCTCCACGTCTCGCCCGTGCTCGTCCCCCTCGGCGCCCTCGGCCACCTCTTCGGCACCGTCCCCGTGCTCGTCTTCGCGCAGGGCGCCGCCTTCGCCGGGGCCGCCGCCGCCCTCGGGCGCCTCGGCGAGCGCCGCCTCGGCCGCGCCGGCTGGTGGCTCGGCGCCCTCGCCCTCCTGCTCCACCCGAACGTGGCCCACGTCGCCACCTACGAGGTGCATCCGGGCAGCCTCGCCGTCTGGCCTCTCGCCGCGGCCCTCGAGCGCCTCGACGCCGGCGACCGGCGCGGCCTGCTCCTCGCCTGCCTCGGCGTGCTCGCCTGCCGCGAAGACCTCGCCCTCGTGCTGCTCCTCGTCGCCCCCCTCGCGGCCTGGCGCGGGCTCGGCCGCCGCTTCGCCCTCGGCCTCGGCCTCGGCGCGCTCGCCTGGCTCCTCCTCTTCGCCCTCGTGCTCCACCCGCGCTTCGCGCCCGCCGAGGGCTCCTTCCACCTCCACTTCGGGCCCTGGGGCGACACCCCCGGCGAGGCCCTCCGCACCTGGCTGAGCGAGCCCGGCCGCGTCCTCGCGCACCTCGCCCAGCCGCGGAAGGCCAGCTACCTCCCGCGCGTCCTCGCCCCGCTCGCGCTCCTCCCGCTCCTCGGCGGCCGCTGGCTCCTCCCGGCGGCGCCCATCCTCGCCATCAACCTGCTCAGCGTCTTCCCGACGACGCCCAACCTCGACTCCCACTACCTCACGCCGGCCCTCCCGGTGCTCGTCGCCGCGCTCCTCGTCGGCCTCGGCGACGCGCTCCGCCGCTGGCCGCGCCTCCGCCGCCCCGCCTTCGCGCTCCTCGCCCTCGCGCTGCCTGCCGGCTTCGTGCTCGCCGGCCCCTCGCCCTTCGCCGCCGCCTACCGGCCCGACGCGCGCACGGACGCGAGCGAGGCGATCGTCGAGGCCATCCGCGCGCTCGACGCGGAGGCCGGCGCCCCCCACGCGCTCCAGGCGCCCGACCCGCTCCTGGCCCACCTCGCCGAGCGGCCGCGCATCCACCGCGCGCCGCCGCCCGATCGGAACGCCGACCTGGTCGTGCTCGACGTCGGCCACCGCGATCGCTACGCGCACCAGGAGACGCTCCTGCGCACGAGCGAGGAGCCGGGCGTCCGCGCCTGGCAGGCGCGGACGGGCTGGGGCGTCGTGGCGCAGCGCGGCCCCTGGCTGCTCCTCGCGCGCGGCCACGAGGACCGGGCGCCGCCGGACCCGGCGCCCCGCGAAGAGGGCGCGCAGCGCCTCACCGGCTGCCTCTCGATCACCCACGCGACCGAGACCGCGCGCGGCCTCCGGCTCCACCTCCACGCGCACGGCCCCTGCCCCGCGGACCTCGCGCTCCGCCTCGGCGAAGGGCGCCGCCCGCGCCGCGTCGATCTGCTCTTCGGGGGGCGCGTCTCGCCGGCGAAGCTCCGCGCCGGCGAGCGCGTCGTCTCCGAGCACCCCTTCGACGCGCAGCTCCCGACCGCCCCCGGGTCGCTCCGCGTGGGCGCGCTCCGCTCGAGCGGCGCCCGGCCGGCGCATGGCGATCCGACGAGCGTCCCCGTGCCGCTCGCGCGCGCCGGTGGTAGATCCGCGCCGTGAGCGAGAAGCGCGAGGTGTGCGTCGCGGTGGTGCAGTGCCGCCTGGACGACGCGGAGAAGGAGCCCAACGTGGCGCGGGTCGAGGCGCACGTGCGCGCGGCCGCGGCGAAGGGGGCGCAGGTCGTGCTGCCGCCCGAGCTCTTCGAGGGGCCCTACTTCCCACAGCGGGAGGAGGAGCGCTTCTTCGCGCTCGCGCACGAAGTCGAGGGGCACCCGACGATCGCGCGCATGCAGGCGCTGGCGAAGGAGCTCGGGGTGGTGATCCCCGTGTCCTTCTTCGAGAAGGCCGGGCAGGCCCACTACAACAGCCTGGCGATGGTGGACGCCGGGGGCGGGCTGCTCGGCGTCTACCGGAAGAGCCACATCCCGGACGGGCCCGGCTACGAGGAGAAGTTCTACTTTCGGCCCGGCGACACGGGCTTCCGCGTGTGGAAGACGCGCTTCGGCACCCTGGGCGTCGGGATCTGCTGGGACCAGTGGTTCCCGGAGGCGGCGCGGGCGATGGCGCTGCGCGGGGCGGAGCTCTTGCTCTACCCGACGGCGATCGGCTCGGAGCCGCACATGCCGGCCATGGACACGAAGGACCCGTGGCAGCGCGCGATGGTCGGGCACGCGGTGGCGAACGCGATGCCCATCTGCGCGGCGAACCGGATCGGCGTCGAGGACGGCATCACCTTCTACGGGTCGAGCTTCCTGGCGGACGCGCGGGGCGACAAGCTGGCCGAGCTCGGGCGCGAGGAGGAGGGGGTGGCGCTGGCGCGCTTCGACCTCGACGCGCTGGCGGAGACGCGGGCCGGCTGGGGCTTCTTCCGCGACCGGCGGCCGGAGCTCTACGGCGTGCTGATGACGGGCGACGGCTCGTCCTCCGGGCGCTGAGGGCGTCTGCTACCTCTCGCTCGCGCGGCTGACGGGCGACGGTCCGGTCGCTGGGGGCGGCTGCTCTCTCTCGCTCGACCTGCGGCTGACGGGCGACTCGTCCTCCGGGCGCTGGGGCCTTCTGCTCTCTCTCGCTCGACCTGCGGCTGACGGGCGACTCGTCCTCCGGGCGCTGGGGGCGGCTGCTACCTCTCGCTCGACCTGCGGCTGACGGGCGACTCGTCCTCCGGGCGCTGGGGGCTTCTGCTCTCGCTGGAAGCGGGGCCGCCCGGGCCGGCCGCGGGGGTCGGCGAGGGCGAGGGCGAACGTGACACAACTGCCGCGGCGATCGCCCGAGCCCTACGATCTTCTCTTCCTCCACCTCTCTACCCCACCGCCCGGTAGCGTTGGGGGGTGGGCCGTGTCCTCCCCGTACTCAGGGGTTATC